>CAZMGM010000029.1:0-27004 GCA_964565865.1 uncultured Acidobacteriota bacterium | reverse complement strand
ATTAGCGTCCCTTTCGAAACGTTATCCCCCACTCGAGGGTAGGTCACCCACGTGTTACTCACCCGTTTGCCACTTTACTCAGGACCGAAGCCCCTTTCACGTTCGACTTGCATGTGTTAAGCACGCCGCCAGCGTTGATTCTGAGCCAGGATCAAACTCTCAGATTCAATCGTCTGGACCCTGCTGTCTGGTTGTCAAAGATCACTGCTCAGAACGACCCTAGGGCCCTTCTCGCAAGGCATCAGTTTAACAATAACTTCTCCTCTTCCGCAACCCTACTCACAGTCTTATGGCGTGCCCCGCCCAAAACGCTGACACACTCACACCTCACATTCCCCCTCACGACCCAGAAACTCCTCTTCCCTGATCTCATCGCGCCTTCTTAGCAGAAGGTTAAAAGCTTTCAGAAGAAAACCCTCTAACCCAGGAACCCGCAACTGGAACCAGCCAGATTTAACCTGGAACTCAAAACCCGCCGTGGGAAGGGGAGGTGCTTCGGGGAAGTAGCCGTTAAGAGTCCTATGGTCATAACTTAAAACCCTTTACCACCAACACTTTTAAACTTTACTGTGTATATTACTGTGTATATTTTACTGTCAATTTATTAACTCTTCTTATATAAGACTGAGTGGTAATATAAGTATTGTCCAAAACAATCTTGATGTTTAAGAGTTTCAAAGGAAGAAGGACAATACTTAACAATATAATTTTTCTTTGCAATTTCTAATTCTGATGAATCAAAAATATCTATGACCTCTCTACATAAACCCATTTTAAGTGTGGCATAAAATTGATCTTCATCAACTAGTTCAATGTCAACTGAAGAGGGATGATATTTACAAACAGCATTCTTAGAATAAAAGAACCTAGATTTTTCTGAAATAAATCTTAAGTAGGTTTTAATCACTTTTTCTTCAATTTCTTGAAATGAATCGACATTAATTACTAAATCAATATCCTCTAAATTCATGTAATCAGTATTTGTGACAAATTCTACTTTTTTAAAATCTTCACTAGAAAGCACTTTTTTAAGAAATTGACTTGACAGTTCTAACATCCAATCAAGGTCCACGACATAATACTTATTGATATTTGGATAATTTTGGATTATGGAGTGCACCAACCTTCCAAATCCAGCACCTATTTCTAAAATATTTTTTGAATCAATTAAGACATCTTCTGAAAAAACATTTCTTCTACAGACAGAAGATAGTCCATGTCAATATCCATATCACAGTATTTAATAGTAGTTGGATTTCCTAGATCTCTATTTTTGATTTTTCCTAGATAATGTCTCAATCCCCCCCCACTATTGATTTGAAGAGGAGATGATTCCTTGGAACCAAGAGAGTGAGATATCTTAAAATCAAGATGCTTGCAAAATTCAAGAAGCAATGATTTGTAATACCTAGAATTATTGGTTATGGGACTCCATGTTCCAAGTCTTTTATTAAATCCGTCAATGCTTCTAAAGTTATCGAGCAAATAAATATTTTTGTTTGAATATTCTGATTTTATCTGTTCCCAAAGGGTTTTATCTGTCATGTCAGCAAGCAGTGTTAATCACCGTAATTAAATTGTTATTAAAAGTCTAAACCCATATAAAATCAACATCTGTTGGTGCCCCCTGTAGGATTCGAACCTACGACCAAAAGATTTAAATCCCCTGGTCACGACCCGAGGCCCTCCCGCGTCTATTCCACTCGAGAGCCCAAGGAAAAGCCGGACGTCTCGGGACAGCGCTGACTTGGAACTTGGAACAGCACCAGTGACAACGAGCGCTTATCCTAAACCTAGTTAATATAGGTCTGGGGGCGGCTGTAAGGCTCGGTCATCAGTTCCTGAGCTTCTTCGTCCATCGCCATGTAGGTCACTCCGCTGTTGAGGACCTTTGTATACTCCGCCTGGGCACGCTGCCTCTCGCCCAGGATATCGTATATCTTTCCCAGGTGGAGCTGGGTGTATGCTTCGACCCAGCGGGGTTTCAGGTCGCCGTTTAGAGCGTCCCGAAAACTGTTGGCTGCATTGGTGAAACTGTGCTGTCGAAAGAAGGTCTGTCCAAGGCGAAAGTGGGCCATGCTGCTTCGGGGCTCGAGGTCCTTACCCTTTTCATACTCACGAATTGCGGGGACGAATTCTCCCCTCTCCCGGTACTCGTCTCCAATCGCGATGTGGACCTTCACCCGCATCAGGTCCGAATCTCGAAGAATTTTCCCTTTCGGGTCGATCTCGATCCGCAGGGGCAGGGTCTCGACTTCAAAGTCAAAAGGAGTGTTCCTGCCCCTGAAATCCAGGAACTTTTCCTCCGACTGCCCCTTGGCTTCGATCAGGATGTCCATCGGCATCTTGAAAAGCTCGATGTCCTGCTCGATTTTTCCCCGGATCCGAAAACCGCCCGGGGCCAGCTTAAAGACCGAATATTCCACTCGAAACTCGGGGATCCCGGTCGACTCGATCCACTGCAGAAAGAACCATCCGTAGTTCTGGCCCGTCTCGCGGCTTACGTATTCAACAAACTGCTCAGTCGTCACTTCTCCCCTCATCACATGCTCTCGGTACCATTGCTTGAAGAGCGCATCAAAGGGATCCGAGCCTACCAGCTGCCGCAACATGTAAAGCACCCAGGCCCCCTTGGCTGCCACTACCGACTCGAACACCGGCGAGCCTGCTTTCAACGCGTAACCCTGAATCGTCGGAGCCCTCTGTTCGTATTTCAGAGCTCGAACGGAAAGCCTGGCCAGCTCCGCTTCGAAAACTTCCGGCTTCTTGACTTCGATATACCGGAGGGCCGCGTAGTTCGAGAAACCGTGTCGGAGCCAGGCGTCGCTTTCGGAGAGGATCTCGACCGGATAAACAAACCATTGATCGGAAACTCTGGAGGTCATTTTCATGATCGGAAAAATCGGTGCTTCGACGATTCCCTCTTCGAGAAGAATCATCCCTTCCGCTCCGGTGACCGGGAAGCGGACGTTTCCGATATCTATCAGATTGAGCTGTTGAATTTGGATATCTCCAAATTCCTCTGTGAAGAACTCGGTCATCCGTGCAATCTCTTCGGCAAAGGGGCTGAAGTCTCCGCTGAAGTCTTCCGACGCATACAACGTAACCGGGATCGGTTCGGTCTCATGCGGATCCCGAAAAAGTCGATCCACAACTACGGGAAACTGGCCAATCCCCTTTTCGCTGACCCAGGTGAACCGTTCGTGCACACCAAAGGTTTCGATTTCGCGCAGTTGACCTGCAGAAACAACCGTAAACCCTAGGGGAACACTTACCTTGAGGTGCAAGGTTGCTTCGTCGATCGGAAGCTGGTGCTGGGGAAACCACCTTCCCTCCGTGAGAAGAAAAGCTCCCTCCGGTCTGATAACAGCGAGCTGGGTGATCGGCATGTCCTGCAGATAGGCATATTCCTCGAGCTCGAGGATGCCTTCGAAACGGAACGTCAGTGTCCGGGTCTCGCCGGACCGGAAGGGATCCGGCCCTCGAACCGTCATGTGCGAGCTATCGAAGTTGTCGAATGATTGCTGATACCGCTCGTTCTGTTCGTCGCGGACATCCAAAAGGGTGATCCGGTTGTTAATTGTAAAAGGGATCGAAACCGTATCTTCAACAACATCGAATGTGACGCGTGCAGAGCCAGCAATTGAGCTTCGGTCGGGCGTGATCTCGATCTCAATGTCATAGCTCAAAACGTCGATCTTGGGTTGTGGCCGCGGCCCCACAGCATTCTGGCCCAGGAGACCGGCGGGAATTATTGCCAGGAAAACTACTGTCTTCAATTTCATTCTCGAGGATCCTCAGCGAGGCTCACAATCTGCTTTACCGCCTCGGTATACGCATCAAGCGTCCCCAGTTTCTTTGATGCATTATGAAGATTTTGTTTCACTTCCCGCATTTTCTCAGGACTCGACAAAAGCTCAATCAGGTAGGCGGCAATGGCCTTCCCATTCGCCTGTCCCTGTACAAACTCAGGAACGATCTTTTGGCCTGCCACCAAGTTGGCTAGACAGAAACTCTGCGTTCTAACTAAAGGACGTAGTAAACGATAGCTGAGTTCCGACATCCGATACACCATTGCAAAGGGAACTTCCAACATCATTGCCTGCAGGGTACTGGTCCCGCTCTTGACAATCGCACAGTCAGCCAAGGGAAGTTGTTCTTCGATGGGTCCCCGCACAACCCTCAGGTCCATCTCTAAATCGTGCATCTGCTGCCAATTCCGACAGGAACGCCACAGAAATTCCTCGTCGACCCCGGGCGCAGCCAATATACGAAAACATGCAGGAATCCTCGCATGCACCTGGGTAGCAGCCTCCAGCTGTACCGGCAGGATGTGTTCGATTTCGTTTCGGCGACTGCCAGGAAGAAGGGCAATGAGAGCCTTGTCGTTCTCCGAGTGTGCCGGCTCAGCCTGACTTCTAGAAAGCCGTGTGGTTGGGTTCCCCACGTAAATCGCCTTGACCCCGCGGCGGAGGTAAAACGGAACCTCAAAAGGCAGGATGACAAGCATCCTGGAAACATGGCGCCGAATCCTTCGGACCCGGCCCGGTCGCCAGGCCCAGACCTGCGGTCCGATAAAATAGCAGACTGGGATTCCCTGGCGTTTCAAGCTGGATGCAAGCCTCAGATTGAACTCCGGAAAGTCAACCAGAACGGCCACATCGGGTGGTGACTGGCGAATACGTTTCCTAAGCGCCCGGAAGAGGCGCAAGTAGTGGAACAGATTGGCGCAGGCAGCTACTGGGCCGATGGCAGCTAACGAGTCCACCTCCGCCATCAGCTCGACGCCCTGCTCGGCCATCTTCCTTCCGCCGGAACCAAACCACTCGTAGGATCCCGGCCGAACATCCCGTAGTGTCTGTACCAACCTGGCAGCATGCTCTTCACCCGACGGCTCTCCAGCAACTACGAGGATCGACTTGGGGACACTGCTCACCGGGGTTCCTTTACTGGAAACTACCTTTTACCACGGGCTGCTAGGCAAGAGGAGCCTCAATCCATCCCCCACCCAGGACTCGATCCCGGGAGTAGAAGACAGCTGCCTGACCTGGCGTCACCGACATCTGGGGCTCGTCGAAGACCAGGCTGGCCGACCAGTCACCCGCAGCATCTGAGTTGTGTCGCCGCTTCAAATGGATCGTCGCCGGCGCCTCCTTGTGACGCGATCGGATGCGTACAGAGGCTCGCAGCCGGGGCTGAAACTCTCCGCTGATCAGCGAGACCCGGTGCGCCGACAGCCCTCTCGAAAACAGATCCTCTCGATATCCCACCACCACGGTGTTTGTGGATGGTTGGATCCGGAGGACGTAAAGAGGGCGTGGGTGGGAAATACCCAGCCCTCGACGCTGTCCCACCGTAAACTGGTAGCAGCCCGAATGGACCCCCAGTTGTGACCCATCTTTGAAAACGATCGGACCGGTTCGCTGAGCGTCGATCAGAGGGAGAAAATCCGAGTTGATATCGCCGGCATGGCGCTGAATGAAACCTGCGTAGTCGCGATCCGGCACAAAGCAGATTTCCTGACTGTCCTGCTTGCTAGCTGTGGCCAGGCCGGCTTTCTCGGCAATCCGCCGCACCTTTTTCTTGTCCAGGGACCCTACCGGGAACAGCGCACTGGCCAGCTGTTCCTGGCTGAGTTCGAACAGATAATAAGACTGGTCCTTGGAGGCATCGAAACCCTTGTGAAGTGTATACCCTCGATCTTGGTCAAACTCGATTCGGGCATAGTGTCCCGTTGCCACTTTCTCGATCCCGACTTGACGGGCAAACACTAGAAGCCTATCGAACTTGAGAAAGGTGTTACAGCGAGTGCAGGGGAGGGGTGTTTGCCCGCTCAGGTAATCCTGAACAAAAGGCTCGATCACGCGCTTTTCGAACTCCTCCTCCAAGTTCAGTACATAGAAACGAAGCCCCAGCTCCTCAGCGACTCTGCGCGCATCATAGACGTCCTCCAGAGAACAGCAGCTACGGGATAAGCGCCCGTTCCCGGGGCTGGTATCGCGGCGATAGTCCCACAATTGCATCGTACATCCGACCACCTGAAATCCCGACTCGCGGAGCAGAAAGGCCGCTGCCGAACTGTCGACACCGCCGCTCATCGCCAGAAGCACTGCTTCCTGACTGTTGACACCCCCAACCTTCAGGTCCACACGACACCTCTGTCCAGAGTCTCGATTTGGACTGACCCCATCGGAACATCGTAGGACTCGATATCCTTTGCCCGCTCTTCACAATCCACGCTGATGACGTTATAGGCGCGCACCAGGTCTGAGGCCAGCGCGTGTAGATGTTCCTGAAATTCCGGCCGCCGGGGGAAGTCCCATGCCAGTCCTTTCACCTCGACGAGTTGGAAATAATCCTCCAGAAACATTTGGCTCAGGCTCTCTCGACCTGCCGAGAAAAGTCTTTTCAGATCCGCCTCCAGATTCAAGATCTGGTTCGACTTCAGTCCCTCCTCATTAGCCAACAGCTCGTGCAGTTTTTTTTCCAGTCTCAAAAAGCGGTGAAAAAATAGCTCGCTGAGATTTCGCATCCTCTTGGAACGCTCTACAATCAGACCCTCACGGCAGCGCATGAGAAAGTCCTCGAAGGATTCTCGAGGCTTAGAGTAGATCCCCAACTCCCGGCTGCGCCAGATCTGCGGCCCGGGAAGCTTCGAAACATAGTTTCCCATCAAATCTTCTGCGCTCTCCGGCCAGGCGACAGCTCCCAGGGGATCAATCCGTTGCAGCTCGTCCAGGGAAATTTCGCGGACCATGTCGTGAGTCCACTGGAGATTCGGGTTCTCCAGCCAGTCTCCAAGAAAGACAACCCGCCAGCTTCCATCGTAACCTGAGCGTATATCCTGGATGTCTAGCTTGAGGTCGAACAGAAGCTTGGGTCGGTCCTCCCTCGAAGTTTGCAGAAGACGATAGTGAGCCAGCGCCATGGATTCCCGCCGCCAGGAGAGTAAGGCGGGATTATAACACGGACTTCAGCTGCTCGCGGCCGTAGAATAGGCGGGATTTGACGGTTCCCTCAGCAACGCCGAGGCGCTGTGCGATCTCGCGGATCTTAAACCCTTCTAGATCGTGCAGGCGAACCACCTTACGGTGTTTTTCCCCGAGGCGACTCAGTCCTCGATGGACTCTTGCTCGAATCTCGGCCCGGCGCACGCTTTCGAAGGGCGTGGGTTGCGTCTTGTCCTGGACCCCGTTGCGCTCGGACACATCGTCGTCCGTCCTCTGCTGGTGCTTCTTGCCACGGCGCAGAATCTCCAGACAAGCGTTGATCGCAATTCGGTTGATCCACGTGCCAAGCCTCGAATCACCTCGAAACTTGGTGGCCGCTCGATGCACGTTGATGAAAGTCTCCTGGATTGCATCCTGAGTAGATTGTTCTTCCTTTAATATCCGGAAGGCCGTCCGGTGGATCTTGTGCCGGAAACGACTAAACAACTCTTGAAAGGCTGCATCCTCTCTAGCTTGAATCCTTGCCATAAGACTGGCCTCCAGGGGCGAGGTGCCAGCAATGTAAGTAGCCATAACCAAACCTCCGCAGCCATTTAATGCAAATACCGTTCCAATTCTCATAAATAGTTGTTTCTATTTAACTTAACAGGATTCTATCCGGTCATCTCTGTTAACTTTATTTACACCCATCTGGCAGTAATATCAATCTAAACCATTGACATGACAGGTCTTAAGCAAGGTGTTAACCACTCATACAGAATCTGTCTGATAAGTTAACGATCAGCTGTGCAGCTTCCCCGGAGATCGGCCCTAGCCTTTGCCAAGTCCGGATTTTCGCAAGCGTCCGGGGCTAGGGCTCCTTAACCCCGGTGCTGACCGTCAATGGAAGAATGCCCCAGATGAAAACTTGGACCGATCCCGGAATGGTAGTAAACAAGGGGTGCACAAGATCGGCACCCACTGCTAGTGGACTCTAATACTTGAATCGGCGGTGGATGAGCGAGCCATTCGGGACCAGGTCAAGGCGCGCGGACGGGGCATGGCGAGGAGGCGCAAGACAGTGATCAGGGTCGAGGTCTGCTCAAGGAGCTTCGATTCAGGTGTTACAGACCACTAGTACTTTTTAAGCTTGGATATGATGGTTTGGCGGGTAATACCGAGGATGCGTGCGGCCTGACTTCGGTTGTTTCCATGAGCGTTCAAGGCCTCCAGAATCAGGCGCTTTTCCAGAGCCGAGAGCTGCTCCTTAAGAGAACCGCCAGGCTGCCCGTCCAATCGATTCCGTGAGGAGTAGAGGATTCTTTCTGCTAGCTGAGAAGGCTTGATCTCATGCCCTCCCGGGCTGAGAATGGCGAGACGCTCCATTTCGTTCTCGAGTTCCCGGACGTTTCCGGGCCACTCGTACCGCTGCAACAGCTTCGGCGTGGCCTTGCCTAGTTCTACGGGTACCTTGCCGATCCTCGAACAGGCCTGCTCCAGAAAGTGCCGGGCAAGGACTGCGATATCTGCACGGCGGGCTCTGAGAGGAGGAATAGTTACTGAGAAGACATTCAGCCTAAAAAAGAGATCCTGGCGAAACGTTCCTTCTTCCACCATGTGGGCCAGCCGTCGGTTCGTGGAAGCGATGACCCTCACATGAACCATCTTGGCCAGGGTCGCCCCCACGGGAAGGATCTCACCTTCCTGGAGAACACGCAGAAGCTTGACCTGAAGACCCAGGGGGGCTTCTCCGATTTCATCCAGGAATATCGTGCCCTTGTCGGCCTGACCAAAAAAGCCCTTTGAGTTGGAAGTAGCTCCAGTAAACGCTCCCTTTCGATGACCGAAAAAAGCGCTCTCTGCAAGATCGCCCGGGACGGCCCCGCAGTTGACCGGAAGAAAAGATCCAGCTGAGCGGTTGCTCTTCTGGTGAATGTAGCGCGCCAGCAGCTCTTTTCCGGTCCCAGTCTCCCCCTGAATCAGGACCGTGGAGTCGGTCTCCACGACCCGGTCCACCAGCTCCAGTAATTGCCTCATCTCTTCGCTCTCGAAAATGAAATTAGAGGTGGAATGCTGGAGCCGCTGGACCTGTGTCCGCAGCTGAGTGTTTTCCTTTTGGAGTTTCTGGTTTGCATTTCGTAACTCTGCGGCCAGACGTAAGTTCTCCTGCTTGAGCTCCTTATTCCGGAGCTCCTGCTCGACACTTTTCTGTAGAGTAAACGGATCCCAGGGCTTAGTGATGTACCGGTGGACATGGCCCTCGTTAATAGCGTCCATGAGGTCCTCGACTTCTGTATAACCCGTGAGGATGATTCGGACGGCATCAGGCTGCACTTTGAGAGCACGCTTCAACAACTCGACACCACTCATTCCGTGCATGCGCTGATCGGTAATGATGCCCTGGACCAAATGGTTCTCCAGAATCTCCAAGGCCTGGATTCCCCCGGTAGCCTCCAGGACATGATGGGTGCCCAGAAAGGTTCGGCGGAGCTTCTGAAGATTAGCGGCCTCATCGTCTACAACTAGAAGACTATGTTTACCCTTCCGGGCGTCACGATTCACGGTCCGTCTCCCAGTGGCAGTTGAATCGTGAAGCAGGTCCCACCGTTTACCTCGCTTTCGACTTCAATCGTACCCTTGTGCTGTTGGATGATCCCGTAAGAGATACTCAATCCGAGTCCTGTCCCGAGACCCACACCCTTGGTTGTGAAGAAGGGCTCGAAGATCCGATTCAGATGCCTGGTAGAAATGCCTACCCCGTTGTCCTTCACTTCGATCACGGCGTGTCCGTTTCGGCGCAGTGTTCGGATCCAGATGTCGCCCTGGCCCAGGATAGCCTGGCAGGCATTGGTAAGGAGATTCATGAAGACCTGGCTGATCTTGCCGGAATGGCACGGGACACTGGGAAGCTCTTCATACTGTTTGTGGATGTCAATGCGGTCACGATACTCGTGCCGCACGAGGTTGAGAGCCAGTTCAATCGGTTCATGGATGTCGATGGGTCGGAGCTCATCGCTATCCATCCGGGAAAAGGCCCGCAGATCTCCTATGATTTCGTGGATTCGACGGGCGCCTTCCTCGAAGTTCTTGATCAACTCACCGAGATCCTCCATGATGAATTCGAACCCTTTTTCCTGCTTCACATCCTCGATCGCCCGGGCGCCTGTTGGGGTGAGGTTGGCGTGCTTCTCGAACATGTGAAGAATCGTTTTCAGTTCCTCGACATATTGCTTGAGAAAATCGGTATTGCCGTAAATAAAGTTCAGCGGGTTCTTGATCTCGTGTGCGATGCCGGCGACGAGTTGGCCCAGCGAAGCCATCTTCTCGCTCTGAACCAGCTGAACATGAGCCTCTTTCAATTCCTCGTAGGCTTCTTCGATCGTGCGGTGGCTCTCCTCCAGCTCGCCGGTCCGTTCCAGAACCTTTTCTTCCAGGCTCCGGTTCAAATCGATGAGAGCCTGGCTTCGCTCCTCCAGAGAATCTGCCATATTGTTGAACGTATCTGCCAGTTCACCGATTTCGTCCCTGCTGGAAATGCTGGCGCGCCGGCTCGAATCTCCGCGGGCGATCCTTCGTGCGGTCGCCGTCAGCTCTTTCAGAGGAGTAGTGAATTGGCGCGCTGCCCAAAAAGTGATCAGGACGACCAGAAGAGATGTGAGAACAGCGCCGGCAATCAAGACGTTCTTGAGTTCCTGAACCGGAGAGAAAATGTCCTCATCATTCATTCCCACGCCACAGACCCAGTTGAAGTATTCATGATCAATTTCCGCCAGTCCACTGATCTTGACCGTGCCCGGGGGGTACTCGTAACCCACATGAGTCACGTCGTTGACGACGGGGTCTCGAAGCATGTCTTGGACCACTTCTGACACTCGGGTCAGCCCATGGTCCACAATCAGACTTGTCCCATAATTATTCCGGTTCACGCCGGCTTCGGTTCCTCTCAGAATCCGATTCCGCCGGTACTTGTGCCCAATAATGGTGTCGCCATCGCGGTCAAACAGAAACCCATATCCGGACGGCAGGGAGCGGTTCTCAAACTCCTCTTCCAGAAAATCCAATATCTCCTGGACATACTCCCAGTTCATGAGCCCCAGGACTCCTCCGATCACGATCCCTTTCTCGTTGTGGATGGGAACGGCGAAGCCAATCGATGATCGCAAAGCAACATCTTCATCCTGGTAGGAATAAAGCCGGCCGATGAGGGTAGATTCGTGCCAGTCAATGAAGCTGGGCCGGTCAGCCCGAATCTCCCGCAGCCACAGCTTGTCAGGCGTAAAGCGAGTCAGATCCTGACCGGTCAGCGCCTCAACTTGTTCCCGATCCAAAACGGACGGCTGTCCCTGTGAACCCGAGTCCCGGCTAGTCATATTCATCAGCAGAATCCGACCCTCCACGTCGAACAGAATCAACAAATCGTATACTTCGTGGATCTGCACCATTTCATCGAGAAGGTCGCGGGGAGCCGGCCCTTCAGGGTTGATCATGTATTCGCGGAAGAAGAGTCGAAGAGCCCAGATCTCTTCCTGGCGTTCCACCAGACTGAGCCTTATCGTGTTAGCCACTCCCTGAGCAATCTGCTCGAGGTAGAGCGCGATTCGATCCTCCGTAATTCGCTCCTTCGCCTGGTAGTAGGAGAAAAAGGAGATCCCCACCAGAGGGATCAAGCACAGAGGCAGGATCAGCAGCAGGAGCTTTTGTCGGAGAGTGTCCTTCAAAGCCGGTCTCCAGGAGTGCAGGTTTTCAATAATACACCTGACAAATATGTTAACAGTTGGCCGGCTTCCCTTGAAGCTTCCTCGAATAAGGTGACCTGGATCCTGGCCTTAGGCCTTAAGAATGACGCACGAGGAGGACGATTTTAAGTTTGGGGCTGGATGCGTTTCAGTTTCACTGCTGGCATTGGGGATTGTGAAACGATCGTCCTTCGGGTAGAACCGTCAAGAAAGAACGACACCCGTTAGGACCTTGATCTGGGGTTAAAGGCTCCCGGTCGAGCCCTGACCGGGGTCCGACTGGCTTAGTCGGTGACCCGTGGGGCTGCACCCTCGGACTACTAGCGCTTCGGCTGTCGTCTCCGGGGCGGTGCAGTTCTTCCCCGGGTAGTACCCCGGGAACGTGGCTGGCGACGCACCTGTGCACTGCCCCATCCCCCTCCCCCGGGACTCTCAACGACCAGGCAGTCTCCCGGTTCTAGCCACACCGAGGTCTTGGAAGGAAGTCTTTTGCGACGGCCCTTCGCAATCACGTGGTTAGCTCCCTTCTTACCGGCCCTCCCGCCTTTTAGGCCGTATGGCGCATATCGACGACGGTCGGAAAGAACCGTAGCCTGGCACCCGGTTAGAACCTCAAAGCTACGCACGATGCCGTCTCCGCCCGGGTGACGGCCTGCACCGCCCGACCCGTGACGCAGTCGATACTCGCGGACTCTCACTGGAAAAGCTCTTTCCAGTGCCTCAATCGGAGTGTTAAGGGAGTTGGTCATATGGGTATGGATACCATGGTTTCCAGGGCCTTCAGGCCCTCCTCCCATTCCCCCACCGATCGTCTCGTAGTATGTGAGGGGCTGCTGCGAAACAGGGTGGATCGTCCCCAGCGTGATGTTATTCATTGTCCCGCTGCTGGCGGCTGGAATCCGATCCGGAAGAGCGATCGCCAGGGTTTTCAAAAGCACGTCAACGATTCTCTGAGAGGTTTCGACATTGCCCCCCACCGTGGCAGCTGGATAGGAGGCATTTACAACCGTTGCCTCCGGCACCTTCACCTGGACCGGCCGCATAAGGCCTGCACTGCTTGGGACCTGAGCCGGAGCAAGACAGCGAATCACATAGCAGACCGCAGACCGGGTCACTGCTTCTACCGCATTCACACATCCTCCAACCTGGGGATCAGTGCCCTCAAAGTCAATCCGCATCGAGTCACCCGAGACATCGATCGTAACTGCAATCTTGATGCCGGTCCGCGCTCTGTGCCGCTCCTGCCCGTCGTCATCCAGTAAGTCATCGGCGCGGTAAGTGCCGTCCGGGATTTGCTCAACTACCCTGCGGATCAGTCGTTCCGCGTAGTCCTGCAAACCGTGGCAATACACTTCGATCTCATTTCTTCCATTCTTCTTGAGCAGTTCGAAGAGTCTTTTGTTACCAACCTGCAGTGCAGCCACTTGCGCCGCCAGATCGCCTTCCCGTTCCGCTGGAGTTCTGACGTTGGAAAGCACTAGCTTAAGGATGTCCGAGTTAAGCTGTCCTCGCCGATAGAGCTTGAGGACGGGAATTCGTATCCCTTCCTGAAAAACATCGGTGCTGATCGGCATCGAACCGGGGGACATTCCTCCCACGTCGGAATGATGGGCCCTCGAAGCCACATAAAAGAGAGGCGGCTGATTCAGATCCTCTCCGTAGACCGGCATGATCATGGTAATGTCCGGGAGGTGAGTTCCTCCCCCGAACGGATCGTTCAGGATTGCAATGTCTCCAGACTCCAGATCGAGTTCCTTCAAGGCCCAATCCACCGAAAGGGGCATGGATCCCAGGTGCACGGGCATGTGATCTCCCATCGCCAGCACTTGTCCCTGGGCATCGAAGACGGCACAGGAGTAATCCCTTCTCTCCTTGATGTTGGGGGAATAAGAAGTTCGCTTCAGCACACTCCCCATTTCATCGGCCACGGATGTGAAAAGCAATCGGTAGATCTCCAACTTGACGGCATGAACCTTTCCCAGCATGGTTACCAGATTACCAGTGGCCACGGAAAGTCCAAAGTGCAAAGTGAACCGGGAACACTTTCTGGTCGGCTAAGGCGACGCACAGAACGGTCGAGCCTCAACTCACCGTTGCGGAAACGGAAGGCTGATGCCTGGCTGTTCTGTCTTGAAAGTTAGTGGACTTTGGTGGGAGCAAGTGGCAACGAGCACCCAACCAAGAACCTTGGCCTCTCAGCGTTTACTCCAGTGGTAGAAGTCCCGCGGGTCCCGTTGCGCGCGACTTTCACCTTGGACTGCTTTAAAGTGTACGCGGGCCTCCTCGGCTCAGGGAGGTATTCTTCCGTGATTAGAAAACTACTGCTCGTGCTGGAAATGATCAAGTTTCAGCACACCATTTTTGTACTGCCCTTCGCCTTCCTTGGGGCTTTTCTCGCATCGAGCGGCCTCCCGCCCTGGCACAAATCGGCCTGGATTCTCGTCGCTATGGTCGGCGCACGAAGTGCTGCTCTGGCTTTCAACCGCCTGGCCGATCACCGATTCGATGCCCTGAATCCGCGAACAAGCTCTCGCGCCCTCCCGGCCGGGCAGCTTAGCCGGAACTTTGTCACCCTCTTTACTCTGGTCTCAATGGCCCTGTTTTTTTTGGCAGCCTGGAACCTAAACAGGCTCGCATTAGTGCTGGCTCCTCTGGCCATTGTCATCGTGTTCGCATACAGCCTCACCAAGAGGGTCACTCCCCTTTCCCATCTGTTTCTAGGACTGTCGCTGGCCATTGCTCCCGTTGGAGGTTGGGTCGCCGTGCTGGGTAGCATCGAGTGGGACCCTTTTCTGATCGGCCTAGCTGTGGCCTTTTGGGCAGCTGGTTTCGATGTGATTTATGCTTGCCAGGACGTTGATTTTGACCTGAAAATGGGCCTGCATTCGATCCCGAAGCGCTTCGGGATCCAGAATTCACTGCGAATTTCCAGAGCTTTCCATCTCGTGATGCTGGGTTTCCTGTTCCTCGCTTTCCGGGTCTCTGGGCTGTCCTGGCTTAGCTGGATCGGCTTCACCGTCGTTGCAATCAGCCTTCTTTACGAACACAGCCTGGTAAAGGCCGATGATCTCAGTCGCGTCAACCTCGCATTTTTCACAGTCAACGGCCTCATTAGCATAGCCCTGCTGTGTTTCGTTGGGCTCGATTTACATCTGGCATCCTGACGCCAGAGAATGAAAAGTAATTGCTATGTAAGGGCCGGGGGGGACCGTCCCCGATGCCCAGCCGCCCTGAGCTTCAGGAGTCGCGGAACCTGCTGGCCTTCCAGGAGGGGGATGGGGGCGCCGGTAATGCCCGAGGATGAAACTGCTGCTGGGTCAGCGGAGACGAGACGAGAAACGCAGGCAGCGGCTCACTGAGCTCCAATACTAGTGGTCAGCTCATCACCGCCCTCGCCAACCAACTCGAGGGCTTCGGCAGTCTTCTGAAAGGGGTTCTCGATCTCCGTTTCCCGATAATTCGCCATGCCGGTTCCGGCGGGAATCAGGCGGCCCATGATCACATTCTCCTTGAGGCCACGAAGATAGTCGACCTTCCCGCTGATCGCCGCCTCAGTCAACACCCTCGTCGTCTCCTGGAAAGACGCAGCCGAGATGAAGGAATCGGTACTCAGTGACGCCTTCGTGATCCCCAACAACAGAGGTCTACCCGTGGCCGGTTGTCCGCCTTCCTCCACAATGCGGGCATTTTCTTCATCAAACCCAAATTTGTCGACTTGTTCATCTAGCAGGAACTCCGTATCTCCGACATCCTCAACTTTGATCCAGCGCATCATCTGCCTGGCAATCACTTCTATGTGCTTGTCGTTGATGTTGACACCCTGTAGTCGATACACCTCCTGGATTTCGTTTACGAGGTAGCCCTGCAGTTCTTTTTCGCCCAGCACACGGAGAATGTCATGGGGGTTTCGAGGTCCGTCCATCAGAGCTTCGCCGGCCTTGACGGCCTCGCCCTCCTGAACGTTGATATGGACACCCCGCGGGACCAGGTACTCAGCTGTAGTTTCAGCTTCCTTGTTCTCTACAACAATTTTTCGTTGTCCCCTGGTAATCCCACCATAGGTCACGACCCCGTCGATTTCGGTGATAACAGCCGTTTCCTTGGGCTTTCTGGCCTCGAACAGCTCGACAACTCGCGGCAGCCCGCCCGTAATATCTTTCGTCTTTGTGGTCTCCCGCGGGATTTTCGACAGTGTATCACCAGGATGGACTTCGTCTCCCCCTTCGACCATCAGGTGGGCTTTTGACGGAATCAAATAGGACTTGACCACCTTGCCCTTCTTGCTCTTTATCTCAATCCGCGGCTGTCTCTTTTCATCAGGGCTGTCCGTGATCACCTTTCGCGAAAGACCGGTGACCTCATCGACTTCCTCCCTCATGGTCACACCCTCGAGGATGTCCTTGAAGAAAACAATGCCGCCGCTCTCGGTGAGAATCGAAAAGGTGAAGGGATCCCATTCGACGAGGCTCTTCCCAGGTTCTATTTTCTGCCCTTCTTTGACCAGTAGCTTGGCACCGTACACCACTGCATATCGCTCTGTTTCTCGTTGCTTGGAATCGTGAAGCAGGAGACTGCCCGTTCGGTTCATGACGACCAGGTTACCGTCCTTGTCCTTAACCGTCTGGACCCGTAGAAACTTCACGGTCCCTCCGTGTTTAGAATCGACAGTGGATTGTTCTTCAATTCGGCTGGCAGCCCCACCTATGTGAAACGTTCTCATCGTGAGCTGGGTCCCGGGCTCTCCGATCGACTGGGCGGCCAGGACTCCAACGGCTTCTCCCAACTCGACCAGTTCACCGGTCGCGAGGTTCCGTCCGTAGCACATTTTGCACAGGCCTCTCTTGGTCTTGCAGGTGAGCACCGAGCGAATCTGGACACTTTCTATACCGGCCGCCTGGATCTCATCGGCCTTGATGTCGACGATCAGATCATTGGCCTCAACGATGGTCTCTCCCGTAAGAGGATCGACCACGCGATCCAGCGCAACTCGGCCCACGATTCGATCGCGGAGGACCTCAATGGTCTCCCCAGCTTCGACCAGGGACGTAATGTTGGAACCCTCAAGACATCCACAGTCTTGCTTGGTGACGATCACATCCTGGGCCACATCCACGAGACGGCGGGTCAAATAACCCGAATCAGCGGTTTTCAACGCAGTATCGGCCAAGCCTTTACGCGCACCGTGAGTTGAAATGAAGTACTGTAGAACCGTCAGACCTTCGCGAAAGTTTGCGGTGATCGGGGTCTCGATGATCTCGCCTGAAGGTTTGGCCATTAAGCCTCGCATACCCGCCAGCTGGCGAATCTGCTGCTTGCTGCCTCGCGCGCCGGAGTCGGCCATTACGAAGATTGGATTCAATTCCCCCGTTTTTCTCATATCCGACATTGAAGCGAACATTTCTTCCGAAATCTTCTCAGTGACATCAGACCAGATCGCAACCACCTTGTTGTACCGCTCGCCATTGGTAATCGCACCGTCCAAGTACTGCTGTTCCACCTCGATGACTTCTTTTTCAGCCGCTTCTACCAGTCCTGCCTTGTTCTCGGGAATGACGAGGTCGTCGATACCGACCGTAAAGCCGGCTTTTGTCGCAAACTGAAAACCAACGTCTTTCAACCGGTCCAGCATGGTCACGGTCGGCTCGAGCCCGCAGCGGAGGTAACAGTAGTTGACAAGCTGACCGAGGCCCTTTCTCTTAAGCAGACCATTGACGAAAGGCATGTCCTCCGGGAGTTGATCGTTGAAGAGGGCTCGGCCTACCGTAGTGTCGATCATCCCGCTCTCGACCTGTTCCTCCTCGCATCTCAGCACAGCCTGTTGATCGTAGAGTTTAACCAGATCCAGCAGCCCTCCCCGGTGTCGCAGTTGAATAGGAGTGCGAATTTCGATTTCCCCGGCATGCAGAGCATGATAAATCTCGGCCATGCTCGCGAAAGGCCGCCCCTCGCCCCTTGCTCCCTGACGCTTGGAGGTCAGGTAGTAACAGCCTAGAACGATATCCTGGCTGGGAACCGCCAGAGGCTGTCCGTTCGCCGGGGACAAGACATTGTTACTGGCAAGCATCAGGACCGACGCCTCAATCTGCGACTCCTGGGAGAGGGGGACGTGGACCGCCATCTGGTCACCGTCAAAGTCAGCGTTGAAGGCAGTGCAGACCAGAGGATGGATCTTGATCGCCTTGCCTTCCACCAGGACGGGTTCAAATGCCTGAATGCCCAGGCGGTGGAGGGTTGGAGCCCGGTTGAGCATCACGGGGTGTTGTTTGATCACATCCTCAAGGATGTCCCAGACCACTGGCTCCTGGTTTTCGACCATTTCCTTGGCGCCCTTGATGGTGGCTGCGTGGCCTTCTTTCTCGAGGCGGCTGTAAATAAACGGTTTGAACAATTCCAGGGCCATGATCTTGGGAAGCCCACACTGATGCAGTCGCAACTCGGGACCGACGACAATCACGGAACGACCTGAGTAGTCGACTCGCTTTCCTAGAAGATTCTGCCGGAAACGCCCTTGTTTTCCCTTGAGGGTGTCAGAAAGAGACTTCAGAGGTCGGTTCTTGACTCCCCGCAATACCCGACCGCGTCGGCCATTGTCGAAAAGGGCATCGACTGCTTCCTGAAGCATCCTCTTTTCGTTTCGGATGATAACCTCGGGAGCGCGCAGATCGATCAACTTCTTGAGGCGATTGTTCCGGTTGATAACCCGCCGATAGAGATCGTTCAGATCCGAGGTCGCAAACCGACCTCCATCCAGTGGAACCAGGGGTCTGAGCTCGGGAGGGATGACCGGGATGACATCCATAATCATCCATTCCGGTTTGTTTCCAGACTTTCGAAATGCCTCCACGACCTTGAGGCGCTTGGAGAATTTCAACCGCTTCAACTGGGAGGTTTCGTTCTTCATGCGGAAGCGTAGATCGACGGCCTGTGATTCCACGTCGACACGTCTCAATAGCTCTTTGATAGCCTCCGCGCCCATGCCGGACTCGAACTGGCCGGGATACTCTGCCTGAAGGGCTCTAAACCGATCCTCGGTGAGCAGTTCCTTGGCCTTAAGCGGAGCCTCGCCCGGGTCCAGAACTACATAGGCTTCGAAATAAAGGATTCGCTCGAGATCCCTCAGTGTGATATCCAGTAGGTGACCGATCCGGCTGGGAAGGCCCTTGAAAAACCAGACATGGGAGCAAGAGCTGGCGAGCTCGATGTGGCCCAGACGCTCCCTGCGAACCTTGGAGAGTGTTACTTCCACACCGCATTTGTCACAGATCACTCCGCGGTGCTTCATGCGTTTGTACTTTCCACACAGGCATTCCCAATCGGTGACGGGGCCAAAGATACGGGCACAGAACAGGCCGTCCCGCTCTGGCTTGAAGGTTCGGTAATTGATAGTCTCCGGCTTGGTTACCTCTCCGCTAGACCAGGACCGGATTTTCTCAGGCGAGGCCAGACCAATTCGGATTGCCTCGAAGTTTTTGAGTAACTGGCTCTTATCAACTTGTTCTCGAAATAGTCTCAAAGTTAGATCTCCGTCCCTATTAATGGTCTCCAATCAAGGCAATCGCCGCCCCAGTCAAGTCGCCTCAGCCTCCTGCGTCGCCTTCTCTTCACCCAGCACCTGCTCGAGAAGATCAGTCTCCTTCAGCTGCGTCTCAAGGGGAGGTGGCAGTTTTGTGGGCTTTTCAATAAGTTCCACGTCCAGGGCTAGCGACTGCAGTTCGCGAATCAAAACATTGAAGGACTCGGGGATTCCCGGACTATACAGAGACTCGCCTTTCACAATCGCTTCGTAGATCTTGGCTCTTCCCTGAACGTCGTCGGATTTGGCGGTCAGGAGCTCCTGGAGAATGCTAGCCGCTCCGTAGGCCTCCAGCGCCCAGACCTCCATCTCTCCGAAGCGTTGCCCACCAAACTGGGCTTTCCCTCCCAGAGGCTGTTGAGTAATCAGACTGTAGGGACCAATCGAACGTGCGTGGATCTTGTCTTCGACCAGGTGACTCAGCTTGAGCATGTAAATATACCCGACCGCCACCTTCTGATCGAAGGCTTCCCCGCTCAGACCATCAAGAAGAACGGACTTCCCCTCTTGCGGAAGACCGGCCTTCTTGAGCTCAGCCTTGATCTCAAGCTCACTTGCCCCATCGAACACGGGCGTCGCGTAGTGAAGCCCCAGCACTTTGGCCGCCCAACCGAGATGGGTTTCGAGAATCTGGCCAACGTTCATTCGGGAGGGAACTCCGAGGGGATTCAGGACTATCTCAACCGGAGTTCCGTCGGGAAGATAGGGCATGTCCTCTTCCGGCACAATTCGTGCAATTACACCCTTGTTGCCATGGCGGCCGGCCATCTTGTCTCCCACCGAGAGTTTTCGCTTCATGGCCACATAGACTTTGACCATTCGGATGACTCCGGGAGGCAGGTCATCACCCTTCTGCATCCGCTCGATTCTCTCCGCAAGAGCTTTGGTTCGCAGCTCGATCTGCTTTTGGGTCTCGGCCTCGACCTGCCCTACCTTGTTCAATTTTGCCGCTGTCGTCTTGACTTTTAGAAGTTCGGCGTACCTCAGTTTCAAAAGCAATTTTCGGGTGAATTTGTCGCCCTTCGACGCCACCTTCACACCGTCCTTATCCTCAACCTTGGAGACCGCCTTGCTTCCATCCAGAAGCGAGATAATGTGGTGCGCTCCCTCGTCCTTGAGAATTTGGATTTCATCCTTGAGGTCCTTGTTCAGCCTGTACACCTTCGCCGTCTCGATCTGCTCGGACCTGGCATCTTTTTCGACTCCCTTGCGGGAAAAAATCTTTACATCGACAACAGTACCTTCAATGCCTGGAGGGGAATACAATGAGGCGTCCTTCACCTCTCCAGCTTTCTCTCCGAAGATAGCCCTCAGCAGTTTCTCTTCAGGAGTCAGCTGGGTTTCGCCCTTGGGGGTCACTTTTCCCACCAGGATGTCTCCCGGTTTGACGGTGGCCCCGATTCGAATGATGCCGCTTTCGTCCAGGTCACCCAGGATCGATTCACTCACATTGGGGATATCACGAGTGATTTCTTCGGCTCCAAGCTTCGTATCGCGGGACTCGACTTCGAGCTCTTCAACATGTATTGAGGTATACAAGTCAGCCTTTACCAAACGCTCACTCACCAGAATGGCATCTTCAAAATTGCATCCCAGCCAGGGCATGAAGGCGACCAGGATATTGCGCCCTAGAGCCAGCTCACCATTCTCGACGCAAGGCCCGTCTGCCAAAATCTGGCCCTGCTTCACCTCGTCGCCTTCCGACACGAGCGGCTTCTGATTGATACACGTGTTTTGATTGGAGCGCTGAAACTTGGTCATTTTGTAGATGTCGACGCCCACCCCGTGCTCGTTGCTCGCCACCCCCTCGACAGCACGAACGATGATCCGCTCCGCATCGACGTTCTCCACCATACCCGATCTCCTGCAGATGACCACTGCACCGGAATCGCGCGCCGCAATATACTCTATTCCCGTTCCCACTAAGGGGGCTTCTGCGTGCACCAGAGGCACCGCCTGGCGCTGCATGTTCGAGCCCATGAGTGCCCGGTTGGCGTCGTCGTGCTCCAGGAACGGAATCAAGTTCGCTGCTACACTCACGAGCTGCTTGGGGCTGACATCGACGTATGCAATCTCCGCAACGGGCGTGAACACAAAGTTCCCCTGATGTCGGGCACTAATGCGATCTGCCAGTATGCGCTGATTCTTGTCGACTTCGATGTTGGCCTGAGCGATGAAGTGCTTGTCCCCCTCCCAGGCCGTCAGATAAAAGGCGTGGGGATCGTAGAGGGCCTTGCTTCTGGCGGTCCTGAGCTTGACATTAACCCGGTCGACCTCGTCCCTTTTGTAGATCTCACCTTTCTTGAAGTCCGTCTTTCCACCGTTTCGAATCACGACGAAATCTATGATGCGGCCGTCTTCCACCTTTCGATACGGCGATTCAATGAAGCCGAATTCGTCCACACGAGCGTAGGTACTGAGGGAGGAAATCAGGCCGATGTTGGGGCCCTCCGGTGTTTCGATGGGACAGATACGGCCATAGTGTGTCGGGTGGACGTCGCGGACTTCGAACCCGGCTCGCTCTCGACTCAGTCCTCCAGGGCCCAGGGCGGAGAGCCGCCGCTTGTGGGTAATCTCTGAAAGCGGGTTCGTTTGATCCATGAACTGAGACAGCTGGCTGCTTCCAAAAAACTCACGAATGGCCGCCATGACTGGCTTGGCGTTGATGAGATCGTGAGGCATTGCTGTCGCCATTTCCTGATGGACCGACATCTTTTCCTTGATTGCGCGTTCCATCCTGACCAGACCAATTCGAAACTGGTTTTCGAGCAATTCTCCAACGGCCCTGACCCGCCGGTTTCCGAGGTGGTCAATGTCGTCGGACGTTCCCAGGTTCTGTTTGAGTCGCAGCAGGTACCGGACCACCTCGTAGAAGTCCTGGGGGCTCAGGGTCTTCTCGTCCAGGGGGCTGTCCAGGCCAAGCTTGATGTTGAACTTCAGTCGACCGACTTTGGAAAAATCGTATTTTCGGGGGTCGAAGAACATGCCGTGAAACAGTGCCGTCGCAGTCTCGAGCGTCGGTGGATCACCGGGGCGCTGCTTACGATAAATCTCGATCAAAGCATCGTTTGTGTTCTTGACTGAGTCCTTGCGTAGTGTGTCGGCCAGAATGGCTCCGACATCGTCTCGGTCCGGAAAGAAAACATCGAACTCCTTAAAACCCGCCTCCACGAGTGCGTTGATCACACTGCCATTGACGTCTCCGTTTGCCTCGACCAGGATTTCTCCGGAGTCCGCATCGACGAACTCACTCAAGCAAAAGGACCCGATAAGATCGTCGATCTTTACTTCCACCTGCTGAACATTGGCCTTTCTCAGTCGAGTCAGGGCGCTTCGAGTGACCTTTCGACCTGCAGCTACTAAGACGCCCTTCTTCTTTCCCGGCGCTGGAATGTCTACCACAAGCCGACGGCCAACCAGATTGTCGTCGATCCCCCAGAACAGCTTCTTCCCCTTGGCGCGGATCCGACTCGGCCGATAGAAGGTCGAAAGAATGTCTGCGTCGGAATTCAAGCCGAGAGCTCGCAGAAATGTTGTGGCAAGGAACTTGCGCTTGCGGTCGATCCGGACGTTGAGCAACCCCTTCTTGTCGTGCTCTAACTCAACCCAGGACCCGCGATAGGGAATGATCTTGGCCAGATAGTAGATCTTGTCTGGATTTGCCTCGTAGAAGACCCCCGGAGAGCGGTGAAGCTGGCTTACGATCACCCGCTCAGTTCCATTGATAATAAAAATTCCGTTCTCTGTCATGGCGGGAATATCTCCGAAGTACACTTCTTGTTCCTTGATATCCCGGATCGTCTTGACTTCCGTTTTCGGGTCAGTGTCCCACACGACGAGACGGATCTTGACCCGCAGCGGGACGGCGTAGGTCATCCCTCTCTCTTTGCATTCCTCTATGCTGTACTTTCCTTCCCACTCGCCAATCGAGTACTCCACAAACTCCAGCGAAGAGGTCCCGCGAAAGTCCGTAATCGGAAAGACAGAGTTGAAAACCGATTGGAGTCCCGTGTCGTCTCGCTCAGTCGGTTCCAGGGTGGACTGAAGAAAACGCGAGTAGGATTGCTTTTGAATCTCGAGGAGATTTGGAATCGGAAAAACCGAGGGAATCTTTGAAAAGTCAACTCTTTTGCGATAAGTGTTCTCGATAAATTCGGCCATATATCCCTCAGTGCTCCTAATAACTCGGGGGCCAGGGTCGTCGACCTAGCCTAGTAGCCCGTGGTGAAAGTTCCTCGAGCCACGTTGCGGGTACCGTGGGTGCAGATGCAAGGCGAACCGAAGCAGGCCATGCTTTGTACTCGCTGCCTTCCAGCACGATGGCCTTTGTGGCTGGCGCGACAGACGCAAGATCGCGAGGGGCGCCAGAAATGTGCACCCTCTGGCTGTGTTTCTCGTCGTCGCATATGACCCAGCATCGATCTCCTCCTTCTGCCTTGCCAGCGAATGCAGTTCCCTGGCGCGCGACCGTGTGCAACTTTTACTACCGACTGCTAGGCGCAGAAACCCCGCGGTCCTGGTAGGGGCCAAAACGGTGAGCAAAAGGGATGTAGAAACCTTCAGCAAGTTTCAGCTACTGTGTTGCACATCCCCGGTGAGAGGGATGCAGATACCGCCATCACGTTGTTTCCGTCAAGAAACGCTGAAAAAGGAGTGCCACCAGTCCCCCGTCATGTTGGCAAGAAAGCACACGTACGCTTAAAACGCTTCAGGCTACCACATCAGACATGGCAACACAATCAACCCGTCTGGACCCCCTGATCCTGATTACTTGATCTCCATGGAGGCGCCGACAGCCTCAAACTTCGCCTTCATGTCCTCCGCCTCCTCTTTGCTAACCCCCTCTTTGACCGTCGCGGGTGCGCTTTCGACCAGATCCTTGGCTTCCTTGAGGCCAAGGGTCGTAACCTCCCGAACCGCTTTGATTACATTGATCTTCTTCTCTCCCATCGCGGTGAGAACGACATCGAATTCCGTTTTCTCCTCGGCCTCCTCTGCTGCGCCCGCTCCGGCCCCTGGAGCTACGGCCATGGGAGCCACTGCTGCCGCAGTGATTCCAAATTTCTCCTCCATGTCCTTCACCAGTTCGTTGACTTCCAGGATCGAGGCCTGCTCGATCCAGCTTAGTACTTCTTCGCGCTTGATAGCCATAGTCTTAATCTCCTCTATTCCTGTTTTTTCTCCGCTACCTGCTTCAGCGCCGAACCCAGGGCTCTCAGCGGCGATTGAAGAGCTCCCGCGAGGCTGGTCAGAGGAGCCTGCATGAGGGCCACAAGCTTCGCAAGCAACTCCTCGCGGCCCGGCAGTTCCGCCAGCGCGCTGACCTGCTCGGCCGACAACGTCTGCCGATCGAGAACGGCCGCCTTAAAAGACATCTGCGGATGGTCCTTGAGGAACGCCTTCAGCGACTTGGCCAACCCTGCCGGGTCTTCCCGGGTAAAGGCGATCGCGGTAGGCCCCTGAAAATGTTCAGTCAGTTCCGCCAGCGGCGTTTCTTTCGCAGCTCGCAGGGCCAGCGTGTTCTTTACCACCTGGTAGCGCCCCGTCTTTGTCACGCCCCGTCTGAGTTCCGTCTCCTGGGCAACTCCGATGCCACTGAAGTTGATCAGAAGGACGGCTGTACTTTCAGAAAAGACTTGATGCAACTGCTCTACTGTTTTCTGCTTTTCTGTCCTGTTCATGATCGTTATCCGAGTTTTCGAGCCTTACCCCAGTTGAGCAACGTCTAACTTTATCCCCGGTCCCATGGTCGATGTGACAGCGACACCCTGCAGATATCTTCCTTTGGAGGAAGCGGGGCGGGCACTAATCACGGCTTCGATCAGGCTGAGTGCATTCTCAGTCAGGTGCTGTTTTTCAAACGAGGTCTTGCCAAAAGGGGCATGGACTATTCCGTTCTTGTCAACCCTGAACTCGACTCTCCCTGCCTTGATCTCCCGTACAGCACCTCCAACATCGAAGGTTACGGTACCTGCCTTGGGATTAGGCATGAGGCCACGCGGCCCCAGAACCTTTCCCAGGCGTCCCACCAGTTTCATCATATCCGGGCTGGCCACAACTGCGTCGAAGTCAAGCCATCCGCCCTGAATCTTTTTGACCAGGTCTTCGCCGCCCACGAACTCTGCCCCAGCCTCTTCCGCTTCCTTTACTTTCTCACTCGAGGTAATCACGCACACGCTGACCGACTTTCCCAGGCCGTGGGGTAGAACCACCGTTCCGCGAACCATCTGATCGGCATGCTTCGGGTCAACACCCAATCTGATCGAGATTTCGGCGGTTTCGTCGAAGCCCGCGAACCGGATCTCCTGCATGAGTCCGATGGCTTCCGCCAGTTCATAGAGGCGCTGCTCCACTCGGCTTCTTGACTCTCTATACTTCTTGCCGGCCATAGACTTCCTATTTCCTTCCACGTGATCTGATCCAGGCCTGGGGGTCCCCTCCGAAAATCACTCTGTCACCTCCAGGCCCATGCTGCGAGCGGTGCCGAGGATGATCTGCTTGGCTGCCTCGATGTCGTTGGCGTTGAGATCGGGCATCTTGGATCTGGCGATTTCCTCTACCTGCTTCATGTCCACTGATGCCACTTTCTCCCGGTTTGGTACGGCCGATCCCTTGGCAATCCCGGCCGCCCGCTTCAGCAATACAGCTGCGGGAGGTGTTTTAGTGACAAAGGTGTAACTGCGATCCTGGAAAACGGTGATTACGACAGGAATGATCAATCCCTCTTCACCCTGTGTTTTCGCGTTGAAGGCCTTGCAGAAATCCATGATGTTGAGGCCATGCTGGCCCAGAGCCGGACCCACTGGGGGCGCCGGCGTAGCCTTGCCCGCCGGGATCTGCAGCTTGATTAATCCAGTGACTTTCTTGGCCATTCTTTAATAGATCCTACACTTTTTCGACCTGTATAAATTCAAGTTCGACGGGCGTCGAGCGCCCAAAGATGGTGACCATTACCTTGAGTGTGTTCCGCTCTAAATTGACCTCCTCAACTATCCCTGTGAAGTTAGAGAAAGGTCCGTCAATAATCTTAACGGTATCTCCCTTGTCGTACGTAAACTTTGGCTTGGGCTTTTCATCCGAAGTCGAAACACGGTGGACTACCTGGTCTACTTCTGCAGCAGTCAGTGGAGTTGGCTTATTCCCCTGGCCAACGAAACCGGTCACCTTTGGAGTATTGCGAACCAAGTGCCAGGTTTCGTCACTCATTTCCATCTCAACCAAAATGTAGCCAGGAAAGAAGAGTTCCGAAGAAACCACCTTTTTTCCGCCCTTCATTTCGACAACATCTTCAGTAGGGATCAGAATCTGCCCGATCTTCTCCTGAAGACCATAAGCCTGTACGCGATTCATCAGCCCCTCAGCCACTTTGCGTTCAAATCCCGAATAGGTGTGGATGATGTACCACTGCTTGCTTGATGTCTGTTCTACCGGATTCGTCTCTTGTCCCATTCTCTTGATTCCAAAGGATCGATCGATTAACTGAGCAAACTACCCAGAGCCCCCATTACCCATTCCACGCCGTTCTTCAGGACCAGGTCAACGAGAAACAGGTAGGCTCCGAAAAAGAAAACGGTCACAATCACAACCATCGTCGTGCTATAGACTTCTTTCTTGGCGGGCCAAGCCACCTTCTTCAGCTCAACCTTGACGTCCCCATAGAATCTGTAGAAGCGTTGGGGAGTCTCAAGAATTCGTTTCAACATCTCGGTTCCAATCGTCTTCAGGGTACTCAGGAGGTGTTGTGTAATGGCAGGCCAGGAGGGATT
>CAZMGM010000028.1:0-28698 GCA_964565865.1 uncultured Acidobacteriota bacterium | reverse complement strand
AAAGGAATACCTGGAAAATGGATGATCTGGAAATCTATGTGTCCCCGTGATGGGAGCTAACGGTTAAAGTCGTCAATGATCGCCATCTGCTCCACTAGCAGTTGCCCCATTTTCTTGGGGAATGTTCTCCGCCTCTTCTTTTTCCCCTGCGCACCACCGTAGCGAAGTTCAATCTCAATTCGTTTGGTGCTCGAAAAGAACCCTGCGTCGTAGGGAAAGAGGACTATAAGGCTGTCTACAGGCAGAGATCCTTGCCAGGTTCGAGACCATTCGTCATAACCCACAAACAGCTCCTCACGTTTTCTCCCAACTTCGCGCAGAAAGTGGTCAGAATTGTTTTTGTCTTGGAGATAGACACCACGGGCTTCACTCGCATCACCCCCGTACTCCCACGATAGGCCGTGAGGGCCATTAACCTGGTTTTCGATTTGGATGAGAACCGGAATATAACCCGACCGGTGTGCCGCAAGTCGCCTCTGGTACAAGGCCTCAGCTTCCTCCGCAGTCAGCCTTCCCACATCCTTTGAATCGCATACAAGACTCTTCATCCCTTCTGGTGAAACCAGATGGAATGTGATGCACGAAGTTGTTGCACCTACCATAGAATTCACAATTCCTCTGAGGCTGGCTTTCTCCTTGTAGGAGGCTTGATAAGCCCGGCGGTTCTTCCTTTCCGCCTGCTTGCAGGTCTTCTTGCCCCAGTCCTCGACCGCCAAGGAACTGGCGAACATCAAAACGGTCGTTGCAAGACCAATTAACAGAGCCCTGTGAAGCATGTTCTACCCTATAGCGGTGTACGGCATAAAAACTGTTCAGAATCATCGGATTTTCACAACTTTGTCTTCACCCTGTGCCTCTTTCTCCTCCCAGTCCAGATGAGTTCAGCTCCTCGATGTCAGCAAGCTGAACTCATTTGGCTGCTGGACCGGAAGGAGAAAGAGGCGCAGGACTGGTTTCCCCTCTACTCTACCTTAACTGAGTAAATTTGGGCTCTAACAGATTTTCGCAGCCGCTCTGTTATTTTTTCCAGGGATGGTTAAAGTGGTCAATGGTCGCCATCTGACTCTAATCTTCTTCCTTGAGACGCTCCACGTCCACGCCGGATTTCGACTCAAAGGCCGCGATCAGTTCGCGGTAGATCCGCTTGTCCAGTTTGAGAACAACATAGTCACCCTCCTGCTGGATGGTAAACCAGTGCTTTTTGCCCTTCATGAAGAAGAACGGGAGGGCGAACACTCCGGCGACGAGGGCCACCCCGAGCCCTGATTTCCACCGCGGGCTCTTGGAGTAGGAGTATTGCGTCCCCTGAATCTGATCATAACTAATGGTTTCGAGGACCTCTCGCTTGCCATTTTTAAGAATCTCGATGCGGTCATCGTAAATGTGAATGTCAGTGCGTACCAGATCCCGCTTGCCATCCGGTTTACGGACGGCCAGCTTGGACTGAGTAAAGACAACCGGTGCAGGATCAGCAGGCAGACCGCGGAGTGATTCTGTGCCACCCACAACAATCAGGGCGATCAGGGTGAAAGCAGCAACAATCTTCATATGCGCCTCTTTCCTAGACCTTCAACGAGCTCCACATGTTTTTTGGACACACCAGTACCAGGGGTAGATGTGCCCCGCCTCCTCCACTCTTACTTGTTGGAGCGATCGCTGTTCTATCTTTAAGGGATGAGGTGTCTAAGAGCACATGAAGAGAAAACAATGCCGATAGCTAGAACCATCAGTCCAATAGAAAAACTTTTCAACTTGTTCATTTCTACTCCTCCGTAACTGAGTAAAACTAAGCGCTAACGGCTCTTCCCAACTTTGGCGGGCACATCTGTGGTGACCTGTTCGAGCTTCGATGCCCATCTTTCCAGTGCTTCGCGCATCTCCGGCAGCTTCTCCCAGCGATTATAGACGGACGTGACCTTTCGACTATTATCATGCTGCGTGTGGCCCAAAATCTTGGCTATCACCACATCATCAATTCCTAGCTTGGAGAGCTCGGTACCAACCGTTCGCCGGAGATCGTGTGCGGTGAAATGGTCGAGACTCGACCCCAAGGATTTTCGCAGCCGCTCCGTTGCCCTAGCAACGGTCTTACGGTGCGTCTTGTTCTGGAATCTGGAAGGAAAGACCCAGTCAGCACTCGTTGTTTCTTTCCTGAGTTTTTTCAAGTGTTTCATCACTACTCGTGACAATGGAACCCTGTGCTCTCGTCAGTTCTTCATCTTCCGGCCTGGAATAATCCAGAGCTCTTCCTCCCAGTCGATCTCCTTCCAGCTCATGGCTTTGATTTCACCGCTGCGTTGCCCTGTTAAGAGCATGAACCGATAGATCGGTGCCATCGGCTCCTCGAAGCCCTTTAAAGCCTTCCACAAGGTCGCAATTTCCTGCCTGCTCAGGACACGCTCACGGCTCTTTTCCTTGCCTCCTGGCAAGGGCACATCTTGGCAGGGTTCACACTGTCTACAGGCCGATAGCCTTTATTTCGAGCGAACGTAAAAATAGTACTCAGAAGCGCCCGTGTCCGGTTTGCCATCACTTTGGAGCCGCGGGCTACGATAGCATCCGTGACCTTCACGACATCCGCCCGAGCAATCAACCGGATGTCCCGGTCTCCCAAGACTGGCAGCAGATCCTTTTCGATGATCCGCTTGTCCGCTTGCTGACTACTCAGTACCTTGTGGAGTTTTGCGTGGTCGCGCAGATAGAGGCTGGCCAGTTCCCGAAAGCGCATAGCTTCCCGGGCCGCCTGTTTCTGCCTCAAGCGGTCCTCGGCCGGGTCCTCCCCGCTGGCCACTCGGCCAGAGAGGATCAGGGCCTTCTCCCTGGCCTTGGCAAGACTCAGACCAGGATAGTGGCCCATGCCGTAACGTCTCTGCAGGCCGGCTGGGTTGTAGGATCTGAACGTGAACGTCTTCAGCCCCTTAGGGCTGATACGCAGGACCATTTGACCACGGGCGTTGAATCCTGCATCAACGATTCCCCACAACTCGCCCGATCTGCTCTTAGCAGCGCGCACAAAGGGGGCGGTCAGGTGCTTGATTTCTCTCATCAGGCAATTGTCAGTCTAAGATTTGGTCATAATTTGGTCATAATATTTCGTGGACGCCCTTGAAACAAAGTGAAACAATATGAAACACAATGAATACTTCATTAGTTTATATTAAAGGGGTTACACAGGAAACTGTGAAACAGGATGAAACAAGGTGACACAGGGTGGGGAGTGGCTGACTAGAACTTGTCCAGTCCCTGCATCAGTCGGAGATTACACTTCACTAACCCCCACGCAATCAATACCAGCAACAACCATGCCCCCACCTTTTTCCACAAAGGATTTGTCAACTGGTAGCCACAGTAGGGACACCTGGCCGATCTGTCAGGCACAGCATAGTCACAATTCCGGCACACTTCCATAGAGTGAATCCCTTTTCCCTATTCGAAACGACCGAAAAGGTCCCCACCCACATCTTGTAGAAGACCCCGAAGACCGACCTCGTTGATCGTCTCCACTCCCAGTTCTCGGGCCTTTCCTACCTTCAAACCCGGCTTATCGCCAACAACGACATAAGTAGTCACGGAAGAGACCGACGCCGTTACTTTTCCACCCCGGCGCTGGATTGCCTCTTTCGCCTCCCGTCGACTCAGGCCGGGCAGCGTTCCGGTGATCACAAAGGTTTTCCCCTCAAGGAGACGCTCGGCCGAGACCGACCCATCCGTTCGGAGTTTCAGCCCTGCCTCACGGAGCTTCCCAATGAATAGGAGATTGGAAGGTTGATCCAAATAGGCTTGCACACTGCCCGCGATCTCGGGCCCTATGCCGTGAACCATCGCAATCTCTTTGAAGTCGGCATTGGAAAGAGAATCGATACTGCGGAAGTGTTGCACCAGCAGTCGGGCAATGCCTTCTCCCACGTGCCGAATCCCGAGAGCGAACAGAACTCTGGTAAACGGCTCCCCCTTGCTCTCTTGCAGACTGCTCAGCAGGTTGCGAGTGGACTTTCCTTTATCTGCAGAACCCGGCCCCTCCCTGGTGAAACCAGGCAGATCGGAGATTTGATCAGCCGTCAGAGAGTACAGGTCTCCGGCATCAGCTATGAGGTGGGCATTGATCATTTTCTTAATCGTCTGCTGGCCTAGTCCTCGAATGTCCATCGCTCCACGACTTACGAAATGCTTCAGCTTCTCGAGTCTCTGCGCGGGACAACTCGCGTTCGGACAGTAGACCGTCGCCTCGTCCTGAAGCCGCACGATCTCTGAACTACATTTCGGGCAGGTAGTGGGGTAGCGAAACTTCTTCTCCGTACCAGTCCGCTGGCTGATCACCGGGCCTACAACCTGCGGGATGACATCTCCCGCTCTCTTTACCCTGACTAGGTCACCTGCCCGAATGTCTTTCTTTCTTATGTCGTCTTCATTGTGCAGGGTAGCCTGGCGAACGGTGACCCCTCCGACCTGAACCGCCTCGAGAATTGCATACGGATTTAGGGCACCGGTCCGCCCTACGTTGATTCCGATCTTCTGGAGTCGCGTCACTGCCACCTCACTGGGAAATTTAAAGGCCATTGCCCAGCGGGGATCCCGTGCAACACTGCCCAAGCGTCTCTGATAATCGAGACGATCCACCTTTACGACAACCCCGTCAAATTCGTAGTCCATTTCCTGACGCCTACTCTCGTATTCCCGACAGTACTCGATCACCCGGTTCATCGATCCATGGCGCCGACAGTGGAGATTCACTCTGAATCCCCACTGTTCCAGAAGCTCCAGAGCCTCCCACTGAGTCGAGATCTCGAACCCTTCCAGATACCCGATTGCATAGGGGAAAAAGGCCAGGGGTCTGCGGGCGGTCACAGTGGCTTTGAGCTGGCGCAGCGCTCCGGCCGCAGCGTTTCGGGGGTTCGCAAAAGCCGTTCTGCCTTTGGCCTCCCGATCAATGTTCATTGCCTGAAAAGCGGACAAGGGGAGGTACGCCTCCCCTCGGACCTCAACGAGATCCGGAATTCGGAGGCTTCCCTTTAGTCTCAGGGGGATCGTCCTGATCGTGCGCAGATTATCCGTGACATCTTCTCCAAACCGACCATCTCCCCGAGTGGCACCCACAGATAACAAGCCTTCCTGATAGGTCAGGGAGACAGCAGCACCGTCGATTTTCAATTCGGACACAAAGTCGATCGAGCTCTCCCCCAGGATTCGGGTGATCCGGCCAGAAAAGTCCAGCAGGTCTTCTCCAGAGAAAGCGTTCGCCAGGCTGAGCATTGGAGCCCGATGCGCGACTTTCTTAAACTTCGTGCTCGGTTTCGCACCAATTCTCTGAGTCGGCGAATCCGGACTGATCAGGTGAGGGTGTGAGGTTTCGAGGTCCACCAGCTCCCGAAACTTCAGATCATATTCCGCGTCGCTTATGGACGGATCGTCCAGGATGTAGTAGCGATGATTGTGTTTTTCGAGCTCGCTCCTCAGCTTCTCGATCCGCGCAGGGACTTCCTCTGGCGACGCCCTCATGAGCCTGCGACTATAGCACGTGACCGGAAAACAAACGGTTGATTTGGTATGATCATACTCCATGAGGTCGACCAATGTCAGTCGCTTCTCCTTCATGGTGATGTTCCCTTTGACTGAAGCGAACTCTTTCCACGTTCCTCTTCTGAGGCTCCATTCTCTGGCCAGAAAGCAGCTGACCGATATCGAAGTCATCGAGACCATTGACCACCTGTTCAAGTGTCCTCGCTGTCTTGACAATTACCGAAGAGTCCGTCCCGGATATCCGGAATGCGCCACCTGAGTCCAGCGTGGATTCTTGCCATTTGAGATTCCCGTTTCTTGGGAAACCTAACTTTCTGGCAAAGGCTCGGCGCAACTTTCAACGAAGATCATTGCTGGAGAATGGCCGGGGAGCGGACCTTTCGGTTTTCGGAGAAAGGGAGAAAAGACCCTGGCGGCCGAGGAAATCGAACCAAACTCGAGCCGCGCACAGCCCTGACAATCAGAACACTGATTTGCCGAGGGCTCCAGGTCGCCAGGCGGAAGGGCACCCACCTTGCGGTTCGAGAGGAAGGCCCTACAGATCACATGATGGTGCTCGGGCCCCTCGTTACGGACCCGAGCAATCCTGCGATTTGCGGTTCCGACCCTCTGAAGGAGACCGAAACCGCTCGGCCGGGAGCCTTGGAACTTGAGGCTCAGGATCGTTATCATCAGGTGGTGTCACGTCCGTGCTTAAGCTTCCTCAGTGATTTCGGCCTGCGCGATTTCTATGTTGCATCCGTCAAGGCAGTCATCCTCGACATCTGTGAAGACGTTCGAATCACAGATATCAGCCACCAGGTGCCCCCCCACGCTATTCGTGAAGCTGCCTTTACATTGGCTTCCTGCTATTACTGTTTCCCTCCCAAGTCTATCCATCTGGTTGTGGTAGATCCGGGAGTGGGGTCCGACCGGAGGGCCATCATCGCCTCCTCTTCAGAGCATGTCTTCGTATCTCCCGACAACGGAGTCCTCTCGCTGGTTCTGGAAAAAGAGGGAATCGAGGAAGTAGTTGAAATCCAGGACCGAGGGTTTTACCGGCAACCCGTCGCTCCGACCTTTCACGGAAGAGACATCCTTGGACCCGTGGCGGCCCATCTTGCTCGTGGAGTTCCGGCTCGGAACTTTGGTCCGCCCCGAAAAGACTTCGTGCGGTTGAATATTAACTCTCTTGATCAGAAAGATCCGGATATGATCTCGGCAACCGTAATTCATATTGATCGGTTCGGCAACGTGATCACGAACGTTCGAAAGGCTGATCTGCTTACATGGCTTGGGAGCGATCGTCCGGGCCGCCTCGAGATCCAGGGCCGGGTCATCGAGCAGCATTGCCGCTACTATGCCGAGGCCCGACCGGACGAACCATTTTCGATCCTGGGCAGCAGTGGGTTTCTGGAAATTGCCGCATTTTCAGACTCGGCGGCTAGGATTCTGGGCGTCGGGGTTGGAAGCAGTGTGAAGGTCACCACCTAGTGTACTGTCCGAAAAGATCAAGCGGCGTTCATTCGGGATGGATTTTCGTCACCAGCAAGGCGCTCGACGTAATGGAGTGAACTTTTCGGACAGTGCACTAGCACGGGCTAGCAGCGGAAAAAAGGTGGGCGTGTACTCGGAAAGAGTTAAACAACTTGTCGCTGAGCTCCGGTTTAGCGGACGGCTGAAAAACCCAACTCACGTGGGCGAAAGCTCGAACCCTATCTGTGGTGACGTGACCCGCTTTGAGCTCAATGTCCTGAACGATCGAGTTACGGGATGCCGCTTCCTTGCAACCGGCTGCGTAGCAGCCATCGCAGCAGCGGCGGCCCTGGCCCGCCTATGTCAAAAGCAACCCGTCAAGACCTGTCTCGGCATCACCACCGAAGATCTTCTCGCTGACCTGGACCCGTTGCCTCGCCACAAACTTCATGCAATCCAGCTGGCCTTGGATGCCCTGCACAAGGCACTTCGGAAACCACATGGTGTTTCCGACTTGATCTACCCCGCTCCGTAACACCATACGAGCCGGGTGTGTCAGTACCTGGAAGGAAGAACAGTAGCCCGTTGATTGTTCCGCCCCTGGCTTCGGCCGGGGGCTTCGAGTTACGGTCCTCACCTCACACTTCGCACAGGAAGAAGTGTTCCCGATTGCCCTTTCTCCCGGGAGTTCCAGACGGAGCCTGGGCTAGAACTCGGATTTCTGATCTCATCAAGTCGTCCTTAAGCCTTTCAATGATCTGCGTTCGAACTCCCCCGTCCCTGACCAGTCCTCCCGGCTCCACTTCGGATCGTTTTGCTTCAAATTGTGGTTTAACCAGGGCAACTATGGTTGCCGGAGCCACCTGGGTTAGACCTGGCAACACAAGGCGCAATGAAATAAACGAGAGATCAACGGTAATGATGTCAGGCTTTTCGCCGATCCTTTTAGGGTTGAGATAGCGCACGTTGATGCCGTCGCAGCGGATCACCCGGTCGTTTTTCTGCAGGTTCCAGTGCAGCTGGCCGCGCCCCACATCGACTGCATAGACCTTTCTGGCACCCTGCTGGAGGAGACAATCAGTAAAACCTCCCGTGGAGGCGCCAAGGTCCCAGCAGATCCGATCCTGCACCTTTACTCTAAAGCCCTGCAGAGCCTCCTCCAGCTTTTCTCCTGCTCTTGAGACAAACCTTCGGGAAGGTTTCTTGAGCCGGATTTGGACATCTTCTCTAACCTGGGTTCCGGCCTGATCGACCCGCTGATCGTCAACCAGAACTACACCACTCAGAATAAGAGCCAGCGCCTGCTTTCGGTCCTCTGCCAGGCCGCGCTGAACGACGAGGTCGTCGAGGCGGCAGCGTCGGGACTGGGCCTGATATTCTTGCTGCATTACGACACAGGAGACACTGTCATGCTCTTGCAGACCGTGGGAACCCCACAGGCTCCTAGAACCGGCGCACCGAGATAAACCGGGCCAGTTCCCCAAGGATCTGGCCGCGAGCGCCAAGCACTGCGAGATGCTGGACAGCTTCGTCCACCAGCCCACCTGCGATCCTCTTGCTCTCGGCCAGACCGAATAGGCCGGGATAGGTCGCTTTGCTGACTGCCTCGTCTTTCCCTGATTCCTTTCCCATCTCGTGGGAGGAACCCTCAACATCCAGAATGTCATCGACAACTTGAAATGCTAGACCGATACGGGCACCGAAGGCCGAGAGCTCAGCGAGTTCTTCGTCCTCCGCGTCACACAGCACAGCTGAGCAATAAACAGACGCATGTACCAGGGCGCCGGTTTTCGATTCGTGAATGTATTGCAGGTCTTCGGAGGTATAGGGCTTTCCCTGGGTGAGAAGATCGACGACCTGGCCGCCAATCATGCCTCCGAGGGTTCCAATAGCCCTCGAAAGCAACCGAATCACCCTCAGGGTTTTTTTCGCTGAACCCGCCGCCAGCTGGTGGAAGGCCAGATTCAGAAGGCCGTTGCCAGCCAAAATCGCGACTCCCTGCCCGAACTCTCTGTGCAGGGTTGGTTTGCCCCTCCGGTAGTCGTCGTCATCCAGAGCCGGCAAATCGTCGTGGATCAGCGAGTAAGTGTGCGTCAGCTCCAGTGCGGCTGCCAGGGGCATCATGGGTTCAAGCGGTTTCGCCAGTGCCTGCGCCGTGGCCAGAGCGAGAATCGGTCGAATCCTCTTTCCCCCGGCGAAGACTGAGTAGCGCATCGCTTCGTGAATCACCTGGGGGTGAGTCGCTCCAAAGGGAATGATGTCGCCAAGATAGCGATCGATGCTGGCCCGATGCTCGGCCAGGTAGCTGTCCAAGTCAAAGAGAAGGTCCCGGGGTTCCCTATTCTTCACTTTTCAGGTCCTCGAAGGGCACCTCCTCCAAAGGAACGGTCCGCGTCTCCCTGCCTGTTCCTTTGACCAGGACTTCGATACGACGCTCTGCATCCCGCAGTCTTTCCGAACAGAATCCGGACAACTTGACGCCTTCCTCGAACAGCTGGAGGGACTCCTCCAGAGGAAGATCTCCTTTTTCGAGCCTGGAGACAATTTCCCTCAACCGCTCAAGGGCCTTCTCAAAATCTCTCTCAGTCATGTTGAACACTCTTAATCCCGGCGGACATTGAACTCACCTTGTGCGACCCGGACCGTGAGCTCTTCGCCTCCCTGAGGGGCATCGGAATCCCGAACGATTCTGCCGTCGAGATGGCTCACGATAGCATAGCCCCTGTGCAGAACTGCAAGAGGCGAATATGCCGCAAGCTGTTGATTGATTCCTTCCATTGCCTTGCCCAGAACAGACAGATAGAAACCTGACCTTAAACACAGCGCTTGTTCAAGCTGCTCGATGTTCTTCTGGAGTATGGGCAGGTGCAACGGAAGCGACCCGTAAAGTCGGGTACGGAGAGCCTGAAGCTCCCCAGTCCAACGCTGAACACGCTGACTGGCACTCACGAAGTGGGGACTCGATATTAGCTGCTGCAGTTGCCCCCGTTTTCTCTCCAGCAGCAAGTAGACACTCGTGGTCAAACGGTTCACCAGGTCATCGTGCCTTTGTACCAGATCCCGGCGGGAAGCAGATACAATTTCTGCTGCCGTCGACGGTGTTGGGGCGCGTACGTCAGCAACGAAGTCGGCAATCGTGAAGTCTGTTTCATGTCCGATGGCTGAAATTACGGGAATCTCCGAGTGAAAGATCGCCCTGGCTACGATCTCCTCATTAAAGGCCCAAAGATCTTCGATCGAACCGCCCCCTCGCGCCACAATCAAGACATCGATACCGGCCGCTCGATGCAGCGCTCGGATTGCCTGGGAGATCTCGGAAGCCGCCGTTTTCCCCTGAACTTGAACCGGCGCGATGAGCAGATTCACCCGATCGTTGCGTCGTTTCAGTACGCGGAGAATATCCTGTAGTGCTGCGCCCGAGAGCGATGTAATCAGTCCGATACGGGACGGGAAAAGGGGGATCCTCTGCTTGGCCTCCGAGTCGAAGAGGCCTTCTTTCTCGAGACGCTCCTTGAGCTTCTCAAATGCAACCTGGAGCGCCCCTCGGCCGGCCGGCTCCACTGTTTCAACAATCACCTGAAGGTCACCGCGGGCCGGATACACGGACACGACTCCCCGCACCCGAATCTCCAGGCCTTCCTCGGGTCTAACCCTCAGGTACTGATACTGCATCTTGAAGCAGACAGCTCGAATCCGGGTCTCCGAGTCCTTGAGTGTAAAGTAACAATGGCCGGCTCGCGACACCTGCAAATTCGTCACTTCTCCCCGAATCCAGACATCTCGAAACTCTTTTTCCACCAGCCATCGAAGACGAGTAACAATCTCCGATACAGTGAACACCTCCCGTTGCTGAAGGTGTGAGCCGCCAGTTTCGTGCATAGCAGGACCCTCCCCTGCCAAGTCTTTTCGAGAGAGCCGGGCCGTCCGTCGTGAGAGTACCACGCGTCAACTTGCCCGCGCCGTCGGTCCCGATGCGAGGCGCGCCGACCCGGGCAATGCCGGAACATCGACCCAAAAAGTTTGGATCGGGAAACCTTGATCATATATCATTTTTCCCCTGATGAGTTGGTTCAAACGGGAAAAAACTCCGCTCTCGCCACCCGATGAAGGAGAGCGAACCGTCCGAACGGAAGGGCTATTCACTAAGTGCCCGGGCTGCCAGCGTGCTGTCTGGAAAAAGGATCTGGAGCGCAATCACTCTGTATGTACCCGGTGTAATTACCACTTCAAAATAACTGCAAAGCAGCGACTCGACTTCCTTTTCGACGACCAGGAGTGGGAGGAGCTCGACCAGGGACTTCGCACTTCTGATCCCCTCGAGTTCAGGGATCGAAAGAGTTATAAGGCGCGCCTGGAACAAGCTTATCGGGTGACCGGCCACACGGAAGCAGTTATTAACGCAGAGGGTCGCCTGGGTGGTCATCCCTTGATCTGCTCCTGCATGGAATACCGTTTCATTGGGGGCAGCATGGGCTCGGTGGTTGGTGAAAAAATCACCCGGGCCATTGAACACGCCCTAGAATCTCACAAGGCTCTGCTCATCGTTTCTGCCAGTGGGGGAGCAAGAATGATGGAGGGGTTTCTCTCATTGATGCAGATGGCCAAGATCAGCTCAACACTCGCTTTACTGGATGCGGAGGGATTACCCTACCTTTCTCTGCTCACCGATCCCACCACCGGAGGTGTCACCGCCAGTTTTGCCATGTTGGGCGATCTGAATATTGCCGAACCCGGGGCTCTGATCGGATTCGCCGGACCCCGGGTGATTGAGCAGACGATCCGGCAAAAGCTGCCGGACAAATTTCAGCGCAGCGAGTTCCTTCTGGAACATGGGATGCTGGACGCTGTGGTCGGACGCAAGAACCTCCGGGCCTTTATTTCTGACTGGCTGGATTTCATGCGCTACCGGCTCGATTCTTCAGGTATGCCGGCTGAATCCTCCAGATCAGAACCCCATTGACGCCTCAATTCCTGCTTGAAGATGGAGTATCAGGACTGCCTGCAGTACCTCGACACACTGGGAAACGAGGTCATCAGAATGCGTGCTGGCCTGGACACCATCCGAGGTTTGCTCAAGGCCCTGGGCAATCCGCAGTCGAGCTATCCGTGTGTACTAGTAGCCGGCACCAACGGCAAAGGGTCCACGGCCAGATTCATTAGTTCCATCACCAACTCTTTCGGCTTCTCAACAGGAAGATTTTCCTCCCCCCATCTGGTAACCGTCCGGGAACGAATCTGCCTTGATGAATCTCTCGTAAACCGCAATGTCTTCGCAGAATCGTTTACCCGTGTGCAGAAGGCCACCTGCTTGGCGGATCTACCGCGGCGCCCAACCTACTTCGAGGTGTTGACAGCCACTGCACTGGACGTGTTCGCCCGCCGGGAGGTTGATTTGGCCGTTCTTGAAGTGGGCCTAGGTGGTCGTCTGGACAGCACCAACGCGGTTGAACCGGTTCTTTCGGTTATCACCCCCATTGGGATCGACCACCAGTTGCAGCTGGGAACAACTCTAGAGGAGATCGCCTCTGAGAAAGCCGGTGTCATTCGGTCTTCGCGGCCGGTCGTGACGGCTCCGCAGAATCCCCAGGTGGCCGGAATTCTCCGAGACGTGGCCAAACGGAAAAACGCTCCTCTGTCGATACTAGACGCCGATCCGATCGTGGCCACCCATGTCAGAAAGGGCCGATATGAGGTTGGCTATCGTGGCATTGTGGCCTGCCTGGGTATTGTGGGCCATCATCAGGCAGTGAATGCCGCCCTCGCGATCGAGTCAGTAGTCAACCTCGACATGGCTGGTCCGAGAATCTCGAGAGCCGCCATCCAAGAGGGTCTGGCTCGGGTCCAACCCGCTGGGGTTCTCCATCCCATCGCTCGCGACCCCGATATTTTTGTCGATGGCGGACACAACCCTCACGCTGCCCAGGCGGTGGCGGCCTTCCTGGCCGACCACACCCGCAAACCCCGGCACCTCATCGTCTCCATGATGAAGGACAAGGATCTGACCGGAGTCTCCGAGATTCTGACCCCCCTTTTCGACCAGATCGACCTGGTCATGATGAACTCAGAGCGGGCAGCCGGCGCCACTCAACTGCAGCAGGCCTTCCCCCACGGGATCCTGGTCCAGAACCTGAGCCGAGCTCTCGAAGCGGCCCGCCAGAAGGCCTCTTCAATTCTCGTATTCGGTTCCTTTCAGCTGGCCGGACAGGTGCTCATCGAATGGGATGACCCGGCGGGTGACTCAAACACATCTACTCGATCTGAAAAAGCAACTGTCTCCCCTCGACGGAGGCGTCCACCTGCGCGTTGCAAATAGCGACCCTGCCGGCCTTGGGAGACTTCAGCTCGTTCTGCATCTTCATGGACTCAACGATGACAAGTCCCTCTCCCTCCTCCACCTTCTCTCCTTGCTGTTTGAGAACCGCCACGATTTTCCCCGACATGGAGGCTTTGACCTGAACGGATCCCGGGGTCGCAAGCACCGTGGAACCCTCGCTTCGCGAGCGCCGGGGATCCTGGATCTGTAACTCGAACACCTGGTCGTTCCGGGCTACGAAGCAGGTTTCCCGTCCCCACACGACCAGGTGCTCAATGCGACCTCCCAGACTCAGAACCAGCTGTTCACCTTCACGGACCAGAACGACCACCGGATACATCCGACCATTCACCTCGACTTGAAACTCGCTGCGAGAAACTCGCTTCACAACAACCTCATACAGCCGGCCCCCTGAGTCCACTTTGATCTTCATTTCGAAAAACTTCCCGAGTCCTTTCGCATTCCGCGCGCTCGTGCGTCCCGTTTCCACGGGCTCTCCGGTTTTCTATCCGAATCAGGCCTGATCCGACCCGCCTCGAGGAAGTAGTCCAGGGCAGCTCCAATCACTGCGATCTCGGCTCCTGCCCGATCCTGTGCAACGGTCTCCTGCAGTGCATGTTCCTGGATGAACTCTGTGGAGAGGTTTCCCCGCAGGAAATCCGGGTGTCTGAACAAGGTTCGAAAGAAGGGAATCGTTGTGGCCACTCCAGCAATCCGGTATTCACGAAGGGCACGCGTCATGCGTTCCAACGCCTCTTCTCTGTCCTTGCCCCAGGCCACGAGCTTTGAAATCAGAGGATCGTAATCAACCGGTATCACCGCTCCCTGAAAGACTCCGCTGTCGTTGCGGATCCCGGGTCCCGAGGGCTCCAGCAAGGTAGAAATCCGGCCCGGAGAGGGAAGGAAATGATTCCCCGGATCCTCCGCATAGATCCGACACTCCAGGGCTGCACCTCGAGGATTCAGTCGTTCCTGTTTCAGCTGCAGAGGCTGGCGCGCAGCGACCCGGATCTGTTCCTTGACCAGATCCACTCCGTAAACCATCTCCGTAATGGGGTGCTCCACCTGGAGCCTGGCGTTGATCTCCAGGAAATAAAACGGCGGCACCGGATCCTCACTGAGTCCGTCCACCAAAAACTCTACTGTTCCTACACTGAAGTAATCTGTGGCCCGTGCGGCCGAGAGGGCCGCATCACCCAGTACGTCTCGGAATCTGTCTCCTACCCGCGGAGAGGGACATTCCTCGACGATTTTCTGGTGGCGGCGCTGGATCGAACACTCTCTCTCCCCCACATGAACCAGCTGCCCGAATTGATCCCCCAGAATTTGCACCTCGATATGTCGCGGTCGGGAAATGACCTTCTCGAGAAACACCCGGGAGTCTCCAAAAGACGCCTCAGCCTCTCCCCGCGTCAACCCAAAGGCCCTTCTCAGGTCGTCTTCATCCCTGACCCGACGTATTCCCTTTCCGCCGCCACCCGCACTGGCTTTGAGCATAACCGGATAACCGATCGAGTCGGCTACGGCGATTGCCTCAGAGATAGAGTCGAGATTCCCTGGGCTGCCCGGAACAACCGGTACGCCGGCCTGCTCAATGGTACGGCGGGCCAGAATCTTGTCTCCCATGACCTCCATGCTTTCAGCCGAAGGACCTATGAAGGTGATGCCAGCCTTCTCACAGGCTCTCACGAAAAGCGGGTTCTCGCTGAGAAAACCGTAGCCGGGGTGAATGGCTTCGGCTCCTACGGCTTGTGCTGCTTTCAGAACTTTTTCGATCGATAGATAACTTTCACTGGCCGGCGCGTTTCCGATGAATCTGGCCGAGTCGGCCATCCGTACCGGCAGCGATTCTCGATCTGCCGAGGAATAAACAACGACCGGAGAGATGCCCATCTCGCGACAGGCCCGGATGATCCTTACAGCGATTTCACCCCGGTTAGCGATTAGGATTCTGGAAAACATGCTGGGAGTCCTACCCCAGGAAAGACCCAGGACCGGCGCCGGCAACCCCTCGTGAACCGCCTAACCGCCCGTGGTAAAAGTCCTGCTCGGTCGCGCGCCAGGGAACTGAGTTGCCTGGCAAGGCACAAGGAGAAAATCGATGCTGGTTCATCGGAGACAAGGAGCAACGCAGTACTCCGTTGGCAGCCGCGAGCGCTCTCCACAACAGGCTGCTAGAGAGGGATGTTGCCATGCTTCTTGGGAGGGTTGCTGTCCCGCTTGTTACGGGCCATTGAAAGCGCTGAAACCAGTCTCTGCCGTGTTTCTGTGGGCCTGATGACCGCATCAACAAAACCGCGCTCGGCGGCCACATAGGGGTTGGCGAACCTGGCCCGGAATTCTTCGGTCTTTTCCTGTTTGAATTCGTCGGGATTCTGGGCCTCAGCAAGTTCACGCCGATGGAGAATTTCCACGGCTCCCTGGGGACCCATCACAGCAATCTCGGCTGTGGGGAAAGCGTAGTTCATGTCCCCCCGAATGTGTTTGGAAGCCATCACGCAGTACGCACCGCCGTAGGCCTTCCTCGTGATCACAGTGATTTTGGGCACGGTGGCCTCTGCAAAAGCGTAGAGCAACTTGGCTCCATGTCTGATGATGCCCCCGTGCTCCTGGTCAACCCCGGGAAGAAAACCCGGGACGTCCTCAAAAACGATCAAGGGGATATTGAACGCATCGCAGAAGCGCACGAAGCGAGCACCCTTTACAGAAGAGTTGATGTCTAGGGTGCCCGCCAGCACATCCGGCTGGTTAGCCACGATGCCAATGCTTTCTCCATTCAACCGTGAGAAACCGACAACGAGGTTGGATGCATAATCGGCCTGAAGCTCGAAGAAGTACTTGTAATCAAAAACTGCCCGAATGACTTTCCTGATATCGTAGGGCTTGTGCGGTTCATCCGGAACCATCTGATCCAATTCTTTCTCCACACGGTTCACCGGATCGTTGCACTCCGTTACTGGCGGTCCCTCCATGTTGTTGGACGGAAGAAAAGAGAGCAGTTCTCTGATTTGAGCCAGACAAGCTTCATCATCAGGGGCGACCAGATGCGCCAGTCCGCTCTTGGATTGATGAGTCGACGCTCCTCCCAACTCGCTTTTGGAAACCTCTTCTCCCGTCACGGTCCGGATCACGTCAGGACCGGTAATGAACATATAGCTGCTGTTCTGGACCATCAGGATAAAATCGGTGATCGCGGGCGAATAGACGGCCCCGCCGGCGCAGGGTCCCATGATTGCTGATATCTGGGGTATCACACCACTGGCAAGAGTGTTTCTGAGGAAAATATCCGCGTAGCCCGCCAGGCTTACGACGCCCTCCTGAATCCTGGCTCCGCCGCTGTCATTCAACCCGATGATGGGAGCACCCATCTTGACGGCGAGATCCATGACTTTGCAAATCTTGGCGGCATAGGTCTCCGACAGACTTCCGCCAAATACCGTAAAGTCCTGAGCGAAAACAAAGATACTTCGACCGTCGATCCTGCCATAGCCCGTGACAACCCCGTCGCCGGGAATCCTCTTGTCCTCCATCTCAAAGTCCGTGCACCGATGGACCACAAACTTGTCGAGTTCTTCGAAACTGCCCTTGTCGAGCAGAAAATCAATGCGCTCTCGGGCCGTCAGCTTGCCGGCAGCATGCTGACGCTCCACTCGGCCCTCACCCCCTCCTGCCTCCGCCTCCCAGTGGCGCCGCTTCAGTTCTCCCAGCTTCTGATCCAGTTCAGACTCGCGTCTCGTCATCCAACACAGCCTCGAGCCTAGGAACCCGTAGTGAGAATCCCACGGGCTGCTAAGCTTCCATCAGTTCCTCGCGTTTGTTCCAGTCGGCCAGAAACTGCTCCAGACCGCTCGTTGTCAACGGATGCCGAATCAGTTTGTCAAGTATGCCGGGGGGGATAGTGACGACGTCTGCCCCCAGCATGGCAGCCTCGACAACATGCTTGGGGCTACGAACCGAAGCGACCAAAATCTCTGTTTCAAAGCCATATTGATCGTATATCTCCCTGATGTTTGCGATCAACTCCATGCCGTCACCGCTGATGTCGTCGATGCGGCCCACAAACGGGCTCACGTAGGCTGCTCCGTTGCGGGCGGCCAGAAGCGCTTGAAGAGCCTGAAAAATCAGAGTCATGTTGACCCGGATTCCTTCGTCGCTGAGCACTTTGAGCGCCTTTAATCCTTCCTTAATAGTGGGTAGCTTTACCACTACGTTGGGCGCGATTCCGACCAGTTTATGAGCCTCTTCGATCATGCCCTCTGCCTCGGTGGCGACCACCTCCAGGCTCACAGGGCCGTCCACTAACTCGCAGATCTCTCCGGCCACTTCGTCAAAAGGTCGACCTGTCTTGGAGATCAGCGAGGGGTTCGTGGTGATACCGTCAACGACCCCGAGCGACAGGCATTCCTTGATCTCATCGACATTGGCCGTGTCGAGAAAAAACTTCATGAGAGAGTCCCTCCTTTTGGTTGATTTGGTTTCATGGGCTCGACCCGGCCGCCCAGGAAACAAAGTTGGAGTATTCTGACTGAAAACCGGTCGAATCTACAAACCTGACTGCATACCTGCACCCCTCCCGGACAGCCGGATCACCATCCTCAAAAGCAAATTTGTTCGGCTCGGTCGCTTCCACTAATTCGTCCTGAAAAAGGCGGGCAATGAGCACGGATCGCTCTTTAATCAGCAACGGAGCGCACAGGCGGTACACCTCTACATGATCGATATCAGTTGAAGGAAGCTTGAAGATGAGACGGGGCCCTCGTTTCCCCCCCTGCACTTGAAGATCATCGATCGCGTCCGGATATTGGATGACCGGAGGCAGGGGATCTCCCACTTTCCCGCAGGAAAACAACAATCCAATCACCAGCAACGGACAGAATGGTATGATTGAATTTCTTTCCTTCCAAGCTGTCAAGGACGGCCTCACGAACGGTAATAGAATTCAACAGCTGGATGCTGCGCTTCGGTCGTGTTCTCAGGGTACGAGCGTCCGCGGGCGTCGCAGATCGCTGGCGACGAAATCTCTAACGGGACCCGCCGATTTAGGATCTACAACCCCTGGGCAATATAGTATAACCTCTGATCCAGGTCCGACCGCAAGACAGACGCCACAATGCTCGACAAATGCCCTGACTATCTGGTGATTGGTAGTGGGATCGCGGGGGCCCGGGCCGCCCTTGAACTGTCCCAGCAGGGAGACGTCCTGGTTCTGGCCAAGTCAGGCACAAGAGAATCCAACACCGAGTATGCTCAGGGAGGGATTGCCGTCGCCTTGAACGAGGGAGACAATGCGGATCTTCATTACGAGGACACCATGGCAGCCGGGGCGGGAGTGTGTGACGGGGCTGCAACGAGGGTTCTTGTACAGGAAGGCCCCTTGCGGGTCCGTGAGTTACTCCACTGGGGAGCGGAATTCGACGGGGTCGAAGGAGGTCTTGATTTCACCCGTGAAGCAGCCCACAGCAGGAACCGTATCCTCCATGCAGGAGGAGACGCGACGGGTCGTGAAATCAGCAGAACCCTGATCCGATGTGCCCGGGCTTCGGCCAACATCCACCTTCGCTCCCACAGCTGTGCAATTGACCTTCTGGTCGGCTCATCCGGATGCGAGGGCGTTCGTTTCATTGATTCCAGGAACGGCACAATCCAGGAAATTCGTGCACCCAGAGTCCTACTTGCCACAGGCGGACTAGGGGCAGCCTTTCGAGAGACCACGAATCCAGCCGTTTCTACCGGGGACGGCTTTGCGCTGGCTCTCCGTGCTGGAGCAGTACTCGCCGATATGGAATTCGTCCAGTTCCACCCCACAGCACTCAAGCTGCAGGGAGCACGTCCGTTCCTGCTGACAGAAGCACTGAGAGGCGAGGGTGCCTATCTGTGTGATGTTCAAGGCGACAGGTTCATGGATGACTACCATCCGCTGGCGGAACTTGCCCCCCGGGACATTGTCTCTCGCGCCATCGTACAAGAGAGTGACAAGAGAGGGGATGAAGCCGCTTTCCTGGATCTGAGACACTTTAGTTCCGAGTTTGTGGAGAAGCGCTTCCCTACCGTTTACTCGCTCCTTCTCGAGTTCAAACTAGATCCGGGAAAGGACTTGATCCCGGTCTGCCCGGCAGCTCACTACATGATGGGCGGAATTGCGACGGACTTATGGGGAAGAACCAGTATCCCCGGGCTCTACGCGGCCGGTGAGGTCGCCTGTAACGGTGCCCACGGCGGCAATCGACTGGCCAGCAACTCCCTTCTCGACGGGCTGGTTTTCGGGGCTCGAGCTGGCCAGTCGATGACCGGGCCCGTATCCGTATGGTCCCCCTGTCCCGGGGCCAGACAGTGCGATCCAATCTCGCTGGCCAGTCCCGGCAAGCCGCTGAGAGATCAGGCCCTGCAGGATGTGTTGACGGACAGGATCGGCATTGTCCGAACCGCTGAAGGATTGAAAGAAGCGATCTCCTTCCTGGGGTCCAGCCGACCGAAAGAGGCCGAGGAGGACTCCTGGGGTGAGATGGAAAACATACGCTTGAACGGTCTCTCCATAGCGACAGCAGCCCTGTCCCGAGAAGAAAGCCGGGGAGCGCACTATCGGGTCGACTATCCCGAAGAGAATCACCGACAATGGAAGTGTCACAGTCTTGTCGACTATTCCCAGGAATGGGACCGATGGACGGTCACCCGGGCAAGAATACTTCAGGTCGACGGTACCTAGTACCATGACCCACAGAATCCACTACCTCGAGTGTTCGAAAACCGGTACCCGGTATCCACCTGACCAGCTTTACAACCTTTCCCCGGACGCCGCTGCTCCCCTGCTCGTGCGATATCAGCTCGCATCCATGCACCTGAACCGTGACAGTCTCAGGGGTCGAGTTCCCAGCATGTGGCGGTACCGAGAAGTGCTCCCCGATGCCAAATCTGAGGAGATTGTTTCGCTGGGTGAGGGGTGGACTCCTCTCATCCCACTGACCAGGCTGGGTGAAAGGTTGGGTCTTCCGCATCTCTTCATGAAAAACGAATCCCACAACCCGACCGGGTCGTTCAAGGACCGGGGGCTCTCCGCTGCCGTTACCATGGCCCGACGGCTGGGAGCCAAAAGCCTTGCGATCCCCACCGCTGGTAACGCCGGAGGATCCCTGGCAGCCTACGGAGCAAGGGCCGGCCTGGAAGTTCATGTCTTCATGCCGCGAAACACACCTCGAACCAATCTTGAGGAGTGTATGGTGGCAGGAGCCCGGGTTACCCGGGTGGATGGCCTGATCAGCGACGCGGCTCAGTTCATGGCGGAGGCCGGAAAAGGGAAGGATTGGTTCGATGTCTCCACTTTGAAAGAGCCCTACCGAATCGAGGGAAAAAAGACTCTGGGATACGAACTGGCCGAGCAGTTCGGTTGGAGCCTGCCCGATGTGATTCTCTACCCGACCGGTGGAGGCACCGGTCTGATCGGGATGTGGAAAGCCTTCCAGGAGATGCAGCAACTCGGTTGGATTGAAGCTAGCCGACCGCGCATGGTTGCTGTTCAGTCCTCCGGTTGCGCTCCCATCGTGCAGGCATTCGAGAAAGGTCAAAAGGAGTCGGACTACTGGCCTGATGCCGACACCATCGCTTCGGGAATTCGAGTTCCCAAAGCTCTGGGTGACTTCCTGATCCTTGAATACATCAGGGCGAGCAATGGCTGTGCGGTAAGCGTAACCGACCAGGAGATCCAGGAGGCTCTTCTGGAAGTCGGTAACGCGGAAGGAGTCCTCATGTGCCCGGAGGGCGCCGCCTGCTGGGCTGCCCTCAAGCGATTGAGAGCTCTTGGATGGGCCGCTTCCGGAGACCGAATCGTCGTTTTCAATACGGCGTCGGGTCACAAATACCCGGAGGTCCAGGCCAAGCTTCTCCAGGTCTGAACTTGTCAGCAGGGGTTTCCGCCCCGGACTGCTAGCAAGAATTCATTTGCAGGTTATCGAGGGGGCCGGTCGACAATACTCTGATCACTTCCCCGAGGTAATCCGTTAGTAAACTCAGGTTCTCACTAAACTCCTCCCAGTAACCTACAATTCCCGACTCGGCCGTATCAGACACGACCTTTATAGCGACGGTTGGAACCGCCAATTTCTGAGCGAGTGACAGAATCCCGGCACTCTCCATATCGCAAACCAGAGCCCCGGTTTTGTGGTGGAGGCACCGTCTTTTTTCCCCGGTGACAACCGGCCTTCGCACAGTCAATCCGACACCTCGAGGGGGAAAACCGGAGGCTGCCAGAGACGAGGAAATCCGCGTCGATTGCTGGTAACATCGACCGTCCGAGAAACACCAACGTTCAGGGAAAATGACTTGCCCAGAAGTTACGCTGGGGCTCAACTGCCCAGCGGTTCCCGCAAAAATGATGGCGCCCGGAGGGGCGGTCCGGATCTTTTTTTCGAGTTGCCGGCAGGAGCGCATGCATCCAAGTCCGGTCCGCAGGAACTGCAGCCGCTCCGGTAGCCCGCTGCGCAGCACCTCCAATTCCTTCTCCAACGCACAGGCAACTAGAATTTGCTCAACTGGGCACGGTTGAGGCAAAAGACTAACCATCCCTTCTACCCTCGGCGCAGATATCGGTCGTTGGAAACCTCCTGGCAATGCTATCTCCGGCTTCCGCCAGGGGCCCTGATTGATCGGCCAGCAAGCTGATCAGAGGCGACTGCTGGATAAGCCGGCAGACAAGGTTGCACCGTGCCTCCACATTCTACCCCCTGGTTGGGCACTCAGATCCAGCCGATCTCAATCCCACCGATGCGGGTACTGACGTGCAACCATATTTCCTTTGAAGTTCGACCGTAATTTGTTCTCGAGTCACATCTCTTTACCTTCCGGAGTCCCTCCGTGTCAACGCTGGAAAGGAAGCTCCTCCTAACCCTCCATTCAACACCAAGATCTCCCGGAAGCCTGAGCTCGACTCCGTCGATCTCCACCTTGATGTCGACTTCACCGGCGGTTGCCTATTCACACCAGCATCGAAATCCTCCTTCTGCCTTGTCAGGAAACACAGTTCCCTGCGCGCGACTTTTACCACGGACTGCTAAAATCCCAATGTTGACGATTTCATTACGCCATGCTCTGTCCCTTTTGCCAGCACAGAAAAGATCGGGTAATCGAATCCCGTGAGAGTCGAGAAGGCCACGTCATCAGAAGGCGCCGTGAGTGTCTCAGCTGCGGTCGGCGCTACACTACCTACGAGAGAAGCGAAGAGATCCCTTATATGGTAGTCAAGAAAGACGGCCGTCGCGAGAGATTCAACCGATCAAAGATACTGTCCGGAGTCTTGAGGGCCTGTGAGAAAAGGCCCATTCCGAGAAGGGAACAGGAGCAAATTGTGGAAAGGGTGGAACGAATGCTTTCGAGCAGTCGGGAGGGAGAAATTACGACCGAGGCCATTGGCAGGTTAGTCATGGATCAGCTCAAAGAAACTGACCAGGTCGCCTATGTTCGTTTCGCCTCAGTTCACCGAGAGTTCAGAGATGTCAGGGAATTCCAGGACGAAATCGACCGATTGGACTAGCGCCGGAAGAAGCCTGCATCCAAGTCGACACGGTGAATCAGATTTCATTGAATGGCTGCGTTCTCTTGCCCCGTCCCTTACGGAACCAGACAAGGGGATAGGGGACGATGCGGCTATAGTAAGTCCCCCTGCAGGACGGCAGCTAGTCGTTTCCACCGACACTCTCACGGAAGATGTTCATTTTCGACGACACCAGACAGCCCCCGTTATGCTGGGTCGCAAGACCCTGCTCGTGAACCTGAGCGATCTGGCGGCTATGGGCGCGGAGCCCTGGGTCTGTCTGTTGTCCCTGGTCTTGCCGGGTGAACTAGCTCGATCAGATTACATTTCTAGTCTGGTGGAGGGGTTCCTAGGAGAAACGCGGCGATGGGCGGTCGATCTGGTGGGTGGGAATATTACCCGCGGCTCGATCGTTCAGACGAGCGCCACTATCGTCGGGACGGTCCCTTCAGGACAGGCCGTTCGTCGTGACGGGTGCCGGGAGGGCGACGCGATCTATCTCGTGGGCCGCCTCGGCCATGCAGCTCTGGGCCTGCAGATTCTGCAGGAATTCGAGTTCGAGAAGGCTCTGGCCAGCGAGGAAGAGCTCCAGGCAATCGTTCACGACCGCCTCAGCCTGCGTTTTGTCACGAGCCACCTGCTTCCCGAACCTCAGATTTCCGCGGGTATTTGGTTGAGGAAGCAAGGTCTGGCCAATTCTATGATTGATGTCAGCGACGGCCTAGTGAGCGATCTTCAGCGTATGGTCGAGTCTAGCTTCGTAGACATCGTTATCCAGAACCATGCCCTGAAACGGCTCCGGTCGGAGGGCGGTGAGAGAATGACTCTCCAGCACATATTGAACGGGGGGGAGGACTATGCACTCGCCTTCAGCTGTCCGAGGGGAGAAGAAGAGAGGCTAGAGAGTCACTTTCCGGACGATTCTGGACTATTGCTCCGTCTCGGTGAGGCCCGGAGCACGCGAGAGCCGGCTGTTTGGCTCGACGACGGAGACAATCAGGTCGTTTTGCTTCCACAAGGATTCGATCACTTGAAGTGAAAGTTCTACGACAAGTTGCCCAGACACTGACGCGCCAGCAGGACGGAACAGCTAACGTGGCGGCTTCCTTCGCCCTGGGAGTATTCTGCGGATTCTCACCCCTGGTCGGGTTCCATGCGGTTCTGGCCCTGGCGGCCGCAATTTTGTTTCGGCTCAACAAGATCGCCGTTCTGCTGGGCGTGTACTTGAATAATCCCTGGGTGTTTGTTCCCTACTATGCCTTTGCCACCTGGGTAGGTTTGCGGATTACCGGCATGCCAGAAGAAGTGGGACTATCCGGCTATGGTTTGTCGGACCTCCTGAGCTGGGAGGTCTGGTCCTGGGTATTGACCCAGTGGAAGCTCCTCATCCCGGCAGTCCTCGGCTCGACCGTTCTTGCCATCGTTTTCGCCCTGATCGCCTATCCGTTGAGCCTGTACACACTGAGCCGATTCTCGGCCGGCAAAGGCGGAACCTGAAATGAGGCACCTGGTGAAGCTCTTCCGTACTGCTCCCTTGTTCCTTTGCGGCACACTCTTCTTGGTTGAGCAGCGGGCAGAAGAAGCATCGATGCCACCCCAGCCTGCCCAAGCCGTTCAGGAAACGAAACTCGCCAACATTCGGTTATTGGCCGACCGCCGTGTATTTGGGGTCATGGCAGCCCTGCATGCAGCCGGATTCCAGGAGGAGACCGCGGGTCAAGGGCGACCAATCGTGAGGGATCGGCTGCATGAGTGGATTGTGGATCTCGATAAGGACCTCTCGTACAGACTCCGGACGTTTTACAAGTCCCACCGGCCCAGGTCCAAGGCCTTCCTGGATAACCCGCAGGCCGCCTATGTTTCTCTCGCTCTATGGCTGGGCTCGCCTCCCAAGTTCGAACTACGTGGTGGGGCTGCAGAGATCCCAGACGATGTCTGGGCCGTGCGAGAATTCTCTGACCTCGTCAGGGAGTTCTGGAACGAGGCGAACCTTACGGAGCTCTGGGAGACCCTGGAACCCCTTTACTTGACAGAGCTCGCAAATTATCGGGCATTGTTCGAAGATGTCGTTACCTCGACGCTTGGGTACTTCCGGGTGCCCATGCGCGTGTCCCTCGCCAAAGAGATCATCTTGACTGTGGACCTTTTGGAAATTAATGACATGGTCAATGCCAGAAACCTGGAACGGACCTACTTCCTGGTGATGGGACCTTCAGAGGATCCCTCCAGCAACCGCAGGCAGCTGGAACACGAATACCTTCATTTCCTCCTAGATGATCTGATCCAGAAGTTTGGCGCTCCCCTGCTTAAACGGGACTCCCTTGTGTATTTGGCACAGCGGCAACCGGACACTCAGTACGAGTATAAGAACCAGTTTCTTCTGGTAACTACGGAATCACTTATTGAAGCAATTCAAACAAGATTAGACCCACCGAAGAATCCAGAAGAGTTGGATAGGAAGATGGTTCGATTCTTCCGGCGAGGTCTGATTCTGGCGCCCTACTTTTATCGCTCGCTCGAGAATTACGACCAGCTGGAAGAACTGACGCTTCCCTCCTATCTGGAAACTGTCATCGAAGATATCGAGGAGGGCGCGGTTCGCAAGGACGCAAAGGTCATTGGTGAGCTCGAGAAGCGACATCGGTCGGAAGACGAAAACCTCCAGAAAGTAGCTCGAAAAGAGGAGGTTGAGATACAGCTCCACAATGAATACGTAAGGCAGTTCAATGCGGCTTCAGAACTGCTGGCGGAAGGAAAGTTTGAAGAAGCCCGGGCGCTGCTGCAAGGGTTGAGGGAATCCCGCCCGCACAATGGGAAAATCCTCTTCTATCTTGGCCAGGTAGCCTTTCAGCTCAAGGACTACGATGGTGCCCTTGAGTACTATCGGCGGTGCAACGATTCGCCGGGACTCGAGGCCTGGATCCTCGGTTGGTCCCGGATTCGACTGGGGAGAATCCTCGCCTCCAGGGGCAACTACAGCGGAGCCAGAGAGCTGTTTGTAGAAGTACAGGCCATGGAGGGAAATCTGAGAGGTGCCAACGACGAGGCTGACCGGCTCCTCGTGCAACTGCCTTAGCAGTCCGTGGTAAAAGTCGAGCGCGGTCGAGCGCCAGGGAGCTATCTTCGCTGGCAAGGCAGGAGGAGGAAGTTGATACTTGGTCATCTGCGAAAACGAGAAACACAGCCACTGGGCGAAAGACTCTGGTTCCTTTTGGTTTATGGTCGGAGCAGGCCCATTTGCAGTGTTACCCCGCCTCGACGATGCTTTGGCAGGGCCTGCTTCGGTTCGCCTTGTATCTGCATCCGCGGTGCCCACAACTCGGCCTGCGGGATTTTCACCACGGACTGCTAGTAGACCCAGGGCGAACACACGGAGGATGAGTGGGAAGTCATGGGAAACTCCCGCTGCTCTTCTGTGTAACAATTGCAGTACCGAAGCTTTGAGGCGATCCAGTCGGGAGAAGGGTTGCCAAGACTATTTCGGAGAAAGAGCATGCGCTTAGTGTTTCACCTCTTTCTGGGGGGAATTGTAACTTCACCCGGGACACTCGTGTGGGAAACTGAATTGGTTCCACAGGAAGCTCTCGAAGCACAGGAACAGGCTCCGGAGACCGCCGCCGCACCCACTCGGGTGGTAGGACAGGCCAGGTCAATAGAGGAGCTGGACGCCTTTCAAGCGATTCTCACGGAGACCCATCTCGATCTCAGGATTTCGAAGAGCAGGGAGTTCCTGGAAGCATTTTCGGACAGTGGCTTAACCGCTATGGTTCACGCACAGATGGCAGAAGCGTACCGCGGGAAAAACAACATTGATAGTTTTCTCAAACACGGTGAAGAAGCGTTGAAAGAAATACCCAATCTCCCGAACCTTCTGGCAACGATGGCGTTCTTCTACGCTGAAAAGAAGCAGCCTCTGAGAGCTACCGATTCGGCAAATCGGGCACTCGAGATCCTTGGAACCATGGAGCGATCGAATAAAGTCAATCCTTCGGACTGGGCAACTCAAAGGTTCTTCCTCAGCGCTGAGGCACACTACGTGCTGGGACGTGTAGCTCTGGGAAGGGCACAGCAGGATCGTACCGATGGAAGCGATGACACATCTCTCCGGGAAGCCGCCAAACACTTCCATCGGGCACTCGAGGCTAATCCCACTCACGAGTACGCAGCCTTCCGGTTAGCGGAGACCTATGAACGCCAGAGGGATGTACAGAACAGCGTGAAGTTTTACGCTCGAACCATTGCAATAGGACGGGTCATAGGTCCTCATGCGACACAACGCCTGGACCAGATCTACGAGACAACCAAGTCCCTGCCCGCCCGCGAGAAATTCATCGCCGCGGAGAAGCTGGAGCTCGAGGGCGCCAAGCAGGAGCGCCAGAAGCTACTCGCCCAGATTGTGGCTGAGGGCGCTCGTCTGGAGAACACTACGCCACCGGACCATCCGGAGAAAGCTACAGAGACCGCAGAACCTCCATCGCCACCGCCCTCTCAGGAAACTCCCGGGCTCGGGCACCCCTCAGCGTTGCCCGGCTGAATCACTTCCTCAAGGCTCCATCCGAACGTGACCATGCAGAATCCCCGCTCTATCCAGGAACTAGAAGAATCTCTCGACTACTCCTTTCGTGATCGAGACCTATTGGCGAGCGCACTCACGCACCGTTCCTTCCAGTATGAACTCCGAGATCCCGGAGTCCGTGTGAAGGATTACGAGGCTCTTGAGTTTTTGGGAGACGCCGTGGTCGGGCTGCTGGTTTGCGAGCATCTCTACCGGCGGTTTCCAGACAAGCGAGAGGGAGAGCTTTCAAAGATCAAGTCGGTTCTAGTGTCGCGAAAAGAACTCGCCAGACTGGCCGACTCCTTAGGCCTGGGTAACTTTGTGCGTCTTGGCAAAGGAGAAGCCAGGTCGGGAGGAAGGAATAAGAGCGCAATCCTGGCCGACATTTTCGAAAGCGTCACTGCCGCCGTCTATCTAGATGGGGGGCTGTCGGCAGCTCGAACCTTTTTGACCTCCCAACTGTGTGGAACCCTGGAAAAAATCGAAAGAGAAGGCTTCACACACTCAAACTTTAAGTCGATGTTGCAGGAGCTTCTCCACAGCCGTGGCAAATCCGGCCCGGTTTACCGCCTGGCTTCCGAGCAAGGTCCTCCCCACCGCCGCCATTTCGTCACCAATGTTTATCTGGAAGAAGGTCTAGTCGCCAGCGGATCGGGCCCGACCAAGAAAGATTCCGAACAGGCAGCTGCTGAGGTGGCGCTCCGTCGGCTGCGTAACTTAACCGGTGCCGGCCAGCTCGGGGAACTGGTAGACGAGCAAGACCACGACAACGTCAAATAGAGCGTGGGCGATAATCGGCCCCTCCAGCCGCCGTCTCTTCCAGTAAAGTATGCCCAGAACCAAACCCAGACAACCGGCCTTGATCGAGTTGTCGATGCCCTGTGTATAGTGCAGAGCTCCAAAGACAAGACTCCAGACAACGACTCCCCAAATCGCTCCCCCCAGGGAATTTTCGAAGCGCTCTATGATGAAACCTCGCTGCAGTTCTTCCTTAATTCCTCCTGCATATATGCTGGCCGCCATAAAGATCATTACATCTGTAGGACTCTGGATAAGAGCCAGGAGGGGGTTCCGTTCCGTCACCCAGTCCGGTAAGAATGCCTCGAAGAACAGGCTGAGCAGGAACATGAGCAGGATCAGTCCCGGAAGGACCTGGAAGCCAATCCGAAGTTCCCTGGATCGGTTCCGGTGGCGCCAGCCGAGAGAAGCGAGGTCCTTGCCTCGCAGGCGCTGCATAATCCACAGAATTCCGATCGTGCAGGTTGCATCGGCAAAAAGCAACAGCCCCAAAACTCTCGAAGCGGGCAGCGCCCCACCCACCGAGACTCCCAGAGGGCC
>CAZMGM010000027.1:0-31919 GCA_964565865.1 uncultured Acidobacteriota bacterium | reverse complement strand
GTGCAACGGGCCCCCCGAACCATGTCAGGTCCGGAAGGAAGCAGCATTAAGGGGACCGCACCGTGTGTCGCAGGTCGCCCGAAACCTGATCAAAGACGAACTTAGCCGCTGGACGGCAGTTCATAGAAAAGGGTGCAAAGATTTCATGTCCTATCAGGTACTGGCCCGAAAATGGAGGCCTCAGACGTTCGAGGGACTGGTCGGCCAGGAACCCGTTACGCAGACTCTGAAGAATGCGATCCGGCAGGATCGTGTGGCCCATGCCTTTCTCTTCTCGGGGGTTCGCGGCGTGGGTAAGACGTCCGCGGCCCGCATTCTGGCCATGGCTCTAAATTGTTTCAAGGGGGTTTCTGAAGATCCCTGCGGAGAGTGCGACTCCTGTCTTGAGATCGCCGCGTCCAATAGTGTCGACGTGCTGGAAATCGACGCAGCTTCCCACACAGGAATCGACAATATCCGGGAGATTCGTGAGAGTGCTCGTTACCGGGCTGCTCGGGACCGTTTCAAGGTCTTCATCATCGATGAAGTTCACATGCTGTCGAGGGCAGCCTTCAACGCCCTTCTTAAGACTTTGGAAGAACCCCCTTCCCACGTCAAGTTTGTACTGGCGACCACGGAGGCCCACAAAATCCCCGAGACCATCGCATCCCGATGCCAGCACTTTGAATTCAAGCGCATTCCGTTTGCTGTGATCATTCAGAGACTGCGCCAGATCTGCAATGAGGAGGCGGTTGAAATTTCCAACTATGCGCTTCAGGCGATTGCCGCCGCTGCACAGGGCAGCATGCGAGATGGTCTCTCGGCCCTCGACCGGGTTCTGGCCTTTGGAGGATCCTCTATTGAGGACCAGGAGGTTACCCTACTCCTGGGAGTCATCGATGAAAGCGTTGTCATCTCTTTGAGTGAGAAGGTCCGGGAGCGGGATCGCCAGGGACTTCTCCGTGAGCTCAGCGCCCTGGCAGAAAGCGGGATGGAGGCTCAGAACGTGGTCAGGAAACTGCTTCAGCATGTCAGAAATCTCACGGTCTGCAAGATTGCGGGATGGGATGACCGGCTGCTCCAGCTTCCAGACAGTTTCCGCCAGCCTCTGCTCAACCAGTCAGAGGCGATTAGCCACCTGGAGTTGATCCGTTTTTATGATCTGCTGGTCCGAGTTGAAGACGAAATGAGGCTGCATCACAATCCTCATCTTCACCTTGAAATGGCCCTGATGAGGCTCGTCGAGTTAGCGGGGTTGTCAGACCTGGAGGAAGCAATCTCGGGATTGAGAAACCTTGGGTCGGGTGCGGCACTACCTGTCGAAGTGGCTGTGCCCAAAGTGGAGGCTCCTGGAGCTCCGGAGGCTGAGAGCAATCCGTCTGAAGAAACGTCGGCTTCAGTCAGCCTCGCCTCCCCCGACGGGAAGGTCGTGGATAGGCTCATGTCCCAGCTGCAAAAGGACGATTTTCCTCTGCATGCGTCCTTGAGTCATGCACGGGAAATGACACACGATACGGATACTCTCAGGATCATCTTTGAAGCAGGTGCCGCCTTCCACTACAGGATGCTAGACGCGGCTAAGCAGAGTCGTCTGGCTGGACTCTGCGGCAAACTTACGGGAAGGGAAACAGCGATTGAAGTTCAGCTGATAGAGAATGGAGAGCCGGTTGTCGAGCAGAGTCCCATTGACGAGCCGGCTGTCCAGGAATTCCTGAAGGCGTTTCCGGGAAAGTACATCGTCGAAGGGAAAAAGGGGAAATGAAAATCGAACAGCTTCAGGAAATGATGAAGCAGGCACAGGCCATACAGGATCGAATCGAGTCGAAGCTGTTGAAATTGATCCTCAAGCCGTAGATCCAGAGGATGCAGAGCTGCTTCAGGATCTGAACGTCAAGGCTTTCAAAGAGGGGGCGGATCGGGTGGATGCAAAACTGAGCGACCAGGTGAACGGACTGGCATCGGGCTTACTAGACTAGAGAAGAAGGGTAGACTGGTCCCTTTAAATAGCTATGGAAAAATCTGGGGATCCCCTGAGCCAGCTCATCGAACAGCTCAAGAAGCTGCCCGGAATCGGATCGAAATCTGCTCAGCGCATTGCTTTTCACCTGGTCCGTCGATCGGTCGAAGACTGTAGCGAACTGGCTGACGCCATTACAGATCTCAAAGAAGCCCTGATTTTGTGCTCGGTTTGCAACGACATCAGTGGCATGGATCCCTGCCGAATTTGCAGCGACGCGGCCCGAGACTCCTCCCAAATCTGCGTGGTGGAGGAGCCCTTCAACGTCCATTCGATTGAAAAGGGTGCCCACTACCGTGGGACCTACCATGTCCTCCACGGAGTGATTTCTCCTCTCAATGGGATCGGCCCGGACCGTCTCAAGATTGAAAGCCTCTTCGAGCGACTTCGGGCAGGTGGTATAGAAGAGGTGATTGTGGCGACCAACCCGACCAGCGACGGCGAAGCGACCGCCCACTACCTGAGCCGGTTGATTAAGCCCATGGACATCGCGGTGTCTCGGATTGCTTTCGGCATCCCAGTGGGAAGTGACATCGAGTATGCCGATGAGGTGACACTGTCCCGGGCGATCTCGGGTCGGCAGGAGCTTTAGAATTCCAGGGCTCCCATTACAGAGCGTAAGTGAGTCCGGGTTTACGGCTGATTGGTAATCGCTTGACTGGATCACGGGCTGACAGACTGACCCCTTCAACCGAACCCTGAGCACCCAGAATACCCTGACCCGGTCCAGCTGTTCTGGCTTTGGGGTCGAAAAAGACCAAGATGAATCAGACACAGAGGGCAACTCCGGCAGGGAAGCTGGAGCGAATCTGGATCAAACGCTTTGCCTGCGGACCGATGGACGAGAGGGAATTCGCCGAACTGGTGGCGCATTGGGGGCTGGAAGGTAATTCCAATCAAGGCGGTAAAAGGCAGGTGACGCTTGTGGACCGTGATGCCTGGGAGGAGATGACATCCGAGATGGGGGTCGAGGTGGACCCCTCCCAGAGAAGAGGCAATCTTCTCCTGAGCGGGATTTCGCTCAGAAAGACGGAAGGTCAGATTCTGAGGATCGGGGACACCCGCCTGCGAATAGCCGGAGAGACCCGACCCTGCAAACGAATGGAAGCGGCTTGTAAGGGCCTGAGGGAAGCCATGAAGCCAAACTGGCGAGGCGGAGTTTATGGCGAAGTTCTGGCAGGGGGGCGGATCTGGGTCGGCGACCGTGTTTGCTGGGAGGGAAATGACTCTCCTGGATGATCCTTCCCTCCGATTGAAGCCCGTCAACCGTCAACATAGTTTTGCCGTTCCAGGGCGACCGCTGCGTTCGGTATGGGACCCAGCATGTGGAATCTGAAATCTTTCCTATTGTACTCTAGCAGTCCCTGGTAAAAGTCGCGCACGGTGGTGCGACAGGCAACTGCGTTCGCTGGAACGGCACGAGGAGGAAACCGATACGGGTTGATCGGGAACGACGAGAAACACAGCGAGCGGGAGCAACCTTGCCATGACGAGATGGCCCGCTCCCTTAGGCTTAGGCGGTATCTAAAGTGCCAGGAAAAAAGTGTTTAACTGTATCAGGAGGAGTCCAGATGCGGGCTTCTAGGAAGCGATGACGAACAAACTAGTGATTTTTGGGTCCGGATGTGCCGGGTCGACGGCAGCCATCTACTCTGCCCGGTCCAATCTCCAGCCGATTGTCCTGGAAGGTCACGAGCCCGGAGGGCAGCTCTCTTTGACCACGGACGTGGAGAATTATCCAGGATTTCCCGAAGGTATCCAGGGACCTGATCTGGTGTTGCGGATGAAGGAGCAGGCCGAGCGTTTCGGGGCTGACTACAGAATGGAAGAAGTAGAGAAAGTCGACCTGACCCAGCGGCCCTTCACGGTCTTCACGAATAAGAACGAATACCGCACGGAGGCCATTATTGTTGCCGCTGGTGCCTCGGCAAAACTGCTGGGGCTGGAATCCGAGCGAGCCCTGCTGGGGCATGGTGTCTCAACCTGCGCTACCTGTGACGGCTTTTTTTTCAGGGATCAGGAGGTCATGGTCGCTGGTGGAGGAGATACAGCCATGGAGGAAGCACTCTTCCTCACCAAGTTTGCGAAGCGGGTGACCATCGTCCACCGAAGAGACGAATTGCGCGCCTCCAAGATCATGGCCCAGCGAGCGCTGAACCACCCCAAGATCGAGTTTCTCTGGGACACGGTAATCACTGACATTCTGGATCCTGCCAAGCTCCAGGTGGAGGCAGTGCGAACCCGCAATGTCAAGACTGAAAAGGAAAAAACCCTATCCACCGACGGAGTGTTCATTGGTATCGGTCACAAGCCCAACACAGAGTTTTTTGAGGGACAGCTTGACCTTAACCCACAGGGTTACCTGAAGGTGCACAAGGGCTCGAGTACCAGCATGGAGGGCATCTTTGCGGCGGGAGACGTCCACGATCATGTTTATCGACAGGCGGTGACGGCTGCCGGTGCAGGCTGCCGGGCGGCCATTGATGCCGAGCGCTGGCTCGAGTTGCAAAGCCACTAATTATCGGAGCCTCCGGCTGGAGAGCCCGGTTGGACGTCATTGCATGCGAGCCCTACACCTTACTCCGGTGCTTTCCTGATCAGACGCCGAGCAGCCCGTTTGGACAAAAAAGAGGCCCAGACTGAAACGTGTTTACGATCGTGCCCGCTACTTCTGTCTCAACCTGCGGCGCTCAAGCAGGACCCAGGTCCACCGCCTCCAGTAAGGAGAAGGTCTCAGCCTCGACCATAGGCCCGGTTCGCTGGAAAACACGCTCCAGGTCGGGGTCCTCCAGCAACGCCTTCCAGGAAAGCTCGAAATCGGCAACGGACTTGAACTCCCAGAGCTCGAGATATTCGCCGGCGTTGCCAACCAGAGTTCGCCAGAAGCCCAGCAGATTCAGGTCGTGGCGCTGGGTGAGGGGCAGAACTTCCTTTGCAAATAGCTTCTCAAAGGCAGACATCTGATGGGCCCGAATTCTGTAGGTAACTCTCAAAACAGCCATATCTTCTTTTTTAGCAGGTGAGGTCTCTGGAGAAAAGACGCATTTAAATTTTCCCCCGTTGCTCTTAATAATCGAGCCAATGATCAGGGTGCTGACCGTCTTCGGCGAAGTGTTACAGGGAATTGACACAGTGGATGGAATTGCCCAGATGTCCGAGCGTGGAGGAAACCCCATCGTGCCGGTTTACATTGAGGATATTTGTCTCAAGGTCCGGGAGTAAGACCGCTCCTCCTTTGGGTCAGAGGTTAATCCGTTCTTGGCCGGAGTAGATGTTGAATCGGTTGCCGCGGACGAAACCAAGCAAGGTGAGTCCGAACTCCTCAGCCAGCTGGATCGCTAGGCTCGAGGGTGCGCTGACGGCGGCCAGGATCGGCGCCCCCGCCCGTAGCGTCTTTTGTACGATTTCGAAACTAGTTCGACCGCTCACCATCAGGATCTCTCCAGTGAACGGCAAGCGGCCCGCGCACAGGCGTTCTCCGATCAACTTGTCCACTGCATTGTGCCGGCCGACGTCCTCCCGAATCGCCAGCAGGTTGCCTTCCGAATCGAAACGTGCGGCAGCGTGGAGCCCTCCGGTGCTGGAGAAAATCGACTGGTCCCGTTGCAGCCGGAGCGGAAGGGAGCGAATGACGGCGGGTGAGACATGGAGACCATCCGGCACCAAGGGTTCCACGCCACTCACCCAGAGAGCTTTCAGGGAGCTCTTTGCGCATACGCCGCAGCTGGAGGTCGTGTAGAAGTTCCTCTGTAGAAGCTCTGGATCGAAGAGGGTGTCCGGCTTCAGCTGGATTCTGACAACGTTGCAGGTCGGACGGCTCGTTGCCGGGGCTACTGATTCGATCTGATCGTAGCTCTGGACAATCGACTCCGTGAAAAGGAAGCCCAGCGCTAGTTCCAGGTCATGGCCCGGGGTACGCATGGTTATCGAAATGCTGCGGTCGACGACTTCACCCTGCTGGTCGAAAACGAGACGAATCTCCAGTGGTTCCTCGACCGCGACCGAATCAGGCCGAGGTTCCGGGCGGCCGTTTTCAACGGTTGTGACGGAGACGCTGCAGGTCTCTCTGCTTGCGTTACGTTGATGCCCAGAGGAGGAAAGTAGAAGGCTACCCGGGTCATCTGGGTCATCTGCCGATACGTCACGAGGCCCGTTCTGTCTCTGTTTCGAATCCACCACGTTCTTAGTTCCCTTTCATGGTAGCGATCAGTTTAGGCCCCCGGGGGGGCTGTGACTTGTAGGTCTGGTCGGCCTCAAAGCTGACGGGGCTAGCCATCGGTGCCACTTTTGTAAAAATGGTTTTTTGAACAAGAATGCCGTTATCGTAGGTCTCAACTAAGATCGGGAAGCCTTCAAGTCCTTCGAAGCCGAGGAAGTCGATTCCAGTTTCAATATGGGCGAACCTGGCGTTCTCTCGGAGTCTCCGGCTGAAGGCATTTAGTTCCCTGAAAACGCTAGTCAGCTGTCTGTAGTCCACTTCTCTGGTTGCCCAGATCGAGCTCACCTTTGCCTTTCCCCGAAAAAGTTCGAAAAGCCGGCAGGAGTAGCCGTTGATTTCCCGCGATCTGGGGCGGACCTCCACGCGGGCCAGAGTCTTCTGGTCCTGGTGACTCGACGGGGGTTTCAGCATGCGCTTCTGCATCATGCGCCTTGCTATTTCCCGTTGTCCTTCAGGCAGCTGGGCCAGGTGGGCCTCCAACCGGGCCATCGCAGCATCCAACTTACCTCCCATCAGGCTAATCAACCGGTCGTCGAGAATGAAGTAGGTCTTTTGGGTGTGATCGAGAACAATCATATGCTCACGATCACCTCGAAAGATCACCGAGGCATGGAGGTCGGACTTACGGTCGGGATCGACTCTCATCATTTGCTGAGCAAAGTAGATGACGCCTCGGTGTGTTTCGTTGTCCGGAAGATCAGTGGTTTCGAACCAGGCAGCCGTCACATGTTCTGCCAGGGCTGCATCCGGCCGAAGGTTGAAGGCCAGGAGCACGAGAAAAGACAGGCATTTCTTACTCAAAGGGAAAGGACTCCTTTCATCACCTGTTATTGTAGCAAGAGCTGCGAACGTGAAAAATGAAGTGTGACCTACATCTAGAGCCCCGGAGGGGAGAAAGAGAAACATGGATTGGTTTCGGAGAACCGCACCCGACACCTAGCACCACCGCTTGTGCGGTGGATAATGATGTTTCCGTATCTGGAGGGTTAAGTCTCCCCGACTGGCCGCCATCCATGGCAGTCTGATCGTGTTTATAGCGGCTAGGTAGTTTATAATATTTTCGTGCTTTGGGAACAAACCGCGAGTGGTCACAGGAAAGTCTTCGGTCTAGATGTCTGAAGGGGAACGTTTCCCCAGCTGTCAGGGTGAATCGGGACCAGGTTGGGAGAACGCATCCAATGAGTTCAGAGCAATTTGACTTTGCCTTCGCGATTGGTGGCGCTGCCGGGCAGGGGATAGCTACACCTGGAAATATCCTGGCGCGGTTGTTCGTGCGCCGCGGGCTTAACCTCTATGCCTACAACGCCTACCAGTCGATTATTCGGGGGGGGCACATCTTTCTCACGGTTCGAGTCGGTGACTTTCTGGCCCAGAACCACGGAGACAAGCTTGACTTATTGGTTTGTTTGAACCAGGACACGATGAACCGTCACCTGCCGCTGATGGGACGAGGGTCGAGAGTGGTGTACAACAGCGGGGCCGTTAAGACTCCGGAAGCCGGAGAAGGCGTTCATCTTTGCCCGCTTCCTGTTGTCGAGATCACCGGGGGAAACCGCAATCGTCTGGTTCAAAATACAGTCGCCTTGGGATCAATCATTTCCCTTCTGGGTCTAAAGTTTCAGATTCTAGAGGATGCCCTGAGCCTACACTTCGCGCGAAAGGGACAGAAAGTCGTGGACGAAAATGTGGCGGTTGCCCGAGCAGGGTTCGAGTTCACTGGGACCAACTTCGAACCGTGGGGGCAGTCCGTTCCCGTGGGTCCTAAACCTTTGGCGATGTGGACCGGGAACGACGCTCTTGCCATGGGAGGTGCCGCAGCCGGAGTCAAGTTCTACTGCGCCTATCCCATGAGTCCTTCCACCGGAGTGCTTCACTGGATGGCCCACAACGGCCCTGAACTGGGAATTATGGTCCGCCAAGTTGAAGATGAGATCGGCGTTGCGAACATGGCGATAGGTGCCGGCCATGCCGGTTGTCGGTCGATGTGCGCTACCTCGGGTGGAGGTTTTGCCCTGATGACCGAGGCCGTGGGCTCGGCCGCCATGATGGAAGTACCGGTGGTGTTCATCAACGTCCAGCGTGCTGGCCCTTCCACCGGTGTTCCCACCAAAACTGAACAGGGAGACCTGTGGCAGGCTCTGGGCGCCAGCCAAGGAGACTTTGAAAGAATTATTGTCGCTCCCAGGAACGCCTTGGACGCATTCAACACCGTTCCCAAACTGTTCAATCTGGTGGATAAATGCCAGTGCCCAGGCATCATTATTTCCGATCTGCTGATTTCAGAAGGAACCTTCAGTGTGGATCCGGACGACATCGATATGCATCCGACCATTGATCGGGGTGAACTCATCCTGGAGCCCTCGCAGGACAACGGTTATCACCGCTATAAGGACACAGAGACGGGCATTTCCCCTAGAGCTGTGCCGGGTTTGCAAGGTTATGTTCACGTGGCGGCGACGGACGAACACGACGAGGAAGGTATTCTCATCAGTGACGAGTTCACGAATCCACACAAGCGTCGGCAGATGGTCGAGAAACGAGCTCGAAAGTTCCAGGGCATTCTGGAGCAGATTCCACCCCCTCTGCTGGAGGGCAGCGAAGATGCAGAGGTCACGTTGATTGGGTGGGGATCGACTCATGGTGTGATTGCGGAGGCGTTGGAGCAGCTGAGTGAGAAGGGTATCAGCGCCAACCAGCTGTCCTTCAAGTGGATCGTTCCGTTTCAGGCTAAGGAAGTGAAGGAAATCATAAGCCGCTGTAAGCGGACCATAATTGTCGAAAATAACTATTCGGGCCAGTTCTTCCGTTACTTGCGCAGCGAGACCGGGCTCGACGTGGATGGACACATTCGCAAGTACGATGGTGAGCCCTTCATGCCTCATCACATCGTCGAAGGCGTGCTCGAGCAGCTGGCTGGGCGCACGAGCCACTCTGTCCCATTTCAGGAAGTGATGGTTTAGAGAGGAATCAAGATGAGTATTACGCCCCAAGATATCAAGCTCGGTCCACCTGTAGGGTCGCTGAAGCCAAAAGACTTCAAGGGAAAGGTCGACCCAGACTGGTGTCCAGGATGTGGCGACTTCGGAGTCCTGAAAGGACTTCAGAAAGCCTGCGCCGAGTTGGCACTGAGGCCCCATGAAATCCTGACCGTCAGCGGAATCGGGTGCTCCTCGAACCTGCCCGGATATTTCAATGCCTACGGAATGCACACGCTGCACGGCCGTGCTCTAGCCGTGGCGACCGGGGTTAAAATGGCCAATCACGAACTGCACGTGATTGCCACTGGTGGTGATGGCGACGGGTACGGTATTGGGGGAAACCACTTTGTTCACATCGCCCGGCGCAATGTGGACCTGACTTACGTGGTCATGAACAACCAGATCTACGGATTGACGACGGGCCAGGTTTCACCCACCAGCTGTGAAGGCATGAAAACCAAGAGCACGCCCTTTGGAAGCGTGGAGCTTCCGGTCAATCCCATCACTTCCGCCATCATGAATGGCGCCACCTTTGTCGCCCGGGCTTTCAGCGGAGACCCTGGACATATGGTCGGGCTGATAAAACAGGCGATTCAACACAAGGGATTTGCACTCATCGACATCTTCAGCCCCTGCGTCACTTACAATCACGACAATGACTATAAATTCTTCAAGAAGCGGATCAAACGGCTGGAAGACGAGAATCATGACCCCGGAGACTGGAAGACCGCCTGTGAGAAGGCCCTGGAGTGGGAGGACACGATTTACACCGGACTCTTCCTGCGAAAACTACAGCCTGCTCTGGGGCAGCGAGAGGCTGTTCTGGACGAAGGGGGGCCACTAGCCTTCCGTCCGCTCGGCCTGGGCGAAGAGGAGAGTCAGCGGATTATTCAGCGGATGATGTGATCTGCGGTGTGTGGTGAAAGTCCAAGGGCTGCTAGAGGCGTTTAGTCACGTTTGCAAGAACCTGACCCAGGAGATTGTGGCGAGGATAGCCATGTCCCAGGTGCTGCCGAAACACCTCGGCATGCTGATATCCGGCGCCGCCGCCGCGTTCCTGGCTCCATTTGCGGGCCGTTTCTAGATAGTCATCCATTCCGTGCTGCCGGTGCAGCCACTCCCGTTGGGAGGCATGACACGCCAGCATCTCCAGCTTGGTCTCAAACACGGATGTAGTGTCAACAGCTAAAGATGCGGGAACTCTGTTTCCGAAAAGGTCAATGCCTTCCACTGCGTCCGTGTAATAAAAACAAGGAATTCGCTCCAATGGAGCCGCCTTGTCTTCCTTGGACACGACCGCGTGAGGCGCGGGAGCAGCGAAACAACCGGCTCGGACCAGTCTGGAGGTCTCTTCGTGGTCGAGGAGGTAACACGAAGGGCTGTGAGTAATGACGAGATCAGGTCGAACCTGTCGCAGCAGGGAGGTAACACGGGCGAGTCCGTCTTTACCGTAGAAGACGCACAGGTCCCTGAGCTCCAGGCAGTGGTAGTGTCCACCAATGACTTGCGCTGCAGCTGTCCCCTCGGCTCTGCGAATGGCGGCAATCTCATCCGGAGGCAGCTCTGCGCTTCCCAAGTCACCTGGTGTGCTAGTCGCGACATGAATCTCCCAGCCTCGCAAGGCGAGGAGGGTGAGAGTACCACCGCACAGGAATTCTGCGTCATCGGGATGGGCCAGCACGGCCAGAGCGGTTCCGCTGTCTCGCTGCATCGTTTCGTAACCAACGATTTTCCAGGAAGAAGGCCCCAAAACTCATAATGGTAGAAACCCAAGGTTTAGAATCTGGAATCTGGGATCTTTTACTTCTCAGCCTTTTTCCGAAGATGCCGGGCCAGGCCGTACCAGCTCATCTTTGAGGCCGTTGTCATCTCATACCGGATCGCGTCCGATTCCCCGAGCTGCGTCGCCACCTCGTCGCGAAGGCGGCGTGCAAATGCTATCGCGTGTTCCTCGTCGCTTCCGGGCCCAGCCAACTGCCGCTCGACTTGCTTGCGCCAGACCTGGAACGCTTCGATAAGGGCCTCGAAATGGTCGTTCACAGGTGAGGCTATTCCAAAGTGGGTGAGGAAGAGCAGCTCGGGCTGCCACTCACGGATCTTCTCAATGCTCACCATCCACTTCTCCAGATCGATGTCGGGAGGTGGCGTCACGGGGAGGATACAATTTCGGTTTGAGATACGAATGCCGGCCGTATCTCCAACGAAGGCTACTCCGATCGAGTCGTCAAGATATGAAACGTGATGGGAAGCGTGGCCGGGAGTATAGATGACGTTGAGCTTGCGGCTGCCGATTGAAATGGTTTCTCCCCCATGCAACGAGGTGATGTGATCGGCGGGCACGGACTCGAAGTCTCCCCACAACCGGTCGAACTTGTCACCAAAAACGCGGGCTGCGCTTTTAATCAATCGGGAAGGGTCGATCATATGAGATGTGCCGCGCTCGTGCACATAGACCTGTAGGGAAGGGTTTTGTTTGAAAAGTGTTCCAGTGGCCCCTGCGTGATCGAGATGGATATGGGTGAGCAGGATTATGTCGAGGTCGCTCACCGCGATGCCCAGCGAATCCAGTCCCTGGGTCAGGTTGTGCAGACAGGCCGTTGGACCCGGGTCCAGAAGGGCCAGTTGACCGTTGCTCTCCAGCACGCAGGTGGCGATGGCCTCGTGTGTGCTCAGGTGTTGAAGGTCAATGAGCGTGCTACCGGGAGCGATTGGCTTGGTTAAAGAGTCCACAGCTTGAGGGTAAAGGTTTCGAGTTGAGGGGTAAAGGTTGAGAGCCCTTCTGTCCGTTGAGGAAGAATCTGAAAGGTCGTCAATCTAATCCATCCAGCATCTGGGTATACACACGGCGGGCGTGATCGTATGCGGCCCGGGCGGCGGGTCGCTCCTCATCTCGGATTCGCTCTGCTTTCATCTTCCAGCACTGGTCAACGCCCTTAAGGCACCACTCCACACTTTTTCGGGAGCGGATCGGCCTGCCATTTACCAGGACGAAAATGGGGTTGGTGTGTGTGCTAGTGAGGATCCGGATAGCAATCCAGCTGGACTTTTGTAGAGAATGCTCGAAGGTTAGGGGCTTCCACCTACCGTCCGCAACGATATCCTGCTTGGCAACAGCCACGCCGTTGACGATGAGTTCCACGGGGACGCGGCGGGTGGTACCGATACGTGCCCGCTCGAGATCCCAGTAAGGAGGCTGGTTGTGGGCCCGTGAGGCGATGAAAGCCCCAATTGCATCCTGTTCGATGGGCAGGAAAGCGGCGACCCTGGCCTGGATGCGGACTGTCTGGGGACCGTCAAGGCGAAGTTCGCTGTCCTTCATCCCTAACTCGAGATCGTTGACTCTAAAGTCGATGATATGAGATTTGCCGTCTGAGATGTAACTTCGACCAGCCTTGAGCTCGTCTACAATCTGATCGAAATCTAGGTCGCTGTCCAGCTTAACGTAGGTCCGGGCCATGCCAACCCGTTCGTCGAAGATACATGGGAAGTCCGTCTCGCCGCTGCCCCGCACCCGGTAACCCACATTGAGGGACTGGTACCACATGTTCAATTCATACACTGAGGGAGTGTCGCCGAGAGAGTAAAAGTCAACGGCGTCGTGCGTAATCGTGACAATGTACTCGTTGGCTCCGATGCCGTCATAGTTTGGAATCAGGTAGTTCGGTAGCTCGGTGGTAAGTGGAGCCTCTGTAAACTGCTCTCCCTGAGGTGCCAAACCCCACCCGGAGTGAGAGTACCCGACTACCGCCCCCTGAGACTGGGCCCAGTTCAATATGGGAAGGGTCCAGCTGGGCCAATCTTCGACGCGGGTCGTGCCCGGGTAGTCATCCTCGTTCAACCTCAGGAGTACGAGATGGCCAGCATGAGAGGAGGGGAAGCCCGAGACCTCCACGTCATAGCGCAGAATGTAATCGCCTCTGGAGAGAGCGTGGTTCTTACCCTGGAAGTACTTTTTCTGGTGATACCAACAAGGTCCCCAGGTGAGCACGCAGGACACGTTCAGGTCTTCGCCCAGAGCCTGCCGCCACATATCTATTGGGCGAACGCCCTCTTCGGGACTCTCATAGTGACTGCACCCGGCGGCATGCACGTGATGATCCAGGCTGTACCAGCCCAGGTCGGCCATGTTCACCCAACGCTCCAGTTGAAAGGTCGCTTCATAGTCCGGCGTGCCGGCGGGAATATTGAGTTCGGTGTACTGGCGGAGGTACTCCGGCCCTCGAGTGTACTCTACCTGATAATTCCCCGGGGGCAAGTCAACTTGCTCTCCATCTGCCCGGTACACCTGGGGATGAAAAAAGAAGTCGGGATAAGGGTCATGGGCCAAGCGGCGTGAGGGCAGAGGATAGATTCCGACAAGACGCTTATAGGGAAACGGTGTAATCCCAACTCCCCGGGTCTTATCCCAGGTCCTCGTGCGAGCCCGGCTGAGACGATAGTCCTGGGGCAGGACGTTACCCTCTGGGCTGGTCACGAGTCTCTCGATACCGTCGGTGATGGTAAAGGACGCCATGGTCGGTGAACCGTCGTGATCCCTGACACGGAGCCTGACTCGAACCGAGGGACGGATATGGAAGAGAATGTTAATGGAGTTGCGGAAACCCACATCCTGTGTCCCCTGTCCGACGTGGAAGCCGATCCTGGCCTCCCGTTTTCCCACTTCGGGTGTGTATATCTGCAGTACCCCATACTCGAGACGCAGGCCGGAAAGGATAGGCTGCAGTGGCCGTCTCCGATAGAAGGCAAGCTCCAGGAAGCGATTGTCCACGTCACCGGGGGAGAGGATATTGGCTTTTTCTGCTTGTTTCTTGTTGCTGGATTTGTGGAAAACTGGCTCCGCATTGGGACTTTCTACTTCCAGAGCAGCCCTGACCTCGGCCTGGTTTTTGATCTTGACGAGAAAGCTTTTCCACCCTCCCTGGATCAATTCCAGGCGAGCTGGGCCGCGTCGTACCTTGACCCGTGCCTCAGGATTGATGTCGACCATGGCAATGCAGTACAGGTCCAGTATTGCCTGGATCGCCGCGACCAGCTCCTGGTCGGCTGCATGGTCGCGGAGAGCGAGGAGCCGCTGTTCGTCTTCTGGCTGCAGGCGGCTCCCCAGAAACGTCAATGCCTCATTAAGGCGAATCGCCTGAGCCAGAAGAGGCTGGGGCTCGACGCCCGTAACAGCAGGAAGCTCACGGGCACTCAGTGGTAAAAACTGCACAAGCAGGCACATCCCGAGAAGGATTCTGTGTCCTGGAGAGAAAAGGGCTTTCATCTCAGTCTCCTCACGTTTAAGCTGACTTGTCCTATTGTGCACACGAACCGCGAGCCATACAAAATGGGGTGCGTTTTTAATTGCGAGGACTAGGCCTTGCCCTTGGTTGGAATCTCGTACCCGGTCGAGTTCCTTTCACGGCAGACCCTGTTCTTTGCAACGATGAGGGAGTGCAATTCTTTCGGGGGCCTGAAAGACCGCAGAGGCAACCCCGGGGATGATGTCATATCCCCAAGATTCGCCGCATCAGGGTCCCCTGGATTTCTATTTGACTGAGGCCTACGGTTCAGGGATCATTCGGAGTTCAGAGGAGCAGGGAACGAGCCGTTCATCAGGGCAGGGAGGAAGGAACCACAGTGGAAAATGCCGGCCACGTACTGCTGGCAGCAGCAGCCTCTATCGGAATCGTGCACACCATGATTGGAGTGGACCATATACTGCCCTTTATCATTGTGGGTAGGGCCCAAAAATGGTCCCTTTCCAGGTTGCTGACCATTACCCTGTTGTGCGGGACCGGGCACGTCCTCTCCTCGGTTGTGCTGGGCCTGGTTGGGATTGCAATCGGGGTCGCCATCGGACGTCTCGAGGTGATCGAAGCCCGCCGTGGCCAGATGGCCGCCTGGATTCTGATCGGGTTCGGTTTGGCCTATACAATCTGGTCACTTTATCGGGAGAGGGAAAAACGTGTTGGTCTGGCGTTGTCTCCTGAGGTTTCCGCCGGCTGGCGCCGTCCGGAAGTGGTTACGGTCTCGATCTTGTTCATTGTTGCAGTCCTGGGACCCTGCGAACCACTGATTCCGATCCTCATGGCCCCCGCTTTCGAGTCGATGTGGCTCACAGTGGTGGGCGTCGTCCTGATCTTTGGAGTGGTCACCCTGGGTACGATGTGCATCCTCGTTACGATTGGCTACTTCGGGTTGAGATTTCCTGCCTTTTCCTTCATGGAGAGACACGTGCACACGGTTTCAGGACTGGCCATCGCAGGCAGCGGTCTGGCCCTCCGGGTGCTGGGGATTTGATCAAGATTCTGGGTTCGAGGTCCCCGGCTTGTGCCGGGTTCTCAACGCCTTCGCTCCAATAGAAGGTTGACCGGCGGGCGACGGGGAGTACAATAGCGTCGCCAACAGGTTACTGGGGCGTCCGTTGGAGCCTTGGGGCCATAGTGCAAAACAGGAAGAAGGCTTTGCGGGAAACAATGAGAAGAGAGCCACTATGACCAACTCGAACTCAGGGGCAATCGGCCGTTCCACCAGTGCACTTCAGGCAATGGATCGAGCCCACCATATTCATCCCTTGACCGATCACCGAGTATTGCACGCTGCTGGAACCAACGTCATCGTCTCGGGCAAAGGATGCTTCCTGATCGACTCAAAAGGAGACCGGCTACTCGATATGATGGCCGGTCTTTGGTGCGTCAACGTCGGCTATGGCCGTAGTGAGATTGCGGAAGCGGTGTACCAACAGCTGAAGGTTCTGCCCTACTACTGTTCGGCTTTAAATTCCACCACCGACACGACCATTTTGTTGGCTGAGAAACTAAGCGGCCTGGCTCCTCCTCATCTGACCCATGTCTATTTCAGCAGTTCTGGATCAGAAGGAAACGAGTCGGCTCTGAAGCTGATCCGCTTCTATAACAAGCTTACGGGAAGAAGGAATCGAACCAAGATTCTGACGCGTGTGCACAGTTACCACGGTGCGACTCTTGCCACCACCAGCATGTCCGGCATCCCGCCTATTCTGGAGCCCTTCGATTTGCCTTTGGAGGGTTTTGTCCACTGTCCGGCACCCCACTACTACCTAGCGAAAACTGAGAGGAGCCTTGAGGAGTACGGTCTCTGGAGTGTCGAAGAGACGGAAAAAGCAATGGAAAGGGAGGGCCCAGAAACAATCGCGGCGATGTTCGTGGAGCCTGTGCAGGGGGCCGGTGGCGTCATCATTCCTCCGCCTGGTTATTTAGAGGGTGTCCGCGAGCTGTGCCGCCGCTACTCGATATTGTTTGTAGCCGATGAAGTGATTACCGGCTACGGTCGCCTGGGTAAGTGGTTCGCCAGCCAGTTGTGGGATCTCGATCCGGATCTAATGAACACGGCCAAGGCGGTTACCAGCGGGTACCAGCCCCTGAGCGCGCTTTTCGTACGCGACGAGATTGCACAGACCATTCTTGACGGGGGTTTCTTTTCCCACATCAATACTTATGCTGGCCACCCGGCAGCGGCGGCAGCGGCCTTGGCCAACCTTAGGATCATGGAGTCGGAGGACCTAGTCGGGAGGACCCGCAATAAGATGGGGCCCTATCTTCAGAGGCGCTTGAGGGAGTTCGTGGACCATCCTTTGGTCGGAGAAGTGCGGGGTCTCGGTCTGATTGGAGCTGTGGAGCTCAAGCCCAGCATAGAGCAGCAGGCGAGAGGCGTTGCTCTGGGTCCCCTCGCCTTTTCTATGTTCCGGGAGATGGGTGTTGTCGTCCGGGCCGTGGGCAACGGGTTCACCGTTTGTCCGCCCCTGGTTATCAAAGAATCAGAGGTGGATCTCTTTGTGGAGGTGACTCAACAAGTCCTGGACCGCCTGGCTTCTGCGTAGTCAGGTGCGTAACGTGTTCCAGGGCGCCTCCCTGGACACATCCTCCGTCTCATAGCCCTGTGGACCAATGCTGGGTCCGAGGATGGCCAGCAACCTGGCTTTTTGATTGGAGGCATTAAATGAGCCGTGCACAGTGTTTTTGGGGATGAAGACAGAATCTCCCGGGGCCAGGTCTTGCGAGTTGGTTCCCACCCACGATTCGATTCTACCGTCGATCACGTATATGACCTCTTCCTGGTGTGGATGAAGGTGAAAGTTATGGCCGCCGCCCGGGTCAAAAGTTACCTCGATGACCACCAGCTCCTCCGCTCCCGTTGTCCCAGGGCGGCAAAACCAGGCGAGAGTCCCCCAGCCCAGCATGTCACGCTCTACTTCTACTGCCGTAGTGAATCGACCCTGCATATGGTAATTCCTTTCTGGACGAGTCCTTTTTTGAAGATAAGTAGGGTACAGCTTAAGAAAAGGGGTTTTTCCCTGCAACCTTGCCGGTAGTGAGTGCGCTCCTGAGTTAGACGTGCTTTAGTGCAGATCTGCCTAGAACCGGTCCCTGGTAGTTGCCCGTTCAGAGGGCTGGATCTGACCCGTCTCACCTCCTTTTTCTGGAAGAATGTTTTCCCCAAACACATGCTGACCGACGAGTGCTGGAAACTGAGAGCCCGTCCTGACAAGCGGGTCAGATCTTTCAGGCAGACGTCCTCTTCTCTGCTGCGGTACGGGAGCTCTCAGGACTCTCCCGAGTCAAACTAGACGGTGGAATCGCCGGAGCAGTCAATGGGTGCTGGAGCATGGGTCAAGGTGGGTCAGCCACTAAGTCCTGGTGCGGTCTTACACAGAATACATAGCCGGCCCAGATCAGGATCAAACCAAGAAACTCCCCAACGTAGAGGGCTTCTACCGCCCCGGCCTTGGCCAGGCCGCCCCCAATGGCGGGGAGTATAGCTCCGGTCGCAATCAGGGCGTTTCCTACCGCCCGATCCCTATTCCCGGCCTGCCGCGCAAAATGCCAGGCGCTCCAGGCGGCGGTGCCGATCAGAAAGACGACTGCATAGAGATTGATGAGCGGAGTGAAAAATCGGATCCACTGCCAGACCAGAATGTCCCCGGAGGGGCGAAAGCTCTCCATGGAAGCTGCCTCGACCGGCGAGAGAAGGACCAGACCGGAAAGAAGAATGAGGACAGGAAGAGACAACAGGGTGAGAAGATCTGCGGTTTTTCGCTTAAAATGAAAATAAACTGAGCCTTGCGCCAGCGGGTATCCACCCAGGAGTGCGCCGGCGATGAACCAGCCCTTGGTCAACATCACGCTGTTGCCGAAAACGGTGATCGACCCTTCCAGCGCGGTACCCAGGCCATAGGCAAGGATTCCACCCGACCACCAGAGGTGGTGCATCCCCCCGCGAGTCCGAAAGCGCCCGAAAAGAATCAGGCTGAACGCTAACGCCATCATAGTTGTGAGTATGGGCAGGTAGTGGACGATGGAGAGATGATTGGGAAGGAAGTTCACGAATCGCTGCTTTCCGCTGCTCTTACCGTGGCCATGAGCACCTCATTGAAAAAGCGATCCAATCGCCGGTACAGCTGCGGCTTGGAAACATCGAGGTTGCCGCTCTTGGCCACGGACTCAAAGGTGACTTCAAGAATTGGGTTTCGATAAAAGTTGAAGGTAGCGATGGTCGTGCTCACAGACATTCCGATGCGCTGGCACAGCCGCCCGTAGGATGTGCCCATTTCACGAGCCTGCTCCAGAATTCCCTCCTTCGTCTCTCCCGAAGCATAGCGAATCACTAGACCCACCAAAAGCCGTCCAATGGAACGCATTTCTTGCCGCTGCGCATCGGTGAGATCAATGGGAAGACCGGCATGGCCGGGGGGCGGCCCAGTCGGGTTCTCATCGATCGCCTCCCGGATCACCTTACGGGCGACCTGGGGCAGTTTCTGCCCTCCAGCCCGTTCGCCCATGTGGCGGATGAATTGCTCCAGATCCTTTTGAAAAAAGCGTCGATGTCCACCCGGCGTCTGGACGTGGGGCAGGTGGCCCTCGTCAGCCCACCGTCGCAGGGTTCGGGAATGGACTCCCAACACCTCCGAAGCCTTCGTAATGGTCAACAGCTCTCCCTTTTTCACTTCTTCCGAATCTCCCGAGACTGGTGTTCAGTAAGAAAATACATGTTTTATCCGAATTTATCCATTTTTTTGATCCTTATGGTTCTTTATCCTATTCAGTGACCCCGAGTTTTGATAGTTTCTACGTTCTATGAAGCTCAGAAAGATCCAGTTCAGGAAAACAGCAATCTTCTGTTCTATGTTGCTGACCCATGGGCTAATCGTCAATTTCGTGGGTTCAGGATCGACTTGCTGGGCTGCCGATATTACAGGGACGATCACGGACCAGACCGGCGCTGTCCTGGTGGAGGTCCGAGTCCTGGTTCACGAGATCAGTGCTGGAGTACAGTTCGAGTCAAAGACCGACAATATCGGACGGTTTCGCTTGGAAGGAATTCAGCCGGGGTCCTATTCGGTCTCGATCCGAGCAGAGGGTTTTTCTGAACAGGCCAGAACCGTGGTCCTCAACCACCAAGACGAAACGGCTCGGGTTGATTTCGTACTCCGGATTGGACCTCTCCAGTCTGATGCCTCTGTTACGGCGAATCGAGGAAAACGAGACGCTTTGTCGGTTCCTCTCCTCACCCAATCTTTGAATGAGGGGATCATGGAGCGATCGAATCCGACCAGCACCGGCGACTCACTGATCCAGGCAGTCGGGGTGACTCCAGTGGGCTCCGGACCCTACCAAATCCGGCCCCGACTGAGAGGTCTGGACTCCAGTCGTCTCTTAATCCTAGTCGACGGTCAGAGGTTGAACCACGCCCGGGTTGCCACCGACCGGGCAGGGGTTGAGCCCAGTCTGATCGACCCGGCTTTGATCCAGGAGATCGAGATCGTGAGCGGTACGGGGACCTCACTCTATGGATCCGACGCTCTGGCCGGAACCATCAACATTATTACGAGACGGCCGAAACCTTCTGACGATTTCCGCTTCTACAGCGCCCTGGATGCCTTTTACAGCAGCAATGAAACAGGTCGGCGCGGAACTGCGACCATTGGCGCCTCGGGTCCTCGTTTTGGACTCCGTCTTTCTGGCTCGTTGGAACGCTTTGCCAACTACCATGCGGGCACACCGTACGAGGAAGGAAGTTTTCACCTCCATGAGCGAGGGGTCATCACTCAAAAGGATAGTGTCGACCAGTTAGGCTTCAATTTCGGTGCCTTTCCCGAGGCCTTTAACCAGCCTTTCAAACGGACAAACAAGGAGATTCTCAATTCCTCGGGTCACGGGAGCAACCTAGGATTCAGCGGGATCTTCAGCCTTGCAGAACATCAGACGGCGAGCGTTGACTACATTCGGCGAAGAGCTGTAGATATTGGCTTTCCGGATTTTCAGACTCCATTCTTCTTTCAGCAGATCACTCTTCCCTTCAGCCATCTGGACAAAATCTCTGGACGATATCAGGTGTTTAACCTGACTCCCCGCTTTACCAACTTCGCGGTGAGGGGCTACTATCAGAGGCACAATCGCCTTCTGCGCAACGATTTTCCGGTTCAGTTTCCAGCCCCGGATCCGCAGACCTTCTTTCCGATCAGCGTATTCGGACTACATGTCCTGAGCGACACGGAACAGTATGTGGAATCCACCGGGATCGACACCCAGGCCAATTTCCTGGTCTCGCCACGGAATGTATTGACGGCAGGGTTTACGGTCTACCAAGATCAAAGTTCCGATTCGCGTACGACAGTCACTCAGACCAAGCTTTTGGGTAATGTTTCACTGGGTAATTTCGGCCCGGACGCGAACGTGTTCCCGCAACCCATATTGCTGGGTCCTCCAGTCGTGGCTCACCCGATCCGGGTCCCGAACTCAAGCCTGCGTGACATTGCCGTCTTCATACAGGATGAATGGGAGGCCAGCAAATGGGTTCGGCTCCATGGCAGCCTCCGCTATGACCGGTATACAGCTCGGTCAGAACTGAGTCCAGACGGATACGAGTTTGAAAGCCTCATAGAGGGAGCCAATCCGCAGATTTCCCCGGAAACCCTCCCCAATCTGTCTGGAGAGTCGATTTCCCGCAACGCCTGGACGGGCGACGTCGGTCTGGTGGTGCGTCCCCACGAACAGGTGTCCCTGGTCGCACACTATGCACGCAGCTTTCGCCATCCAAATCTTGAAGAGCTGTTTTTCTCAGGCCCAGCTACCGTTGGGAGCCTGCTTCCGAACGTGCAGGTAGAACCGGAAACCGGGGACAACCTAGATTTAGGTGTCAAGTTTCGGACGGGGCAATTCCGGGGAGGCGTCACCTACTTTAACAATCAGTACCACGGCTTCATCTCTCCGGAAATGACCTCCGTCGGGGAGTTCGTCGGCCCCCTCTTCCAGGCCATTAATTTCGCGGAGGTCCAGATCCAGGGAATTGAGGGCGACTTCGAGATTCCCTTCAGCGTGAATAACCTGCATGTCATTCCCTGGGGGAATCTTGCCTACCATCGGGGGGCTATTCTGGAGGCACGGAACCCATTGACTGGAGCCAGTCTGGACAATACACCACAGGACAACATTACACCGTTTAAGTGGTGGGGTGGTCTGCGCCTGTTGGATCGAAAGGATCGCTACTGGGTCGGATACTCAAATCGCCTCCAGACCCGTGTAAAGCGGGTTGCCCGGCTACTGGAAGAGTCCCCGTTTCTCATCGCACAGGACCTGTTCTCCCTTAATGGCTTTACTCTGCACCGACTGGCCGGCGGCATCAACTGGAGAAGGGAGTCATACCGGTGGGGACTTACCCTTGCGCTCGAAAACCTGGGTGACAGTTTCTATCGAGAGCAGTTTCAGTTCGCCCCTGCAAGAGGTCGGAGTCTCACCATCGGGTTCCACATTGAAACGCTTTGATCTCTTTCTCCGGTAAAGTGTTGCCGGACGAGATTCCGCTTTTTCGGTCGCGGAGCTGGCAGGAATGGTTGGCTGGAGGCTCCGGGGCGTTCCAGCGCAGTCTATTCTCTATTGTCCCCTTCGGCGGCTTTCTCGCCTCGAGCCGGATACTACCTGACCAGGGGAAGAAAACATCATGTTGACCCCGCCTGATCAATCAGAAACGCGTAGTAGAACGCGATCTCCTGATAATGCCTGTAGCGGCCCGAGGCTCCCCCGTGACCAGCCTCCAGGTTGGTTTTCAGAAGTACTTGTTCCGTGCCTCTCTTGAGGTCCCTCAGCCTGGCAACCCACTTGGCCGGCTCCCAAAATGGCACCTGGGAATCGCGTAGTCCGGTCGTCACCAGCAGGCTCGGATAATCGGCCGCCCTCACATTGTCATACGGCGAATAGGAGAGCATGTATTCGTAGTATTTGGGATCTCTCGGATCACCCCACTCATCATATTCACTTGTGGTAAGCGGAATCGAATCGTCCAGCATAGTAGTAAGGACATCCACGAACGGAACCTGGGCAACGATGGCCTTGAATAGGTCTGGCCGCATGTTCATAACTGCGCCCATCATTAAACCGCCAGCGCTGCCTCCCTGAGCAAAGAGCCGGTCAGAATGGGCATACCTCTGGCACACCAGATACTCTGCGCAGGCTATGAAATCGGTGAAAGTGTTCTTCTTGCGAAGGAGCTTGCCGTCCTCGTACCAGGCCCGTCCCTTTTCCTGCCCCCCCCGCACGTGGGCAATCGCGAACACGAAGCCGCGATCGAGTAGACTGACCCGGGCCGGGACAAAAGCCGCGTCGACACTGATGCCGTAGGAACCGTAGCCGTAAAGTAGCAGCGGTGCGCGCCCGTCGAGGGCTGTGCTGTTCCGGTAGACAAGAGAGATCGGGATTTCAGCTCCGTCCCCGGCTCTGGCGTAGTGGCGTTCTGTCATATAGTTGCCGGCATCGAAACCTCCCAGCACCTCCTGTTGCTTGAGCAGTGTCTTCTGGCGTTTCTTCATGTCGTAGTCGAGTGTCGAGGGAGGAGTGGTCAGAGAGGAATAGACGTAGCGCAGAAGCTGGGTCTTGAACTGCGGATTGGTATCGATGTGAGCCGAGTATGCCGGTTCATCAAAATCCAGATAGTGTCCAGGACGGCCGTCCCAAGGTCTGACGGAGATTTTGGTCAGTCCGTTGCTTCTCTCTGCAAGGACCAGAAAGTCCTCGAAGATCTCGAAGTCGGTCAGCAGGACATTTGCCCGATGGGGTATCACTTCATGCCAGTGCCGACGGCCGGTATTTTCCTGTGCAGCCTTCATGACCCGAAAGTTCCGGGCTTCAAAGTTCGTACGAATCAGGAAGTTGTCCCCACCATGATCCACCTCGTATTCGTGATCGGGTTGCCGGGCCTGGAAAAGCCGGAGCGGCCCATCCGGGGCATTGGCTTCAAGGTAACGGTATTCGCTGGAGAGAGTCTGATGCGAAGATACGAACAAATATTGCTTTGATTTGCTCTTGGAAACGGCTACGGAGAAGGTCTCGTCCGACTCCTCGAAAATCAGTGGGTCACTTTGTGGGTCTGTCCCCAGGAAGTGCCTGAAAACCTGGCAGGCGCGCAGAGTGTCCGGGTCCTGTCTCGTGTACAGCAGGCACTGGTTGTCATTGGCCCAGGCCATGTCCCCAGTGACATGCTGAATCGCGTCCTCAAGGATTTCACCGGTGTCGAGGTCCTTGAACCGAATCGTGTTAATCCGACGACCCTCCGTGTCGAAGGCATAGGCCAGTATGTTCTGGCTGGGGCTCACTTCAAAGTCGGTCAGCTCGTAGAACTCGAATCCTTCGGCGAGTTCGTTCACGTCGAGAATGATCTGCTCTTTTCCACACATCGAATGCCAGCGCCGGCAGTAGATGGGGTAGGCTTTGTCGTCCAAATACCGAGTGTAGTAGAGATGGTCATCGAGCCTGTAAGGGACCGATGAGTCCGTTTGTTTGATCCGACCCCGAATCTCTTCGAAAAGCTGCTGTCGGAGCTTTGTCGTGTGGGCAGTCATGGCCGCGGTGTGGTCGTTCTCCTCCTGCAGGTATTGGATGACCTCCGGTTTCTCTCGGTCCCTGAGCCAGTGGTAGGGATCGATGCGGGTGTGGCCGTGATTGCAAAGTTTCAGGGGTTTCTTCGGTGCCAGGGGAGGATCTGAAGTTTTCGGCCCGCCCGGGTGGTTGGCCATTTGTTTGTGACCTGTCTTCATCGAGTGGCGGAAATCAGAATCATTCGGAACATGATTCGCTTTCTTGCTCGAGACGGGAGCGGATAGCGGGGAGGAGATAGATCCTGGACAAGTCCAGCCGGGAGAGCCCTCGGCACAGTACCTGAACTCGGCTGGACGTCGGCAGGGTTTGATTGAGCAGAAAAACAGGGTGGCCCTCGATTCGACACAGACCGCCTGCGAAATCCCCTGCTCCCAGGCGCAACTCGATTCCCAGTGCCTCAATCATGGCTGTCAGTTCTTCCAGCATCTTGGCTTCGGACATGTCTCTAGCGCTCGTGGGATTTCCAACACGAGGTGCTAAGGGAGTGTAACCTGAGGAGGTGCGAAAATCTCTCGGCAGTGAACCCCTTCGACGGGAATGTTAGAGAGCAGGATTTGAATCTTTGACTCACACAGTTTGTAATGACAACCGTGAACTTGGAAACCACGAAAATTCGGAGAAAAACCATGCCGAAGCCCTTTATTGTCCTCCCGGTCGTTCTGGTCGGCTTTTTACTTGACGGAGTCGGGCAGATCGATGCCCGTATGCTTCGCCAGCCGGATGTTTCTCAGACTAGGATCACCTTTGTCTACGCAGGTGACATCTGGATTGTACCCAAGCAGGGTGGAACAGCTGAGCGGCTGAGCTCTCCCAGTGGGGAGGAGTCGCTGCCCCGGTTTTCGCCGGACGGAAAATTCATCGCCTTCAATGCAAACTACGATGGCAACACAGAAATCTACATAGTTCCCACCATCGGGGGCCTGCCGACCAGAATCACTTACCACCCGAGATCAGATCGAATGATTGACTGGTACCCGGACGGAGAATCCATCTTACTGGCATCGAGCATGCAGTCGGGTCGACAGCGGTTCAATCAGTTCTTCCGGGTTTCGCGGCAGGGCGGTCTTCCCCACAAGCTCCCCATTCCGTACGCTGAGTTTGGTGCCATTTCACCGGATGGAAAGTGGCTGGCATACTCCCCCAGGAGTCGGGATTTTCGTACCTGGAAGCGCTACCGTGGCGGTATGGCGTCGGAGATCTGGCTTTTCGATCTGGCAGACTTCTCGGCTACCAATATTACCAACAATCCTGCGACTGACGGACAGCCAATGTGGCACAAGGAGACCCTCTACTATCTGTCTGACCGTGGCCCGGAGCAGCGCCACAATATCTGGACATATAATACCCGCACAAGGAAGACCCGGCAGGTGACACAGTTCGCCGAGTTCGATATCCATTTCCCTTCCATTGGCCCCTCTGATCTGGTGTTCGAAGCTGGCGGTCTTTTGTATCTGATGAACTTGAAAAACGAAAAATACAGGGAGGTCCCTGTCCGGGTTGTGACCGACCGGTCGACCCTTCGACCTCAGGTTAAGGAGGTGGGCACCCAGATCCAGGGTGCCTGGATCTCTCCTACCGGTAAACGAGCCGCCTTCGAGGCACGCGGAGAGATCTTTTCGGTGCCAGCCGAACATGGTGTCATTCTCAACCTGACTCGGAGTTCCGGGGTCGCGGAGCGCTCTCCCGCATGGTCTCCGGATGGCCAGAGGATTGCCTGCTGGGGCGATCGCTCTGGAGAATACGAGCTGGTGGTTCACAAAGCCGATGGATCCGGTGGGGAGCGCGTGCTCACTTCGTTGGGCCCCGGCTTTCGGTACCAGCCCTACTGGTCCCCCGACAGTCAGAAAATTGCTTTTATCGATCAAAAAGTGGTCCTCCACCTGCTTGATGTCGAGAGTGGAAGGGTCGAAACAATCGATCGAGGAGAATGGAATTCCCACGGTTCCTTGAGCAGCTTTACACCATCCTGGTCTTCGGACAGCCGCTGGATCGCCTACTCGAAAGGCCGGGAGGGAGACAACAGCTCCATGTACCTCTACGACACACGGAAGGACCAGGTTCATCGGGTAACCTCCGGGTACTACTCAGACGGCCATCCCAGTTTCGACCCAGATGGCAAGTATCTTTACTTCCTTTCAAACCGTACCTTACAGCCTGTGTACAGCGACATTGACAATTCGTGGGTCTATCCAAATACGACCAACATCGTAGCCGTGCCACTCCGTCGCGACGTCGCTTCGCCCCTGAAACCGAGAAACGACAAGGAAAAGACCGAATCTCAACCGGAAGTGCCCGCCGAAGAAGAAGTAGAAGCAAAGGACGGGAGGAATATAGAGATATGTCTGGACGGCTTCGAGAGCAGACTAGTGGTGCTTCCTCCAGAAGCCGGAAACTACAGTTCTCTAGTTGCCACTGCTGGAAAGCTAGTCTATCTCAAACATCCGCGTTCAGGTTCCTCCCGGGAGGTCAAGACAGATCTCGTCTATTACGATCTGAACAAGCGGAAAGAAGAAACCATCCTGTCGGATGTGCAGCGTTTTCAGATTTCGGCCGATGGCAAGAACCTGCTCGTTTCACAGGGGCGCCGTTTTGGCATCATTCCTCCAAAGTCGGGGCAGCGGATCGGAAAACCTCTGCGCACTTCCGAACTGCGGATGACGGTCCACCCCATAGCCGAATGGAGGCAGATTTTCAGGGACGCGTGGCGATTCGAGCGTGATTATTTCTACGACCCGAACCTGCACGGAGTGGACTGGGATTTAGTGAGAGAGCGGTACGAAAAACTGATAGACGACTCGGTGACACGCTGGGATGTGAATCTTGTTCTCGGTGAAATGATTGGAGAGTTGAACGCGTCACACACTTATAGGGAAGGAGGTGACACGGAAAGCGCCCAACGGCGCAACGTGGGCATGCTGGGAATCGACTGGGCTCTGGAGAACGGTGCCTACCGCATTGAACGGATCGTCAGAGGTGCCGACTGGGATTCCGAAGTTCGCTCGCCACTGGGTGAGCCCGGACTTCAGATCGAAGAAGGGGATTATATCCTGGAGGTTAACGGTGTGCGGATCGATACCGCTAAGGCCCCCTGGGCGGCTTTCCAAGGTCTCGGCGGAATGACGGTTTCGCTGAGGGTTAACGGCAATCCGACTGAGGCGGGCAGCCGCGAGGTACTGGTGAGAACACTGATGGAGGAATCGCGACTGCGCCACCTGGAGTGGATAGAGCGCAACCGTAATCGGGTTGACCAGGCCTCAGGCGGCCGGGTTGGGTATATTTACGTACGAAGCACCGGGATAGACGGACAGACGGAACTGGTACGGCAGTTCAGCGCTCAGTTCAAAAAACCAGCCCTGATCATCGACGAACGCTTCAACAGCGGGGGGCAGATTCCCGATCGTTTCATCGAGTTGCTTAATCGGCCTGCCCTGAGCTTCTGGGCGGTTCGAGACCGGAGTATTAGACAGTGGCCTCCCGTGGGGCATTTCGGCCCCAAGGTTATGCTCATCAACGGCTGGTCTGGGTCGGGCGGTGATGCGTTTCCGTATTACTTTCGTGAAGCTGGGTTAGGACCATTGATCGGAACCCGCACTTGGGGAGGACTGATCGGGATCAGCGGCTCTCCTTCTCTGATCGACGGTGGATCCGTGACCGTGCCCACGTTCCGTATGTTGAGCGTCCGGGGAAAGTGGTTCGAAGAAGGTCACGGTGTCGAGCCAGATATAGAAGTGCTGGATCACCCGACACCCATGGCCAGGGGTGGAGACCCCCAGCTTGACCGGGCAATCCAGGAGGTGTTGCATCTGCTCGAGTCCGCAGGACCTACCCAGCCTCCAACACCCAAGTATGAAGATCGAACGAAAAATTATCCCTGAGAGGAAGACCGGATGACTTTTCTCGGGGATATGGTCTTCCCGCTCCCGGGTTGTGGCGCATCCCGAACCGCCAGGTTGGACATTGCACTAAATGCCCCATCTGTACGGGCGTTTGCAGTCCGATCCTTGCGTCCTGCTTCGATCATCCCCATATGTTAATCTGAACTTTCAAACTAGCTGTTTTCTCACGGGTTTCTTGGGAACTGATCCATGACGATCCTAAGCGGGCTGTTGCTGATCCTGCCTTTGGCATCGGGACTCCGTTCGGGAGTTGTGGATCAGATTCTGCTTTACGATATCGAGGGACAGGAGCTGGGTGACCTGCTCAACTCCGAGCACACTGCAAGCATTCTTTTTTTCGTCACTCATGACTGTCCCATTTCAAACCGATTTGCTCCTGAAATCCAGCGGATCTGCAATAACTATCGGGGGGATCGGTTTCAGTGTTACCTGATTTATGTCGATCCGGATCTGACGGTAGAGGAAGTCAGGCAGCACGTGGCCGATTACGGACATGAATCTCCGGCCATTCTGGACACCGGCCACCGTCTGGTGGGGTTGGCAGGGGCGACAATCACTCCCGAAGTGGCGGTCTTTTCCAAGAGTGGAAAACTCCTCTACCGGGGCCGGATCAACAATTTCTATGAGCGATTGGGAAGGTCGCGGAGCAATGTCACCAGCCACGATTTGCGGGGGGCTCTGGACCAGATCGGCGAGAAACTTCCCGTTGTGCCAGGCCGAACGCAGGCAGTCGGCTGTTTCATTCCCACCAGGCAGCCGCTGGAGGCACGATGAATGTTAGATCCGGCTTGTGCATACCCGATCGAGAGTCTTAAGAATTTCGGGCCACAGGTTTGATTCTCAGAGGGCTGCTGGGTGTTGTGGTTTTCGTCGGGGTGCCGGAGAGACTCCTTGGATCTATAAAAGAGAACATTGCCTTCAGGAAGCATATTGCCGCGATCATTTCAGAGAATTGGTTCGGTGTGTCATCGCCTGGATGAGGTTGCACCATTTTCGCTCTTAACCTACCGTAATGTCTCCAAGAAAGGGCGATTGATTGTGAATGTGACGGAGACTCGCTATATGCTTCCTGACCGGCAGTCTGCGGATGGGGTCGATTGAAAGGAGAGCGAGGCCTTTCGGGACAGGAGATCAACCTGATTTATCGCTGGGCAGAGGATGGAATGCCCCCAAGGAGATCCGGCTATATAGATCACATTCTCCTCTCTTCGCACCACTGCCCCCGGGGCCGATTCCAGGTCATTGGCATACTTGGGAAAAAACTACTCAGTACTTGCTTCCATGAATACAATTCACTTTTGTTGGAGTGGTTGAGAAACTGCCTGGCGCCTCGTCCATGCATTGGGGTGGCTCTGCCTACCGGGATGCGTTTTTGCGGGATGGGTTCGTGAGAAAAAGGCTTGTTGGGACTTAACGAGAATCAGGGAGAGGATATGGGTCGGCTCATCGATCAGGTAGCGGTCATCACGGGTGCGAGTTCTGGTATTGGGAGAGGGATTGCCGCTGCCTTTGCGGATGAGGGAGCGACCATCGTACTCGCCGCACGCAGGCGGGCGGAGCTGGAAATTACAGCGGAGGAGGTTCGGAAGAGGGGGGGCGCGGCGCTAGTCGTGCCCACCGACGTCACCAGGGAAGAGGATGTAGTAAAGCTCTTTCAGGAATCGGTGAAGGCTTTCGGCCGCCTGGATATTCTCATCAACAACGCCGGGATAGGCGGGACCGGACCGACCGACCAGTTGCCTCTGCAGGTTTGGCAGAAAGTGCTGGCAGTCAACCTGACGGGAGCCTTCTTGTGTAGCCGCGAGGCCCTTGGAGTCATGCAGCTTCGCCGTTGCGGTCGTATCATCAACATCGGAAGTGTCTCTTCCCAGGTGCCGCGCCCAGACCAGGCTGCGTACACTACCTCAAAGTTCGGTCTCGAGGGACTGACCCGATCGCTAGCGCTGGATGCCCGGGAGTACGGTATCGCTGTCTCCGTTCTGCATCCCGGCAACACCAAGACGCCGCTCTGGCGGGGTCGGGAGGAGACGGCTGAGCGGGAGGGAGCCATGGCCCCGGCGGATCTGGCCCGGGCCGTTGTCCTGATGGCGACACTTCCACCCGAACTAAACATGCTAGACGCCACCATTCTTCCCGTAAGTATGCCCTTCGTAGGACGGGGCTAGCAGCCCATGGTAATAATCCCGCGGGGCGTGTTGCGGGCGCCGCGGGTAGAGATAGGACTGCGTCACCTGTAACCCAAAGGGTTCCAGGGGTTTGCGACCACCGCCTGCGGGTTCCCCGACTCGATGAGAAGGAGACATCCCAGTGTGGATCATTTCACCTGCGACCGTACAAGAAGCAGCCGCCAACGGGCAAGGCTTCGTCTATGCCCTGCTGGTGAAGATTTCTGTGCGATAATCTGCGTTTGCCTTCGACGATACCGAAATGCTCGAGGTGGTGATCTCTTGGCCCAGTTGATCGAGTGTGTGCCCAACTTCAGCGAAGGGAGGGACAGGGCCGTGATTGACCAGATCGCTGGCGAAGTCGAATCCGTGAAGGGTGTCACCGTGCTGGGTGTCGACCCCGGTCAGGCAACGAACCGTACGGTGGTTACTTTCGTGGGTGGGCCGGACGAGGTTTTGGAAGCGGCGGTGTGCTGCTTGCGCAAGGCTACGGAGTTGATCGACATGAGGCTTCACCAGGGCAAACACCCCAGATTCGGCGCCACCGATGTGTGTCCACTGGTGCCCGTTTCCGGCATCAGTATGCAGGAGACGGTGGAGTATGCCCGCCGGCTGGCCCGCCGGCTGGGGGAGGAGATTGGACTTTCCATTTATTGTTACGGAAATGCTGCCTTCTCTGATGAGAGAAGGAACCTGTCGGTGCTGCGGGCAGGAGAGTACGAAGGGTTGAAAGAGAAGCTCTCACGAGCCGAGTGGAAGCCGGACTTCGGCCCAGCTGACTTTAATCCGAAATCGGGTGTCACGGCGGTGGGAACCCGGGACATTCTGGTCGCCTACAACGTTAACCTCAACACTACCTCGATACGCTGTGCTGATGCCATCGCTTCCGAGGTTCGTGAAAAGGGCCGCCTCAAGCGGGAAGGGAATCCCGAGACCGGTAAGATCGTTCGAAATGGGGAAGGTGAGGCGGTGTACATTCCAGGTGCCCTGAAATGCGTCAAGGGAATGGGCTGGTTTATCGAGGAATACGGAATCGCTCAGGTATCGATGAATCTGACGAACCTCGATGTTACACCCGTGCATGTGGCCTTCGACGAGGTCTCGCGCAGGGCCCGAGCGCGCGGCATACGGGTTACGGGCTCCGAGATCGTGGGCTTGATGCCACGGAAAGCAATGTTGGAGACGGGCCGCCATTATCTGCGGCACCAGCCTCGTCCCCAGGCTATTGGCGATCGGGAGATCATTAACACTGCTGTGGTGTCGTTGGGTCTGAATGATTTGAAGCCGTTCAACCCAGAGGAGAAAATCATCGAGTATGCAATGGCGGAGAGGCAGTGAGACGAATGTCAGGAGCCGCAGCTCTGGAGAGACAGGCACATGAGTCAAACTGCCCCCCCTCCCAGGTTGTGTGACAGTCTTTCTGGGCTAGTTCCTCTAAACCCACCATGGCCACTAGTGGACCTATTGGTTACAAAGGCTGGACGATCAAGTTAAGCACTGTTTTCGCTTTCCAGAAGCTCGGGGTCGAACAGGTGAGCGACAGAATCTGGCTCCTCAGCTTCATGCACTACGACCTTGGACACTTTGATCATGAGATCTGCAGGCTCCAGCCCATCGAAAACTCGTTCAGCCCAAAAGTGTCACCTATGTCTCCAGTATAATCTGTAACCCATGTCTTCGGAATGGACCCAGAAAAGACTGGCGCGCCCGGCAGGATTCGAACCTGCGACCTACGGTTTCGTAGACCGGCGCTCTATCCGGCTGAGCTACGGGCGCG
>CAZMGM010000026.1:0-32219 GCA_964565865.1 uncultured Acidobacteriota bacterium | reverse complement strand
TGAAACTAGCACTGCTGACGGAGGATACTAAGGTCAATCTGGAGTCCAGAGCCAAAGCTCAACCGGGAAGTTCGGAAAACTCTTGAGTTTCAGCGGTAGGAAAATGGCTTGCACTTACCACGTACTTACAAATCTACAACCCCCCGCTTCGGTAGGTTGAGTGTGTCATGTAAGTAGTTGAAAAATAAGGGGATAAACTGGCACGCCCGGCAGGATTCGAACCTGCGGCCTCTGGTTCCGGAGACCAGCGCTCTATCCATCTGAGCTACGGGCGCACCGTTTGAATGCTGCGAAGTGTAGCAGAAGCGGCGCGTGGTGGTCGATCGCGATCCCCTTTCGGCTGCTGCGGCAGCCGGCTCTGGTTACCTCGCGTGACCGCTGATCAGAGCCCCCGGGCAGAAGTCCGGGGGAAGCAGGATTCCGAGGCGGGCTCATGGCGACGGTCCTATAAATAACCTAGGATCTCGTCCGTAGCCTCTCGGGAGGTGGCCGACCCTCCCAAATCCGGTGTCTTCTGGCATCCCTCTTTGAGATGTTGGGCAACTGCCTGGTAAATGGAATGGGCAGCCTGCTTCTCGTTCAGAAAATCCAGCATCATCCCGGCTGCGAGAATCGTAGCCAGCGGATTGGCGATCCCTTTTCCGGAGATGTCCGGCGCGGATCCGTGCACGGGCTCGAACATAGAAGGAGAGCTGCGTGACGGATCGATATTGGCGCTGGGGGCAAGACCGAGGCTGCCGGTTGTGGCGGCTGTGATCTCGCTGATGATGTCTCCAAACAGGTTCGAGGCAACCAGCACGTCAAAATCCTCCGGACGTCGGATGAGGTCCATACAGGCCGCATCTACGAGCAGCGACTCAGTCTCAATACAAGGGTAGTCCCTGGCTACCTTCTGGAACACTTCGTCCCACAGAGTCATTCCATAACCCATGGCATTTGACTTGGTAATCGAAGTGACCTTGTGCCGCTTTTCCCGCTTCTCGGCCAGATCGAAGGAAAACCGAATGATTCGCTCCGTGCCGTGGTAACTGAACACCGATGTCTGAACAGCGACTTCGGCGTCCGAAAAACTGTGAACTCGTCCTCCCGCCTGAGAGTACTCCCCCTCAGTGTTCTCGCGAACCACCACGCAATCGATAGCTCCCGGTTCCTTGCCTGCCAGGGGAGAGGTGACGCCCTCGAACAAGAAGCTCGGGCGCACGTTGGCGAACTGTTGAAAAGTCTGACGGATGGGCAAAATCAAGCCGTTGAGAGTGACATTGTCCTGCAGCTCCGGATCCCCCACGGCGCCAAGATAGATGGCGTCCTGGGTCCGGAGGAGGTCCAGAGCCTCGGCCGGCATCATCGTCCCGTGCTCGAAGTAATAGCGACTGCCCCAGGGGTGGTTCTCGAACTGCAAATCCAGTTTGTGGTTAGCCGCGACTCTCTCCAGTACGCGAAGGCCCTCGGCGATGACCTCCACTCCGATTCCATCTCCAGGAATCACCGCGATCTTGTAACTGCCCATGTGGTCCCGCCCGTTGTACAGTTTCTTTACGATGGTTGCTTCCGGCGCTCTGCAGTTATATTGCCAAAAATCGGCTCAGACCCGAAAGGAGTAAACGGTATCCAAGGCATTACAGGCAGCGAGGAGAAAGGTCACGCTGTCGAACTGACGCGCCACCCACCCGTATCTTTCGAGGAAAGCGAATTGCGGTCTCATCACTAAAACTGTGACTTTGCCTGGGAGCATTACTGTCCATCGCCTGGAATATATCAAAAGAGAAGTAGGAGATGAGGGGGGCTGGCGGGAGACAGTCTGGAGTCCCAAGTTTGAAGTCAAGGGTCGACGGGAGCGGAATGGTCAGGCCTCTGCCAACCAGAACCAGCCGTTGTCTTCATCTCTGCTGTCGGCGACAATGCAGCAATGAAGTGGTCTTGGAAACTGGGCAGACTCGCCGGGATCGACGTGTACATGCACGTCACGTTTCTATTGCTACTGGGATGGGTCGGTCTCAACTACTATCTGCCCCGACAGAGGCTCACGGATGCTTTCCACGGTCTCGTATTCATTGCCGTTCTTTTCGGCATCGTTGTCCTGCATGAGCTGGGACACTCCCTGACCGCCCGCCGTTTCGGAATTTCCACCCGAGACATTACGCTTCTGCCAATTGGGGGTGTGGCGCGCCTGGAGCGCATGCCTGAGGATCCGCGGCAGGAACTCCTGGTGGCACTTGCGGGACCGGCTGTCAACGTGGGTCTGGCCTCTGGTCTGGCTCTGTTCCTGGGGCCAACCGGCACCCTTGCCGAGCCACAGAATCTGCAGATGGTGGGCGGCAACTTTGTCGTCAAAATGTTCTGGATCAACATTGTGCTGGCAGTCTTCAATCTGATTCCGGCATTTCCAATGGACGGCGGGAGAGTATTGAGAGCGCTGTTGGCTCTGCGCATGGAGTATGTTCGGGCAACGGAGATAGCGGCCACGACCGGCCAGGTTCTGGCTCTACTTTTTGGATTCATCGGTTTGTTCAGCAACCCTTTTTTAGTCTTTATCGCTCTCTTCGTGTGGATGGGCGCGGCTGGGGAGGCCAGCATGGTGCAGATGAAAACGGCATTGCGGGGCATTCCGGTCAGCCACCTCATGATAACCGACTTTCAGAGCCTCTCTATCCAGGACAGGCTCGACAGCGCGGTTCACCACATCCTGGCTGGATCTCAGCAGGACTTTCCGGTGACTGACCAGGGGGTAGTTGTGGGTGTGCTCACCCGCTCCCGGCTCATGTCGGCGCTGGCCAGCGAAGGCGAGGACGGAAACGTTATTGACTTTATGGTCCGGGAGTTTCAAGTGGCCGATCCGGCAGAAATGGCGCACAGCGCCTTCGGGCGTTTACAGGAACGCCAGTGCCGAACTCTGCCGGTCGTCCGTGACGGACAACTGGTCGGGATTGTGAACTCCGAAAATCTAGGAGAATTCCTCCTGATCCGGAAGGCCCTTCACCGGCATGCCCGGGAGGCCGGGTAGCTGCCCCAGAGGCCGCCCCTCCCACTCTCAAAAACAATATCAGTCAGCAGCTTGTCAGCCCTGTCAGATCAGCTATCAGCTCATCAACGAGCAAATCAGAACTAAACGTCAGCGAATTTATGGACTGGAATACTAAGAAATGAAGGGCTCGTGCATTAACAGACGGAAGGAGCACAAGGGGAGGCTCCGGGTCACCAAGAGCAAGAGGAGCGACTCCTGAGAGGGGATACGTTATAAGAATCATTGTTTCTGCGCTCCTGTCGTTGGCCTTTCTAACCTTCCTTCCTTGGCAAACGGTCCAGAACCCACTACCGGAGAAACCTGAGTCGGTGACCTACGGAGATTACGCTTCCATTCGCGAAGCCCAAGAACAGCACTACTCTAAGAAATTATTTCAGAGGTCCTACGGGATGTACCTCCGATCCAGAGAACTGTAACTCAGAGCCGTTGCCGCTTGAAACCCAAAACCCTGTTGAATATACTTCCTCCAGATCCAGTAACTGCCACCGTCTGAGACAAAGGAGTCAGTTCAATGCAAAAGCGCCATATGTTTACTCAAATCGCAGTATGTTTTAGCTTGCTGCTCGTCGTCGCTCTGACTAACCTTTCTGCTGGAGGGGGAGAGGTGAAGATGAAAGGGGAGGTCCTGGATCTCGCCTGTTTCGTAGGGGGCAATTCAGGTGGAGGTCACGCCGCCTGTGCAAATAAATGCATCCAGTCCGGTCAGCCTGCTGGTTTTCAATCCGTTGCAGGGGATGTCTATTTGCTGATGGGGAAAGCACTGACTCAAAAACTTGAGAACCTCGTCGGTATCCCCGTCAATGTAACCGGTACGGTCAAGGAAAGAGACGGGTTCAAAGCCCTCCAGGTGAGCTCAGTAGCGAAAGCTGCCCACTGAGTCGCCAAGGCCCTTACCGGCCAACCGAAAGCACCATTCTTTACCGGATCTGCCCGAAGCTCTCGACCGTTCGGGCCAGTCCATCCTTAAGGCGGACCTCAGCGATCCAGCCCAGGTCCTTGAGTGCTGCTTGGGAGTCGAGGTATGTCCTGAAGACCTCCCCTTGTTTGGCTGGTCCGTATAGAGGTGTTTTCTCGTATCCCGTCAGCTCCCTCAGCACCTGGAAGATCTGATTCACGGAAGTCGCAGTACCGCTTCCCAAGTTGTATTCCCTGCACTCTCCAGTCGTCAATGCCAGCAGATTTGCTCTGGCGATGTCTTCGACGTAGACGAAATCGCGCTCCTGATCGCCGCTCCCATTGACTGTGATGTCTCCACCTGCCAGCATGCTGGCAGAGAAAATCGCAACCACACCCGCTTCGCCATGGGGATCCTGGCGAGGTCCATAGACATTCGGATAGCGCAGTGTCGTAAACTTCAGCCCGTGGTTTTGCCAGCAGATGTGCAGGTGGTGCTCCACGTGGTATTTGCTAGCCCCGTAGGGATCGAGGGGACTGATAGGGTGGCTCTCTTCAACGGGAAGCTTTTCAGGTTCGCCGTACACGGTCCCGCCGGTGGAGGCATAGACCACCTTTTTCACGTCGTACTTGCAGCAGCAATGCAACAGGTTCACTGAGCCCACAAGGTTGACGTCGGCGTAGAGAACAGGCTTTTCGATCGACTCGCGGACATCGGCCCGGGCTGCTTGGTGTAAGACATAGTCGGGGTGGATGCCTCGGAAAACCTCCTCGAGGTGGTCGCCTCGAATGTCGATTTTGTGAAATGAAACTCTGGAAGGTATGTTACGAATACTCCCCGTCGAGAGATCGTCGACCACCGCGACCTCATAGTTGGCTTCAAGCAGCATATCCACTACATGAGAGCCGATGAATCCGGCCCCGCCGGTAACCAGTACCTTTGCTTTCATTGTTCGCTGATCACCTGTCCCTGTATGGATTAGCCAGAATTGTCCCGTTCAACGATCACAAATGCGCGCTAGTGAGTATAAGTGAAAAGGGCAGTGGTCCAGGGTCCTAGAATGAATCCAAGAAACACAGGACCCAGTGGGATAGGGTTGCCTCCCGAAACAGACCCAGCACACCCATGGCCAGCATCCACTAGACATCATAATAGCTTTCCTTGATAGCGAAGGAACCTACGTGGAACTCGGACAAGCCACCCACTGGTTCTGACCGCGAGGGCCCCTACGGGAATCAGGAGCAGGTTGGCCAAGATGAAGCACCAGTAAATGGAGTAGACGAGTACGGACTGCTCGGGATTTGTACAAATGCAGAATCCAAGCATAATATTTTTAATCAACAGGACGCAGATGACAATGGCCGTTATGGAGTCTCCCGGAATTCCGAAGACCAGGGAGGAATCCAGGATCCGGCGAGCGGCGTATTATTTGCGGCAGTGGCGGCGGCTACGGCCTCCAGGGACCCGCTGCTCAGGTAAGGGCGGGGCCGTTCCTCAAAAGCCAAGGCAGTGAGCGGAGTGAACAACCTGGAATTTAAAATCTGGAATCGGTATCTTAAGCTTTCATGATTTCAGCTGTTCAAATCCGAAAAGGGAACGTCATTCTCTATAAGGGAGACCCCCACAGGGTCCTCGATTTCCAACATCGAACGCCGGGTAAGGGTGCGGCCATCGTGCGAGCTCATCTGCGCAATCTGAAGACAGGCTCTTCATACGAAATACGCTTCAACTCCCAGGAGTCGATCGAAAGAGCCACACTGGAACAGCACCAAATGGAGTACCTTTACACGGATGGCACACATTTCCATTTCATGAACGTCGAAAACTATGAGCAGATCGCTCTCGATGAGGGAGCTCTGGGAAGTTTCAAGGACTATTTGAAAGAGGGCCAGCAGCTCGAGGTGGAGTTTTACGAGGGATCCGCAATCGGGATCGAGATCCCTTCGGTCGTAGAACTGAAAATTATGGAGACCGCCCCCGAGCTCAAGGGAGCCACAGCCAGCAACTCACCCAAACCGGCGACTCTGGAGACAGGTGTCGTTATTCATGTCCCGCCCTTTATTTCGGTTGGTGAGGTGGTCCGAGTCGATCCCCAGGAAGGGCGTTATCTGGAGCGATCCAAAGGCTGATCGGAAGGCTCATCCTGTCGAGATCCACGTTTCACGTTCCACGGACTCTTAACCTTTAACCCCTTCAAGACGCCGCATCGGTCCTGGCCACTGACCCGAAAAAGAAGAGCATTTCGGCATGATCTACGCTGGAGAACTGACAGTAGGAATGCCGCCCGTCCCCATCGTGTAACTGGTCGCGTGCTAGAATCTTCTTCTCCCGGGGGCCGGCGTAGCTCAACTTGGTAGAGCGACGCATTCGTAATGCGTAGGTTGGGGGTTCAAGTCCCTTCGCCGGCTCCAGTGATGTGTAATAACTTAGAGCCTTTTTGGGACTTCACTGAAGACCTTTTCAGGTAGATATCTCCCGCTGGATCCCGTGTGCTCACTCCGCATCCTGAAACCGGCGCATCTCCGCCAGGACCGAAGGGCCATGCACTGATTCTCACTGTCCCCAGAGCTCCCCTTCTTCCAGGAAGAGCGCGAAGCCGTCTCGGTCACCCGCAGCGCTACGGATGCGACTTACGCCCTCCTGGCAGTCTCCCATGCTAGTAGCAATCGAAAGTCGCAGGTAATGCTTCCCTTCCGCTCCAATGGAACCAAAAGAGTTGCGATCGAGGGTCGCCACTCCGTAACGGTAGAGCAGAAACATCTGGAACATCCCTGACGGACTGGTTTGTGCCTGGACTTCCGGAGCCATGGATTCATATGCCTCGAGAATCCCTAATGACTCGCAGATACCGGCAATGTTCGGAAAAACGTAGAAGGCGCCTTTGGGCATCTGACACCTCATACCATTTACGCTGTTGAGCGCCGGCACAATCCAGTCACGACGGCGCTGGAACTCCGCCACCATGGCCTCGACAAACGGCTGTGATGCCGGGTTTTCATATGCCTCTCGGCCCGCCTCTTGAACGAACGGTGGCACACAAGAGACCACGTTGATATTGAGTTGCTTGAAGAGGGCAGCCTCTTCGGGGGTGGGCAAGGCCGCCCACCCGAGGCGCCACCCCGTCATGGCGTAGCTCTTGGAGTACCCGCTGGCCAGGATAGTGACGTCCTCCATCCCCTCCTCGCAGGCAATGCTGTGATGGGACTCGCCGTCGAACAGAATCTGCTCGTAGATCTCGTCGGCGAAAACCCGGAGGTCAGGGCGACAGCGCTCGCGGATGACCCTGGCGATGCTGCTTATGTCCTCCCCGGAGAGAACACCGCCGGTCGGATTGGAAGGGGAACAGAGAATAATCAGCTTGGTGCGCTCGCTGATCAGGTCCTGGAGGGCCTCAGCGCCAAAGGCAAAGCCCCGCTCTTCCTCCAGATGCAGGGGCACAGGGGTGGCCCCCAGAAACTTTATCCACGATTCGTAGATGGGAAAGCCCGGACTCGGATAGATAACCTCTTCCCCTGGATTCACGTAGGTCAGGAGCGTATAGCAGATCGACGGCTTGGCACCGGGGGTGACAACGATCCGGGACGGATCGACCTCGATCCCGCGTGTTTTTTCGATATAGTGGGAGATCGACTTCCGGAGGGGCAAGATCCCCGCCGGGTCGCAGTAGTGGGAGTTACCAGCCTGGATCTGGTCGATTGCAACCTGATTGATATGTGCGGAGCTGTCGAAATCAGGTTCGCCGAGGTTGAACTTGACGATGTCAAGCCCCCGCTCCAGGCAACGCTGGATTTCTTCACCCAGTTTGAAGGCGTTTTCAGTGCCGAGGTCCGCTATTCGGCCTGCCCAAATCATAGGAACTCTCCCAATGGAAGCCACCCGGAAAAAAGGTAAGACGTCCCACTCTGTCTTTTTGGTTTTCTTCCCAAATCGAAAGTAGATTAAGCGATCCTGAGCAGAAGCTCAACTGCGATGTCAGAAAGGACCAGCAAGTCTCTGTCGGCTTGTTCAATCCCGGCGGCCAACTTGCTCCTCCCTTTCTGTGCTGCTATTCTCGGCGCCGAAAGCCGGACTCCCTTTGTAAGGACCGGAATCTGAGCGTCTAGAATCAATCCAGAAAGGAGACTCCATGCAACTCCTCAAAGAACAGGATGCGGCTCTTGAATCTCTGAACGGCAAGACGGTCGCAGTACTCGGTTACGGAAACCAGGGACGGGCCCAGGCACTCAACCTGCGGGACAGCGGGATCACAGTCATTGTGGGCAACCGGGATGATAAATACCGGGATAGGGCCGTGGCAGACGGATTTGAAGTTGTGGGGATTTCGGTGGCCGCTGCTCGCGGCGATGTACTTCTGGTGCTCACCACTGACGAATCCCAGCCCCTGATCTGGGATGAAGAGATTCTTCCCGGCACCCGGGCGGGCAACACGTTGGTTTGGTCCAGTGGATACAATATTGGTTACGATCTGATTTGCCCGCCGGGTGACGTGGACATCGTGATGGTCGCACCTCGAATGACGGGGGATATGGTGAGGACTCTGTTTGAGCATGGAAAGGGAGCCATCGCCCAATTCGCCGTGCATCAGGATGCCACTGGCAACGCCAGGGCAACAGCCCTTGCCCTGTGCAAGGGACTCGGCCTCACGCGCGGTGGAGTTTTCGAATCCTCATTTCGAGAAGAAGCCGAACTGGATCTCTTTGCAGAGCAAGTTGTCTGGGCTGGACTCACTGCCTGGTTTATCGAATGCTTCGAGATGGGTGTCGAGAGCGGATTCTCGCCCGAGTTGATGGTGATGGAGCTTTATGCCTCCGGAGAGGCCTCAGAGATCCTCGGGCATATGGCCCAGCGTGGTTTTTTCCGGCAGATGTCCCTTCACTCCACCACAAGTCAGTACGGTACGCTTTCGCGAGGGCCGGATCTGATTCTGGAGGAGATGAAGAAAAGAGCTCGGACATTGCTGCAAAAGGACATTAAAGAAGGAGCGTTTGTGCTGGAATGGAGTCGGGAACAATCGGAAGGATCAGAGCGCTTGAAGAAACTGAGGGAAAAAGCGTTGGCGCATCCCATGAGCGTGGCCGAACGGGAAGTGATTCAGGAGATCCAGGCCGCTCATTCCCTCGAATAGAAAACCTCCGATCAACTATGTATGGGGTCTCCCCGGCTTCTGCCAGGGTCTCTGATTCACTAGCCCTGAAGACGGCCTAGGGGATTGCAATCCCCTAGGCCATCATGCATAAGTAACTACTCACTTTATATGTGGGTCTGCCGGCCCACTCACACCGGAATCCGAATGGTAGATGACTCATGCCAACTGTCTACACCCAACAACTGACCCCATTTGTCCAGAGCGTTTTCGAGGCTCATGAAGTTCCTGGTCCGGTCGCTCAGCAAGTGGCTGAGTCCCTTGTCTTGAGCAATCTGAAGGGACACGATTCCCACGGTATTATCCGAGTCATCCAGTATGTGGACTGGTTGCATCGTGGATGGATCAATCTAGAGGCGGAACTGAAAATTCTGCTCGAAGACGGAGCCATTCTGATGACGGATGGCCAATTTGGCTTCGGCCAGTATATTGGCAGGCAGGCTACCAACAAGGCTATTCAGCGGACACGGGATATTGGGGCCTGTATTTTGACTCTGCGGCATTCCGCTCACCTGGGTCGGATCGGTGAGTTTGCCGAGCTGGCTGCTGAGGCAGGTCTCGTGCATCTCTCTTTCACGAACGTGAACGGAGGGGGAGTACTGGTGGCTCCGCATGGCGGCCGTGAGCGGCGGCTAGGTGCCAATCCTGTGACCGCTGGGGCTCCGCTCGAAGGAGGGAAGGCGATCATCATGGACTTCGCGACTTCCACTATCGCCGAAGGCAAGTTGAAAGTAGCCCACGCGCGCGGCGATGATGTTCCAGACGGGCTTTTTCTCAATGCAGAGGGCCGGCCCTCAACCCGCCCGGAGGATTTTTACGCAGACCCTCCCGGGGCCCTACTGCCCATGGCCGAACACAAGGGGTTTGGGCTCTGTATCTTCGCCGAAATCCTTGCGGGAGCCTTAGGCGGAGGAAGTTGCAGCCGCCCCGACCAGCCCCGGGTCTCCAATTGCTGGTTTGCACTCTTTGTCGATCCTAAGCGATTTTCCGGAGAGAAGTTTTTTGAAAAAGAGTGCTCCCGTTTTGCGGATTGGGTGAAATCAAGCCCGCTCCGAGACGGATTCTCGGAGGTCTTGCTGCCCGGTGAACCGGAGGCTCGAATGTTCGAACGTCGGTCCCGCGAGGGAATCTCAGTCGAGGATGACACCTGGAACAAGATCGCCGCCATTGCTTCCGAGGTCGGTGTTCAGGTCCCGCGAACATGAAATATGACTCCCTTGATTGAGCTCCGCTGTGTCTACAAGTATTTTGGCGGCCTTTGTGCGATCCACGATGTCTCTCTGCGAGTCGCCCGTGGGGAAGTGATCGGACTGGTCGGGGACAACGCCGCGGGCAAGTCGACTTTGATGAAAATCATCTCCGGAGTCTATTGCCCCACCCAGGGTGAGATACTGGTTGAGGGTCGCCCAGTAGTTTTCCATAGCCCACGCGATGCCCGTGAGGCAGGGGTGGAGATGGTGTTTCAGATCCAGGATCTGGCTCTAGTCCCCGACCTGGACGTGGCCGACAACCTGTTCCTTGGTCGCGAAATCTTCAAGAAGATCTGGGGGAAATACGAGGTGAAGTGGCTCCTGGACCGCAGGACCATGCGTGAAAAATCACGAGCATTTCTGAAGGAGCTAATGATCAATATTGACTCGGTTACCGAGAAAACCCGCGTCCTTTCCGGGGGGCAGCAGCAATCCGTTGCCATTGCCCGGGCTGTCTTCTTCGAGGCCAAGCTGGTGATTCTCGATGAACCCACGTCCAACATCTCGGTCAAGGAGACCCACAAGGTTCTGGAATTGATCCGGCAGCTTCGGTCCAAGGGAGTATCCGTGATCATTGTGAGCCATCGAATGGACGATATTTTTTCCACAGCCGACCGCATTGTGGTACTGCGGAGGGGAAGAAAGATCGAGGACGTGCACAAGGCCGACACGAGCATGGAGGCGGTAGTTCAGCACATTGTGAGCGGAGAAGAGGAAGCCTCTGGGCCATGAGGGCGATCGCCCGCCAGGCCGTCTGGCTTTCGACGAACCATTCCATCCTCGGGTTGCTCGTTTTTCTTTGCCTGGCCATGGGGCTGCTCAGCGATCGGTTCTTCACTCTTCATAATTGGGCCAATATCCTCAACAATCTTTCCGTCACCGGTATCGTCTCGTTGGGGGTTGCCCTGGTCATCATCTCAGGGGGCATCGATCTTTCCTTCGGATCCATTTTGGCATGCTGTGCGATATTGGCGACCTGGTTACAGCCGCAGGGATTCTGGACGGCGGTTTTGGGGCCGGTCCTGCTGGGCGCAGCCCTGGGCGGATTCAACGGCCTGATCGTCGCCAGAATCAAGGCCAATCCCCTCATTGCCACACTTGGAACCCAATGGCTGTTCTCCGCCGTCCTTCTCCTCATCACTGACGGGCAGCTAGTTCAGGGAACCCGGGGAGATCTTTTTCATGCGATCGGAAATGGCCGCCTGGCCGGAGTGCCCTTTCCCATATGGCTGTTTTTCGCAGCGGCCGGGATCACCTGGTTCATAGCACGATACAGCTTGATCGGAAAACACTTTTACGCCCACGGTTCCAATGCCAAGGGACTGCGTCTTTCCGGTGTCAACGCGGATCGTGTTTATCTGCTCGCGTTTGTCTTCATGGGCATGCTGGTGGCAGTGGCGGGTATTCTCTTGAGCAGCCGGCTGGTGGGTGTTCGCCCCACCGAGGGCCAGCAGTATCTCATTATCGTCTTGACTGCCGTGCTGCTCAGCGGGATCAGCCTGAGCGGGGGAGTCGGTTCCATTTTCAACGTAGTAGTTGCCGTGGTGGTGCTGGCCGTCCTGGACAATTGCATGGTTTTACTGGGTGTGGAATACAAGTATCAACAGATGATCCGGGGGACGGTCTTTATTCTCAGTATCATCTGCAGCAACCAGATGATCCGGCAGTTGAGCGGTGTGAGGCTGAAGTGAATCGTAAAGCTACGTCAAGTTCCTTGCAACAGCGGTTTTCCGAGCGCCGATTGCTGTTGGTTCTGACCGGCCTTATGCTCTTCATGGCTTGGCACTCCCCTGGATTCGTCGGTCCCGCGAACCTGCTCAACCTGCTTGCCTACGTCTCCATCACCGGCATCCTAGCCGTGGGCATGACCCTCCTCATGATTTCCAGGGAATTCGACATTTCCATCGGTTCCGTCGTAGTCCTGGCCGGAGTTGTCGCCATCCGGCTGATCGACCTGGTCGGGGTACCCTGGGCTATGCTCCTGGGCACCTGTGTGGGAGTGGTCACGGGGGCCCTCAATGGATTGTTCGTGGTTCGCCTGGGCATTAATTCCTTCATAGCCACTCTGGGAAGCATGGTCATTTTCCAGGGGCTGGCCTTTGCCCTGACCGACATGCGGTCTATCGCCACGGCATCAGCCTCGTTCAACTGGCTGGGAGCGGGGAGCTGGTTGGGTTTTCCTTTGCCTGTTTTCTATTTCGCCGCTCTCAGTCTAATCATTTGGTTTGTTTCTCGATTTACCCTTCTTGGGAAACATGCCTATGCCATTGGAGGCCGTCAAGAATCCTGTCACCTCATGGGCATTCCTGTTGGGAGGCAGAAGTTTGTCTTCTTCGTCATCACTGGCACGGCAGCTGCCTTTGCCGGTGTGGTTCTGGCGAGCAAGCTTAATTCCGCTTCGGCGGTTTTCGGAGAAAATATAGCTCTAGTGGTGATCGCCGCGATCGTGATCGGGGGCGTCCATCTCAGTGGGGGTACCGGGTCGGTCGGCGGGGTGGTGCAGGGCGTCCTCCTTCTTGGACTATTGGAAAACGCCACGATTTTTCTAGGATTTTCCGATTACTATCAGAAACTGTTTCGTGCCATTGTCCTCATTGGGGTTGTGGTTTTTGACGTTTTCTACGTGAGATACAGAGATTCCAGGATACTCCGCGAATTGCAGAGAATTGAATCATGAATACCGGTTATTCAGGACGATTAATGCTCCCGGTTGTCCTGGCGACGCTGTTCTGTCAATCGTCCTGCCGCAAGCAGGAACAGAATCCAGATACAGTGCGGCTTGGAGTTTCCATGGCGTCGTTCACGGCTCCATATGCCTCGGCAGCGGTCCGGGAATTCAGGCGGTACGGCCGTGAAAGGGGCATTCAACTGCTGCTTCTCGATGCACAACACGACATTCAGCGAGAAGCCTTCAACATCGCCACCCTGGTCGCCCGCAAGGTCGATGTAATTCTGGTCAACGTAGTGGATTTGAAGGGCAGCCGGGCAGCTCTCAAAAAGGCGGCCGGAGCCGGTCTGCCGGTACTCTGCTTCAATTCCAATGTGGATGCTCCGGAAAGCCTTGGCATCAGGGCCTATACCGGTCCTCAGTACTATGATCAGGGGGTGGCGGCCGCTCGGGTTGCCGGTCGCCTCAAGCCCGTAGGCAATGTCGTCATCATTACTGGGACCCCGGGGTATTCCCCGACCCATGACCGGGAGAAGGGCTTCACCGATACCCTGATCCGAGAGAGCCCCCAGATCCAGGTTTTGGATATCCAGACGGCCCACTGGATGCGCGAGAACGCCCAGCGTCTCATGTCGGACTTCATTACCAAATACGGCACGGAAATCGACATTGTCTACTCACAGGACGACAACATGACCACCGGAGCCGTCAATGCCCTGCGTACCGCGGGTTACACTCCGGCCAACAAGCCGGCCGTGATCAGCATTGGGGCTATGGCGGACGGACTGCCATTGGTCAAGGAGGGCTGGATCGACTCGACGATTCTGCAGTCACCACGTGAGGATTGCCGTCTGGCGGTGGATACAGCTCTGGCCATTCTAGGAGGCAGTCAGGCGGAGCCTTTTAGGACCTACTTTATGGAGTCCAGACCCGTGGACCAGTCAAACGTCCAGGAAGTGATCAACATGAGACTGTGGGAGTAGGTTCCGGGCCAGTTGGTGCTGATGTAAAAGGTGCTGACCGAGTGCATGGCTTACACTTGTTGTAGCTTGCGAGGCAAGAACAGAACGGGGCACTGTTAACGGCGAGCTTTTGCTCTGCCATTTCTGTGATCTCCCGGACCCGACCCTGTTATCAGTGGCCTCGGCCCAGGGTGGCTGTTGCAACTTTTCCATTCGGAAGTCTCAGCGTGTACGACGAAGGCCCTCTGGTTGATAAGGGCGCGATGCTCTCCACCTCAGGAGAGGGACGGCTGGCCGGAACAAAACGGTAGCGTCCCCCTTTTGTCGTCGAAAATTCGAGAATGGAACCCTCGATCTGGCCTTTCTTTCCACTACTCTCCGACAGGCTGGCCGGCTCATTCCATGGATTCCGAAGCCTACATTGTTCTCCCAGGCGGGATTCTATCTCGATGAACAACACCTCCCCTTTTCGCAGCGAGGCTGTCACCAGAAAACCACCGCGGGCGAGCAGGCGGAAAGACGCCTCCCAACGCTGTGGCCAGGCCGGGAATACACGGATCACCTCAGGCTCGCCCGGATGTGCGGCAACACTCTGAAGCAGGCCTTCCTGCAAGGTAGTACTAAGTATTCCCAGATGCTCGATCGAATGGGCCGTTTCTCCCTCGAAGTTGCTGAACCCATTGGCCAGGGGAGCGAACCCCTTCTGATAATAGCTTGCCATCATAAGCGGTAGTTCTTCCCCGCGGCCCATGCGGACACCCGAAATCGGAGTCCGAATGGCGGTGTTGAATGCCCCGCCCTCTCGGATCTCGATTCGAGAAGGGTTCAGATCAGCAATCTTGTTAACGATCCTGTCTGTCTCCGGTTCTGCCGTTTCTAACGTCCAATCTTCAAACGGAAACACCGGCCACTCCAGTGCGGTACCGACTACGTGATGCCGCCCCGCCACCTCACCCAGATGTCCCGCAGACCATACGTCTTCAGCCAGAACACCTCCCTCGAGAGCCTTGGATTCCGGGTCGCTGCCCATCGTGTAAGGGGTCAAGTCGTCCAGCAACTCTTGCCAACCGGCTCTCAGCTCCAAATCAATGTCCAAGATCTCGGCTGCCTTCACGGCCAGTGGGATTGTCCCACGGATAGCCGCCAGGTCTAACTGCCCGTCCTTCACGCCCCAGAAGGCCTCATGCTGATTGGTCCCCAGGATGTGATAGCGACCGTCACTGGCCCTGTTCGCCAGATTGCGGTAGAACTCAGCTGCCCCCTTGAGAAGGGGATAGGCGTGCGTGCCGAGCCACGCCAAGTCTCCCGTGTATCGAAAGCGCCACCAGGCCTGTACCGCCAACTCACTGCCCGAAGAGACCATGTGAGAGATCCAGGAGTATCGTGTGCTTCGCGTCGTGGTAACGGCCCGAAGGCCGGAATCAAATCGGCACCAGTCACGAGTATGTGCCGACATTCGTTCCTTTGCCCAGCGTCCCAGGTAAATCTCACGGAACTCCTTACCAACATCGGGGGGAAGGATGAGTGGACCGTTGAAGGCCGTCGTCTCCGGATAAAAGGCTCCCTCCACGCCCCATCTCTGCGCACCGGCCCTCCAGGCGTCTGGGAGCTGTTGTACATACATCCGAAAAAATGGCTCGGTCAGATCGATGGCGTCCGCTGCGTACAGCGGGTAGTAGGCACTCTCCGTAGTCCACACCCAGAACTGAGAACCCCATTTTCTCTCGTCTCCCTGCACGGCAAAGAGCGAGCCGTTCCATTTAGGGGGAAGCATGCCGCGAGAGCTGCTGGCCATATAGTACAGGTGCAGACAGCGCACTCTCTCCATGAATGAGGCGACCCCGTCTGCACTGGTAAGGTGGACGAAGGTCCGTGCCCAGAAGGAAGCCCACCACTCTGCGTGTGCCTTTCTCAACCGCTTAGAGCCGATCCTCGACGCTCGATCTAGAAGACGAAGAGCCTTTCGGACCGGTTTCTTCTCTGGTTGCCAGGACACCGCACTGGCTACCAACACCGTGGTCTTTCCCTGATTCGGGGAGACCTTAATTGCCCTGCACGTATCTCCCTCTCTTTCCACGGTGATTTGCTCGGCAACTACAGTGGCAGCCACTACGGAAGAGCAATAATGAGTCTTCTCTTTGAACTCCTGAAGGACAAGTACCTTGTTCTTGCTTGACTCAAAGCGATAGCGTGCCAAATGGTTGCCGGTCTGAACCTCTGGCTCCCTCCACATCGAAACACGAACCTGGAGGGGTTGTGGTTGTGCTCGCTTGTCAGAGATCTCCAGGGTCAGAAGATCGATCTGGGAGGAAATGAAACACCGTACCTCCATGTCTTCACCGCGAATTGTGCATTCTGCTTCGTAAAGAGAGGTCCTCTGAAGAAAATGTTGGCCTGGCGCAAAGGGTCGGGAGCCAACTTCGATAGTGATCCGGGCGCAACCCCCGCAGTAGTCCACAGCGTCAAATTGGTCACCCCAATGATTGACATCGACGGCGAACACATCACAGCGGTTGATCTGAAGGTGGATAGAGCTGGGAGTTGTCCACACTAGGGTCCCCATCCTGCCATTGCCGATCGGATGCCCTTCAACCGGCCACTCGGGTGGGCTCTGATAGACCAGGTCAGCCTGCGACACCAGCGCTTGATACTCAACATCCAGCAGGTTTCCAAACTCGTCGCGACTCTGGCATCCTGGTGAGGGGATCCAGGGGATCCCGGTAGTCAAAGTGCCGGCCGTGGCACCTGCGGTTTTCAGAAAGCCCCGCCGATTGACCGAAAGGTGTTTCGTAGTGTTCATGATGGATCTTTTTCGCACCCGGCTTCTATTGCGCGTAACCGAGCGACCGGTGGATCACTCCGCGATAAAATCACGAGCAACAGTACTGGCTGAAGCTCAAGGCTACGAAAAGAGACGCTATGCTGACAACGCGCATCTGCAGCATGCCCCGCCGGTCCGTAGCCAAGAGCAACCACAGAAGTGCCGGCGCCAGAGTGATCATCAACTGGTAATTACCGAAAGAGAGGGCATAGCGCAGAAGGAGCAGAACCAGCCCCCTGGTCGATCCAGGCTCGAAGAATGTCGATTTGCGCTACCTCTCGCTACTTTCACCAAGGACTGCTAGGGATATCCACATTCCACACCATACCAAGTCTCGGATCGATTCAGGCAGAAACGAGCATAACGAAGCCATTCCACCGTACAACCCGAATACGTATGACATACGACAATTATTAAGTATATCGTGGGCTTTATTCGACAGCCATTTCGCAGATCTGACTTCTGGGTACCGGGCAGCGTGCCCATGTCGGATTGACAGAGATATGAAGTTACAATTCTCACTCGATCTCGTGGACATAGACGAGGCACCCGAGATTATCGGTGAAGTCGCCGACATCATCGATATCGCAGAAATGGGAACCCCTTTCATCCTCCAGGAAGGGATGCAGGCGGTGCGCGACCTGCGAAGGGCGTTCCCGTTGATGACCCTGCTGGCCGATCTCAAGATTATGGATGCTGGAGAGCACGAGGCAAAACTCGCTTTTCAGGCGGGAGCGGACATCGTAACGGTACTCGGAGTTGCTCACGATGCCACGATCCAGGCCACCCTCTCAGCCGCGTCTCGCTGCGGTGGTGAGGTCATGGTGGATATGATTGCCGTTCAGGATATTGAGACCCGCGGGACTGAAGTGGACCGAATGGGAGTGCACTACGTGTGCGTACATACTGCCTTTGACCGGCAGACCGGAGGGAGGCATTCGGCAGCCGATCTGGAGATTCTCAACCAAGTACTTCAACATGCTCAACCGGCCGTAGCTGGAGGCATCACCCTCGACACCGTGCGCCCCATCGCCGCTCTGAATCCTGCCATCGTTGTCGTCGGCGGCGCTATTATGAAGGCTCGAGATAGAAGACTGGCGGCACTCCAGATCAAGAAGGCAATGCAATGAAGCAGGCATCAGAGTTTACGCAAACCGTAGTCGATGAGATCAGGACGACGCTCTCCGGGGTTTCGGACGGACAGGCAGACGCCCTCGTCGATGAGATCGAGAAAGCGGAACAGATCATCGTTGCGGGAGCAGGGCGGTCCGGGCTGATGGCAAGGGCCTTCTGCCTGCGACTGGTGCATCTCGGTTTGCGCGCCTACGTGGCAGGCGAAACGGTTACACCCGCGCTTGGTCAGCGGGATCTCCTGTTTGTGGCTTCTGGATCGGGAGCTACCGGGAGCCTCATGGTCATGGCAGAAGAGGCTAAGCAGCGAGTAGGGGCCCGGCTGGCGCACGTTACGATCGACGAAGACTCCCCGATCGCTCGCCTGGCCGACACGGTGTTGGTCATCCCCGCGCCGTCACCGAAGGTTCGGCGCCAGCTCGCACATGCATCGATCCAGCCCATGGGTTCACTCTTCGAGCAGAGCCTGCTTCTCGTCCTGGATGCGCTCATCCTGCTGGTTATGGAAAGAAAGGGTGTCTTGCCATCCACTATGTTCGGGCGGCACGCCAACCTAGAATAGTCGGTCCCGAGACCCGTGTTAACCTTGCTCCGTGGAAATGCCTTCCTTGTCGTAAAGCTCGAGGGCCATGTCCCCGAAGACGTCATCCCCACCCACACAGGCGAGCAACCCTGCATCAGCACCCCGTCGGCTTACTCCGACTGCCTGGTTCGTGCCCTTACCACTCGGTCCTAGATCAAAGGTATCTCCTATCAATGCCTCACCGAGAACGGGCATGCGCGGAACACGAATGGTCAGGGCCACGAAGTAGCTGTCCAGGACAAAGATCCTAACTATTCGCCGATTTCTCATCTGATCGAACAGTGGCGAGCGTTTCATTCGGAGTCAGCAGGACCCGCCGCGGCCCCGAAGAGCATTTAGACTCGGGCCCTCCGTTCCCTCTTAGCTATGACCACCTGCAGTAGCCTAGACCAGGATCGAGTTTCTTTACGGATGCTTTTCTTGAGTGTCCGAAGTTCAAGGCGCAACTTTTGCGTGAGGGCTCGGTCTGGGCTGGCCCTCTTCATAGAGGTGAGACGCTGCTTGAGTCTTTCCCAATCGCTCAGCTTGGCGACCAGGCTGTCGGAAATCTTAACAATCTCCTTTTTCAACTCAACCATGGTGAGTTGATCTTTGTCCCCGATCTCTTCCAGCATCAGCTTGCGATCCTGCAACACGAGCTTCTTCTTGATTGTGGAGGCGTTTACTTTTCTGAGCCCGGCAGCTAACCCTAGCTTGCTGGCCAGCCAGATGAAAACTTTCGTGATGTCGTATTGGTAAAATCTCACACCGTTGCGGTAGTCGCCAGAAAAAGTGTGATGATAGTTGTGGTATCCCTCTCCCATCGTGAGCAGCGCCACGATCCAATTGTTGACGGCCGAATGCTCTGTTGAGAATGGCCTGGATCCCCACATGTGGGCCAGCGAGTTGATGAACCACGTGCAATGGTGAACCAAAAACATGCGAGCTAGCAAAGCGATGACGATGGCGCCTATGTAGTCATTGAACAACCACCCCAGGAATAGCACCGGGGCAACATTGGTGAGCACCAGCAGCAGCGCGTAGTGTTGATCTTGAAAACGGACCAGCCTGTTTTTCATAAGATCCGCTACCCGTTGCTCTTCGAATAATCCCCGCTTTTTGAACATCCATAACAGGTGGGAATACCAGAAGCCCTCGCTGGTTCTGTAAGGATCCTTCTCGGTGTCCACATAACGGTGATGCAGACGGTGATCGTAGGCCCAGCGGAGGGCACTCCCCTGAGTCGCCATAGTCCCCACCAAGAGCAGAGCAACTTCCAGTAAGGTGTGGGGCTGGTAGGTCTTGTGGGAATAAAACCTGTGGTATCCGGCAGTGATGCCCAGAGCCCCGAGCAAATAGAGTAGGAAGGCCGACGTGATCAGGCCGACGTTCAAGGGCACATAAACCAAGTAAAGGGGCAGTGAAATCAGCAGGGCGAGGTGATAGCCAATCAGAAACAGGCCCCCGCTCCAGTTGAAATCCGTCAGGGAGATTGCTTTGACACGCGCCATCTTTATCGTTGGATCTTCACCTTCAGCAATCACGGGAAAAGGAGGGAGAATCGACTGTCTGCGATTCGCAAGCCACTTATTGGAGTGAACTCCGAGGGGAGATCGTAACGGGCCTTCAGTTTTCGTTGTTTACCAGCCCAGGAGGCCCTGTCTGAAGTGGCGCCGTTAGTGTACCACACAGGCCCATGCCATCGTAGGCGGTTACACCGGCACTATTCCGTTGAGCACTGCGTTATCTCATTTCGTATAGTTGGGCAGCGCCCGGTGAATAGGGAGCAGCTGGACCAGCGCAAACGTTCGACTCTCTTCCAGGTTGATGACAGGGTGGAGTGGGCCCGTAAAGGCGATGACGATGACAGAAGACGATCAGATATCGAAGGAAGATCAGTCGATGAGCCCTCCGGAATGGAAAACCTACAAAAACGCACGCCGTGAAGCGCTGGTCGTCGTTGCGATATTGCTGGTGATGATGATCTATATTCTTACCTACTGCTACTTGAGGGGGCAGTTGCCTGCAGATGGGAAACTGATTCTGGCGACGCCCCTGCCGTCTGACAGGAGCATCATTGAAGCGTTGTTTTCACCCCGGGAAGAGTGAAAAACGTAAGGGTTTCGTATCTTCTTAGACGGGAAAAGTGCCAACGTCTCCGCTAAGAAGGATTCTCATAGCAGCGACACGAACACAATGCCGCTGATCCCGAAGAAGAACAGGCCGCAAAACACCACCCCCACTCGGATGAACCAGTTGGGCCGTACCGCCGGGGGAAGCAGCGTGCAATTGATGTACAGTGAGTGAAGAGCCGAGGTGCCCAGGCCCAGATTCATCAAGACGCCGGCAACCTTGAGAATTGCGAGCGGCTCCAGAAAGATCAGGATTACCAGTCCCCATACTCCTGTTACTGCCATCAGGCCATAGTAAATTTGTTTCACTCGATGCTCACCCATGCGACGAACTCGGGCACTGGCCGTCCACATGATGTCACACCACCGCCTGGGGATCGTGTCACCGGAGAGGATCTGGCCCGGGTACAAGATGAGGAAGCCAACCGCCAGCGTCATGATCCACAACCCGTAACCGGGGTATTGGTTATCGATCCCCTCCGCGGTCATGCCCGCCACTCGGATTCCCGCCACCGGGGCATTTCGGATGAACTCCAGCGACATCATGCAGGGCAGAGCCATGCCGATGAAACAGCAAAGCATCCAGACCACCGCCTGGTCACGGACGATGTGTCGGATCCAGCCCCGCCACCGCATCATGTTTTCCGCGGTGGGGTGAAACACCTGGCCAACGTGCGAGAGGGTGACGGTCCTGCCGCCCACGGCGCTGGCGATCGCTCCCACGTGGGCTCCCATACCCCATCCTTTGTCGCGGGCGTAATTGGACAAAAGCACATTCGTCAGGCCGCCTGCGCCGGCGATGGAGGCGAACACGGCAATCAGCGCCCAGTCCAGCTCGGGCAGTTGTCCCTTTTCGCGCACGTAGCCAATTAACTGAACTCGACGCAGGCCCTGATTCCGCGTCAGTTCCCCCACGCTCTCTCGCAATTCTCGCTCGGGTATATCGTCCAGCCGCTGGTAGGTTCTCCGGCCAGACTCATCGGCTATGGTGACCCGGTCGAGGTGCCAGCCCGCGTCTTGCCTGTCGATCGCCCCCTGGGCGGTCAGGGTGACCTTGTTTTCCGCTTGTTCGAAGAAGAATCGTCCCGGCCGGGACAGTCCCTCGGCACGGGCGACCATCTGGTCCCGGCGCGAAGCATAGCCAGCGGGAACCTGGTCGTTGATCTTGTACACAACCTCTCCCACCCGAAACTCAGTGACGACTGTTCCCGTCGTTTCGACGGTGCCCGACACTCGATACGAATCACTGCCGTCCTGCTCGTAAAGGGTGAAGTGACGGCCGGAGACAATGGTATGGGCGCGCAAAGGGATCTGGCCGAAGCGGAGAAAGCCGGTTCCCACCTCGTACATCGACGCTGGCGAAATGAAAAACGCGGTCACGAAACAGAGAAAGATCAAAACCAACACCAGTTTAGCGGTCATGATCCGTTCCAGCGTCTTGTACACCGTGCCTCCGAAGATGAGCGGTGTGAAAGCGAGCAGGAACAACACGCAACTGAGCACATGTACAAACGTGCTGTCCTCAGCGCGTGGAAGATGACCGAGCGCGATTGCAGCCACAGCCACCGAGGCACTGGCCACGTTGTACGGCCAGATGTGGCCAAACTCCAGAATGGCGTAAACGACGGTCCAAACCTTGGGTCCGGGCTTGGTTCGAAAGGCGCCGACCAGGATCGGTTCGCCGCAATACAGGGTGTAGCGCAGGAATTCCAGGTTGCAAAAGACCTGGGCCACGATGCTCAGCGTTGCCACCCAGAGCAGCGTGCCACCATATTGAGCCGTCACGCCGGGGCCTGCCAGCCACTCCCCGGAACCGATTGAAGCGCCGGCGATCAAAACACCTGGCCCGAGCAACCCTGCCCAACTGCGCCAGCCTAGACTGGGCGGCGCCGGCAGGTTCCCCACCGTCCAGGACGGAAGCATCCCCGCAGCGACTGTTTCATTGGTCTGAGATCCTGTATTGTCCATGGTTGCTCCGTAGAAGCTCCGAATTTCGATCGTTATTAAGCTGGCACGGTCTATGCTTGAGGGCGCTGTACCCTGACGAGTGCTTCCGCCACCGGGCCCTGAGATTCTCCGTCTACGCTTATTTCTGCCGTCATCAGGCGACGAATATTGTCCGCTTCCGAGGGTGCTGCCGAACGCAATGTTATTTCCCCTCGAGACCCTGCCTCCAAAGTCAGACTCGAGAATCGGGGCGAGACGCTCCAGCCTGGAGGCGCCAGAAGCCGGGCATCGTAGCGAACCGTTCTTCCAAAATTATTTCGAACTAGCAGCCGGTACTCCAATTCCTCTCCCGGCTCCACAACAGAGAGATAGGGCAGTAGGCGTACCCAGAAGAGATCGATGTAGTGATCAGCTGGTTCACCCACAAGCTCGCGAAAAACAGTCTCTTTTCGGTCTATGAAATCGCAGTATCGATCGAGGTCATCTTTCGTGCAGGCCAGCACTTCACCATGACCCGGACAGATCATTTCTGGACTGATTCTTTTCATGACCTCTGCGCACCGGCGGTGCATGTGCAGCTGGAAACTGTTTCTCAGGACGGTCGTCTGAAACGGACGCAATTTGACGCTTCCAGCCTCGAGAATCTCCTCAACGAAGTAGTTGTCTCCCGTAAAAGCCACCTTCTTGCCGTCCACCATCACCGACACGACGGAGTGAAACTCTGTCTGTCCGGGAGCGAAGAAGATCTCCAGTTCATACTCCTGCCACTGAAACCGTTCTCCGTCTGTGAGACGACGGTCGATGCGGATCGGCTTCGGAAAGACACAGGGTGTACTCGCCCAAGCCGCCGGGTTCTCAAGGATCTGGGCGACTTCCTCCAGTGCCCAGCACCGTGTTCCATGGTGGCGCTGCAGGTAGGGAATGCCGCACGTGTGGTCGTCGTGAATGTGGGTGGCCAAGACGAGTTCGATCTCTTCAACCGAGTAGTCCTCACTCAGCTCATCCAGATGGTGTTCGACGAAACGCATCGTCTCGTTGCCGTCATGGTCCGCCCAGATGTGCATATGGGGAAAGTAGGCATGGCCGTAGTCGAAGAACATTGCCTTCTTACTCTCGCTGAGGAGTACATAAAAGTTTGAGCAGGTCCAGGGTCCGCCCCACAACAAGTGCCTGGAGAGTTGAATGAAAGGAGATCTTGGCAGGAAGATGTTCTCCGGTATGCTGTGACGACCGCAAATGCGCATTCCCCTGCCCAGACCGACGCACTTCATCAGACGACCTTCCAGCTTTTTCAGATCTCGTGAAACGTTTGTGATCGCTTCTCCGTGGGAAGGAAGGCAGAGATCGACGTCTTTCTTTCGCAGGGCCTGAATCGATTGCAGTGTGAAGACAATGCCCTCCATTGCGGCGTAGGTATATTCCATTGCGTGCAGCTGATACAACTTACCGTCGGCCGCGCACAAATCCCCCGTGAAAGCAACCCTACGGCCGTCGATTTTTGAGATGAGAGCTACTGAGCCTAAGGTGTGTCCTTTGGCCGGAAGGACAAAGAATTCGTAATCGCGCCATTTGAAAATTTCGTAGTCTTCGAGCACGGAGTCGACGGGAATGTCCGCTCCGATCGAGAAGAAGGTGTTTCGATCGTTGTAATTATCGAATGTCCTTCTTGACTGCCAGAAGAGCTCAGCCCGATCGAACAGGTGCTGTTCGTATTCGGGCACGATTACACTCGCCCCCTGATCCCGCAGTCGAGGCGTACCCACGCACTGATCGCGGTGGTGGTGGGTATGCAGGACGACCTCGACTTCAAGCCTGCCTAGCTGAGGCAGGGAGTCCAGGATTGCGCCCGAACCCGTGTCGACCAAAAGCCCTCGGCCGTCGGCAACGATCAGATAAACGTTGCAGATGTCAGCCAGACGGTACAGGTGATCAGAGATTTTCTCGAGCTTGTCGTTCATGAACGCCTTCCCGTGCTTTGGAGATAGTCTATTCCCGACCCGACCCTCGCTTCCAGTAGTGGCAGAGAATTACAAGCTCAAGGCCAAATCACAACTGAACGGGCACACAGCGAGAAGGCTGGCTCAGGGATGAACTGAGGTCCGTGACGGAGCGCTTCCTGTCCCCGTCACGTTTGGTGCTCTCAAAGTTTGAGGCGACAGGACTGCCGGTTTTCTCTGGCGACCCAATCAGTCCTCATAGAGAAAGCGGGCAAACCTCCTCTTTCCGACTTTGACGACGAAAGCCTGATCTGACTGTGGTGTGAGGATCAGCCCGGGATCTTCGATCCTATCGTTGTCAACGGTGACCCCACCTTGCCGGATCAACCTTCTGGCCTGTGCCTTGGAAGGAGCCAGAGAGGCCCGAAGCAGGAGGTCGACGAGCCTGTGAGGAGCTTCAGTCACCCGCAGTCTAAACTCGGGCATTTCCCCGGGCAACTCCCGCTGCTGGAAGACCCTGGAAAAGTAGTGACACGCCTTTTTGGCGGCGGCAGCAGAATGGAAATCGGAAACAATCCGGGAAGCCAGCTCCTGTTTAGCATCCATAGGGTGGAGTGCACTTTTTTCGACCTGGGACTTCAGACTCTGAATCTGAGCGACAGTCTGGTCGGTCAGCAGTTCGTAGTAACGCCACATCAAGTCATCGCTAATGGACATGATCTTGCCGTACATGTCGACCGGCGCTTCCGTGATTCCAACGTAGTTGTCCAGTGACTTGCTCATCTTCTCGACGCCGTCCAGTCCTTCCAGGATAGGAGTTGTCAGCAGCACCTGCGGCTCCATCCCATACTCGCGCTGGATGTCGCGGCCGACCAGCAGGTTGAATTTCTGGTCGGTCCCTCCCAGCTCGAAGTCGGCTTCCAGAAAGACGCTGTCGTATGCTTGGGCTAGCGGGTAGAGGAGTTCATGGATAGAGATGGGTTGCTGGTCTGCCATTCTGCGCCTAAAATCGTCCCGCTCCAGCATGCGGGCCAGGGTGTGTCTGGCCGCCAGTCGAATCCATTCCTGGGAACTGAGTTTACCCAGCCAGCGACTGTTGAAGTCGACAACCGTCCGGTCGGGGTCCAGGATCTTAAAAACCTGGGCCTTGTAAGTCTCTGCGTTTTCTTCGATCTCATCCTGTGAAAGTGGAGGCCGAGTCTTGTTACGACCCGTTGGATCGCCGATCAGACCTGTGAAATCTCCAATCAGAAAGATGACCTGATGACCCAGATCCTGGAAGTGTTTCATCTTGCGGACCAGCACGGTGTGCCCGAGGTGCAGATCGGGTGCCGTGGGATCGAATCCGACTTTGACGGTTAGGGGTCGGCCGGTCTTCTCTGATTTCTCGAGTTTGGCCCTGAGCTCTGGTTTGCTGATGATCTCAGCTGCCCCTTTGCCTAGATAGGCCACCTGCTCATCAATAGTCCGGCCGGTGTGCTTCTTTGTCACAGCTGTAATTCCCAGTCCCGGAAGGCAAGCGGCTTCATGATCAACCTAATCTTAAGATATCGATTCCAGATTCCATATTCCAGATTGTGCAAGCTGGGATGTGGAAACCCACTAGGAGAGTGTTGTCAGGTGCTCTCCCGGTCGGATAGACTAAGTGATTCTTATCCCCTCAAGTCAGCCCCATGCTGCTTGGGGGCAAGTCCATTCGGGTGGGCCTATAGCTCAGCTCGGTTAGAGCGCACGCCTGATAAGCGTGAGGTCGATGGTTCAAATCCATCTAGGCCCACCATTCCAACTCTTTTAAAATCAGACACTTATAGAAAGCGAACAAAGATGCTCTGGAGCTTAAAAAGAGTTTGGGTGCGTATAGGGTGCAGAAAGTGCGCCGTAACGACCCTTCCTGATCGCTCCTGAGACCCTTAAAAATTCTCAAGTGACTGTAGTCGAGGATGATCAAGGCAACTGATAAGCGTGAGGTCGATGGTTCAAATCCTCGGCGTTCTCTACTCGCTGCCGTCCAGCAGGTTGTACATACGGCGGACTTCCAGTGCGTGCACTTTGGCCGCCGGAAGAGTGTATATTTCCCTTATTCCACTAGGTCTACCCGGCCGATGGCGTCTTCGACTGACAGTTCTTGTCCGTGCACCTTCTGCACCTGCTCCCAGTACTTACGCAGAGACTCCTGAGTAAAGTCAATTCTGGAACGGTCCCGCACGAGCGGTCCAAGGCCGGGTACAATCACGTCAAAATCAAGTTCCTTGAGTTTCTCCAGTGTCTGGATGAACTCCTCGGGGAAGGAACCCCTCAACTGGCCAATAGCAAGTCGCCTGTGAAAACCACTACGTCCCCGCCCGTATGACCGCGCCCCGAATGGTGTATCTGGATCTCGCGTGATCCCCGGGAAAGGGTCAGTTTGCGCACCAGCGTAGTGTTGGGAGGAGTGGGCGCCACCTTGCCCAAAGCCTTCAGGTCCCGTTTGAGCGTCACCAGCTTGAGCTCCATCGTTTCTCGATCTCCAGCTTCTGTCGTTCTCAGCTCTTCTTCCAGGGCTGCCAGGACCCGGGTCTTATAAGCTGGACTGGCAATCACCTTATAGGACGGTTCCAAAAGGACGTCCCCCAGCAGCCTTTCTCGCGTGTACTCGTGGCCGATGATCTCCACGCCTTCAGGAAAGAGCTGGTTGCCATGGGCATGATCGAAATGAAAATGCGTGTTGACGAGATAGCGGACCGGCGTATCCGTGATGGGACAACAGATTTGACCAGCTCGCGGGAGGCGTCGGGGGTGATGTGCGAGTCAACCAAAAGAACGTCTTCTTCGTTGACCACTACCATGGCGTTGCTGCCGATGCTGACCGAGCCAGTACCGGTGGCATGGTAGACACTGGGCGCCACTTCTTCGAAAATATGGGTCTCAGACCGACAATCTCTTGGGCCCTCGCTGACGGGACTCCGACAAGCCGTCGCCAGCACAAGGACTAAGGTACTGAATCAGCTAGTTCTCCTCATGGGAATCTCCTTTTGGAAAAACTGTCCCGAAGAGTAACCTGCTAATTTATTTGCAGGCAGCAGATTTACTTGCCTGGAGCACGACCCCGAGGGAGAGAAACAGGAGTTGAATCGAAGGGTCGTACAATGACCTCATGCATCCGAGGACCGTCAGCCTGTAAACACCGAAGGTCGCAGACCTGCCCCTGCGCTTGCTCTGGCCCACTTGTTCCCGAATAATGGGACTGGCTGTATCGGATTGGATGAATTGAGGACGGAACATGTCGCGGCTGGATGGCAAGATCATTGTTGTTACCGGAAGTACCCAGGGAGTTGGAGCTGCCATCGCGAGCCACTGCGCCGAGCAGGGAGCTGCGGGGCTGGTTATTTGCGGCAGGAACGAGGAAAACGGCAAGGGTGTTGCCGGGTCTATTGACCAGTGTCCTGTCGAGTTTGTGCAGGCCGATTTTCAACATGTGGCTGATTGCCGAGAGGTCGTCCACCGTTGTGACGAACGGTTCGGTCGAGTCGATGGGCTTGTCAATGCCGCCGCCATAACCACCAGAGGGACTCTCGACGAAACTTCAGTCGAGCTGTGGGATCAACTCTTCGCGGTCAACGCCCGGGCGCCCTTTTTTGTAACCCAGGAAGCTGTGCGGATCATGCGGCGGGAGAGAATCCCTGGATCAATCGTCAACATTTTGTCCATCACCAAATACTGCGGTCCCGACTTCATATGCGCATACAGCTCGAGCAAGGCTGCTGTGGCAACGTTTACAAAGAATATTGCCAATCACCTGCTTTACGATCGAATCCGAGTGAACGGAATCAATCTCGGATGGACCGATACCCCCAACGAACACGTTGTTCAGGTCGGCATGGGACAACCCGAGAACTGGCTGGAACACGCCGAACGAATCTCGCCGTTTGGACGTTTAATCAAGCCGATTGACGTGGCCCGGCTGACGGCATTTCTCCTGAGTGACGATGCAGGTGTCATGACAGGTGCTCTGATCGATCAGGCGCAACAAGTGATCGGTGCTTTTACAACGCCAAGAGTCGATGACGACGAGTAGATAGGAACGCATTCTTGGAGTCCCCGGCCCGGTCGAGGGGCCTGAGCTTCACTCAAGGCGCGGATTCCCGTTTCAGAAAACCGCTCGGATTGAATATCAATCCGTATTTTTCCTGGCTGGTGTCCACAGAGAGTTCGTTGCTCGTGGAAAGGAAGTCCTCGACAGCTTCGATAGGGCCTGGAGCGGGTGCCACAGCCGGAAGGAAGATGGGGGGCCATTCAGGTGCGTATCCTCGACGATCCGATAATTTCCCGCGGTAACAAGGTTTCCACCAAGGCCCAGCTCCTGCAGGACTTGGGCCTTGGTGTGGTCGGAATCCAGCAAGACCATGACCTTCTCATCGGAAGCAATCAGCCTCGTGATCTTCCCGATGATCTTTTCAGAGGTGGAGGAGCCGGTTAAATAGGTGACTCGCTCGTGTTGCGGCTTGTCCGGATAGTCCAGTATGTCCCCGTGATTACGCGCCCATTCCCTAGCAGATCCAGAACGGATACAAATTATAAGGAACTCCCGCCCTCCGGTGTCCCGGTTTCAATTACCACATCGGGTCTGGTTGCATACATGATTTCTTGGAACAGGAACATGTCGAGCGGGCACTCCATGGCTAGGACTTACGGCTGGTGGCATGAGGTACTGTCAAAGGTTGAAGCGGGAAGGATGCCCTGGCTTGCTCCAGAGAGAGAGGCGGTGCATGCCTTAGAGCAGCAAGGCTTCCCAGCAGCCCTTTCTGAGCAACCCACGGGCTGCTAGGCCAGAGCGGTTCCGCACTCCAGACAATGGGTGGAGCCCTGTTCCAGAAAACATCCGCAGGCGGAACACTCCTGGAGGTGCCGGGCGGACAGGATTATTGTGCGGGCCCTTGCATAGTCCTCCGAGCGAACCTGGACTTTGACCGTACCCAGTTTGGTGATCTTAAAGCCGTGAACATGTCGGAGAGCCTCTCCCTTGAACGTGGAATCGACTCCTGCGCTTTGCAGCAGCCCGCGCAGTAGTTGAGCCTCTGTCTCACCCTGGCACTCCCAGACCTCCACCAGTTCAATCCTGGGATCGGCGCGAGCCATCTTCCGGGCGTCTTCCTCCGAGACAAGTGGTATCTGGCAGTCGCTGCATGTTTGAGCATGTTCGACATAGGCGGCTTTGCACTTGGGACAGACGGGCATTCTTGCAAGGATTCCAGGATTATTGCGGAGGGTCAAGGAATATGGAATGTTGGTACGAACCGAAGGGTTGGAAGGCTAACATCAAAAGACCTGGGGCACTCTTCGCCCTTGGACTTTCGGCTTCAGGTTGACTTCGGATCGACTCGGGCGGAAAATTTAGTTGCGACGGAACTTTTCTAGGAGAGAACAGAATGAAGAAGTTCAACCGGCGATCTTTACTGGGTGGGGGAGCGGCCCTTGCGGGGGCCGCCGGAAGTCAGGCACTGGTGGAGGACATTTCAACTCCAGAAGACATCACAAATGTTCCTGTCAATCACCCTCACCTGCTTTCTCCCAGCGGTGAAACAGATCTCTCGCGGTTCAACCCGTCTGAGTTCCTCTACCAGTTCGACTACGGCACGGTCACAGACCTGGATGACGATCGCAAGCTGCGGCAATGGGAGATCGTGGCGGTTGACAGAGACATCGAAGTTGCTCCGGGAGTTTTTTTTCCGGCCTGGACCTACAACGGGCAGGTTCCAGGTCCGACACTTCGTTGCACGGAAGGGGACCGCCTGCGCATACACTTCAAGAATGGAGGAAGCCACCCCCACACCATCCACTTTCACGGCTTTCACGAGGCAGGAATGGACGGTGTGTTCGAGCTAGTCTATCCAGGCGAGGAGTTCGTCTACGAGTTCGACGCGGAACCTCCGGGTCTCCATCTTTATCATTGCCATGCCATACCCCTGAAGCGGCACATACACAAAGGCCTCTATGGTGCCTTTATCATCGATCCCAGGGTGCCACGGGAGGAAGCTAGAGAAATGGTCATGGTGATGAACGGATTCGACACCAACTTCGACAACGAGAACGAGATCTATGCTGTCAACACCGTAGCGTTCCACCATCAACGCCATCCCATCCAGGCCAGGTTGGGCGAGCTGGTTCGAATCTATCTGGTTAACATCCTGGAATTCGATTTGATCAACTCGTTTCACGTCCATGGTCACTTCTTCAATGTTTTCCGCACCGGCACCAGGGCGGAACCAGACGATTTCACTGACACGGTTACGATGGGCCAGGGCGAGCGCCACATTCTGGAACTCCGGTTCCACCATCCGGGAAGATTCATGTTCCACTCTCATCAGAGTGAATTCGCCGAGCTAGGCTGGATGGGTCTGTTCGACGTCGAGGCCTGAGATGAAAGGATGGTTTTGGGGGCTTCTTCCGCTCGTCCTTCTGGCTCTCCTATTATCTGTGTTCCTGGTCTATGGTCCCCTAGGAGTGTTTCGAGCCTCCTTTCCCCAGGTTGAGGAATTAACGATCGACCGTGCAGTGCTGCCGGGACCGCATCGAATCATCCTGGAAGTGACCAACGGTGGCCCCAGTCCTGTGACTGTGGCCCAGGTACTGGTGGACGACGCGATGTGGCAGTTCTCGATGGTGCCCTCCTCGAAGACCATCTCCCGGTTGGGACGAAGCCGGATTACCATTCCTTACCCGTGGGTCGAGGGAGAGCCGCACGAGATTACCCTTCTGACTTCCACCGGACTGACCTTCAGCCATGAAATTGCGGTCGCGACGACTTCTCCGCGGATGGACTTCACGTACCTTTCAACCTTCACCTTGCTGGGCGTTTATGCCGGATTGATTCCTGTCCTGCTGGGGCTCATGTTCTATCCTTTCCTGCGCGAACTGCACCGCGGCTGGCTCAATTTCTTTTTGAGTCTAACGCTGGGGTTATTGGCCTTCCTAGCTGTAGACACTCTGGAGGAGGCCTTGGAGAGTGCTGGGAAAGTCGCTGGTGCTTACCAGGGGGTAGCCCTGGTTGCCTGTGGCGTGGCGCTGGCGCTGCTCTGTCTCAGCTACCTGTCCCAGCGAAAGCCAGCCCGGGGCGACAAGACAAGCCCTGAAGGCCGCTATTGGACCGCTCTTCTGATCGCGGTCGGAATCGGGCTTCACAACCTGGGCGAGGGCCTGGCTATCGGTTCCGCTTACGCCATCGGGGAGATTGCTCTGGGAGCGTTCCTGGTGATCGGATTCACGCTCCACAACCTCACCGAGGGCCTGGGTATAGTGGCGCCGATCGCATGTGACCGGCCTAAAATCCGGCGATTACTTCTGCTAGGGAGTATTGCAGGCCTGCCCACCGTTGTCGGGGCCTGGATCGGCGGTTTTAACTACAATCCGGTTTGGACTACGTTTTTCTTAGCCATTGGCGCCGGGGCGATTCTTCAGGTGATTTACGAGGTGGGTCAGTTGATTCTCGACCGGGAAGTCTCCGGCAGCTGGGCCAGTAGCTACAATGTGGTTGGATTCCTGCTCGGCCTAGCTATCATGTACGCCACAGGCCTGCTTGTAGTAGCCTGAACCAGTTCTGAGTCCTATCTTGCTGGGAGGGAAAGAACAGGAACGTAGAGTGGTAGCTCACCTCGAAGTACCGGGTCACGCCGCGCCGTTCTGAAGTTGGGATTTGAAATCTCGAATTTGCTATCATGACCCCCCCTGCGGTCGGGACGTAGCGCAGCCTGGTAGCGCACCTGAATGGGGTTC
>CAZMGM010000025.1:0-32536 GCA_964565865.1 uncultured Acidobacteriota bacterium | reverse complement strand
CTTGCGGTGATCGACCACGGCCTCGTCAATTTGGCGAACCAGTTCGGCTGGATCGGCGACCGCCAGAACGAACTGAATGCGATCCAGCCTCGTGCACATGACCCAACCACTCTTCGTTCTGCCTATGGCTGTCCTCTTCTTACAGCAATTCCCTAACCCGCTCGAGTTGATGGGGGGCTTTTTTATCCTGGCGGGCGGGTTCTGGTTGATCATCCGTAAAATGTCCCTCTGGGTCATCGCCTCATTGGTGGGTGGATGCCGGCGATCGACCGTGTGGAAGAGGGGGAGTCTTCTTGTCCTGGTCGGTAAAGCCAGCTTCGGCCAGTTAGCGTCCATATAAGCCTCGGCATTGTGGTGGGCCGGCACCTGGTGAAGCTTCCCGCCCTTCTCGTGTAGGCGAATCCCCCTTCTCAGTAAAACCCCATCTCTTCTATTTCGAGCTCCGACGAAAAGCCTGTTCTAGAGGTGTAGTTGCTGCTGCTGATGAACATGGAATCGATTTCTGACAAAGGCATCTTTTCCCTTGAGCCACCTACCCTGTAAAACTTTTCAAACGGAACCCGGCAGAGACTCTCCCTCCCAGGGTGAACCTTGAAGGAGCCGTAATACCAGAGATCACCACTTCTCAACTCGACAAAATAGCGGAGGTGTTTGTCCGATACCGCCCGGATGTAGAATCCTGAATACGCAGAGAGATCCAGTCTGTCCCTTTTGGCCAGAGCGCACCACCTGTTTTCTCCGAGGGCTTCGAACCGGGAGAGCGTGTACCGCAATTTTGCAGTGCGGCCGCTGGGGTTGAAAAAAGCGACCGAAGTAGCATCCTTTTCCACCCTGAACGACGATAGATCAAGGGGATGAGGTACCCACTGTGCCGGATCGGGCTCCTCTTCGTCGGCCGGTCCCGCGGGTTGGATAGAAATTGGATTCGATAGTATCCAAGGCACTTCAGGCGAAAGGAATAAATGCTCTACAAGATAAACCTCTGCACGATAGATCCCCATACCAGCTGGCCCATATTCGAGTGGAGAATCCAGGACTTCTCTCACTACCTTGCCATCCTTCCTCAACACCACCCGCACCTTCTGCGCAATCGTTCCTACAGATACCCGTAGTGTTGCGTCGCTGCGGATGAGGCTGCCACTGCGGTATGACCCGCCGTCGGCCTGCGCCGTAAACTCGAAGCTCTGGGGCTCGCCAGCAGCTCTCACAAAACAAAAAAAGTCCCCTGCCCGAATTGCCTCCAGTGGCGATCTCCGGTAGCGCCAATCGATGCCCAGAGCCAGTGAATCGAACAAGGTCGAATACGAAGGCACGGGCACAGAAAAAATGTTCGCCAGACGGAATCCGCCATGGGCATTCACTGCGAGAAATCCAGACACCAAACTCCTTTGGAGCAGATAATCCCATCTCAACAAGGACTCAGATGGATGGCTCATGCCGGTCAGAAAGTAGTACCTCGAGAAGGGAAGATACAGGAACACCAACATTCGGCGCGGCAGGCTTGTCCGCTTGAGTATCGTAGACATGTTCATGACCTCGATCCCGGAGGGTCTAAAATCCGCTTCCCAGTAGCTCCAACCCAAATCAGGATCGTCCGGGTACGCTATGAGCGAATAGCCGCCCCACTCGTTGATGTCTTCCACTGCGTCAGGTGGGTGTGGCGGAAGTCTGAACAGAGGGACCTTGTTGGCCGCAAAGAAAGTGAGGTGTCCGTCCACCATGGCTACCTCAGAACCTCCAACAATCTGCACGCCTTCGAATTCGGCCCGGTAGGTCGTGGCCTCGAACTGGGGCGTCCCATGGTCCGTGAGCAGGACAAGCCCTACGTTTGACTGCTTTGCCGCCCTGGCAATCCCGTGAGGTGGCAACAGTCCATCCGACAGAGTCGAATGGACGTGATGAACTGCCCAGAGATAGGCGCTGGATCGCTCAGGTACGTAGCGAGCCAAAGACATGCCATAGCCGATGTAGACCAGCAGGCAGATCACCATCAGAGCCAATGCCCGCTTAAAAGTGGTCATGATCGTTCCTCACAGAGTTCCACTAAAAGAGCTCCCCTCTCTTCCCCGAAAATACCACGGCCGTAGCACAACACTCATAAGAGTCCTGTGAGGATACGCTGGCACGCCCTCCAAAAGCCGTCGTCGGACTGGAGGTGCATCTAGCCCGCGCTTGATCTTGAAGGCAATGGAGCATCTCTTTAGAGAAACGGCCCTGAGCGAAGTGACGCATGCGAACCTGTGACCTGCGAACTTAGAAGTTCCAAGGCCCGCCATGTGAAAATCCAACAAACAAAATCACCTGCCCGATTCTTCGCTGATCCAAAACGTGATTCGCTGAGATGTGTCGAGCTTTGCACCGGGCCAGGCACGTGCGAACCCTCTGTTCTGACTACCTCTGCCTGGAATCCAGCTTAAGTACTCGCCTCTCCTATGAAACAGACCTCAACATCCATTCTTTTCGGCTGAAAAGTCGATTCTGTGCTCGAATCTGGACTCAACTGGGATCTACCTGTAGTGGGTTTACTCGGGATTCGCTGTGCCGGTTAGAGAGTGGACGGAAAGGGGGGCCCGCTCGGCAACATCTAACGTATCGGCACTTCCGCCTCGTACCGCGAGGGTGTCGGCCCCCGGTCGCGCAGGGCCCTGGAGAAGGCGTCTGGGCCTGGAAGAAATCGCTCACCTGGCCCTATTCCTGGCCAGCGAACAGGCTCGAGCCATAACGGGCCAGGGCTACAATCATAGATGGTGGACTGGTGATGTTTTAAGCCACTCAACTCACAACGTCCTCTTCATGCCAGACATGTGTCATGAACTAGAGGTTAGCCTGCCGCTGCCCCCCCACTCTCCAGATCCCGGAAGCGAAAACATTTCACAGCACTTCAAAGGTGCAGTCGTCCACGAAGTCAAAGTCCAGCTCGAGTCCCAGCCCCGGGGCGTCGGGCAGGCGGGCCAATCCGTCCTCAATGCGGATCGGTTCCTTCAACCCAAAATCGAAATATTCCAGTGGCTCCAGCAGCTCGAAGAACTCGCAGTTCTGAATTGCCGCACAACAATGCAGGTTCACCAGTTCCAGCGGGTGGTAAATCGCCGTGTGTATTTCACATTGCAGACCGAAGGCTTCTGCCAAATGTGCAGTTTTCATCACCGCGGTGATCCCACCTCTCCAGGAAGCATCCGTGCGTACGATGTCCACCGCGCCCGAGGCAATGTACTCTGAGGTGCTGTAATGGCTCCCCGCCAAAACCTCGGTGCCGCAAATCGGGATGTCCAGCCTACGCGTCAACTCGCGCAGCCCGTGCAGATCGGTATCGAAAAGGGGCTCTTCAAACCAGTAGTAGTCAAGCCTCTCCAGCTCCCGACCCATTCGTAGCGCCTGCTGATGGTTGTAGGCTGCTACGGGGTCAGCCATCAGCACAAAGTCATTCCCCACTGCTTCACGGCAGGCCCGGTAAGCTTTCCGATCCACCGCCACTTCCCCGGGCGGATGTAGCTTATACCCCGCCCAACCTCGGTCCTTGACTGCCCGCGCCTGTCTGGCGTAATCCTCAGGTGTGGGCAGTACCAGGGAACTCGAGTAGACGGGCACCTGATCCCGGTAGGCACCCAGGTACTGATAGAGGGGTTGGCCTGCCGCCTTTGCAGCCAGCAACCAGCACAGGATGTCAAAGGGTCCGTAAGAATAGACTGGCACATGGGCCCACCAGCGATCGGTCACGCGGAAATCGTTCCAGTGCTTTTCCCTGTACATGGGATCACGCCCTAGAAAAAAGGGTTTGAGAACGTCGGCAGCGATCTGCCCGGCTATTTTTGCACCGCGACCCGCAAAGCCGAAAGTTTCTGCTTGAAGGCCCTCATCCGTCCTTGCGGTGACGACCAGAAATTCTAGGTCGCTGCGCGTGCCATCGCGCATTTCTGCGTGTTGCATGGCCGGCGCTGCGTGGCGGCAAAGTCGGACCTCGATGTCGGTAATCTTCATGGAAGAGACTGGAACCTCTCCTAGAACATTTGGGTTAAAACTTCCCGTACTTGAGATAGGCTTGTTGGGGATCCTCTCCCTGGAGAATCGCTTTGCGCACCAGGCTTTCCGTACGCAGAACCTTTTCGGCCGCCACAGTTACTTCCTCGGCTATCTTCCCCGGGATAATGACAACTCCATCCCGATCGGCAACAACATAATCAGAATTTTGGATCGTTACATCCCCGATCTGAATGGGTTCCTCAAAGGCATCAGGGACCCAGCTACCCACAATGTCTTTGGGCGTAATGTACCTACTGAACACCGGGAATCCGATCTGGTTGATAAATTCAGTGTCGCGGCAACCCCCGTCGACAATATACCCCCGTACCCCCCGAAGTTTCAGAGTCTCCGCAGAGAGTTCGCCCATGTGGGCCATGGTGTTGTCGTTGGGCTGGCAAATCGCCACGCTGTCAGCCGAAATCCTCGACAGCATCCCCGTCCACTGCAACAGTGTTTCATGATCGTCCAGACTCTCATAGCGGCGCCCGGACACCGTATACACTGGACCTGCCAGACGGCAATCCGGATCCAGTGGTCCAATCGCCGGCGGCAAAACGCAATTCCCATGCCCCATTTTGTGCAGGACATCGTGGACGGCTCCCGTGTATGTCTTTTCAAGTCGCTGTGCAAGGCTCATACTTTCGCCATCCTCTCGATTCCGTCCATCCTTCTGACGGAGTGGCCGGCCAATACAGAGTTCGCAGTCGATCTCCGTTTCTACCCTCAGTTTGGAGCAATCTGATGTTAATAGTTGGCCTGCTTAATCCAGAACATTCGAATTCGTATTCAACACTGAAATGATGGACGATTCTCGATTCTCCGTAAGAGACTAGGCCACGATTGTAACAGGAAAAAACCGCAATTCTCCGCTCTCTAAACAACTCATGCCCCGCCAGATTGCATGTCTGTCAAATCCCTCGCCGGTCGCCTCGTGGTCAGCTATCTCGCCGTCGTCTACCTGCTGGGTGTCCTACAGTCAATTTCCAGTACCCGTAACGGGTCGTAGAACAGCTCCAGATGCGACCGCAACTGAAGGGCCTGGTGTCCCAAACCTGCGGGTCACTCTATATGCCATATTCTCGTAGATCAGTGGCGAGTCAAAAATCGACACACGTGCTTTACTTTCCGAAGTGCTTATTCTGATACATCTTCACCCCTATAAAAACTTGTAAAAAAAGGGCTTTAACTAATTTACCTTCTGAAAGAGGATGACATGCTGTCGGGGAAGATGGTGCATCGTCTTCACCCACTCAAGACGGTGCACCAGCGCTTCTTTCCGGACCTGGGTCTCCGTCATCTTGTGGAGAGGCTTGATGGGAATATCCTCGTCTTCCCCCCGGTACTCTACGAAAACCAGGTATCCCCCCGGCTTGAGAGCCTGCCGGATTGCCTGAAGCATTTCAAATGGATGGGAGAATTCATGGTAGACATCCACCATCAGGGCCAGGTCCAGGGTTGAATCCGGAAGACCAGGATCGACCTTGGTGCCTAGTACAGTCTCTACATTCTCGAGCCCCCTCGACTGCATGTTTGTCTTGCACAAGGCCACCATCTCGGGCTGGACGTCGACAGCGTAGACCCGACCCGACCGACCAACTCTTTGGGCTATTCGCCAGCTCAAGTATCCAGTTCCAGCCCCGACGTCGGCGACCGCGTCCCCCGACCTCAGGGGCAGCTCGCTGACCAGATGATCCGGGTTCTCCTCCTTTTCCCGCTCTGGCCTTTCCAGCCAGGACGCGCCCCGGTGGCCCATGACCTGAGCGATCTCTCGCCCCAGGTAGAACTTACCGGTCCCGTCGCGAGTGGGGTCAGCCCTCGAGTAGACCGGACTGCCTACCTGTCCCGGCAAAAGAAATGCGACGGCAGGAAGCGTCACAAGGCAGAGGACAAACCAACGTGGAAGCTCCAATCCGAGGTTTTTTCTCACGAGGTCCCTAGGGGAAGATACTGTACCCTGCTTCCTCGCCAGTATTCCACACTTACGACTCGTCTTCCTTGCTCCTTTCACCTTTCTGCCTTTTGCGCACCGCCCACTCTCGCGGCAAAACATCACCTAATCCTTGCGAAGGTAGTTACCGACTAGTTCGCTAGCAACTCCAGTTGCCATTTGTCCTCGGAGGTCACCCCACAACCGGGGCGACAGCCAGTTTTCCCGTTGCTGCAATGGATGCCTCGAGCACACCGAGTTCCTCGAGTTTATCCGATTCTACTTGACCACATTCGTGAACAATTCTTCCGGGACTAGATGGATCGTGCCCCGATGGTCAGGATTAATCTGCTGGTTGGTCACACAGGTGTCGGCAAAGAGAAAGACATCTGAGAGCTACTCGATAGATCTCTGAAAACTCTTCTCCATTAACTGCTAAAAGAGCCGCATCAGATGATTTCGAATCTCATTTCGGACCTCTTCGCTGGTCCGTTTCGAATCGGACCCGACCTGAAAGGCAAGCTCCTCGCTCTCGGGACCCTTGACCAGGAAAACCCATTCCGACTCCTGCTCGACCAGAAAAGTCAGTTCGGCAACCCCGGCTGAGGTCTGAGCCCGGGCCTCGGTAAAGAGTTTTCTGACCTCCTCAGCTGTCATATGTTTTCGCTCCAGGTAAGAGTCCGAAGTTATTCTGTTTCCTCCACTTCTGCTACTCTTTACTGCGATAGTGAAACTCCCATAACTTTAGCTCAGTCGGTCTCGTAGGTCCAAGAAAAGCAGATTCTCGCAGATGCCGGACTCGTCAGTCCCGTTCAACTCCAGGGAGCCCTTGCAACTTACGAGTATTTGCGTATTCTGTGGTTCGTGCTCAGGGTGGGGAGAGGAGTATCGAAAATCGGCCCAGCAGCTCGGGGATGAACTGGTAAGCCGTGGCCTCTGCTTGGTCTACGGTGGTGGATCCACTGGATTGATGGGGGCCCTGGCGGACCGCGTCCTGGGGCTTGGTGGACGCGTCACTGGAGTGATTCCCCGGGGTCTGGCAAGGAAAGAAATCTGTCATCAGCGCCTGAGTAGGACGTACGTCGTCCAGACAATGCACGAACGTAAGGCACAGATGCACCGGCTGTCGGACGCATTTCTTGCCCTGCCCGGAGGCTACGGGAGCTTCGAGGAATTGCTCGAAGCCATCACCTGGGTACAGCTAGGGCTGAGTTCAAAACCGGTCGGAGTTCTCAACGTAAAGGGCTACTACGATCCGCTCCTGGACCAGATCGAAAAGGCCATCTCGACGGGATTCATAAGGCCCCCCTACCAGGACCTCCTTGTGACCGGAGATCACCCGGCTCAACTTCTCGATCGCCTGGCAGGACATCAGATTCCTCAATCCGATCTCTGGCAATCACCAGCAGAACTCTAGCAGCCGGATCCGTTCTCATACCAATTTTTAAAGACTCCCAGGTTGGGACGTAATCTGGCCGAAACGGCAGAACGGCCCTTAAAGACCTCGATGGACTTATACGCATTGCCTGTCAACCCAACCACTATCGTCTCAGAGGTTTTCACCCCACCGTTGTCTATTAGCTTGACGGTGGCAGCCAGCGTAGTCCCCCCTGCCGGCTCGCACAGGATTCCCTCGTGCTGGGCGAGCAGCTGAATCGCCTCCAGGATCTCCTCATCTTCAACGGCAAAACCCTGCCCTCCTGAGTTTCGCACCGTTGACAGAACATAAGGTCCGTCAGCCGGATCTCCAATGGCAATGGACTTGGCAATTGTCTCAGGCTTGACAGGGTCGATTTCTTCTTGCCCCGATTCAAGTGCGTTCACAACCGGCGCGCAGCCACTGGCCTGGGCAACATGAAACCTAGTATCTCCCTGGGCCCATTCCAGAAGGCGCAGTTCTTCCATCGCTTTTCCCACCTTTGGAAGGAGCGTTCCCCCGGCGGTAGGTAGCACCACATGATCGGGCAGCTTCCAGTTCATCTGTTCTGCAATTTCGAAGCCTAACGTTTTAGCACCCTCCGTGTAGTAAGGCCTGAGATTCACGTTGACGAAGCCCCAACCATATTCGTCACCGATCTGGGCGCACAGCCGGTTGACCTCGTCATAGTTTCCATCCAGCGCGATCACCTGTGGTCCACAAAGCAACGAGGCCGTGATCTTGGCCGGTTCAATGTCGCCCGGGATGAAGATCAGGCTCTTCAGACCTGCTGCGGCACAGTGGGCTGCCACCGCATTCCCCAGGTTTCCCGTAGAGGCACAGGCAAAGGTCCGGTAGCCAAGCTCAACCCCGCGGCTGACCGCTACCGGAACGACTCGGTCTTTATAGGAGAGGGTGGGGCGGTTGGTGGAATCATCCTTCAGATAGAGTTCCTTCACTCCCAGATGCCGACCCAGTCTTCGGGCTCGGATCAAAGGAGTCCAGCCCGAATAGTTGCCTGCGATTGGAGGATCTGTGACCGGCAGGAGTTCCCGATAGCGCCACAAATTCAGCGGCCGCCCTGAAATCTCCTCACGATCGACTTCGACACGAATCCTGTCATAGTCATAGTCGACCTCCAGCGGTCCAAGACACTCCATGCACATGAAGCTCCGATCGATCGGATAAGGCGTTGCGCATTCCTTGCATTTTAAGGTCGTAAAATAACTCATTCTTCCTCGCCCGGCGACGGCTCTGAGGTTTTCAATCTCAATACTACGGCCTTTCCCGTCGCGCACTGTATCGGAGGCCACCCGCCAGAGCAGGGAGAGACAGGTACCGGACAAACCATCGAGGTGATGGGGGCAAAAAAAAGCCCTTCCCCGCATGGGGAAGGGTTGCAGCTTCGAGAGTTCTTATCTCTCAGATCGAAACTTGACCTGCGGGAGTTAGCACCTTCCCTTGGGGGGTTGCTGTGGCTTCTGCGGGCCCGATCCCTCGGCCACTCTGGATAAGTTGTGAGTGCTATCGTAGATACTGGGGGGGGGCTCTGTCAAGGCCATAAAGAGAAGCAAGCAAAGGATCAGAAGAATCAAAGTGGGGATGGAAACCCACACTCTCGAGAATCATCTGGCCAGGCTTCGATACGCCGCCACTGAGCCGATCGATATTTCGGCCAGTCCCAGATAGAGAACATTCTGGAGAGCCCACACTACACTGGCGCACCCCAGCCAGAAGAAATACAGGGTCATAAACGATTCAGAGGCGCTCAGAAGCCTGAATCCTCAAGAAATCAAGGACGGACTGGAGACGGGATTCCTCTTTTGGGTACGAGTCCATTGACTAATTTGTCTCCAGAAGTCCCCAGAAACTTGGTGAATCCCAGGAAAATTGCATCATGAGCGGTGTCCAGGAGACAAGCTCCCGCTGTTTTCCTATGTACATCACATTGAATCCCAGCTGGCGCGCCCGGCTCAGCCTGTTCAGCCCGGGTGTTTCAGGTCGAAGCGTAATGAGAAGACGGGATCCCTGCCGTTCCGCCTCTATCCAATGGGGTTGGTTTTCAAATGCCTCGATCACGGTGGCGGGGTTGAGCCGGCGGGCTTGAGCAAAGAGCTCTCCATAAGTCGACTCCCCCAGGACGACACAACGGTCATGGGTGCCGAAGACCAGGGGACGGGTTCCATCCGGGTTGATCAGAAGATAGACAAGGCCGGGAGAAAACCACTCCTCGAAGTTGTGCGGCTTCTCCCTGCTCAGAGCGGCAAAAGGCAGACCCTCAGGGAGTTGGATGCCAATGTGCAGTCCTTCGGAACTCCAGGCTAAGCGTCCAATATCGTATAGAGAAGGTCCATCAATAGCGCGTATCCATTGACCTTCGAACCAACCCTCCAGACGCTGATGGATGTCCGGCGGCGTCTCGACATAAGGAACTCGGACTTTGGGTGCTCTAAAAAAGGGCGCTTCCCCCTTTTCCCAGCTTTTCCTCGGGACTCGATAGAGGTCACGCTGTTCGCTGGTGAGGAAAAGATCCTCGTCTACCCAGCTGATACCCTCGATCTGGCCGGCATTGAGCGGGCAGACCAGAGGAGTGGACTGTAAAAGTTCCTCAGGCTCACCCTCTCCAGTGAAGATAAAGACCGCCCGATAAGAGGAAAGGGCCAGTAGTTTCCCCGAGGTCGAGAGGTCGGCTCCTGTGATCATGGCGGAGACATCCACCGTACCCAGAAAAGTAGCCGGGCCACCGTCGATTAGATTCTCAACCCGGTAAGCCCGCGGTCGAGAGGCATCCCACGGCTTCGTTACCAGATAGAGTCTGTCTTTCCAGAAAAACATGGCCTCCAGGTCAAACCCCCGCTCAGTCCAAATCTCGATTCCGCGAAGGGGCCCGACGTTCTCCTGGCGAAATGGATCCGGTTCTTCAAAGATATAAATCGTGCTCTTGTAGTCGGAACGGAGGCGCGAAGTGTTGTCGAGTATGTAAAGGTTGCCCCCGTCGTCGAGCGCGATCGACTCCCAGTCCCGGTTCCTCGCTCCTGGCAGAAGATAGCTTCGTATCAGCTTCCCGTTCCGGTCAACTGCAAACAGCCTGGGGCTTCCATCGTCGTTATGAGTCCAAAAGACTCCGTGGAATCGACGGCTGGAAGCCAGGCCGGATGATTCGGTAAGCTCCGGATCGCTGAGACGACCGCAGGGCTCCATATTCCAACCTTCTGAAGCCTGGCAGCCGGTAAGGAAGATCAGCAGCGCGACCAGGATATCGGAGTGGAGATCAGGTACTCGCATAAGCGGACAAAAGGCTAGAGGAAGAATTCTATTACATCCCGGTACTGCTCGTAATAAGTTCTCATCCAGGGTTCTGCCCTACATCTGTTGCTGCGTCAGCGAGTTCTTCCGGTCCACATGGCACTCGGGGAGGAGCAAGCATGACCAGTAAGGGAAAGACACTCCACCCAGCGGGAGCCATGACTTTCACCACAGGCGGCCAGGTGGCAGAATAACTTCTTGTCAAAGTTTGGCGGGGAGGGGACGCGTATCTTGTCCTTCGGGTCTGAAAATGATTAGCTCCAGAAAACACAGGTGCAATCGGTGCCTTCCCATTTTCGCCAGTCTGGTCATCTCACTTTCCCTCGGGCTCTGCCTGGCCCTCAACCGGCCCAACGAATCCGAGTTGTATGGTCCTTACAGCAAAGTCCTGGTCTCCTTCGTGGACTCGCAGGGCCGTGTCGACTATGCAGGACTCCAGAGCAACCGCCATACCCTGGATGGATTCATTCGAGACCTCGGCAATGTCCCCGTGGCCAGCTGGAATACCACAGCTCAGATCGCCTTCTGGATCAATGCTTACAATGCGCTGACTCTTCGTGTCATCGTCGATCACTATCCGATTCGCTCCAGCTTTCTGACGTCTCTGGCCTATCCCCAAAACAGCATTCGCCAGATCGATGGAGCCTGGGATGAAATCCGCTTCAGGGTCGCAGGTCTAGAGCTGACTCTCGATGAGATTGAGCATTCCATTTTGCGAAACCAGTTCACCGAACCGAGAATTCATGTAGCGTTGGTCTGTGCAGCTCAGGGCTGTCCTGTTTTGCGCCGTGAGGCCTACTCCGGCGGAATCCTGGAAAAGCAGTTGCAGGATCAGGCGGCTCGTTTTGTTGGTGATCTGTCAAAAGTTCGAGTCGACAGTGATCGTGGCCTGGTTTTTCTGTCGTCTATCCTGCACTGGTTCGGGCAGGATTTCGAGAAGAAATATACGCCCTCGGCACAAGTCTTTCCTGGACGATCTTCTGCACAGCGGGCCGTCCTTAACTTTATCTCTCCCTTCCTGACCGAAAAAGACCAGAACTACCTGTGCAGTGCGGCTTTTCGGATCCGGTATCTGAGCTATGACTGGACCCTCAACCAGCAGTAGGTGGTCAGACGTGGGGGATTAAGGTTCGAGGCTCCCTTTGGCAGAAAACCAGGAAAGTAAAACTCAGACTTTAACTAGTCCCAGTCGGGCACGATCCGACACAGGTGCTACCGCTCCTAGGGTCACCATCATCATTCCAACTCTGAACGAAGCCGAGCTGCTCCAGGCAACCCTGACCGAATTGGGCCACCGAGGAGATCAGGAGATCATCGTAGCTGACGGTGGAAGCAGCGACGCAACCTTGGAGATTGCAAGGCGGGCCGGAACCCGGGTCGTCAAGTCGAAACCTGGCCGGGCCACCCAGATGAACTGCGCTGCTAGAATGGCCCGGGGCCGTTTTCTCGTCTTTCTACACGCAGATACTCAACTTCCTGATGACTACCGGCCGGAAATCGCCCGGATTTTGGACAAGCCCGGCGTCTCCGCCGGAGCGTTCCGCCTTCGAATCCGGGGCGGAAGCTGGGGCTTTCGGGTAATTGAACTGGGGACCAACCTGAGATCACGCCTTTTTTCTACTCCCTATGGAGACCAGGCGCTCTTCCTGGCAGAGAGTACTTTTCGCGAGAGTGGTGGCTTCCTGGAAATACCGATTATGGAAGACTTCGAGCTGGTGCGAAGACTGGCAAAGTCAGGGAGAATCGTGATCTCCCAAAGGACAGCCACCACCTCAGCAAGGCGGTGGAATCAGGTAGGACTCTTTCGAACCACGATCCACAACTGGCGCATCGTGCTGGCCTACTGGTGCGGTGTCTCTCCCAGGAAACTGGCGGTTTGGTATCGGCAAGCTGCCGCAGTGACAGCGCGAAGGGTTTCTGGAACCTAAAACGGAAAAGGTGGCTGATAGTTTAAGCGTCTAACAACCCGACAGGCTGACATTGCAACTGGAACTCGGAATAGGTGCGAGTACCATCATCGTCTCCAGGCCAGCCAGCGGTTGAACAGCTTCCGAACCAGGGGCGTAAGGCGATTCCGGTTGTAGGCATCACCCACCTGCTTGATGGCTTCCGACTGAGTAGGGTACGGATGGATCGTGCCGGCCACGGTACCAAGACCGGCGCCGGCTACAATGGCAAGGGTGAGTTCGCTGATCATGTTTCCGGCGTTGCGGGCCACAATGGTCGCACCCAAGATCCGATCCTTTCCCTTTTCTGTGTGGACCTTTACGAAACCGTCAGTTTCCCCGTCCAGAACTGCTCGATCCACCTCTTTCAGCTCCCGGATAAAAGTATCGACTTTCAGTCCCCGTTCCTCAGCGTCCTTCTTGTACATACCTACATGAGCGATTTCCGGATCGGTGTAAGTGCACCATGGAATGGTCAGCGTTCCGACCTTCTTGCGGCCCAGAAAAAGCGCATTCTGAATTACGATCCGCGCGGTGGCGTCGGCAGTGTGAGTAAACTTGTAGGGACTACAGATGTCTCCGGCGGCGTAGATTACTGGGTTGGAAGTCTGCAAATAGTCGTTGACGATCACACCCTGGCTCCCATCGTACTCCACACCAGCTTTCTCCAGGCCCAGACCCTCCACATTGGGTGTGCGGCCTACCCCCAAGAGAATCTCATCAACTGCAATTCTGCGGCTCTCATCACCACACTCCACTTCAAGGACCTTGTCACCGTTCTCTCCCACAACCGACCGGGTCCAGCAGTTCAGCACCAGCTGAACACCGTCCCGACGTAGGGCTCGCTCAACAATGGAGGCGGCCTCTTGATCCTCCCGCCTCAGGATCTGAGAACAGCGTTCGAGGAGATAGACTTCAGAGCCAAAACGAGCAAAAGCCTGGGCCATTTCGCAGCCGATGGGCCCAGCCCCGATCACTCCCAGTCGCGGCGGCAACTCTGTCAGCTCGAAGAGGGTTTCATTGGTCAGGTAGCCGGTCTTCTTCAAACCGGCAATCGGAAGCGCTGCTGCCCTGGCCCCGGTAGCGATTACGGCACGTCTGAAGTTCAGGACCCTGTCTTCCACCCGCAGGCGGTGACGATCGACGAATTCTCCCCGTCCGATGAAGACGTCAACTCCCGCCTCGGTGTAGCGCTGGACCGAATCGTGACGACTGATGGCGGCACGCAAGCGGCGCATCCGCTCCATGACCGCCCCAAAGTTCACCTCTACAGACCCGGGTGCTCGAATCCCGTAGTCACTGGATTTTCGGACAATGGCCGCAACTTTGGCCGCTGCTAGCAGACCCTTGGACGGAACACAGCCGACGTTGAGACAGTCTCCACCCATAAGCTGCCTCTCGACCAGGGCAACTTTGGCCCCCAGGCCGGCCGCTCCGATGGCGGTCACAAGCCCGGCCGTTCCAGCCCCGATAACCACCAGATTGTATCTCGACTGGGGCTCAGGATTCTTCCAGTCCGGGGGATTAACATTGGTGACTAGGAGTTCATTGTGCGGATCGCGTGAAATAATCGGAAAACCGTCAGACACTGTCATGCTTGACTCCAGTCACTATTGAATGCGCTGGTTGAGTGTGGCTCGTGCAATCCGGGTGATGTAGACAGTAACCAGGATGGTGGCGACGAGCCCTACCGCATAGAGGACGAACTCGCCGGTCAGGTCTCCCCGATCATTGCTTCCCAGGGCCGCCAGATTGCCGGCCAGAGAACCGATATAGACATACATGAGGGTCCCGGGTAGCATCCCGAAAAAAGAGGCAAGAACATAATCGCGCAGTGATACCCGCGTGATGCCAAAGGCATAGTTCAGCAGGTTGAAGGGAAAGACCGGAGAAAGGCGGGTCAAACCTACAATCTTCCAACCTTCCCTTGCGACTCCGTTGTCGATGGCCTTGAATCTCTCGTTATTTTCGATCCTGGAGGCCACCCAGTCTCGGGCCAGATAGCGACCGACCAGAAATGCGGCAGTGGCACCAAGAGTAGCCGAAACCAGGGCTACCAGGGTGCCTGTGAGGATGCCGAAAATCGCTCCGGCTCCCATCGTAAGGATTAAACCAGGGAGTAGCGCTACTGCTGCTATGACATAGATCGAGCCGAAAACTAGGGGACCGACGGCTCCCAGGTCGCGGATCCAGTCCAGGCTTTCCTGAAAAGTAGTTTGCAGATCGTACCGGACTCCGAAATAGATGAGGCTCAAAGCCAAGCCTGCGCCGATCAAGAGTCTTAGAACGGAATTCTTGTTTTTCATCGGGTCCAATTCTAGCAGTCCTGAGCGGGGGCCCACCCAGTCACAGGACTTTCACCAGCGGCTGCTAGTCCAACCCGTTCAGCCCGTTTGAGTACAATGAGGCCGGTTTAATGACCCTGGCCGGTAGTTCAGGTAACTCTTGAACATCCTCCTGACCAGGGGAATAAGAGGTGCAACGGTTTTGGCAACCAACCGATCCCTGGCCCAGTTGGCCCCCTACAGCGAAGAACACGTCAGGAGCCTGGACTGGAAAGAGCACATTCGAACCCGCCCGGGCATGTATATCGGAAAGCGGGGCGACGGCTCCCAGGAAGACGATGGGATTTATCTACTCTTCAAGGAGGTCGTCGACAACAGCGTCGACGAGTTTCTGATGGGTGCCGGCAAGAACATTGAAATCACGGTTGGAAACGGAACTCTGGCCGTTCGGGATTACGGTCGCGGGGTTCCCCACGGCAAACTGATCGACTGTGTCGCCCAGATCAACACGGGCGCGAAGTACAACACGGGGGCTTTCTATCGCAGCGTTGGTTTGAACGGCGTTGGCACCAAGGCCGTCAACGCTCTCTCTACTAGCTTTGTCATCGAGTCGTTTCGAGAAGGAAAGGTCAAGCGCGCCGAGTTCTCGCGCGGAGAACTGGTCCGAGAGTATCCGGCCCTGCCTTCTCGCGAACGCGACGGTACCCGGGTTGAGTTCAGACCCGATCCAAAGATCTTTCCAAAATACAGTTTCAACTCCCAGTTTCTCGAGGACCGGCTCTGGAACTATGCGTTCTTGAACCGCGGGCTCCGAATGCACTTCGAGGATCAGGTGATCGCCAGCCGGAACGGGCTGCTCGACCTGCTGTGCCGCGAAGTGGAGGGTGGCGGTCTTTACACTCCGATTCATGAGGTCAGTGACTCAATCGAGTTCACGCTAACCCATACCGATTCCTACGGGGAAGCCTATCTCTCTTTTGTCAACGGCCAGTACACACCGGACGGTGGGACTCACCAGGCTGCTTTCCGCGAAGGCCTCCTGAAGGGCCTGAAAGAATACGTCGGCAAACAGGTCGATCCCGCGGACGCTCGGTCGGGAATCGTGGGCGCGGTTCTGGTGCGCATCCATGAGCCGGTTTTCGAGTCTCAAACCAAGACCAAGCTGGGGAGCACCCATGTTTCACCAAAGGGGCCGACCGTTCGTTCCTGGCTAGTCGACTTCGTACGTGAAAGACTGGTAACCATCCTCCATAAGAACCCGCAGACAGCCGAAGAAATTCTCAGGAAAATCCGACGCAACGAACGGGAGCGTAAGGACCTGGCCGGAATAAAGAAATTGGCCCGCCAGCGCACCCGCAAGGCCAACATTCACAATAAGAAGCTGAGGGATTGCAAAGTACACTTCAACGAACCCCAGCAGGAGGGTTTTGATCTCACCCAGCTTTTCATCACGGAAGGAGACAGCGCATCCGGAAGCCTGACCAAAGTTCGACGGGTCCGGACCCAGGCAGTGTTCTCGCTGCGAGGCAAGCCCCTCAACTGCTTCGGACTCTCCCGAAAGGTGGTTTATCAGAATGAAGAGCTGAATCTTTTACAGCATGCCCTGGGTATCGAAGACGGAATCGAAAAGCTCCGCTACAACCGGATCGTTATCGCGACCGACGCGGACGTGGACGGGATGCACATCCGACTTCTGCTGTTGACGTTCTTTCTCCAGTTTTTCCCTGAACTTGTGCGCAAGGGCCATCTCTACATTCTCCAGACTCCGCTCTTTCGAGTTCGTAACACGAAGGAAACTCTCTATTGCTTCGACGACGACGAAAAGAGTAACGCTCTTTCAGAGCTTGGTGGGAAATCAGAGATAACTCGTTTCAAAGGCCTGGGAGAAATCTCGCCCGAAGAATTTCGAGACTTCATCGGTGAGGGCATTCGACTAGACCGCGTCCAGCTTACCCACGGGTTGAAACTCCAGGACCACCTGCGATTCTACATGGGGAAGAACACTCCCGATCGAAGAAACTTCATCCTCAAAAACCTGATCACAGAACCGATGGACGCTGCGCTGAGGCCGGAGGAGTGAGCCGACCCGGGAGAACCTCCGACGGCATTTCCCCGGACCGAAGTGGGCTGGGCGTGCGAAGGACCTACAAGGACTATTTTCTTCAGTACGCTTCTTACGTAATCACCGACCGCGCAATCCCCCACGCTGTCGACGGTCTCAAACCGGTGCAGCGGCGCATTCTTCACTCACTGTGGGAAAACGAAGACGGACGTTACAACAAGGTTGCTAACCTGGTTGGGCACTGTATGAAGTACCACCCCCACGGCGATGCCTCAATCTATGCAGCCCTAGTTGCTATGGCCCAAAAGGAATTGCTCATCGATACCCAGGGGAACTGGGGCAACCCTGCCACCGGAGATTCCGCGGCCGCAGCCCGTTACATTGAAGCTCGTCTCACGCCCTTTGCTAAAGAAGTCGTCTTTTCCTCGCATCTCACGGAGTATCAGCTTTCCTACGACGGCCGAAATGAGGAACCGATTCTGTTGCCGGTACGGTTTCCTCTCCTGCTCGCGACCGGAGCAGAAGGCATTGCTGTGGGCATGACGACGCGGATCTTACCCCACAATTTCCTGGAACTCTTGGAAGCACAGAAGGCCTTCCTGAACCGCCGAGAATTCACACTCTACCCCGACTTCCCCAGCGGCGGCCTCGCTGATGTGAGCCATTACAACGACGGTGCGCCGGGTTCTCGTGTGCGGGTCCGTGCCAGATTGGAAAGCGGTTCAGGAAAGACACTCCTCCTCCGGGAACTGCCTTACGGAACGACCACCGAGTCCCTCATTGAATCGATTGTGAGCGCCAGCGAGAAGGGCAAGATCAAAGTTACACACATCGAGGACAACACTGCTGAGGAGGTAGAGATCGTGGTGACGTTCCAGCGGGGTGTGGACATGGAGCAGGCCAAGAGGGCCCTATACGCCTTCACGAATTGTGAAGTCAGCCTGACCTCAACTCCCATGGTGATTTGCAGGGATCGTCCCGAAGCGTGCACTATTTCCCGGCTTCTAATCGACAGCACCCGGCGGACCAGGGGACTGCTCAGACAGGATCTTGAATACCGTCGTGACCAGCTGGTTCAAAATTGGCATCGCCTCCGCCTAGTGCAGATTTTCGTCGAGAACCGGATCTATCTTAGCATCGAGGACTGTGAGACTTGGGACGCTGTTCTTTTTGAGATCGAGCGGGGACTGGAACCCCACAAACAACAGCTTCGAAACGATGTGACAGAGGAGGATCTCGTCTATCTAACGGAGGTCAAGATCAGGAGAATCAGTGCCTGGGACGCCGAGAAGGCGAAGGCTGCACTCGAAAAAATAGACCATCATCTCGCTACCATACACCGTAACCTCAGGGACCTTACCGGCTATACGATTGGTTACATCGATCACCTCATCGAGACCTATGGTCCAGGCCGAGAGCGAAAAACGCGGCTGACAAGTTTCGACACGGTCAAGGCCCAGACCGTGGCTGCGAAGACCGAGAAACTGTACGTCGATCGCAAGGCAGGATTTATCGGGACGGATGCGAGAATCGGTGCCGAAATCGGACCTTGTTCCAGCCTGCACGATGTCATGGTCGTGCTGAGAGATGGAAGCCTACGGGTGACCAGGATCGACTCCAAAAAATACGTCGGGGAAAATATTGTTTATATACAGTTGTTTGAACCCAATCATCGAGACACTACTTTTAATTCTGTCTACGAGGACAAGCGCACGGGTAGGGGCATGATCAAACGTTTTCGCATGGGAGGCGTAACACGGGACAGATGTTATTCGCTGGGGAAGGAAAAGAATGGCACACGGACGCTTTTCTTTCAGTCGGATGCGGCCCGTTTCTGCCACGTCCGGTTGAGAAAGAAACCGCGCATCAAGCCGGATCTTTATGTGGATTTTAATGCCTATACGATCAAAGGTCGGGCCGCAGCCGGGGTTACTCTCACCCACCACAAAATGTCCAGTGCTCGCCGTATTTCCGAGCGAATCTACTCGAAACGAGTCGGCTCCAAGCCAGAATCCCCTGGTTCTTAGTGCGCTGCCTGTGAGGTTCCGAACACGCTCGTCTTCGCCCGGCTAACACGCTGCCCGTGTGATACTATTTGGTTCTGGGTCCATCCCTATGCTTGAACGGAAGCAATCGATGAAAATGCACGCTCTTGCATTGTTCCTAGCTCCCTTCTGCATTGTCCTCTTCCAATCTTTTGAGATTCCCTTGGCTCAAAGGCCAGGTCAACGGCCGATCGAGGAAGACGAGGATCGCCCGGTCGGCCAGACGACCATAAAGGTCGACGTCTCGCAGATCCAGATAGACGTAACCGTTCAGAACAAGAAGGGTAACCTGATCCTGGGTCTGCAGAAGGAAGACTTCACAGTCTATGAGGACAAGGTCGAACAGGAGATTTCGACCTTTTCGCCCGTTGAGGCGCCAATGACGGCGGTTCTGGTGGTCGAATACAGCAGTTACATCGTTAACCGTTTCAGCTACTACGGTGGCTGGGAGATGCTCTATGAAGCGTGGCTGGCCTCCCAGACCTTTGCCCGAGGTATGCGGGAGGGCGACTGGATTGCAGTGATTGCCTACGACTTTCGGTCCGAAATCCTGGTTGACTTTACCCAGAATCAAGGGGATGTTTTCCAGGCCATACGCAGGCTTAACTATCCCGCTTACTCCGAAAGCAATTTTTACGACACGGTGATCGACACACTGGATCGTCTGGAGGAGATCGAGGGGAAGGTTTCAATGGTGCTGGTGACCAGCGGTCTTGATTCGTTCAGCAAGGCCAACCTAGGAAAGCTGCTCAAACGAGCCAAGAGCACGAACGTAACAATCTATGCCTTAGGCCTCGGAGGGTACTTCCTAGCCCGTAACGAACATAACCTGCCTGGCATGGCACAAATGGACTTCCTACAGGCGGAAGTCACTCTAAAGGCCATTACCAAGTCGACAGGTGGACACGCCTACTTCCCGCGTTTTCAGGCCCAATTCCCGCGCCTCTTCAAGAACATCAGTGCGCTGGTCAGGAGTCAGTACTCACTGAGTTATGTGTCGACCAACACCAAGAGTGACAATAAGTTCCGAAAGTTGCGAGTCAGGGTCAAATCAGACATGAACGGAGACGGCAAGCCTGACAAACTGAAAGTCCTGCACAAGGAAGGCTACTACCCCCCGAGGACCTAGTTTAATTAAGTTAAGAAGGTGCGTCAGTCTTGCGTGATCATACTGGGTCACTTTTTCCTTGTCATTCCGATCAGTCGACCTCCTAACCGCACCTCGCTACTGTCTGCGGGCCACCCGTAATGAGAATCTCACGGGCTCGCTACTAAATCGGAATCTGTTCCACGATTCTCAGGCCAAATCCCTCCAGGGCAACGATTTTCTTAGGATGATTTGTCAGTATTCGGATTTTATGGAGCCCCAGCCCTGTCAGAATCTGAGCACCGATGCCAAAATCTCGGAAGGAAGCCACCGGCAAGGCGGGGGTAGGCTTTTCCTCCCCGATCCGGTCAATGAGTCTCTCGATTTCACCCGTCAACTGCCCATCCTTCTTGTTCAATCTGAGGTAGACGAGGACTCCCCTCCCCTCCCTCTCTATCCTACGCAGCGATAACTCCAGCTCGTTTCCGGAAGGGTCTAGGTTAGAGCGAAACACATCCCCCAGGACAGATTCCGCATGGACTCTCACAAGGACTGGCTCCGGACCACTGATTTCCCCCTTGACCAACGCCAGGTGAAGATCGCCGTCAAGCTGGTTCTCAAAGACAATCAGCTGAAAGGTCCCGTACTCAGTCTCGAATGGAACCTGCTCGATGTTTTTTACAAAGCGTTCGGTCTTCAAGCGAAACTTGATCAGGTCCACGACGGACACGATGCGCATCCCATGTTTCTCTCGAAACCGCCGCAAGTCCGGCAACCGCGCCATCGTGCCGTCCTCATTCATGATTTCACAGATCACGCCAGCCGGCGTCAGATGGGCGATTCGAGCAAGATCTACGGCCGCTTCTGTCTGACCGGCCCGTTCCAACACTCCGCCTGGCCTGGCCCGCAGAGGAAACACATGGCCGGGACGAATCAAGTCTTGAGGGCGCGTGGCAGGATCTATTGCGGTCAGAATCGTCATGGCGCGATCGGCTGCAGAGATTCCGGTGGACACTCTTCGCCGCGCCTCAATGCTGACACAGAACGCAGTTTCGTGGGGCGACTCGTTCTCAGCCACCATGAGCGGAACCTGCAGTTGTTCCAGCGTCTCCCCGCTCATGGGAAGACAGATCAAGCCACGACCATGGGTCGCCATAAAATTGATGGCCTCAGGAGTCACCTTCTCGGCCGCCATCGTCAAATCTCCTTCGTTCTCGCGGTGCTCCTCATCAACCACGATCACCATTCTGCCGTTATTAATATCGTCTACCGCATCCTCAATGCGGTCCAGACCTTCTTGTTTGTTCGGCACCGATGACGTCGACATTTAGATTCTCGGCAAACCCTACTGTATTGGAGGAAGTTGCTTGATCCAGCGCAAAGAGACCTTGTCCGGATTCACGACGCGGCTCAGCTTCGTCTCGTAAAAGCGAGTGGTGTACTTCGCCAGCAGAGGATTCTCCCGATCCTCCAGAAAGGCCCACTCTCCCCCCCGATTGTCCTCCACGACCACCGTCGGGAAGATATTTGTTTGCTCGTTCACAGCGATATCAATGTTTTCTCGTCGGCATCGCTTTATCTTCAGTACTGTCCGATCCAGGGCTAATGTTTTGGCTTTTCCGATCACCAATCGGTCAAAAAGGGAACGGGACAGCCAGATCGTCATTTCCTCTCCCGAGACGCTGTTTACGCCTACCTTAAACAGACCTCGAAGCGTAAAATGATCGGCTCGATCCACGGCCCTCCTCAGGAGCTGGACTGTTCCCTGGTCCGCCGACGTCTCCCACTCCATCACGATGTCAGGCTGGTAGCGGGCAACCCGAATCACGATCTGACTGGTATCTTGCAGGGTTTTGTTCTCGTAAATCAGAATTGTGTTCGCGGCGATGTCGAAGGATGATGCCTGAAGCCCTCCCAGGGAGAATAAGAAGACCAGAAAGCAACTCACCAGGGTCCTCTTGACGTGCAGTTCTACGTACTTGCTGATCATATCAACTTCCAAGTTCACCACTCCCGAATTCTCATACCCGCCCAGGTTGGTTACCTCCAAAGTATGAGGAATGATGGTCACTTCAAACCAGTCCTCTGCCAGAGCTGAAATCGTTAGACTAACGCCATTGACTGCGATACTACCTTTCAAGGTACAGTAGCGCAGAATCCCGCTGGGAGCCTTAAATCGTAGGATCCTTGAGTTCCCCTCCTTCCGAGCCGTTGTCAGCCACCCAGTGCCATCGACATGTCCCTGGACCAGGTGCCCACTCAGAAAGTCACCAACTCGGGCAGCGGGCTCGAGGTTAACCAAGTCTCCTTCCTTTCGAACCTGGAGGTTGGTCAGACGTAGAGTCTCCGGTGTCACATCCAATGTAAACGCCCTTTGCGTGCAGGCCACTGCTGTCAGGCAAACTCCGTCCACACTCACGCTGTCTCCTGCCTTCAATCGGGGCGCCAGCTGTGGGCATTCGATGGTGAGAGTTTTGCCCTCCTGCCTGTCCTCTATGCCGGCCAGCCTGCCCTGGAAGGCTACGATACCTGTAAACATGGACCTGCCCATTTTAGCAAAGTGAACACTTAGGTCACTGATAACAACACCTGGCTGCTGTCGCGGGGGGGGGCGGGGCGGCGGATCTGCGTTGACTGGCGAGTCACCCGCCGGGGGTGTGATCCTGCTGGCTGCGTTTCTCGTCCTTGTATATGACCCAGCATTGATTGCCTCCTCCTGCCTTGCCAGCAAACACAGTTTCCTGGCGCGCGACTTTTACCTTCGACTGCCAGAGGCTGGTTTGACTATTCCAGCCAGCGACGTCAACCATAGTGAAGAGTGCAGTTCAGCCCCGTCGATTATCTCGTTCTTTTCGCTTATCTCATTGCAACTACAGTCCTGGGCCTAAGGATGGGACGGGGTTTGCGGAACACGCGGGAATACTTTCTTGCCAGCCGGGGGCTGCCCTGGTGGGCCCTTTCCCTGTCGATCGTCGCCACGGAGACGAGTACCCTTACCTTCATCGGAGTCCCGGCTCTCGCCTATGACGGGAATCTGACTTTTCTCCAGCTTGCCTTCGGCTATGTCCTCGGAAAGATTCTGGTCAGCTTTGTTCTGATCCCGTCTTATTTTCGAGGTGACATTCAAAGTGTCTACGAAATTCTGAATTCTCGTTTCGGCGGGAAGGTGAAGAACTTCTCAGCGGGACTGTTTCAGGTGAATCGAACACTAGCAGACGGGGTCCGCCTGTTTGCGACCGCCCTGGTCCTTTCTGTCGTCACTCAGATCTCTGACATGTGGACGGTTGCCATCATCGGTGTGCTGACGATTATCTATACGTTTTACGGGGGCATCACGGCAGTCGTCTGGAACGACGTACTTCAGCTCTTCGTATACGTCATTGGTGCTATGATCGCATTTTTCGTCCTTCTGGGACGCATTCCAGGAGGATGGCCCGAGGTTGAACGTCTGGCGGCGGAATCCAACAAGTTTCAGATCACCGACTTCAGTGTTTCACTGGAAAACCCTTACACGTTTGTGGCTGCTGTCGTGGGCGGAGCTTTTCTGACCCTTGCCACTCATGGCACGGATCAGATGATGGCACAGCGATATCTGGCCTGCGCCTCCCGAAAAAAGGCCCAGCAAGGTCTCATACTGAGCGGTCTGATTGTGATGCTTCAGTTCCTTTTGTTTTTGGTGATTGGGACCCTCCTTTTCACTTTCTATTGGCACAACCCTCACCCCGATCTACCCTCGGATAGCCAGCGTCTTTTCCCCTTATTTATTGTCGAGGAAATGCCTCGAGGGATCTCGGGCCTTGTGATCGCGGCGGTGTTTGCAGCCGCTATGTCAACGCTGAGCAGTTCACTGAACTCGCTCGCCTCCTCCACCTTGAATGATTTTTACCGGCCCTACTTTGCTCCCCATGCCAGTGATGAACACTATATTCGATTTTCCCGGATCTTCACGGTGGGATGGGGCGTGGTTCTGGTCGTGGTTTCTCTGCTGGCTCGCAACTGGGGAAGCGTGCTGGAGGTGGGACTCAGCATCACCAGCGTGGTCATGGGGAGTGTCCTAGGGGCATTTTTGCTGGGACAGTGGACCCGAGTCAGGAGCGAAATGGCAGGCCTGACCGCCATGATAAGCGGCCTGGCCGTGGTCATTCTCCTTGACCTCAACCGAGCATACGACTGGAGGATCTTTCCCTCCCTGGCCTGGACGTGGTACGTATTGATCAGTACGGTCACTACACTGGTCGTCGGAGTCGTCGTAGAGAGAGTTTGGGATGGCGCGGCAGCCCCCCAGCTGAGGAGCTGATGGCCTCGACAGCTGAAGACAGAACGGCCCGGCCTAGGCCGGGCGTTGTCCAAACGGTGAACTCTGTGCATTCCCTACATGGAGTCAACGTCTCGCCACTACCTACTGCGCAATGGCGGATGGAGGGACGGCCGACAGATAGTCCAGAGTGACGTTGCCGAAAAGCTCCTGGCCCACCAATGGAAGACTGGCCTGCACGAGAACATAACCGCCAACCCTGCCCCAGCTCTCCGGGACCAGCTCCGAGAGAACTTTCGACAGACGTTGACCCGGCTTTAGGACCAGTTGGATCCGACCGATCGGGACCCCCTCGGATCCGATGACGGTCAGTTCCACCTCGGCATCGGATGGGTTGGGATTAAAGAGAGCAATTCCCGTAAACATGCTGTCCCGCGGGTCCGGAGCACTTCGGCTGGCGATGTGCCCAAAAAGCGCACTTTGAAAGCCCTGTTTCTGGAGTGGAAGCCTGGATCCGAAGCGAAAACTTTGTGTCTCTCCAAAAACCACGTCCCCTTCGATCCCGCCATCATCCGAACTGACTATAAGTGAACCGGCTACGACTGTTGCCTCTGCATCCGTTCCTAGCAGCTCAGCTCCGTCGATCTCCACACCGGCTCCGGGCGCCACTTCGAAAGGGCCGATCCCGATAACCACATTGCCGTCGTCATCAACCGAAGTCAGCTCAACAGTCCTGCTTTCCCCCGAGAGATTCACGACTCTTACCAGCGTGGTCAGATTCACTCCGCCCACATCTCCATGCGCAAGCTGAGCCGAATAGGCCATCGGCCTCTCCGAAATTCGACTGGGGGGATTTCCGAACAGTGCATCGCCGGCCTGAATCATGGAGAAGGCAATACCCCCCGGTTCGTCGAACTGAAGAACTGCATAGCTGTCACGGATCACCTCGATCCCAAACAGGAGATCAGCTTCCTCTTCTCGAAAGCCTCTGGCCGGAAGATTCACGGCCACCTGTCCGAGAACCGTCCCATCGAGGCGAATCAATTGTAGGGTTGCTCCCAGCGGTGCATCGTTCGGATTGACCAGATAGAAGCGGGTGACTGCTGGCAGGGTGACAGCTCCAATCCGCAGGCTGTCGTCACCCTGATGGATACGGGTGAAGATAAATAGCGAGGCGGGGCTGGTCTCGGCAACTCCTCCGTCCAGGCGGCTGGGACGTCCTCCAACCCCGTTTCCGATCTGGAAAAAGGCCGAGAGCCCGGGAGAACTTGTGCTCATTCGGAGCCAGCCTTTTTTCGTTTCGGCAACTGGATCACGGAACAAATCTCGGGCCAGGATAGCCGTTTGGCCGAACGGTCCTATTGACTCGATGACAGGATTGCGCTCTAGTGCCAAGTTTTGACCGTCCGCAGCCCAGGCCTGCGCCCACCAGACGGCCGTCTTCCGGTAGTCGTTGCCAACCGCGATTCCGGTGAATCTCAGATCGGAGAGTTCGATGACTGGGAACAGAAGTTCCCGGTCGGGTTCGGATCCCAGAACAATGATGTGCCGCGATTCCAGGTCAAAGGTCTGACCACCGAGAGAGTAGCCTTTAAACACTTCGTAGAGGGAGGCGGGAGGCAACCGCACCGGAATCTCGGCCTGAGACCAGTCCAGCTGTCCGGAAACTGAGGAGCCCCCGGGTGTCATTCCCACGATCGCCTGAATACCGGAGTCCGAGGTTACTTTAACCTGGTCGTACTCGAACTCAACGCTACCATCGGGGAACAATCGTGCACCGAATGTGTTTCCAGGCGCGATTCCGAATGCAGTGTACTCCGGGACGTCAGTCCACTGAAAGACTAGACTGGTACCATCAAAAAGGGCCTGAATGGATCCTTCCACGCTCGGATCCAGATCGGTGAAGAGAGGCGCAATGCGAGGTGGGCCTGACAGAAACCGTTCCTCATCACGGGCAGTGCTGGTGCTATCCCCCTGGCCAAAGGTCAGGTTGCCATCGGTGTTCACAGTGACCCTATCGTAGACCTGCCCAAAGAAGGGAAAAGTAAAGCCTTCTGGAAAAGTGAACAGCTCCTGGTCATCATCCGTCAAAGATGCCAGGTCGTTGCTTCCTTCGTTTACATACAGAAGTATGTCTTCAACGGTTTCGCCCTCCACAGCAATGAGCAGGACCTGTTCCGCAGGATCATCCAGTTCTGTCGCCGATTCGTTCTCGCCGTTGAAATAGTCTTTGGGGAACTCATCGAACCGCACCGGAAAGGGTCCCACGCTACTGCCTCCCGTGAAGAACGAGGCGATCGGTTCCATGAACACTAGATAAGGACCCGGTTCGAGCCCGGGAAGCTCGAACCGGCCAACTCCTTCCAGCAGGAAATCAGAGACGACTGAAACCGTTGCCTCAGGCCTCTCTATCCAGTCTCCTTCTTCGTCGATATCTATGGCCACGGCTACGACATTGGCCCCGGACAGCCCTCCCATGCTGCGGCGCAGTGCACGACCTTCAATGGTGGCGGTCTGTTCCCTGAAACCGTCGGTTGGGTACATGTACGATAGCCACACGCGGTCGTCGTGTCTGGGTTCTGCCGATCCCGAGTTAACCATGAACGGAAACATGACGGGAAGAAAAGAGAAGCGACTCAGGTCGCGACTCGTAAAGATCTCCAGATCCCCCTGACTGTGATCAAGGCCGAGCAGATGCCCTAGCTCGTGGATGACTACCCGCCGGAATGTTCCGCTCTGATTGAGATTGGCGCTGCGCCCATTCAGCACCGCAAACCCTCCCTCGAAATTCAGGCCCGGACCGGCTGTCAGTGGCTGGGCAAAACCGAGAATATTGTTGCTGCTGCCTGCTCCGAACAGGTCATCAATGATCGATCCGTCCCGATCAAAGATCACGGGATTTCCGGCTGCCTGAGCCTCACTTATAAAAGGAATGTAGTTGGAACTGTCGACATCGACTGGGAGTTGCTCTCCTTCTACAAGCTCTATACTCGCCGTGTCCACTTCCCAGGCGGCCAGCGTGGAGCGGACAAAATCCACGGCTTCGGCGTTGAAGATCGGACCCACATCGCTTAGAAACCCTCTGTCCACACTGATAACGACCGGTTCCACAGGGTCCCAGCGAGAGAAGGTTCCGCCTCCTGCGGGAGCCAGGGGTCCTCCGGCCCACAGTCTCCCGGAAAGGATGATCAACGCGGCGAGAAAGAGTGCCCTTATGCCCCTTCCTCGACCGGTCTCGGAGCCTATTTCGGTTCTCATTGAACCGACTTTGTGGCGCGACCTATCTGAAAGGCATTGATCCTGCGAACGGCTTTCGAAAGGATCTCCATTCGAATGGGACCTATGGCCTTTAAACCCTCAATTTCAGCGTCCCTGAGACCCATCTTGAGAAGCCGAGTGGCTTTGAGATCACGGAGCAAATTCCGATTCCTGAAACCGTTCGAGACGATGGCTCTTCCCCTATCGTCCACCCGAACGGAAAAGACTCCCTGCGAAAAACCGATTGGACTCGTCAACCCGATTCCACTGTCTGCAGCTAGGAAAAGGACAGCTTCCTGTCCTTTCCGGTAAGTTGGGAGCCCCAGGACCCCAATTCCCTTTTTGCTGCCAGCTCCGACCGCGCGCAGTTGACGAAACGTAACTTCCTCACCATCGACCGTTCCCTTCATTCCCTCCGACACGACGAATCGGTACTGGAATATAGGGAGACCATTTGAGAGTGTCCCTTCGTGGACTGCGATGCACCGCCCCCGAAATACGCGGTTTGAGGAATCGACCATTTCCGAGAGATTCACTACCCTCAGGCTTGTGGCCGACACAATTGTTGTGGTGGCGAGAAATACCAGACAACACCAAAGTCCGTAACTTCTCACGTTTCTACCCGATTTGCTCCGTCCTGTCCGTTGGAAACTGCTCCCTTTACCTGAACCCTCCAAATCTCTTATTCTACCGCGGCACATGGCAGGCTGTCGAAACTGGCTTCCCTACAGCAGAGATAGTTCTTGGGAAGGCAGGAGTTCATCCGGCATGCTGCCTGCATTTGTCGACGTGACAGCGCATGTCGAGAGTTTCCTGGAGGTGAGATCCGGATACCCCGGCCTTTTCCAACCCTCTCCACTCCCGAACGTCAGACTGTGCCACCTTGGGACCCGGTATTATCCGGGTGGAGACCGCAGAAAATGATCTTGAGTTTTCTCATCTGGATTCTTGTACTTCCCTTGCAGATCGTCCTGTTGATTGCCGCTCTGTTGGCCGAATTTGCGTCTCTCGGCCTCGGAGTTTTCCGCAAGTCCTTTGCTCTAACCGGAGTTACCAGCAAGAAGTGCTCAATTGTAATCTTGAACTGGAATGGCAGCGATCTCCTACAGGAGTGTCTGCCGGCCGTCACTCGAGCGGTGAAAAAGGACGGCGGAAATCACGAGATTCTGGTCGTTGATAATGGCAGTTTCGATGACAGCATGGAATGGACTCGCCGACATTTTCCGGACGTAGAGATTCTTGAACTGGATGAGAATTTGGGCTTTGGAGAAGGCAATAACCGTGGTGTGGCTGCAGCCAGCAACGAGATTGTCATTCTTCTGAACAACGACATGATTGTGAGCTCCTCTTTCCTGACCCCTTTGCTGGAGCCATTCGGAGACCCTGATATCTTTGCTGTCAGTAGCCAGGTCTTCCTTCCCCCGGGTAAGCAGCGCGAAGAGACGGGAAACACTTGTGGACGGTTTGAAAAGGGTTACTTGCACCTGAGCCACGAGCCCACGAGAAAGCACCATATAACGCGCAGATTCCTCCCAATTCTGTGGGCCGGGGGAGGCTCTTCTGCCTTCCGGCGAGACTACTTCCTCAGACTCGGAGGGTTTTCCACCATTTTCTCACCTTGTTACGTCGAAGACACTGATTTGTCCTACCGAGCCTGGAGACGGGGCCTGCGTGTGCTGTTCGCAGCCGATAGCCGGGTCCTTCACAAACATCGCAGCACTACCCGCAGGCGTTTTCATGGCATCGAGATTCGAGAAATGGTCGAACAGCGTAAACTTTGGTACCTCTGGAAAAATTTTCAGCTAAGGACTCTACTTTCCCATTTCCTGCTTTACCCCCTGGCGATTCCTCGCAGAATCAGCCTGGGCTGCTATCTAAGGGCCCTGGCCAAGGCCCCCAAGGCACTCTTGCTGCGTGCCCGTGAGCCTCACCGAGTGTACAAAGACATACGATGTTTAGAGTGGATACGAAGGCCTCTAACCTACCTAAATCATTTTCATTCTCTCCGCCCAGTTCCAGGGGAAAGGGCTGCCTGGCGGGTTCTCATTGCCAGCGCCTACCTACCTCATCTGGGGCGCCATGGTGGTGCAGGGCGTGTTTTTCAGTTGCTCACACGCCTTTCTGACCGCTGTCGAATCACGCTCGTGAGCTTTGTAGAAGGCAAAGGCGAGCTGCAGGAGGTGGACCACCTTGATCGCCATTGCGAACGCGTCGAAACGGTTCTCAAAAGAGAGTTTGAGCCAGTTTCTCCGTACCTATATGAGCCCTTTGAAGAATTCAATTGCGCAAACTTCAGAGAGTCACTCGAAAAGATTCTTACCGAGCAGGACTTCGACATTGTTCACTTCGAGTGGACCCAGATGGCACAGTATGCCCATCTGGCTCCCCACATCCCCAAACTGGTTACGGAAATCGAGGTGAACTGGGCAGCTCACCACAGTCGTGTGGCTCTGGAGAGAAATCTTTTTCGGCGTATCCGGCTCTACTACAACACTCTGCAGACTCTCAACCGTGAGCTGCAACTCTGCAGGCAAGTGGAAGAAGTGATCTGTGTAACCGAGTCCGATGCCAATTTTCTAGCCGGTTACCTTCCTCGAGAAAAGCTCCACGTTCTCAACACAGGAGTCGACACTCGGTATTTCAGTCCGGCACCATCCCACCGGCTGGAACCGGATTCTCTGGTCTACGTTGGGGCTTTCCGCCATGCGCCAAACGTGGACGCGATGCTCTACTTTCATAAGGCGGTGTTTCCGCTCATCCTGAAGCCCAGGCCCAACACTCATCTCTACATTGTAGGGTCGTCGCCTCCGGCGCTGATCCGGAACCTTGGTGATCACCCCAACGTTACGGTAACCGGTTTCGTAGAGGACATCCGCGAGTACTACGATCGCGCTCAGGTAGTCATCGTGCCCCTGCGAATGGGGGTTGGCATCCGTGGGAAAATCCTGGAAGGCTGGGCGGCAGGAAAGGCCATGGTTGCAACTTCGCTGGCTTGCCTAGGCATACGCGCAGCACACGGAGAAAACATCCTAATCGCGGATGACCCAGAGAAGTTCGCTCTCTGGGTCTCGTCCCTGCTCCGGTGTCCGGAGCACTGCCTCCGCCTTGGCCAGGCCGGCCGGAAAACTGCCGTCCGCTACTATGAATGGGATCGACTGGCGGTACAGATGGAGACGCTTTACAAGGCCACAGTCCAGTCCGGGGAGAGTTGTAAAACATGAATTCAAGGAGCTCTTCAGAAACCAGCGTGCATAAGGGCAGGATGCTTCTCGTGCAATGCTGTCGCCTGCCTCAATTCTTCTACGCGGCCTCGCTGTTGCGACACCGCTATCCCGACGTCCGACTGGACGCCCTGGTGAAACGTTCGGAAGAGGTCAAGTTCTGCCTGGACAAGCTGAATCCGTTTGCCTTGGTCCTAGATGTCAGTTCTGTGAAGCTCGGAGCTATCGTCTATGACCAGGTCGTGTTTCCCTGCCTCAATCACGGTTACAGACGCATCAAGCAACTGGCCTGGAAGCTTTCTGGAAACCGCGTTGAGATCGACTACAGAGGGCGGCTTCGGCCACTCTCTGGGCTCTGTCTTATTCGGTCGCTCGTCTCTCCCCTGCATCAGCCCGATACCCCCTTTCGGGAGTACCTGGTCACTTTCCCCCATCCTCCCCTGGGAGAGAAAGTCCTTTTCGTAGAGAGTTGTCACCCCTCTCTCGTGAAAGCAAGCGAGCCTTTCTGGCGACAGGTTATCTCTGAACCGTGTAAGCTAACCCATGTCTCCGCACAACCGTTTCGGGCCATTTGGCGGCTCAGAAAAGACAGCTTCGACTCCGCTATCGTGTTCTTTTCTGGCGAACCGGGCTTCCTGGGTGTTAAGGCACTTCCTTTTCTTTTAAGGGTGCCCAGGATCCTCGCCATTAATGAAACGGGTGATTTTTTTTACTGTACAGCTGGCAACCTGCTACGGTTCCTCTATCAGAGGCTCCGCTTTGGACCAACTCTTCCCAGGTTCGCTACAACTATTCTCTTTATCCAAACGGAGAGAGTCCCCGGTTCTCTCCTGGCACTGAGGACCATCAAATCCCGCCAGCTCTTCCCGGAAAGTGAAGTCGTGGTGGTGTGTCGGGAAGAGGACGCTCACGAGCTCCGAGCGGTGGGTGGTGTTGACCGCGTCCTGCCCTTGAGGAAGGGTGCATGGCTAAAAAACTGGCACACCTTTCGAACCTTGAGGCATTTGAACCCAGAGATCGTCTCAGCCGTACTGTCCGGAAGAGCCGTTTTCCGGAAGGCCAAACTCCTTTTTGCTCTTCTCTGCGACCGGCAGGCGTTAGTCTTCAACCCGGGCATGGAATGCTACTTTCTGAGCCTTAGTAACGTTACTCGGATCTTCTCGCGAGAGCCTTTTATCCTGGAGGAACCAACACCGTCGCACATCGTCGTGGTGCAGACGGAACATAGCTTGATGGTCAGGGAATCCATCGCAAGATTGCTGGACTCCGGCCTCTTCCCGAAGGCTCGGATCAAGCTAGTGTGCAAGGCCGAAGACGCCCCCTTTCTGGGAAATCTTCGGGGAGTCGAGGTGGTATTTCACTTTCCGAAACGACTAGCTGGCTGGATCCGCCTGGCACGTCAACTCCGAAAAGAGCGGCCCGACCTGATCAACCTCATCTTCTCGGGCCGCTCGGTGTTTTCGCTCCACAAGCTCTGGGTTCTGCTGATCTTTCCTTTTCGTTCAAAGCTCGCCTTCAACGCCAGGCTGGACGCCTACTGGCTTGGCCTGACCTCTCTCCCCCGTATTTTCCGACAGGAACCCCTTCTCATTGAGTCTGAAAGGCGTGAAATCCTGCTGGTGCAGACGGACGCAGCCTCTACGACAATAGAAATCCTGGAGGAACCAACACCGTCGCACATCGTCGTGGTGCAGACGGAACATAGCT
>CAZMGM010000024.1:0-33493 GCA_964565865.1 uncultured Acidobacteriota bacterium | reverse complement strand
AGCGGATTTCTCCTGAAGCTCCTGTTCCGGTCGTCGAGGTCGAACGGATCTCGGACCATCTTGGGGGCGCCGCAAACGTGGCCGTCAATCTCGCTCACCTGGGGGCTGAAGTGTCCCTTCTAGGGGTCGTGGGTTCGGACCGGGCCGGCCGGAGTGTGCTCTGTAAGCTGGGTCAGATGGGCATCGAGTGCTCAGGAGTGGTGACGGACGAGAATCGACCCACCACTCTCAAATCGCGCGTGGTTGCCCGTCAGCAGCAGGTCTGCCGGACGGATCGAGAGGCCAGAGGGCCGATCTGTGGCGCTGTTCTTGGCGCACTGCTAGAGAATTTTTCGAACTCCTTGGCCAACTCAGAGGGGGTCATTCTTTCCGACTACGCAAAGGGAGTTGTCGTTACGGAGTTGAGCCAGCATGTTATTCAAGAAGCATTGGGATGCGGTAAGTTCGTGGCTGTGGATCCCAAAGAAACGGACTTTTCGAAGTATCGTGGGGCAACCGTAATCACGCCCAATCAAGCCGAGTTCGAGGCTGCGGCCCGAGATGCTCTCCAGGTCCCACCGTCCGACTCCACGCTGGCGCACAGATCACTCCTCGACCTTACCTCCTCCCAGGCGTTGCTGGTAACCAGGGGAGAACTCGGCATGTTGCTCTACCATGCAGGAGGATCGGAGTCGATTCGGGCTTCTGCCCGGGAAGTCTTCGATGTCACGGGAGCGGGGGATACTGTGATTTCCGTCTTCAGTCTTTCCGTGTTGAGTGGTGCCAGCTTCTATGATGCAGCGGTGCTTGCGAACCTGGCCGCGGGGATCGTAGTAGCCAAGCTCGGTACGGCGTCGGCTGGAAAGGCCGAGATCCTGAGCGCGATAGCAGCTATTCCCGGTGAATGATTCCCGTCTAAAACTCTTTCTCAATGAACCGGACTGCTTTTTCGTAAGCCGGGAAATCTCGTTCAGCGGCACGGAAACGCCGATGGTGTTTGTAGCGTTTTCCCTTTCTAACAGTCTCGCCTAGGAAAACATGCAGCATTTCATGGTAAAGGATGAAAGAGACCACATGCTGAGGCACATCCTCACGATCCAGGGCGCGACTCAGGACGATTGCGTTATAGGCAGGATCAAAGTAACCAAGTGTGCGGCGGGAGGAACCGGAACTCCAGGACAGCTGTTCAACCTCCAGTTCATTGTTGAAGAATGTCTCGTTCAGCGCGTCGAAAAGTGTCTGCAGGTCAAAATGTTTACCAGCGGGGCCCGAGAAGCACTTTCTGCCGCGGCGCCTCCGGACTCTGTTGGTGTGCTCAACGATGGAGGTGCGGTGAACGTAACTGCCGTACAGCCGTTTCACCTCCCCTGGTGCTTTGAGCTTGAACAGCTTGTGCAGGAGCAGGCAGGAGACTGCGGAAAGAACGGGAAAGGGCGCCTTCTCGAGGATGTCACTGATACGAAGCTGCAGAGCTTCTTCCTTTCTCTTGACGGTGTGGCGGAGCCCGGCATATGGATAAAAGCCAACTGAAATGCTAGGGGGACGATGACTTGTCAGCCGCCTGTAGAGGGTCGCCGCCTCCTTTTCCAGGCGGATGAGAACGGTTTGTTTGGAATCGAGCCGATTCTTGTTCCGGCTTCGCTCAGGAATCCGGTGCATTCTTTTTCAGGAATTCGACGATTTCATGGGTGTGGGTTCCAGGCGGAAACACTGCGCTGACTCCAAGTTGTTTGAGCAAGGGAATGTCTTCGTCCGGTATGATGCCCCCGCCGAAAATCAAGATGTCATCGGCGCCCTGACTCTCGAGTACTTTGAGAAGCTGCTCGAAGAGATGCATATGGGCGCCCGAAAGAATCGACAGACCAATGGCATCCACATCTTCTTGAATGGCCGCCGAAACGATCTGATCAACGGTCTGGCGGAGTCCCGTGTAGATCACTTCCATCCCTTCATCACGAAGAGCTCTTGCCACGATCTTGGCTCCCCGGTCGTGACCGTCGAGACCCGGCTTTGCAATGAGTACGCGAATCTTTATGTTTTTCATGCGTGAGTTCTTCTTTCAACTGTTAAAACGACGGCTCGGTATAGATACCGAAGGCTTCCTTGAGTGTCTCACAAAAGCTCCCCCACGGTGGCATAGGACCTTACTGCATCAAGGATCGACGGAGTCGATATCCTCAAAGGCATCAACCTCGCCTGACTTAAACCCTTTGAACCAGTTGTTCGAGAGCTGCTCCGGGAATCTTCCCGCGGGAATTCGCCAGCTCTCTCACGTCCCGTCTCATTAATCAGTGAATGTTCGAGTAAACAAAGTTGCCTTTTTCGGCGCGATCGAAAGATCAGGGCCGCTTCTTGGGGGGACGGAGGCCAAGAATCGCAAAAGTCCTCATCCGAGTCGAACAAGGGGAACACCCCGCTTCTGAGCAGGTGAAAAGGATTGGGAGAAACCAAACTGAGGAACCTACTGTTTACGATGCTTCTGATTGTTCCCTTCCCGATGGCGCGCGGTCAGGGGGAAATCTCGGATATTTACGTAGGTGCTGGATCCTGTCTTCGAGTCTCCCAGGCTGCACACTTTTTATGCAACCCGATAAGAAGGTCAAGGCTGTCTTGCCCGAACATCAGTTTCTGAGAGGATTTCCACTTATTCTTCACAACGATGGTGGAAACCGACAGAGGTGCTGACGAAGTCAACCTTTGGGACTCCGGGAGTGTGGCGATCAAGCCTGAGTGAAAGTGGCGAGGGGTCGGCGAGGGGGTCGTGCGCCAGAGGTTTGCGCCTTCTCCCTGCTAGCTCGTCTGTGTTCCTCGGTGATTCTTCATTTCCGTCTCTTGCGTGGCCTCTCTGCGGGCGGCTACTGCCAGGCGGATCAACGCTCGGGTATCGTTTCCCTCAAACACTTTTCCTGCAATCTTGACCTTGTAATGCATGTTCTTCTCCTGGATGTTCCTCATCAGTAGCGCCTCAGGACGCCGCAGACAATACCCTGGATGTTAAGCTTCTCTTCGTCAACGTAAATGGGTTCGATATTCTCATTGGCCGGCTGTAGTCGAATCTGTGGACCCTCACGATAGAACTTCTTCAACGTGACGTCTTCTCCCTCGATCAAGGCCACAATGGTCTCGCCGTTGTGGGCATCAGAGCGCTCCAGGACAATCACCAGGTCACCGTCGCGAATTTGCTCGTCGATCATCGAGTCTCCACGCACACGTAGCGCGAAATGCCGGCCTTTACCAAGGAAACCGTCCGGTACCGAGATCTCTTCGGTGTCTCTAACGGCCTCGATTGGTTGTCCTGCAGCAATCGTTCCCAGCAAAGGTAGAGAAAGAGCTGCTTGGTCCTGCGGGTTCCGAAGCTGAATGGACCGGGCCTGATTGGAGAGTCGGCGAATGAAGCCACGTTCTTCCAGGGCTCGGAGGTGCTTATAGATACCGTTGAGCGACGATACCTTCAGATGTTGTGCAATCTCTTCAAACGATGGGGAGTAGCCATTCACCTCGAGGTACTCTCGGAGAAAGTCAAGAATCTGGCGCTGGCGTCGAGTCAGTGGCATCTTGATTCGCTCTCTGGAAGCATGTGGATGGGTCTCATGGTGGTGAAGGAAAGGTGAAATGTCAAGACAAAAGTGAACAAAGAGTGAATATCAAAGGCGACAGTGCGGCGGTGACCGGCTTTCAACAAGGGCTGATAAACTGAAGTAATGGGAATGGAGCAGCAGTCTACTGAACTGCTTGACGAGGAAGAGAGACGGCTCCGACGGCCAGGCGCTGGTAAGAGGAACTGAGAAATCCGTTCTGCGACTGTTCTCCGAAAAAGAGAGCACCTATCAGATTGTGCTTCTTCCCCGTTTCGAGGGAATTCTTCGAGAGCGCTGGGGTCGTGGCCTGGAAGAGCAGATCCACTATTAGTACGTGGTAACAATCGCGCCCGGTCGCACACCAGAGGGTTGCGCCGACGGGCTGCTAGCAGCTGGTAGTAAATGTGGATCTAGTGGTCAGAAAACGGTCCCGAGGCATTTGTGAGCAGACTGTGGAGTACCCTTAAGTTGCTCTAACAAAGGATCTTAAGGGGATCCCGTCTGATTGACATTCAAGGGACTTCTGATTATGATTCCTGAATTTTCGGAGGCTTGAGAAATCGACAGCGGTTTGCGAGCAGGCAACATAAAACTATCCTTCGGAAGTCAGCTTTGTTTTCTGGAGATTGTTCAGGATATTTCCGACAGCATCGGACGAATGGTTGGGTTCGATAAGGACGGTCGTTACTGGGTAAGCCTCTCCGTCCGCGAGTCCGTAACCAATGCCATTCTGCATGGAAATAGGAAGGATGCGAGTAAAAAGGTTGGAGTCCAGTTTACGATTTCAAGGAACCGACTGATCATCCGAGTGAAAGACGAGGGAAGGGGCTTTGACGAAAGGAAACTGCCGGATCCTCTGGCCCCCGGAAACATTCTGAAGCCGAGTGGGCGCGGGATTTTTTATGTCCGATCTTTCATGGACGATGTTAGGTACCGACTCTTGCCTGAAGGTGGTTGGGAAATGCGAATGGAAAAGAAGCTACAACACACAAAAGGAGATTCAAATGACCGTTGAGACGCGAACGTCTGGTCCGGTCACAACACTCGATATCCATGGCAGGATAACCATCGGCGAGGGAAGCGCCGCAGTGTGTGTGGGCTCCTCCAGACCGGGAATAGGGACATACTTCTGAATCTGGGCGCTGTCAGCTATGTCTGCAGCTCTGGGATTGGAGAACTCGTAAGCTTCTTCACAACGGTTGCCAATCAAGGCGGACAGATGAAGCTTCTCAACTAACCAAGAAATGCAGGAGCTGCTTGCAATTACGAAGCTGTTGACGGTCTTCGATGCCTACGAGGACGAGCAGAAAGCGCTGGCGTCGTTTTTCAGCTGAAGAGACCCTCACCTGGCAGTCCATGGGATTCTCAACACGGGGTGCTGAGGTGGGGAACCGCTGAGTCGGGCCTGACCGATCTCTTCCCGTTTCCATTCCATGGAGCCTGTTTCTCCGAATCCAAGCGAATACCCAGCCTTTGTGAACAGTGTATTATCAAGGCACAGAACTTACCGATGGAGCATGTCTCGACATGGCCAAGTACTCTCTGATGGTCGTAGAAGGTGACACGAAGGCGCCGTTCCTGAGGGGAGTGCTGACTCATTCTTTGCTTAAGAGAGGCTTGAGCTTCAAGCAAGCCTATGGAATTGCGAATACAGTACGAGAACGGTTTCAAAAGGACGGGGAGGTTTCGCGCCGCAAGCTTCGCGGAGCCGTCGATTCAATCGTAAAAAAAGAATACGGATCTACCGTTCTTCTCAGGCGACAAATACTTCCTGATGTAATCCAAGTGGAGGGTGACGAGAGAGTTCCTTTTAGCAAGGGGATTCTCTCGGGCTCTCTCAATGCAACGGGGCTTGATCTCTCCGTAGCTTACGAAACCGCTGCTGAGATACAGGCAAAGCTGCTGGAAAAAGGGCGCAAGTCCATCAGTCGAAAGAAGCTTCGTAGGATGGTTCACGATGAACTGCTCCACACGCACGGCCGGGAACTGGCGGATCGCTATCTGGTTTGGCGCTATGTGGGTTCTCCGGGTAAGCCTGTAGTCCTGCTGATTGGGGGGTCGAGCGGAGCTGGCAAGACCTCACTCGGGAGCGACGCAGCCCACCGCTTGGGCATCGGAGGAATTGTTACGACGGACAGCGTTCGAGAGATCATGAGGCTGATGTTTTCCAGCGACCTGCTTCCCACCCTCCATTATTCCTCTTATGAGGCCTGGAAGAGCTGGCCGGTTGGTGATTCTCTGGAGGAGGTCATCCACGCCTTTGTGGAGCAGAGTACCCGAGTCAACGTGGGTGTCAAGGCACTGGTCGATCGAGCCTCTCGAGAGAGCCAGAACCTTGCCATCGAGGGAGTCCACCTAGTGCCCGGGCTACTGGATTACCAGAGCCTCACTGCCAAGGCCTACTTTGTGCACGTCGTCCTTGCAAATCTAGATGTTGCAAACTACGCTGAGAGGTTCTCCCTGCGGGCAGCCCAGGAGAAAGCTCGCCCCTCAGACAAGTATCTGGAGAACTTGGATGCCATTCTCCAGATTCAGGACTACATTCTGGAAATGGCGCATCTACACAAGACTCCCATCGTCGAGAGCCAGGATTCAGAGAAGTCGTTGACTGAGCTGATTACAACCATAACCGACAGCCTGCGAGACCAGCTTGATCTGGAAGGCGAAAAGCTGGTCTCGCGCACCCTTTAGTGCACTGTCCCCGGTAAAAGCCGCTTGCGGTTGCGCTGGGGTTTGCGCCTGCTGGCTGCTCTAGCAGTCCGCGGCCTGCTCTGCTGGACTTGCTTTCACGGATTTTTAAGACGTGGGCTGGAGCCGTTCGGTGGGCCTCCGTCTGTCAGCCGAACCAATCTGATTGATATCCCGATCCGCGAGCGAGATCTCTAGAAGGCGGAGATGTTCTTGGCCAGATCGTTGAACAGCACAACTCCCATCAGGAGCACGACAAAAACGAATCCTGCCTTGAACATCCGCTCCTTCATCTCTAGGCTCAAATCCCGTCCCATCAACCCTTCGATGGCGAGAAGAGCGATCAAGCCCCCATCCAGAATCGGGATGGGAAGCAGGTTCAAAAGCCCCAGCTGCAGAGAAATAACAGCCATCAGACCAAGCAGTGGGACAAGGCCGAGGATCGCAGCCTGGCCGGAGAATTTAGCGATCTCAATCGGTCCGGAAAGCTGTTTGACGGAAGAAGTCCCGGTCACCAGACGCCCCACTGTTAGGAAGGTTAAAACGGCCATATCGTAGTTGTCTCCGAGAGACTGGTGGAAGGACTCCACAGGTCCAAGCCGCTGTTCTCTAGTGGCGTATTCAATATACGCCCCCAATCTTGGCCCCTCCTCGGTGATCTCCGGCGCGATCGTCTGAAGAATCTTCTGGCCGTCTCGGCGGATTTCGAACACCAAAGGAGCTCCCCGGGAGGCTTTGACTACCTGTGCGATGGCTGAAAACCCCTCCTTGTGCTGTCCCTCCTCGAGCACGGCAACGATTTCGTCACCTTTTCGGAGACCAGCTTTTTGGGCTGCTGATTCAGGAACGATGCCGCTGACCACATAGGGAATGAAGGGACTGATGCCGATGGTTCCCCGTCCATCCGGTGTTCCTTCAGTAGTCACGCGGGTGGTCAGTTTCTGGACTCCACGCTGAAATTCGATAGCAAGAGTGCGCTCGGGATTGATTGCAATGCGAAACTCCACATTCTTCCAGTTGGGTGTGGCCTGGCCCTCGACAGAGGAAATGATGTCTCCACTCTGAATTCCAGCCTGCAGAGCAGGAGAATCTGGTGATACTGCCCCCACCACTGGGGGGTTGCTCAGGTACTCTGGAACTTCCTGCCCGATCATGAAGACGGCTGCCAGCAGAACGACCGCCAGCACCAGATTCATCACAGGTCCCGCAACGGCCACCCAGAATCGCTCCATCTTTGGCCTTGAAAGAAACTCATCGGGAGACCCGGTAAGCTCCTCGTCCGGGTTCTCCCCGGCCATTTTCACATATCCTCCGAGAGGGATCAGACTGACTCGGTAGTCCGTGTCTCCCCGGCGAAATCCAATCAATCGCTTCCCGAATCCGAGGGAAAAAACATGGACCCCAATCCCGAAGAAACGAGCTACCAGAAAATGCCCGAGCTCATGAATGAAAATCAGAACGCCCAGGACGAAAAGGAAGGCCAGGATATAGATTGCCAGCAATGAGATGGTCACGAGTCCAGTTCCTCAACGATCAGTAATAAGACTTTTGTACGAGAAATGACGCGAGCTGGATCCTCACGGTTCAAACTATTTTAGCAAAAAAGGGAGATGGTTCTGTCTTTTACCAGTGTCACAGTGTGGAGTGAAGAGCGAGTGGACCGTGGGACTTTTACCATGGGCTGCTAACCCGCAAGGCCCTTCACAACGCGCCAAGCTTCCTCCCGAGACTCCCGGTCGACCTCTATAACCGTATCGATAGCATCTATGGGCCGAGGACGATGCGACTCTAGGACTTGGGCTGTAACCTTGGGGATCTGGAAAAAGGAGAGACGGTCGCTGAGAAAAGCCTCGACCGCGACTTCGTTGGCCGCATTCAGGGCTGCGGGATAGCTCTTTCCTTCACGAAGAGCCTCATAAGCGAGACCGATGCAAGGAAACTTGTCGAGATCCGGCTCCAAAAACTCCAATCGGGGCAGGGAGAACAGGTCGACGGGAGGGAGTCGAGTCTGCCAGCGCTCGGGGAAGGAGAGCGCGTATAGCAGGGCCGATCTCATGTCGGTGATGCTCAGCTGCGCGATCATGGTTCCATCTATGAACTCAACCATTGAATGAATCACCGATTGCGGATGCACAGCGACCTCAATGTGATCGACATCCATTCCAAAGAGGTGGTGAGCCTCGATTACTTCGAGCCCCTTGTTCATCATGGTTGCTGAGTCGATGGTAATCTTGGGCCCCATTTTCCAGGTTGGATGCTCGAGTGCTTTCCTCTTTGTGACGTTTCTGAGAGACTCTCGGGAATGGTGCAGGAAGGGACCTCCAGACGCAGTGAGGATCAATCTCGCGACCTCAGTTGAGGAAGGGTTGCCCCGAAGGCATTGATGGAGGGCATTGTGCTCGCTGTCAACCGGGATGATGCTTCCCCCATTACGAGACCGGACCTGATCCATGAAGTCTCCGGCCGCCACCAGCGTCTCCTTGTTGGCAAGCGCGACCTGCTTTCCGGCCTCCAAAGCCTTGCAGGTGGGGAACAGTCCCGAAAAGCCTGAGATGGCAGCCACTACGGTGTCCGCCTCGGCCGAGGTGGCAACCCGAGACACTCCTTCTGTTCCTTCCAGAACTTCAACCTCGGGGAGCCAGGTCCTCAACTCCATCGCTGCCTCAGGGTCGAATATAGCCACCCGCCGAGGACGATATTTTCTTACCTGCTGCAGCAGCAGGCCGCTATTGTATCCGGCCGCCAGGCCCACCACCTGCAGCCTCTCCGGATACAGGTCGACGAGACTCAGCGTACTCTGCCCGATGGACCCTGTCGAACCCAGGATGGAAAGATGCTTCATAGTTACGAATCGGCTTGGACGCGCGTGTTTTGGTCGGCTGATTTCACCAAACAATCCGTGTCAGAAAATAATAGGCCGGGAGTACAAACAGTAAGCTGTCGAGCCGATCGAGGACGCCTCCGTGGCCGGGAATGAGGGCGGAGGAGTCTTTCATCCCGGCCCGCCGCTTGAGAAAAGACTCGAAGAGATCACCAGCGATTCCGCTGCCTCCAATCACGCCGCCAAGTAGGGCGGCCCCCCAGGCGGACTGGCCTGGAAGAATGTGGGGCTGGATCAGGGCAGCAACCAGAGATGGTGCAAACAGAGATGCCGTGAAGCCTTCCAGTGATTTATTGGGCGAGAGGCGCGGAAGGACCTTGTGTTGACCCACAGACCGTCCCACGAAGTAGCCAGCGCTATCAGAGACCCAGACACAGATTAAAAGGAATGCCAGTTCGTGACCGGAAGCGCCATCCTGGGAGACCCGTAACCGGACTGCCAGTGAGAAGGGGATGCTCAGATACATGAAACAGAGAACGTTAGCAGTGATTTGGGAAAGATTCCGATCCTGGAAGCTTGTTCTCACCATCGACTGGACCATGAGGAGAAACGGGATCATCGTCAAATAGAAGTAAAGGGACAATAGGGACAGCCAGGCCACGAACGGGGAGGCGGCAGTCAACAGAGCGGTGAGTTCGAAGCCTCGGAGCGACTCGTCTTTGAGGAGCCGGTAAAACTCCCACAGGGCCGCCACTAGAAAAACTTCCAGGAGAAGGAAAAAGCACCACAAGGGAGCCACGGATACCGTCAGCAGTACGACTGGGATAAATACGACGGCAACGAGCAGTCGAGTGATCATTAGCGGCTCTGCAGTGCGGGCGAGGCCACGTCTCCGTAGCGCCGCTCCCGCTGCTGGTAGTCATGAACGGCTTCCAGAAGGTCAATCCCGCGAAAGTCGGGCCACAGCACATCTGTCACGTAAATCTCGGAGTAGGCAATCTGCCAGAGAAGAAAGTTGCTAATACGCATCTCACCGCTGGTCCTTACCAGAAGATCCGGATCGGGCAGTCCGGCTGTGTAGAGGCGGCCCTCAATATCACGGGCCCTGATCGGCGCACCAGGATCAGACGCTAGGAGCTGGTTGAAGGCATCTACCAGTTCGCTCCGCCCACTGTAGCTGAGAGCCAGGAACAATCTCATCCCGGTATTAGAAGAGGTTTCTCTAATCACGTGGAGCAGCTGTTTCTGGACGGTACGCGGCAGCTCGGGAATACGCCCGATCGTGTCGAAACGGATATTGTTGTTCTGCAGCGTGCCCAGGTCGGAACGAAGGTAGCGCTTGAGCAGCCGCCAGAGAGTGTTCACTTCGCGCTGGGGCCTTTTCCAGTTTTCTGAAGAGAACGCATAAAGGGTCAAGACCGGCAAGGTCAACCGAGCCGCGTACTCAACCACTGCCTTGACCGCCTTGACCCCAGCACGATGTCCCTCAATGCGCGGCAGCCTGCGAAGCCCTGCCCAGCGACCATTCCCATCCATGATGATGGCAATATGCCGGGGTAAACGGGACAGATCCAGTTTTTCGATGAGTTCAGCTTCAGGACCGTCTGGTGCGATGATTCCTTCAAACCCTTCGAATAGGGAATTCATGTCGACGACCCACAATCTATGGTGGTCTCCGGGTGATCATCTCGAGTCTGCACAATGCACAATTCGTCTGGGTCATGCGGCATGCGACTTTGTACTCTCAACTTTCAATCCCAGGAGAGTCCGCCCAGATCGCCTTAGGCAAACAGGTCCTCCGAGGTCCGATCAGTACCAGACTCGGGCCAGCCACAGGGCATGAGCAGGGGCAGTCGGACCTGCCCTGGTCCGGTCCCGGCTCAGTATAATTTCCCGTGGCGCTTCTGAGTCTCGCTTGCGAGCTCCTATCTCCAGCAAGGTTCCTACTATGTTACGAACCATGTGGTGGAGGAATCCATCCCCCTCGATGCGATAAAGCAAGAAATGGCCTCGCCGGGAGATTTCTGAGCGCACAACGGTCCTGACCTTCGAGGAAACTCGACTTTGGGATGAAGTGAAGCCGGAAAAGTCATGACGACCGACCAGTGTCCGACTTGCTTCCTGCATGCGAGCGTAGTCCAGCTTCACTTTGAAATGAAGTACATATTCGGAAAGAAACGGTGAGAGAACAGAGCCGTTGTAGATCCGGTATTCGTATCGTTTTCGCCGGGCATCTTTTTGAGCATGGAAGCTGCTATCCGCCTTGCTCAGATTCATAATCCGAATATCGCGGGGCAGAACCGCATTGAGAGAGGTCCGCAGACGTTTCGTGTCCCGGCCGTGGCCGAGCGTGACATGGGCTACTTGACCTCGAGCATGGACTCCGGCGTCGGTTCTACCCGACCCCACCACGGAGCTTCTCTCGCCGCATATCTTGTGCATTGCCTTTTCCAGCTCTCCCTGAATGGTTCTGCGATCAGGCTGAGTCTGCCAACCCGCATAGCGAGTTCCCCGATAATGAAGCAGTATCTTATACTTTGGCATATTCCCTTCGTGTTAGGTTGTTGGCTAAAAGACAGAACGGAGCGGCGTAAGCCGGCCGTTAAGGGTGGGCTTAGGCTCTACCGTTGTGTTCTTTCCCTCTCGACCCAGCAACCTTTAACCAGTAACCTCTGGCTGTCTCTCCTCATGTTAGAATACCTCCGTTTTCCCCACACCGTGTTGGGGAGGATTTTCGCTATGTCCGGACATTCCAAATGGCATTCCATCCGCCACAAAAAAGCCGCGGTCGACGCCAAGCGTGGAAGAATGTTTACAAGGCTCATCAAAGAAATCACCGTTTCTGCCCGATTGGGCGGAGGTGATGCGGATTCCAACCCTAAATTGCGAACGGCGGTACAGGCTGCCAAGAGTGCCAATATGCCACAAGACAACATCAAGCGGGCGATCATGAAGGGAACTGGTGAACTGCCCGGCGTGAATTACGAATCCATTACCTATGAAGGTTATGGTCCCGGTGGAGCGGCGGTGCTGGTTGAGTGTTTGACCGACAACCGCAATCGCACGGTAGCCGATATCCGCCACATCTTCTCCAAGTACGGCGGCAACCTGGGTGAGACGGGCAGCGTCAACTGGATGTTCGAACGCAAAGGCTATCTGTGTGTCCGAAAGGAATCGGTTTCCGAAGACCAGGTTCTGGAGATTGTACTGGAGGCGGGAGCGGAGGACCTGCAGTCGAATTCAGACAGCTATGAGGTTTACACTTCTTTCGAGCAGTTTGAGTCGGTCCGCCAAGCGCTGGAGACAGCCAGATTCGACTCTGCGGTGAGCGAGTTGACGATGATTCCGAGCTCCGAAGTCAAGTTGGAGGGCAAGATTGCTGCCAGGATGCTGACTCTCATGGAAACTCTTGAGGATCATGAGGATGTTCAGCATGCCTACGCCAACTTCGACATCGACGAAGCGGAGATGCTGGCCTTCGCCAGTGCCTGACACGGCATTGTGTTTTGTGCAGCAGTAAAGCGATTCCAATGATAGTTTTTGGCATTGATCCTGGAAGTCGAGTTACGGGCTTCGGAGTCATCGATGTTGAAGGCAGTCAGATCCAGTGCCTCGACTACGGTGCGGTAAAGGGAATACGGCGTGGAGCCGGCAACGACTTTCCGGCGCGTCTGCAAAGAATCTACGAACAGCTCGTAACCTGCTTGAAAAAGCACCGTCCGGCTGTGGTCGCCCTTGAGGATGTGTTTCATGCTGTGAACGCAAAGGCCGCACTGCGTCTGGGCCAGGCTAGAGGAGTGGCCCTTCTGGCCGCGGCCAAATCGGGAGCATCGATCTTCGAATACGCACCTCTGGAGGTGAAGAAGGCGGTAGTGGGCTACGGTCGAGCCGATAAGCAGCAAGTTCAAATGATGGTTTCTGTGCTTTTGCGCCTCGACAAGAAGCCGCAGCCTCACGATGCGGCCGATGCCCTGGCCATCGCCATTTGCCACGTCCTGAGGAGCTCCAGGGCTCGAGGTTAGTAGTCGCTGAGCTTGTGCGGTTGCTGGTTTCTTGTTTCTGCTCCCCATGTATGGACTGCACTTTGCACTTTCCTAACCAGCAACTTTCGACTTTCACTCTTCAACTACCAACCCAGTCAGGAGAACTGGCCTAGTCCCCATAGTGCCCGACGTGCACTCGGGCAGCCCGAAGCAAGAGTTTGTCTTTCCGGTAGCCTTTCTGCACTACCGAGACGACCTTCTGGTCGAGGTCGGCCTTGTCGACGGGTACTAGGGCCACGGCTTCGGCAACCTCGGGATCGAAGTCTTCACCCATAGGTTCGATCGTCTCGAGCCCGAGAAGCTCGAGCTTCTGATGAAAGAGTTTCAGATTCAATTCGACTCCCTCCTGTAGGGCCCGAAGGTTATCAGAAGCCACAGTTGAACCCAGAGCCAGTTCAAAGTTGTCGACCACTTCCAGGAAATCTTTGATCAGGCGGAGTTTTTCCTGCTCGAGGCGTTGTTCCATGTCTCGCTGAAGGCGGTTGCGCAGGGACTCGTTGTCTCGCTCCAGGGATTCCAGCTTCTCTTGCAGGCGCGCCTCAGCAAGCTCGGTCCTCGTTTTCAACTCCTCGACAAAGGAAGGGAGCTTCTTTTCAATGGGTCGGGCCTCGTCAATGGCTTCTTCATTGTTAACCCAGAATCTCTTGTCCGTCACTTGAATTGGTCTTGCTTCACCGGTCTTCGAATCGATGCTTTTCTCTTGTTTTTTCTTCTTTGTCATTTCGCTTGTCCCTGGCACGCGGCCGCGTGCGGCTTTCACCACGGACTGCTGGACCTTACTTAATAAGATCCGGCAGTCACTAAAAGAATTCCTGTCGGCGCGATCTTGCCTTCTGGCGGTCTCCGTCTTATGTCAAACCGTGGAGGAAGAAAACACGGACAGAAGAAAAATCATTATATGGATATCCAACCGCTGACTGAAAAAGCAAGAGAGGGTCTAATGTTAGCTCAGGATCGAGCCCTAGAGCTCAACCACCAGAAAGTGGAAGTGGCGCACCTGCTACTGGCCCTCCTTTTTCAGGAGAAGGGACTGGCCACCTCGATTCTTCACAAGGCAGACGTGCAGGTGGAAACTCTGCGTCAGGCCCTGGAAGCGCATCTTGCAGTGATTCCCACAATCGAAGGCTGGGAACACGAAAAGAATGCACTGTATGCCAGCCCGGAATTGAATTCGGTCTTGACCATTGCCAAGAAAGAGGCGCAGCTGCGCAAGGACGAGTTTGTCTCTATTGAACATCTGCTGTTGGCGATAACCGGGAACAAGAGCGCGACCCAGGATATCCTGAGCCGATTCGGGGTTACACGCGAGCGCCTGGAACTGGCTTTGCTCGAGGTGCGGGGAGGCCAGCGCGTGACTTCTCAAAAACCGGAATCAACCTATCAGGCGTTGGAACAGTATGGACGTGACCTCACCCGGCTCGCCAGTCAGGGGGAAACAGATCCCGTGATCGGACGGGATGACGAGATCCGACGAATCATGCAGGTTCTGTCCAGGCGGCGAAAGAACAATCCCGTTCTGATTGGAGCGCCAGGGGTTGGCAAGACCGCGATCGTCGAAGGACTGGCCCAGAGAATTGTCCAGGGTGACGTGCCAGAGGGACTCAAGCATAAGCAGGTCGTGGCAATGGACATGGGAGCATTGATTGCCGGCGCCAAGTATCGAGGTGAATTTGAGGAACGCCTCAAGGCTGTCTTGCAGGAAGTGGAGTCGGCGAAGGGTGGGATCATACTCTTTGTTGATGAATTGCACACCGTTGTCGGTGCCGGAAAAGTGGAAGGTGCTATGGACGCTGGCAATCTCTTGAAGCCGATGCTGGCTCGCGGAGAACTTCACTGTATCGGGGCCACTACTCTGGATGAGTACCGAAGGTACGTTGAGAAGGATGCGGCTCTGGAACGGCGTTTTCAGCCTCTGTTGATCGATCAGCCTAGCGTCGAAGACACCATCTCAATTCTGAGGGGCCTGAAAGAGCGCTACGAGGTCCACCACGGTGTCAGGATTCAGGATACAGCTCTTATCGCGGCAGCGACACTGTCCAACCGTTATATTTCGGATCGCTTCCTTCCGGATAAGGCCATCGATCTCGTCGACGAGGCGGCGGCCAAGCTGAGGACTGAGATTGATTCTATGCCTTCTGAACTGGACGAGATCCTGCGACGGGTCATGCAGCTGGAGATCGAGCGCCAGGCCCTCAAGAGTGAAAAGGGCCGGGCCTCACAGGAGAGGCTGGCCCGGCTCGAGAAAATCATCGCGGATTTGAAATCGGAGGGCGACGCGCTGCAGGCTCAGTGGCAGGCTGAGAAGGAGACGGTTTCCCAGCTCAGGGAACTGCGCCAAGAAATAGAGAAAACCAGGATCGGAATCGATCAGGCAGAACGAAACTACGATCTCAATCGAGCCGCCGAGCTGCGATACGGTTCTCTGGCGGGCCTGGAGAGCGAACTGGCGGCCGAAGAAGAAGCGCTGAGCCGGAAGCAGAAGGACGGCCAGCTTCTCAAAGAGGAAGTCTCTGAGGCGGATATCGCTTCCGTGGTCAGTCGCTGGACCGGAATCGCAGTTTCGAAGCTGCTGGAAGGTGAGATGCGAAAACTGGTCAGTCTGGGAGAAGACCTGCACGAGCGGGTGGTGGGTCAGGATGAGGCCGTGACTTCGGTAGGCGAGGCTGTTATCCGGGCTCGCTCAGGACTCAAGGACCCGGCGCGTCCCATCGGGAGTTTCCTGTTCATGGGGCCAACAGGAGTCGGAAAAACGGAGCTCGCCAGGGCCCTGGCCGAATCCCTCTTCGATGACGAGCAGGCCATCGTCCGCATCGATATGTCGGAGTATCAGGAACGGCACACTGTCGCCCGGCTGCTGGGTGCACCTCCCGGGTACGTCGGCTATGACGAGGGAGGGCAACTCACCGAAGCTGTGCGGCGTCGACCTTACGCCGTGATTCTCTTCGATGAGATCGAGAAGGCCCACGCCGACGTTTTCAATATGCTCTTGCAGCTCCTGGACGAGGGGCGGCTCACGGACGGACAGGGACGTACGGTGGACTTCAAGAACACCATCGTCATCATGACCTCCAATTTGGGGAGTCATCGCATTCTCGACTACCGGGGTGCCTTTTCGGGGCAGAAGTTCGAGCGAATGAGGGAGACGGTTCTTGCGGAGCTCCACGGTCATTTTCGTCCTGAGTTCCTGAATCGGGTTGACGAGACCATTGTCTTTCATGCCTTGAGCGAGGAGCATCTCGAGAAAATTGTTCTGATCCAGCTTCGGGACCTGCAGCAGAGACTGGCTGAGCAGCAAATCGACCTGGCGTTAACCCCCTCGGCACGGAAGTTCCTGGTTCAGGTTGGTTACGATCCGAATTATGGAGCCCGGACCCTCAAGCGGGCCATTCGCAAGGAACTAGAGAATCCTCTGGGCATGCTCATCGTGCGCGGGAAGCTGGGCGCAGGCCAATCGGTGTGGGCTGATTATAACTCGGAGGGCCAGGTCCTTTCACTGGTGGTCGAAGAAGCCGGTGACCTGGAAGAAGAAGCGGCAGCTGCCGTGTTAATTTAGCCGCTGGCTCATTGGACCTCGATATTCCGCTCTCCACTTGCTGTGCTCGTGCGGTTCCAGGCTCCTCGAACTTTCAACCTTCAACTAGCCACCCACCAGCTGCGGCTTCGTTTCTCAGGGAATGAGTAGGACCTGTCCCAGAAAGATTCGATCCGGGTTAGAGAGGCTGTTCGCCTGGACCAGGTCGTGAAGACTGGTCTGGAACCTGTAGGCAATGTGCTCCAGAGTATCTCCCGATCTAACGCGATAGCGTAGGGTCCGGACGGCGGTTCTAGGCTGAGGGATGCGGAGCCTCTGTCCGGGAACAATGCGGTTTGGATTCGGCAGGCCGTTGGTCCTACCAATAGCTCCAATGGACGTCCCGAAGCGGGCTGCGAGCTTGCCTACAGTGTCACCCGAACGGACCCGGTAAATCGTGCTACCGTCTGCGGCTATTTCAGCACTGGAAGCCACCGACCGGGCCACCTTCAGGACCTCACGAAGGGGGGCAACCGTGGGAGCCGGTAGCCGAAGTTTGATTCCTGCCGGGAGCACGCCTTGCTTCCAGACCCGGGCCGTCAGGTAAGGGTTGTATTCCCGCAGTGTTCCCGGGTCGAGACCGTCCACCTGTTCGAAGATATCCAGAGGGTAACTTGCGGGAAGAACCAGAACGGAATACTCGAAACGCTGTCTGACCTGGAGCTGGCCAAAGTAGAGACGCACATTGCGGACCACCTCGACGGCCGCCAGGAACTCAGGGTAAAAATTACGGCTGGCGAATCCAAACCTGTGGGATTTGTATTTACGCGCGATTGTGAGCATGTCCGGGCCGAGCTGCTTTCTGGCTCGAAGCATCCCCGAGCGGCCATGGTTATAGGCCGTTATGGCCAGGGGCCAGGTCCCGAGGGCCTCATAGTTTTCGCGCAGCAGGCGGGCGGCAGCCCGTGTTGATTCAAGGGGATCCAGCCTTTGATCCACATATCGATTCACCGTCATGTATCTTTGTCCAGTCCCGCGGATGAACTGCCACAGCCCAACCGCACCAGCTTTCGAGACGGCCCACCATTGAAAGGCGGACTCAATATGAGGCATCACGGCCAGTTCTTTTGGTACGCCCTCTCGTACAAGGATCTCATGGATGGCTTCTAGGTACTCCCCGGAGCGGGAAATGCCCTCGGCGAACTGATCCCGAAGCCCGCGCTGATAACGGAGGTCACGGGCCAGCCGACGGTACAGTGAACTGCTCGTCTTGTGCCCCAGGTCCGTTAGGATTGAGGCCACCGCCTTTTCGCGAGCCGAGCGGGGCTTGCGCCTGCTCAGGTTCTCCAGGAGCTTCTTGAAGTCCTCTTTCTTTTCTTCCAGAATATTGCTTTGTCGCTCGGCCTCTTCTTCATTGCCCCGGATCCCTCCTTCAAATTCGACAATCTCATACAGGATTCGGAGGTCACCCCGATCATGAAAGACCACCTGGGTCTCCGGGTACACGGTAAACATTTGCTTCCAGAAGTTGATCTCTACTTCGAACCCGGTAGAGGGGAATTCATCAGCGATTTCGGAAAGTTGAAAGGGGGGGTCCGGTTGCCCGGCAAGCCCCGGGGAAGAGCAGGAGAAGAGGAAGCTCCCAAAGAGCCAAGTTTGCCGAAGAACTTTCATCCTAACCCCAGTCGGACTCATGGATCGATAGAGTGGAAAAAGCATATCAGGGGGCGCCGATAAGGCCCGAACTTGGAAGCTGCAATGCCACAACTATTTCGGAACTCGGAACCCGAAACTCTAGGTCCACTCCGGTTCAGGGTCGACCCCCAGGGCGTCGGCGACACGGTTGATGTAGTTGAAGTAGCCAGCGATGTGCACGACTTCGAGCAGAGCTCTGTCCGAGAGGCCCTCCCTTCGCAAGATTTCTAGGTCGGAGGCCTCCATCGCCGCCGGGTTCAACGTCAACTTGGTGACGAAGTCCAGAATCACCCGTTCCTTTCGAGGGAGCCCGGCCGTCCGATAATTTTCCATGATCCTCTCTACCTGCACTTGGTCCATTCCCGTTTGACGGAGATCCTCCCCGTGAGCCTCAAGTCAGTAGAAACAGTCATTGACGCGCGATACCACCACTGCAATCATCTCGCGCTGGGCACGGGTCAACTCGCCTTTGGAACACATCAACGCACAGTAAAAGCTCATCGAGTTGGCGAGAAGGTCGGGTGTGAGGCTTGATATCTTGACAATATTGCAGATCTTGCCTTCCCGTTTGAGGGCTGCGTCGTACTCACTAAGCAGGGCGCCAGAGGCACTGTCATAGTCGGTGGTTTCAATCCACGGCATCTGGCTTCTCCTTCAAACGCTGGACGATTTCCTTACAGATTGCTTCCGGTGGCCTTTTGTCAACATCGACGCGGAGGTCACACTCCTGATAGATCGGCTGCCTTCGCTCGTAAAGTCTTGCAAACTCAGCCGGATCGCGAGCCAGGGGCCGACCTGTTCCCTCGCTGCATCTTTCCAGGGCCTCTCCCAGCGAAATATTCAGCCACACAGAAGTGCCCTTTTCCCGGATCGTACGACGGTTAACCTGGCGCAGAAGAGTGCCCCCTCCCAGGGCGAGAACTCCTGGAGGCGAGTCGAGTGCCTGCCGGAGCAGACGAGCTTCCAACTCGCGGAAGTACCCTTCACCGTCTGTTGCAAAAATGGCGCCAATGCTTCGTCCTTGAGAGGTGACGATCATCTCATCGAGGTCGGTGAAAGGCTGCGACAGCATACGTGCCAGGAGGGGCCCTACAGTGGACTTCCCGGATCCCATGAAGCCGACCAGGAAGACATGTTTGTCCCTCATTGGATTACCGATGTTAGCTGTTCGAAAAAGCCCGGGAAAGATATGTCACAACATTGCGAGTTGTCCAGGACCACGGCCTCCCGAGAAATCAGGCCTGCGATAGCAAAGGCCATAGCGATGCGATGATCTCCCCGTGTGCGCACATTTCCACCGCAGATGGTCTGCCCGGGTGGGATCCGGAAACCATCCTCGCGCTCTTCGCTTTCTACGCCAAGCAAGTGGAGATTTTCGACGATGGCGCTGACCCGGTCGCTTTCCTTGGCTCTGAGCTCTGTGGCATCGACGACCTCCAGCCCGGATTTGAGCTGCGTCCCAAGAATCGCCAGCACTGGGATTTCGTCAATGAGGAGGGGTGTCTGGGATTGCCGGATACGGCCGGGAAAATGTTCCAGAAGATCGGCGGAATACGAGACGGAGATGTCGCCTATCGGCTCACCGCCTGATAATCTCCGGTGGTCGATCTGAATGTGTCCTCCGCTCTGGATGAGGAGCTGTAGAAGAGCGTCCCGCGTGGGGTTTAGTCCGACACCCCTGAGTTCGATACGGGACCCGGGAATCAGACTGGCCGCCACCAGGAAAAAGGAAGCTGCGGAGATGTCGCCGGGCACCTCCAGGTCACAGGGCTCGAGCACTTGGTCGCCTTCCACTGTAATACGCGGACCTTCCTTTCGGAGCCGCCCACCGAATGCAGGAAGTAACAATTCTGTGTGATTCCGCGTGGGTGTGGGTTCGATAACGGTTGTAGATCCCCTGGCCAAAAGACCGGCCAGCAGGACACATGATTTGACCTGGGAACTTGCCACTGGTAACTCGTATTCAATCGCTGCCAGACGCTGACCCTGAACGATAAGAGGGGGGAACTGATCCTCACGTGCCTGAATCTGACCTCCCATGGCTCGCAGTGGGACTAGAATGCGGTTCATCGGTCTGCCTCTCAGGGACGCATCACCTTCCAGCCGGCTAGGGAAAGGAAGACCGGCGAGCAGACCCGCTAGCAGCCTCATCGAAGTGCCCGAGTTACCGGCGTACAAGGTCTTTCCCGGTTGCTCGAAGCAACCGATTCCGAGGCCCTCGATACTCACCTTGCGCGGTTGCCGCTCGAGTTGCCCCCCAATTCCCTCGAGGCAATCCAGGGTTCGTGCACAGTCGTCACTTTGTGAGAAGTTGTCAATCGTGGAAAGACCCCGCGCCAGGGATCCGAAGATTGCGGCCCGATGGGAAATGGACTTGTCTCCAGGCAAGAAGACTTCACCCCGCAGACAACCAGCAGGTTCGACACTTCGGGTTACAGACCGGGAGGAAGCGTTCGTCATTCTGGTCCGTCGGCCCCAGAGAGAGCTCTTGAGTCGAGCCCGGATCGATTCTCGATAATCTCCATGAGTAACTCCCGAAGCTTCTTCACACGATCCCGACAACGGGCTGCCTCTTCGAAGCGAAAATCCGCGGCAGCCTCGGTCATGCTCTTGTGAACCGCTTTGATTTCCGCTTCGATGTCCGCGGCTGACTGAAATGATGCCAGTTCTTCAGAGACAACGGGAACCTCGAAGTAGTCCGCCTGGACCATTTCCAGAAGCGTCGCATTTACGGGCTTCAGAATGGACTCGGGGGAGATGTCATGTTCCCGATTGTAGGCTTTCTGGATTTCGCGGCGGCGGGCCGTCTCGGTGATGGCCCTTCCCATCGACCCAGTAGTCCGATCGGCGTACATGATGGCCATCCCGTTGAGATGCCGAGCTGCTCTTCCCACAGTTTGAATGAGAGACGTGTCACTGCGAAGGAAGCCCTCTTTATCTGCGTCCAGTATTGCTACCAGTGAAACCTCGGGAAGATCGAGGCCTTCCCGGAGCAGGTTCACGCCCACCAGGACGTCGAATCGACCCAGCCTGAGGTCTCGTAGGATCTTGACTCGATCAAGGGTATCGATCTCCGAGTGCAGGTAGCGCACAGCCACGCCGACCTCCGTGTAGTATTCTGTCAACTCCTCGGCCATCCGTTTCGTGAGAGTGGTAACCAGCACTCGCTCTTTCCGCTCGACTCGAAGCCGGATCTCCTCTAGAAGATCATCCACCTGTCCTTTGACTGGTCGCACGTCGATCAGCGGATCCATGAGACCCGTGGGCCGGATCACTTGTTCCACGACTTCGCCTCCAGTGCGAGAAAGCTCATAAGGGCCGGGCGTGGCAGAGACGTAAACTGTCTGAGGCACGCGGACCTGGAACTCTTCGAAATTCAAGGGCCGGTTATCGAGAGCCGACGGAAGACGGAATCCAAACTCGATGAGATTCCGTTTGCGAGACCGGTCACCCTGATACATGCCACGCACCTGAGGCATGGTCACGTGGCTCTCGTCGATGAACATGAGAGAGGCTTCGGGCAGATAATCGAGAAGAGTCGGTGGAGGCTCGCCTGCTCGGCGCCCGGTCAGATGACGGGAATAGTTTTCGATACCGCGACAGTAGCCGACCGTTTTGATCATCTCCAGATCGAACATAGTGCGCTGGTGAACCCGCTGGCTTTCCAGCAGGCGGCCCTCATTCTCCCACTGCGACCGGCACTCTTCGAGTTCCGCTTGAATACTTTTCACCGCTTGATTCCAGCGATGTTTCGGGATGACATAATGTGACTTCGGGTAGATCGGGATCCGATCATGTGCCCGAAAGACTTCACCGGTCACGGGATCAAACTGGGAGATGTGTTCGACCTCGTCACCAAACAGCTCGATTCGGATGGCGTAGTCGTCGTAGGAAGGGACAACTTCGATCACGTCACCACGGACTCGGAAGGTGCCGCGCTCGAGACTGTGAGTCCGTCTTTCGTACTGAATTTCTACCAGTTTGTCGAGGATCTCCCTGCGGCTCATACGGGCGCCCCGGGTTACCATCAGTAACATGCCATAGTAGGCTTCGGGTGACCCCAGGCCGTAGATGCAACTCACACTGCACACAATAATGCAATCGCGACGCTCAAATAGAGAGCGAGTAGCCGAGTGCCGAAGTCGGTCGATCTCTTCATTGATAAGAGCTTCCTTTTCTATGTAGGTGTCGGTTGAGGCGATGTATGCCTCAGGTTGGTAGTAGTCGTAGTAGCTGACGAAATACTCAACCGCATTCTCGGGGAAGAAGTTCCTGAACTCCTGGTAGAGCTGGGCTGCCAGGGTTTTGTTGTGGCTCAAGACCAGGGTCGGGCGCTGCAAGGTCTCGATGACCTTGGCCATAGTAAAGGTCTTTCCCGAGCCGGTGACTCCCAGCAGAACCTGATCGTTTAGATGATTTCGGATGCCCTTGGAAATGGCCTGGATAGCGCTTTTCTGGTCGGGAGAGGGTTCAAAACGGCTGTGAAGCCGAAACTCCCGGGATTTCGACAGAGCCTCACCGTAGGTCACTCCTTTGTAAGAGAGCTCTTCCGTTCGGGACATCCCAGAATTATACCGGGATATCAGGGAACTGGTCCGAACCGCCCAGCCATCGAACCTGGAATCTAGAACCTGGGACCTGAATTTTAGACTTGAATCTAGTCGGGCAAGGATGAAATCATGCATTTTCCAGGGTGTCAAACTTGGGTAATTCTAAGCCTGGAGTTTCTCGACCACACCCGTATTGCTTGAAGCCTGAGACTGTGCACAAGAAAACAACCTTTGCCGTCTTGCTCGCGCTCTTGTCACCCTGTGCCCCAGTGTGGGGGAAGGACGGTGGTGTCCGCCGGCCTAACTTGCTCTTCATCACCTTTGACACTACCCGGGCAGATCGCCTGGGCTGCTATGGATTCGGCCAGATCCGCACCCCCTCGATCGACCGCCTGGCCAGTGAAGGCGTGACTTTCGAGAATGTTTATGCTCAGGCTCCTCAGACCCTTCCCCGCCATGCCTCGATTTTCACGGGCCTCTATACCATTACCCACAACGTGCTGAGCAACGGACAAAGACTGGACGATCCAGCGATCACACTGGCCGAAATGCTGGCTGGTTCCGGTTACAAAACCGGTGCTGTCGTATCGGCGGCTCCCCTGATGAAGGTGTTTAACCTGACTCAGGGTTTCGAATACTACAACGACACTTTCGAATTGGAAGATGGAGTCGGCTACTTCAAGGCCTTCATGCGTCTTTTTTCGCGTAGCAAGATCAATTTGCCTAGTGAAAGGAGGGGGGATAAAACGGCCAATCTGGCAACCGCATGGCTCAAGAAAATAAGCGGGGGGAAGCGTCCGTTCTACCTCTGGGTTCACTTCTTTGACCCTCATGAACCTTACGACTTTCGAACCGACTTCGATCGCCCCGAACGCATCACCGATAGCCCAGAAAAGAACCACTATGGAGAAGATGAGGCGGCCTACTTGAACGAGATCGAGTTCGCCGACCATCATCTGGGAAGGGTGCTGGATCACCTGGATAAACTGGGGCTGACTGATAACACGCTGACGGTCTTCACGGCCGACCACGGAGAAAGCCTGGGTGAGCATCAGTACCAGGGACATCGCCAAAGCGTCTACGAAAACGTGGTGCGAGTACCCCTGATCCTTAGAATGCCGGGGACCCTGTCTGCAGGCCGGAGGCTGACGACCCGGGGGATGTCCATCGATATTCTTCCAACGGTGCTTGCGCTGCTCGAGATCCCCTATCTGGAGAACTCCTTCCAGGGCTCGGATCTTTTGAAACTCGACGAGGAAGAACCGCGTAAGCTCTATTCGCTGGCGGTCAAGCTGTTCACTAAAACTCCCATCCGTCGAACCATGATCTTCGGAGATTACAAATTCATCGAGTTTGACGATCCCGATAAAAATGCCCTTTTCAATATCAGAGAGGACCCCGGCGAGTTGGAAAACCTCATCCACACCAGCCCGGTCGAGGCTGAGAAGGTCTCGTGGCAAGAGGAAATCAGCCGCTGGTGGGAAGAGCATGCGGATCTGCAATTTACGGATTTCACGCTGGCGCCGGAACAACTGGAGCGTTTGAAGAGTCTCGGCTACGTCAACTAGGTTATTGAGGAGCCTTGAGAGTACTTGTTACGGGTGGAGCGGGTTTCATTGGAAGCCACCCCTGCGACTCTTTACTGGGAGACACGGTTGCTGTCCTGTGCCTGGACAACCTTTCCCCGGGTCCAAACGGAACATTGAGGGCCGTCTACAGGAATCTGCCTTTGAGTTCATCCGTCACGACATCGTTGAGGGGATACTGCGGGAAGTGGACCAGATCTATCATCTAGCCTGTCCTGCCTCGCCCGTCCACTACCAGCACAATCCGGTTAAGACAGTTAAGGCCAATGTGATGGGAACACTCAACTGCCTGGGAAATCGCCAAAACAGAGTGGATATCCGCATCACTCGAATTTTCAATACCTACGGCGCCCCGCATGTCTTTAGAAGATGGGCGGGTGGTGAGCAACTTCGTCGTGCAGGCGCTGCGTGAACGACCCATCACTGTGTACGGGGACGGTTCCCAGACGCGTTCGTTTTTCTATGTCGCCGACCTGGTAGCGGGTCTTTGGACCCTCATGGATGCCCCCGATCTATCGGGGCCTGTAAACCTGGTCCATCCAAATGAAATCCCCGTTCTCGAGCTGGCCGAGATCATTCGGGACAAGATTGGACCGGAGAGCGAAATCGTCTTTAACAGCCTGCCCCCATTCAGCGGCAGCCTGACATTTCTCTGGCGCGCGACAAACTTGGATGGGAGCCCCGCATCAGCCTCTCCGAAGGCCTTGAGCAGACGATCGCATACTTCCATGAGCGTCTCCCCAAGGAGGTCGAGTAGGAACCCCGAAGAAACCCGTCTGTCGATACCGTAAAGAACCCACAGTTTGAGTGGGAAGTGGCCGGGAGGTCTGTTAGAATACGCCCCCGATAAGACAAAGGAGGAGTTGTGCTAGCAGACTATCTTCCAGTTCTGATTTTCTTGCTGATTGCGATTTCTTTGCCTGTTGTCGGCCTGGGTGTAGGGAGACTGATCCGACCCTTCCAGCCATCCGCTCGAAAGCTCAGTCCTTACGAGTGCGGAATTGATCCCGAGACAGATGCCAGAGAGAGAATATCCGTGCGTTTTTACATCATCGCCATCCTCTTCGTTATTTTCGAGGTTGAAACGATCTTTCTTTTCCCCTGGGCAGTCAATTACGACCAGCTCGCCCTTTTCGGCCTGATCGAAATGTTCATCTTCCTCGGAATCTTGATCGTCGGATACTTCTACGTCTGGAAGACAGGGGCTCTGGAATGGGCGTAGCCGAGAGGAGTTTCGACAAGAATATTGTCACCACTACCGTGGATTCGGTCGTGAACTGGGCCAGGAAATCCTCTCTCTGGCCGATGACTTTTGGTCTGGCCTGCTGCGCGATTGAAATGATGGCAACGGGAGCATCAAGGTTCGACATGGATCGTTTTGGAGCGGGCATCTTTCGTCCTTCGCCGCGCCAGTCCGATTTGATCATCATTGCGGGCACGGTCACTCTGAAAATGGGAGAAGTGATTCAACGACTCTATGACCAGATGCCCGATCCAAAATGGGTCATCTCGATGGGTGCATGCTCCAGCGTTGGCGGCCCCTTCGACACCTATGCAACCCTTCAGGGAGTGGACAAAATCATACCGGTGGACGTGTATATTCCAGGTTGCCCGCCCCGACCGGAGGCTCTCCTTTACGGACTGATGCGGCTACAGGACAAGATCGATCAGATGAGCATCCTAGACGAAAAACGGATCCTGGAAAGCTAGCACTAGTTCAGCTCTCGGCACCCATGGACGAACACAAAAAGCCCTCTCAAATCGATTCAGGGAAAGAAAAGCCAGAGCAGAAACGGCCCTCTCTAGCATCGGGTGGAGAGAAGCCCTCGGAAGACGCCCCGGCGGCAACCGGGGGTGGCGCGAAGCCAGTCGGGGCTGCACCTGGGGGAAAGAAGCGGGCTCGGACCAGGAGACCCCCCCGAAAAAAGGGTCCTGTTTACGAGAGGCTGGAAGGGGACAGCCTAGCCGTGGCGCTCAGCGAACACTTGGGGGAAGGCGCTTTGTCCGCCCAGTCCTTCTTGAAGCAAACAATCTACACCGTCGATCGACAGCAGCTACTGGAGGCCATGGTCTTCCTGCGAGAGAATGAGGAGTTCGACTATCTTGTCGACGTCACAGTGCTCGACTACCTGGGAGACGAATCGCGTTGGTGTCTTGTCTATCACCTTTACAGCCATTCAAGGAATACACTGATCCGCATCAAATCACGCCTCAACGAGGGAGAGGTGGCCCCCTCAATGACTCCCATCTGGAAATCAGCCAACTGGATGGAGCGGGAAGCCTTTGACATGTTTGGCGTCCACTTCGCCGGACACCCGGATCTGAAGCGGATTCTGTTGCCGCATGACTGGCACGGTCATCCTTTGAGAAAAGACTACGACATCAAACTCCAGGATCAATCCTGGATCAGAAAACACCTCAGAATCCGCAAAGTTCCCAGCTAGAAAGCACGAAGATGCTGAGAGAGACCATCCTCGAAACCAAGGAATTGGAAATCAACATGGGTCCGCAGCATCCCTCGACCCACGGAGTGCTGAGGGTCAAGTTGTCCCTGGATGGGGAGCGGGTTCAGGATTGCGAGTGCATTATAGGCTACCTGCATCGGGGCGTCGAAAAGATCAGTGAAAACCGTTCCTATATCAAGTGTGTTCCCTACTATGATCGCACCGACTACATCGCGGCAGTGTCCAACGTCTATGGCTACGTTCTGGGTGTGGAAGCTCTGATGGGCATCGATGTCCCGGAGAGAGCCCAGCACATCCGTGTGATGATGACCGAATTCAATCGCCTGTCCAGTCATCTCCTGTGGCTGGCAACTCATGCCATTGACATTGGGGCCATGACCGTTTTTCTCTACTGCTTCCGGGAACGGGAGGAAATCCTCAAGCTCTTTGAGGCGCTCTTCGGTGCCCGGCTCACCACCCATGCTTTTCGCATCGGCGGCCTTTGGAAAGACCTCCCCAACGGATTTGAGGCAGCTGCCAGAAAATTCATAGCCGACTTTCCCGCCAAGGTAGACGAGTATGAGAAGCTCCTCACCAACAATCGGATCTGGATCGACCGAACCAGGGGGATTGGCGTCATTTCTGCGAAAGAGGCGATTGACTATGGTTTGAGTGGACCGCCGTTGCGTGGTTCAGGGGTGGACCTTGATCTGAGGAAAGCACGACCGTATGGAGGCTACGAACAGTTCGAATTTGACGTTCCTCTGGGCGAGAACGGGGACACCTATGATCGCTACCGGATCCGTCTGGAAGAAATGCGTCAGAGTTGCCGGATCATCGTCCAGGCTCTGGACACCTTGCCTGAAGGTCCGATCCGAGGCCGTGTACCCAAAATCGTCAAGCCTCCGGTCGGTGAGTTTTACTCGGCAGTGGAAGGCCCGCGAGGTGAACTCGGGTACTATATTGTAAGCGACGGCTCGGCTCTCCCTTTTCGAGTGCGGATCCGCCCCCCCACCTTTATCAGTTTGCAGGCCCTGCGTCGTCTGGTGCGCGGCCACCTGGTGGCGGACGTGGTTGCCATCATTGGCACTCTGGACATTGTCCTGGGAGAGATCGACCGATGATGGAGTTCGCGATTACCTATCTGATTATCCCGGGAATCAAGATAGGTGCCCTGGTTCTGATCTTGTCCGGGGCGATTGCTTACCTGACCTTGCTGGAGCGCAAGCTGATCGCCCACATTCAGGTGCGGCTCGGTCCCATGCGCGTCGGCTGGCACGGTTTGTTACAGCCGATCGCCGACGGCCTGAAGTTTCTGGCCAAAGAGGACATCATCCCGGCCCGTTCAGACGCCCTGCTGTTTACCCTGGGGCCAATCATCTCTCTGATACCTGCTTTTCTGGTGTTTGCGGTTGTACCCTTCGGCCCCCCCGATATGCTGCAAGCACCCCTGACAATGATCCTGGGATGGGTTCTGGAGCCGGAAGCCGTCGAGCGTGTGGTCAGCAACAGCATCGCCAGCGGAGGCTTCGTTACCGACCTGAATATCGGGCTCTTGTTCATCCTCTCGGTCTCTTCCGTTGGAATCCTGGGAGTCATCCTGGGGGGATGGGCTTCGAACAGCAAGTACCCTATTCTTGGAGCATTGCGCTCTTCGGCCCAGATGGTGAGCTACGAGGTGGCCCTGGGATTCTCGATCATTGGCGTCTTGCTGATTGCGCGCTCCCTGAGTCTGGTCGAAATCGTGGAACAGCAGCAGGCTTCCGGGGTCTGGTATTTTGTAGTCCAACCAGTTGCCGCCGTCCTGTTTTTCATTTGCGGTCTGGCGGAAACCAACCGTTTACCCTTTGACCTCCCAGAGGCCGAAACAGAGCTGGTTGGAGGATTCCACACCGAGTACAGCGGATTTCGATTCTCGCTTTATTTTCTCGCCGAGTATGCCAACATGATCACTGTCTCGGCGCTGGGTGTAACGCTCTTTTTCGGGGGATGGTTGAGGCCGTTTCCGAATGTCTCCCTGCTGAGTTTCCTGGACTTCGTGCCGGCGGTGGTTTGGTTTTCTCTGAAGGTCTTTTTGTTTCTGTATGTCTTTATCTGGATTCGAGGAACCCTGCCTCGCTTTCGCTTCGACCAGCTGATGCAATACGGTTGGAAGGTGTTTCTTCCTATCGGCCTGGCCAACTTGATGGTGTCTGCTGGCCTGGTGCTGCTGTGGATATGAGTATGGAGTTGCCATGCAGCTACTGAGCAGAATCCTGTTTCTCGATCTCCTCAAGGGTCTGTGGTTGACGCTTCGCTATACGTACAAGCCCGCTTATACCGAGCAGTATCCAACGGAGAGACCAAAGCTGGCGGCACGCTACAAAGGAGCTCCCCGCCTGAACAATGATCCGGAGACGGGAGAGACTCTCTGTATCGCCTGCGATCTGTGCGCGCTGATCTGTCCAGAGGACCTGATTGTAGTGGGAGCTCAGAGGGATCCAGAGAGCAAGAAGAAAGTTCTGACGACATATACGTTCGACACCTCCCGCTGTCTTTTTTGCGGCCTCTGCCAGGAGGTCTGTCCCACCAATGCAATTGAGTTAACGCAGGATTTCGAACTGGCCACCTACGATCGAAAGAGTATGTTGTGGGACCGGACACGACTGGAAAAAGGTTGGAAACGAATTGCCTCCGGAGAGGGCAAGAATTACTGGTAGACGACCCGATATGGCAGAAGCCGTTCTTTTCTATTTGCTGGCCTCGATCCTGGTCATTTTCGCGCTTCTCACAGTGACCGCTCAAAATCCCGTTCGAAGCGCCGTGTACCTGGTATCAGCGCTGCTCTCGATGGCGGCTCTTTTTTTCCTGATGCGAGCCGAGTTTGTCGGTGCCGTGCAGATCCTGGTTTACGTCGGGGGCATAATGGTGCTGTTCCTTTTCGTGATCCTGCTGGTCAACGTGGAGCGAGCGGAGAGGGAACGGAAGACCACCCGCCAGTGGAGAGCGGGAATTATACTGGGCATCATACTGACGGCTCAGCTGATGTACGTCATCCTGTGGGGAGGCGACATTTTCGAGGCGGCACCCGCCCGGGCTCTGATTGAAGGTCGCACCCAGAACACTGAATTATTAGGCGCCCTGTTGTATACCGACTACCTTCTTCCCTTTGAGATCGCCTCGGTGCTGCTCCTGGTTGCAATGGTCGGAGCCGTTCTGCTGGCCAGAAAAGAACTGCGTTAGGTCGCCCACTATGATCGACACGAGCCACTACCTGGTATTGAGCGCGCTGGTTTTCACGATCGGTGTAGTCGGGGTGCTGACGCGCCGTAACATCATCATTATTTTCATGTCCATTGAGCTGATGCTAAATGCCGTAAATCTCAACCTGGTCGCATTTGGGGAGCATCATCAGGCCCTGGACGGTCAGGTGTTTGCCATATTCGTGATCACAATTGCAGTTGCTGAGGCGGCAGTGGGGCTGGGAATCGTAATTGCGCTCTTCAGAAACAAGGAGACGATCAACATCGACGAGGTCGATCAGATGAAGTGGTGATCTGAGCCCGACCGAATCAGCAGTATTCATCATGCTTTCAAGTATCTGGATCATCCCAGCACTTCCCCTGGCAGGATTCGTGGTCATCGGAATCGCGGGGCTCTGGTGCCGGCACCGGACCGGTCAAGCGCTGTCCCGGCCACTGGTTTACTGCATTGGCTGTGGCACAGTGGGCCTTGCCTTTGTGACTTCGGTTCTGTGTTTCGCTGAGCTTCTGGGCCTGGACCACAATCGTCGCATCTTTGAACTGGATCTGTTTACCTGGATCCCGGGGAATGTCATCCAGACCACGGCTGGAGTATCCTCTGCCCTTCACATCAGCTGGGGGTATCAGCTGGATCCCCTTTCCGTCATCTTCCTTCTGTTCGTCACTGGCATTGGATTCCTGATCCATGTTTACTCCATTGGGTACATGTGGGAAGAAAGCGAGGGCTTCTGGCGGTTTTTTGCCTATCTGAACCTCTTCATGTTCATGATGATCACACTGGTTCTCTCCAACAATTACCTGGGCCTGTTCGTGGGCTGGGAGGGGGTCGGCCTCTGTTCTTATCTGCTCATCGGTTACTACAGTCACAAGAAAAGTGCTGGGGATGCGGCCAAGAAAGCCTTCGTGGCCAACCGGATCGGTGACTTCGGGTTTATCCTGGGAATATGCTTTCTTTTCTCGGTGTTCGGAACCCTCGATTTCACAGAGATGTTCGAGAAGGTGGAGGTGACATTTCCCGAGCCAGAGGCAGCCTGGGGGACACTGAGTTGGATCGCCCTTCTCCTCTTTATTGGGGCATGTGGGAAAAGTGCCCAGGCGCCACTTTATGTGTGGCTTCCGGACGCTATGGAAGGCCCCACACCAGTCAGTGCTCTGATCCATGCTGCCACCATGGTGACGGCTGGAGTTTATATGGTGGCGAGGTCAGCTGCCATCTACAGTCGGGCACCGGATGTAATGTTAATTGTTGCCGCGGTCGGAATCTTCACCGCCCTCCTGGCTGCCTCGATCGGACTCTTCCAGCGCGACATAAAACGAGTCCTGGCCTATTCCACCGTCAGCCAGCTTGGCTACATGTTTGCAGCGCTGGGAGTGGGGGCCGTGGTCGCAGCAATCTTCCATGTCTTCACCCATGCCTTCTTCAAGGCGCTTCTTTTCCTCGGGTCGGGATCGGTGATTCGCGCCATGCACCACGAGCAGGACATGACGAAAATGGGAGGACTGCGAAAGCATATCCCCGTAACCTTCTGGACCATGGCTATCGGAACACTGGCCATAGCTGGAGTTCCCCCGCTGGCAGGTTTCTTTTCCAAGGACGAAATTCTCTGGAAAGTCTTCGAGAGTCACAGTTATCTCATCTGGCTGATTGGCGTGGTGGTCGCCGGGATGACCGCTTTTTACATGACCCGTCTCATGATATTGACCTTTTTTGGGGCGGAGCGCTTCGACGAACATACGGCCCAGCAGGTTCAAGAGTCGCCGAAATCGATGACCATCCCCCTGATCATCCTGGCCGCCGGCTCAGCCTTGGTTGGATTCCTGGGCCTGCCTGCGTGGATCACGGCGGCTTTCGGTAGCAACCTTTTTGGGAACTTTCTGGAACCTGCATTCGAGCACGCCTACCACGGCGAGGGCCACGGCCCACATCCTCCCCTGTCCCTGGAATTCGGACTGGCGGTTCTCTCGGTGCTGGTGGCGGCGACCGGAATCGTGCTAGCAGTACAGTTTCTGCTCCGGCGCAAGCCCCACCAGCCTCGGGGCACGCTGGCCAGAGTACACCGCACGGTCTACAACAAATACTATGTCGACGAAGCCTACGACGCCCTCGTCATTAACCAAACCAAGGCTCTGGGGAACCTGCTGACCTGGTTTGACAAACACGTAGTAGATGGTCTGGTCAACGGATCAGCTACCTTCACCCGGATCACCGCCTGGATTTCCGGGTTCGTCGACCTGCACGTAGTCGATCGTATTGTGAACCTGATTGGAGAGGTCGTTGAGTTTTTGAGTGTTGCCTTCCGAAAGTTTCAAACAGGCTTGATGCAGCGTTATGCCCTGGTTTTCGTGCTCGGCGTGATCGCCGTGATCGCTGTGTATCTAGTAGGAGTGTAAGTGATGGACTTCTTGATGCGGAACATACTGGTGTTAGTCTGCCTTTTCCCCCTCGCCGGGATACCCATCATCCTGCTGATTCCCAGGGGCAAAGGCAGCGACGAAACGGTGAAGTGGGCCGCCAACATCGTCGCCTTTCTCGGTTTCCTGGTCTCCCTTCCCCTGATCACTCTTTTCAATCGGCCCGAGTTCATTGATACGGCCACCGGAATGCGTTTCGTGGTTCGAAAGGACTGGATCAACGCCATAGGGGCGGATTTCTACTTCGGCATCGACGGGATCAGTCTACTTCTGATCCTGTTGACGACACTTCTGGGCTTTATTTCTATTCTGTCCTCATGGAGCGCAATCACGGAGCGCATTCGTGAATACTACTGCTACTTCCTGCTGCTTCAGACCGGCATGCTGGGTGTTTTCATGGCCCTGGATTTTGTGCTCTTCTACGTCTTCTGGGAGGTCATGCTGGTGCCCATGTACTTCATCATCGGCGTATGGGGTGGGCCTCGGAAGCTGTATGCAGCGATCAAATTCTTTCTCTACACTCTGGCAGGTTCGGTCCTGCTGCTGCTCGGCATCCTGGCGCTATACTTTTACCAGTACCAGCAGACCGGTGTCTGGTCGTTCGACGTATTGGCCATGCGCAGTTTGGATCTTCCGATCAACCTGCAGTGGTGGATCTTCGTGGCGTTCTTCGTGGGGTTTGCTATCAAAGTCCCCATGTTCCCCTTCCACACCTGGCTTCCCGATGCCCACGTGGAGGCGCCCACTGCAGGATCGGTCATCCTGGCTGCTGTCCTCCTGAAAATGGGCACCTACGGCTTTGTCCGTTTCAGCCTTCCGATCCTTCCCGAGGCCACCATGAAGCTCCTGCCGTGGCTGCTCTTGCTTTCTGCGATCGGAATCATTTACGGTGCCCTGGTGGCGATGATGCAGCAGGACATGAAGAAGCTGGTGGCGTACTCCTC
>CAZMGM010000023.1:0-34135 GCA_964565865.1 uncultured Acidobacteriota bacterium | reverse complement strand
CACGATTCCTCCTCTTTCCAGCCGCGAAGACTGCAATGCTACACCCTACCCGCCGTTTGAAGTACGTCTTGCGCCATTTGTCGGGTTGTCTGCGGGGTGGCTCCAGGCTGTGAGGCAACCCATGCACCCAGCCGGTTGCCGGCTTCGGCAATGGTTGCCAGCGTGGATCCGCGCAGGTACAGACAGGTGAGCACGGCAGTAAAGGCATCACCGGCACCGACGGTGTCGACGACCGCAACCGGGAATCCAGGGTGCTCGGATGCATCATCCAAGGACACCAGCAAGCTACCGTCGGCCCCTCTCGTCACACAGACGAGATGAAGCTGGAAGGCTCGCAGCAACTTGAGCGCAGCTGACTCAGGATCACGTTCACTGATGTCAACCATTCTCAACACCCGCACCAATTCCTCGCTATTTAACTTCACGATGTTGGCCATTTCCAGCGATTGCAAGACGACCTCTGGCGAACAGAACGGATCTCGCAGATTGACGTCGAAGACTCGCAGGGCGTTATGCCGGGTGGACTCGAGGAAAGATCGGATAGTTGCCGACGATCGAGGAGAACGCTGGGCCAGCGATCCGAAGCACACGGCATCAGCTGAAAGCGCCAGTTCTTGCCACTCAGGTGTCCATTTCAGAAAGTCCCACGCGACCTCCTCGGTGATGGTAAACATCGGCTGCCCGCCGGCGTCTACCTCCACGGGAACGCTTCCGGTTGGGCGCGCACGAGTAACCTGCAAGTAATCGAGTGACAGGGGGTTTTGTCGAAGTTGGTCAACCAGCTCCCGCCCCAAATGGTCGTCTCCAACGGCGGATGCCAGGAACCCCCGATCCCCCAGACAGTTGACGTTGTAGACACAATTAGCGGGGGCACCACCCAGCTGTTTTCCGGAAGGAAGAAGGTCCCAGAGCACTTCACCCAGACCCACGATGATGCGTTGATTCTGATCCATCATCTTGTCGTGAGCGGGGGGGGTATACTGAACGCTTGGAGGTCTTCTACTCTAGGCTGGGTCACGACGTGCTCCACTGCAAAGCGATTACCGGCCGAGAGTGTAACAGAGCCACGTGTCTGAGCGGGACCGTGGACGGAGGAACTGATGATCGAGACAAACCAAGACCCGAAGGTTCAGCAGCATTGGCCGTTACCGAGCGATCCGAAACCAATCATCATGATCGGTGCGGGGGGCATCGTCAACGATGCCCATCTGCCTGCTTACGGGAAGGCAGGTCTTTCGGTCCACGGGATTCACGACCTGGATGTGAACAAGAGCAGGGCGACGGCCAAGAAGTTCGATATTCCTAACGTTTTTGAGTTGCTCGACGACGCGGCGGCGTGCCGTAATGTCGTGTTTGACATTGCAGTGCCGGCATCGGCCACGCTTTCGATTCTGGACCGGCTACCCGATGAGGCCACCGTACTGATCCAGAAACCCATGGGAGAGGACCTGGCAATGGCCGGAGCCATCCGCGAGAGGTGCCGGTCCAAAGGACTGACGGCAGCGATCAACCACCAACTTCGCTTTGCTCCCCATTGCCTCGCTGCCAGCAGTCTCATCGACCAGGGGGCCATTGGTGAGATCATGGCCATGGAAGTCCGTATCACAATCTCGTCACCCTGGCATTTGTGGGACTTTCTAGAGGGTATCCCCCGGGTCGAGATCCTCTACCACTCGGTCCACTACCTCGATCTGATGCGGGCTTTTCTAGGCGAGCCCCGGGCCGCCTACTGCCGGACGTTGAAACACCCGAGCTCGCCAAAACTGGCTCAGGTTCGCTCCTACGTCATTCTCGATTATGGTGACAATCTGATGGTGGGTGCGCAGGTAAACCACTCTCACGGATTCGGTCGCGACCATCAGGAGAGCTACATCAAGTGGGAAGGGACGCGGGGAGCGATCAAAAGCACCATGGGTATTCTTATGAACTACCCTGAGGGAGTACCCGATACCTTCGACTACTGTGTCCTCAAGGATGAGGTGGATCCCGTCTGGCACTCCCTCAATCTAGAGGGGACCTGGTTCCCCGATGCCTTCATCGGCACGATGTCCAATCTGCAGCGTTACGCCGCCGGCGAGGACGACTTGCTCCACACTTCCGTGGAGGATGTGTATCATACGATGGCGCTGGTTGAAGCCTGCTACCAGTCCGACAGCAACGGAGCGACTAGAATCCCTGAATAGCCCATTCGGCATCCGGAGACCATCCAGTTGAGCATACCCATTCTCGATACCCACCAGCATCTCATCTACCCGGAGCGATATCCCTATTCTTGGAGCGAAGGAATTCCCCAGCTCTCGGGGCAGGCTTTTCGTCTGCGAGATTACCTGGATGCAGCAGAGGGGACGGACGTGGGTGCGACAATTTTCATGGAAGCGGCGCCCGATGATCCCCATTGGCAGGCGGAAATGGAGTTCGTTTGCGGGCTCGCTGAGGAGCAGAGCAGCATCGTCCAGGGCGTAATTGCAGGCTGCCGACCCGAGTCGCAGGACGACTTCGAGGCCTACATTGAGAAAGTCCAGCATCCCAGGCTGGTTGGCTTCCGGCGGATCCTGCATCTGGTGCCGGACGAGCTTTCAAAGCAACCGCTCTTTATTCAGAATTTGCGGCTGCTGGGAAAGTATAATCTGACCTTTGACCTGTGTGTCCTGGCTCGGCAGCTACCGCTGGCGCTGGACCTGGCCAGACAGTGCCCGAACGTCCAGTTCATCCTGGATCATTGCGGAGTACCCGATATTGCGGGCCACGCACTCGACCCCTGGCGGGACCACATCCAGGCGATGGCCGGGATGCCCAATATGAGCTGCAAGATTTCAGGAGTCCTGGCCTATTGTACGCCCTCAAACGCCACAACAGCAGCGGTGCGACCTTATGTCGAGCACTGCCTAGAATGTTTCGGGTGGGAGCGGGTGGTGTGGGGCGGAGACTGGCCAGTCTGCCTCACTACGACCGACCTGAAGACCTGGCTTGCTGTCACCCGAGAACTGGTTTCCACAGCGGACCCGGAGGATCAACAGAAGCTTTTCTGGCGAAACGCCGAAAGAATCTACGGGCTGCCTGGAGTGATCGACACCCTTCTTAGTGGGCCACCGGAAAGCGAATAAGGAGAACGCCCATTTCAGAGAAAGGTCAACGCCACGCCTGGATCATCGGTCTCAAGGAGGAGCACCTGGACGAATACAAGCGTCTGCACGCCGACGTGTGGCCAAGTGTGAAGGCGATGATCGAGACCAGTAACATCCGCAACTACTCCATTTACCTGCGCAAGTTGCCGGATGGAAACCACTACCTGTTCAGCTACCTGGAATATGTCGGTAAAGACTTCGAGGGTGACATGGAAAACTTGGCCGCGGCCCCAGAGACGCAGCGCTGGTGGGACTTGTGCAAACCTTGCCAGGAGCCCCTGTCAGACCGGGCTGAAGGCGAGTGGTGGGCCGGCATGGAGGAAGTTTTTCACCAGGACTAACAGTCCGTGGTAACAGTTGCGCACCAGGGAAATGTTGGCCTTTGAGCTATCTGCGGGTAAGGTCGGAGGGAGACACTTGCAGATCCGCTGCTGCCGGGTCGTCGCCCTTGGCATCGACCCCATGACAGGAAGCACAATACTGCAGAAACAACCGGTGGCCTTCCTCACTGCGCGATTTATCTGCTTCCGCCAGCGGCGAACTCCGTCAGAAAGCCGTCACCAGGACAAACCCAAGGCACCTCATCTCGGAATTCGAGGACACCGTCCTCGCTTTAATACAAATACTCGACAGGAACCAGGCCTCCCCGGGTTGACCGTGTGAGACCTCGCCTCGTGCTCAGTCTTCGCTGAGATTGCGGCGGCCCTTGTGCTACCTCGAGTGCCGGTCAAGGATTGCCTTTTGTAACGTGGCGGCAAAATCTTCCAATACCTGACCAATCTGTGCCTCAATCAGGTTTTTGCTCAGAGAAGCAAGCAGGCCCGTGAGTGTAAAGGTCGCGTTGATGGTAACAGTGGTCCCCGGATTCCCGTCCTCTTCCAGACTCAGCGAGATCACCTGCCTGAGTTGGCTCTTCAACCGATGGTCCTCTCCTGATGCCTCTACGCTGAGGTGTTTCGGAGCCCTGATTTCCACGACCACGATGTCGAGATCCATTCCGAAGGAGAAGGGGCCCAGCTTTCGCTGCACCAGGGCCCGGTAGGATTTCCCTTCCTCAAGCGTCTCCACCTGCTGGCAGCCCGGAATACAGCGAGCCACAGCCTCCACATCCCAGATAAAGGACCAAACCTGCTGGCGTTCCGCTCCTACACGGAAAGAGTGCTCGATATCCTGTGTCAATTTGCCTGCCGTTTAATCATGACACGAACCGATCTCCCCGAGGCAATATGATCGAGTGTCGTGGCTTACTTTTCCGGCCTCTACATTAGGGACATTTTACCCGGTTTGTAGAGCCCTGAGACGAATCAGCTCGGCCACCTGGGCCGCTTCGTTCGAAGCCTGGAATACATCGCGGGGCTCTACGGAGTCCCCGATGTTATAGAGCTCCAGCTGGGGAAGCTCTGTGGCCAACTTTTCGTAGAGAGTATTGTTGGCGGTTCGCCCGCCAATGACCACGCTACCCACATTATCGAGCTGCTGAAAGGCACCTTCCTTTTGTAACCTCACGTACCCTTCCCCGATCTCTTCCACAGTGGTTTCCGCGTGCAAGTGAACCGTAAATAGATCCTCGAGCGCCATCATCAATAAGTCTCTACCGGGCGAGAGCTTGTCCTCTGAAAAGACATCGGATGGATTCACGACATGAACTTCGGCCCCACGACCGGCGATGTAGAGAGCCACGAAGCAGCTCTCAGAGTCAGCACCGGCGATGACCACCCGCTCTTCCCAATCATCGTCGGGACGGTCCATGGAGGAAAACAGGTCAAAGGTTGTCGGCTGGCCTTTAACCGGCCAGAAGTTGAGCCCGGCCCTTGCTCCAGTGGCGACCACCACCGCATCGGGGTCGAAGTCGGTGGTGAGGTTGAGATCCACTTTTGTGTTCAGGTGAACGTCGACCTTCCGCCTTTTCATCTGGCCAGCTAGATAAGTCGTCAAGTATCCGTAGTCGGGCGCCACCCGGGCCGAGTAGCGCATCTGGCCGCCCAGCTCGTCTGTTGCCTCAAAGAGGCCGACCTGATTCCCCTGCCTCGCCAGCATCCTTGCAACCTGCATGCCGGCCGGTCCGCCACCTACAACCATGACCTTGCGCGGCCGCCCGACCGGTCGAATCCGGCGATCCTTTTCGTACGTCGATTGAGGATTGACTGCGCACCCAACCGGAACATTGATTTCGAGCAGATTCGTGCAGTGGTGACAAGCGATACAGGGCAGGATCTCGTCTGTGCGTTCCTCTTCTACCTTTCGAATGTAATGCGGATCCGCGTGAAAGGCTCTCGTCAGCGAAATGAAATCCAGCCCTTCGCGCCGCATGAGCTCGTTGGAAAACTCGGGATCGTTCAATCGCTGGGCAACGCTGACCGGGACCTTGTCGCCAACGGCCCTTTTGATGGCCACCGCATTGCGGGCGAACCCACCCTTGGGCATCTCCGGCCCCTGGATAATCATCTGAAAGCTCTCGTAGATTCCGCCCGATATATCGATGAGATCGATCCCGGCGTCAGCCAGAATGTTGGAGAACTGTGCCGTATCCTCCACCGTCAAGCCCCCATCTACGTACTCTTCGGCAGACATCCGGTAACCAATCGGGAAGTCCGGCCCAACCACGTCCCGCACAGCAGCCAAAAGTTCTAGATGAAAACGGGATCTATTCTCCAAACTGCCCCCGTATTCATCTGTTCGCTTGTTGCTGTAAGGCGAGAGGAAGGAGCACAGCAGGTAGCCGTGGGCACCGTGCAAGTGAATCATGTCCAGCCCCGCATCCTTAATCCGCCGGGCCGCATCGGCAAATTTCCCAATGACCTCCTGGATGTCCTGATGAGTCATCTCGCGAGGTGTGGGCACGGGCTCGAGCTTTTCGCACCGGAACAGGGATGGGGCAATGGGCTGGCGCTGAGACATGTACGAAGGGGTTTGGCGCCCACCCATATAGATCTCGAGACCCGCCTTGGCACCCTCGGCATGCACCGCCTCGGCAAGCCGCCTGAGTCCTGCAATCACGTGGTCACCGTGGCAGCCCAGCTGATAAAGGTGCCCCATGCCCCGCGTGTCGACGTATGTTGACTCGACCATGAGTAAGCTTGCTCCACCTCTGGCTCTCTCAGTGAGGTAGTCAATGTAGCGCGGTGTGAGACTCCCATCACGATTGGCCAGGTTCTTCTCCATGGGTCCGGTGATGATGCGATTTCGGAGGGTCATCCCGTTGATGCTTCCTTCCCTAAGTAGCTGATCGAATGCCATGGTGGTCGACTCCTCCTATCCGAAGATCGGAATTTCGCAGATAAAGCGCTCAAGAGGTACTGAGAACCGTTCTATAGTAGTCGAACTGCGGCCCTGGAAAAAGTGCACGTCTCGAGCGGGAAAGCTACGAAGTATTTGACTTATCATTGCACCGTTTTCGCACTTGGCTTCGGGAAAATAGAAAGTCTGAGCCTTGGCCGCCCACGATGGAAGTCCCCCGAGGGCAGGCAGATACGCTTTCAATGCCGGTTCGTGGTCCACCCCGGCGGAACGGAGAAAACGGACGTCAAGAAGCTTTACTAAAAGTACAGTGGCGGTACGTGAAAAAACTGTTCTCTCCAGCCCAGGCGATTACGATTTCGTTCCGATGGTGCAGGCACTGAAAGACGTGAAGTTCAAGGGCTGGATTTCGCTCGAAGTGTTCCAATTCGAGCGAAATCCCGAGCAAATTGCCCGCGACTCCTAACGGTTTATCCGGAAGAAAGAAGCCGGGCTCTCCTAGACCTGGCCCAACTAGATCAGTTCCTTGATGGGTTGCCCCATGCTGTCGTCAAACCCGTTGGCAATGTAAATCGGACGGCCCACGGGCGTCATGTAGGTCTTGGTCCAATCAATGCCTAGCGCTTTGTAGATGGTGGCATAGAGGTCGCCGATTGACACGGGCCGTTCGGCAACATAAGCGGCTCTTTCATCGCTGGCGCCGATGATCTGACCGCCCTGAATGCCACCGCCTCCCACGGCCAGAGACCAGCAATGAGGCCAGTGGTCACGCCCATGGCCAGGATTGATGTCGGGGGTTCGTCCAAACTCCCCGGTCACCATGACCACCGTTGATTCCAACAGGCCTCTCGCCTCCAGATCCACCAGCAGCGTGGAGAGGGCCTGGTCAAGGGGAGGAACTAGATCCTCCTTGAGCCTCTTGTCATTCGAGCCATGAGTATCCCACTGACCGTGCTTGTAGCCGGCCGCCGTGACGAACCGGCACCCGGCCTCGACCAAGCGCCGGGCCAGCAGCACACTTTGCCCGACCCGGTTCCTTCCATAAGCGTCCTTTGTCTTCTCGGATTCACTCGCAAGGTCAAACGCTTTCTTGACCTGAGGCGACAAAATCATCTCCAGCGCCTGGCTCCGGAAGGCATCCATCCTGGAAAACTCGGCCATCTCCTCTGTTGCGCGATAATGCTGGTCCACAATCTTGAGCAGGGTCTTCCGATCGTCGATGGCTTCGGCAGAAATCGATTTGGGCAAGCGAAGATCAGGGACCTCGTAGTCCCCTTCACTCGGATCCGGAAGCATCATGGCGTCGTACTCGGCTCCCATGAAAGCTCCCCTGAAGGCCTCTTCGTAGTTATAGAAGTCGTTTTCCCAGGGGGTGGGAACCGCCATGAAAGGGGGCAGCTTGTTCCGCGATCCCATCTCCTTCGCGATGATTGATCCAACGCTGGGAAACTTCATGGCGGGACTGGGGCGGTGGCCGGTGAGCGTTTCAATCGTACCTTGCGGATGGTTGGTTTCCTGGGTCCGCATGGAGCGGATGACGGAGAGTTTGTCCATGTGCCTAGCCATTCGAGGTAACAGTTCGGAGATCTGGATTCCCGGCACATTGGTCCCGATTGCCTTGAAGCCCGTGTTCCCTTTTGGATCCCAGGTGTCCATCTGGCTGGCACCACCTTCCAGGAAAAGTAGAATGCAGGCCTGGGCCTTACCCGCCGAATGGTCACGCCCGGCTGCCGCCTGGAGGCTTTCGAGTTGCAAGTACTGGCTAGCACCCATGCCCAGAAAGCTCAGCGAGCCCACCCGGAGAAAGTCCCGGCGGCCCAGATCACTTTTCTTGCACTGTAGACATCGATATTCCTTCATGAAAGGTTTCCTCTCCGAGTTCAGTGATTGTGGCCAAATTCCCTGGAGCTCAGAAGTGCCCACATCAGGCTTGCCAGCCGCCCCTTGCGTGAGGGCCCGTGGCCGATAAAGTCAACGATGCCCCTTTCCTCCCGCTCAGTTGGGTAACGCGAAAGGGCCGCCAGATAGAATTCTTCGATGATCTGAGGATTGGACAGTCCGTCTTTCAGACCCCTATCCAGACGTCCCCCTTCCTCAACGATCTTGGTCGTGTAAGTCGGACCCGCCCACATGTGCAAAGCTTGAGCCAGGGTCAAAGATGGCTTACCGGAGGGAAGGGTTTTCCTCATCGACCGTTGGTGAACATCCAGGAAGTGGCAGGGGAACAGTTCCGGTATCAGGTCAACTGCGCGAGCCCCAGGGCGGGGTGCTCCTTCGCCTACGGACTTGGGGTGCACTTCAAAGTTTTCGGGTACTCCGGTGGCTTGGGAGATGGCATCCAACAAAACGGCTGCCTCTAGCGGACGTGGCAAGGCGCGGGAGTAGTTCAACGTATCATGCTTGTTGGTGTGGTTGGAGATCCCAGACGACTGGTACGTTCGCGACTGAGTAATCAGCCGTATCAGATGCTTCAGATCGTAACCGTTCTCCGAGAAATTGCTGCCCAGTGCCGTCAGCAACTTCGGGTGCGTCGGAGGGTTGGAAGTTTTGAAATCGTCCACCGGGTCCACGATGCCTCTATTGAAGAAATACCCCCAGATTCGGTTCACTGCTGTCTCTGAAAAGGGAGGCTGTGCAACCATCCAATTGGCTAGGGCCATTCGAGGGTCAATCCCCCCCGCATTAAAAAATGCGCCGTCCAGAAATCTCGGCGGAACTGCCTCTTTACTGCGCGGATGGATGACTTTGGCGCCTTCCCGCTTTTCGTCATAGGAGCGCCCACCAACAGGGTTGTCGATCAACAGGGACGCATCCCTGAGTTGGGTGAGATTGCCGAAAAAGGCGGTCAATCCCCAGAACTGATCCTGGCTCCAAATCTCGAAGGGATGATTGTGGCACTGGGCACAGTCCAGGCGGCGGCCCATGAACAAACGGACCTGCTCGGACATGAGTTCATGCGGAACGATGAGTTCCGTGTAGCGGTAAAAAGACCTGGACGGGGCCGAAAAACCCTGAGCGGCTATGCGCTCTCGCGCCATTTGATCATAGGGCTTGTTCTGGATGATGCTGTTACGAACCCAGTCATCGTAGGCCTTCACAATCTTGAGGCTGGGCTGGGCGGTGAAGGTGACTCGGAAAAGGTCGGCAAAGCGAAAGGACCAATAGTCCACATACTGGGGAGAATTCAAGAGAATCTCGATCAACTTTTCCCGCTTGTGCGGATCGCGACTGGCCAGGAACTCCCGAACTCGCCCGGGCGGGGGTAGCGTCCCCGTGATGTCCAGACAGATCCGGCGTAAGAATTCAGTATCACTGGAAAGCTCGGACGGTAGGATTTGGAACCTCCGCAGTTTCGCGAATACATGCTCGTCGATCAGGTTCCGGGGATGGATCTGCGGGTAGTTGGAGATCACCGCAGCGACGACTCCAACGCGCGCGCTCACGGCGTGGCCGGCCGCCCGCACCAGCACCGAGGTCTCTCCTGTTCCGATGGCACTGACCAGCCCATCCTCGGTTACTTTCACGATATGTGGGTTCTGGGTGATGTATCGCACCTCATGACTAATATCTTCGCTCCGGCCGTCAGCAGTGTAGGCCGTCACCAGAAGTCGCTGCGCTCCCTTCTTCTCCAGCACCACTTCGCTGGGGAAGACCTCGACCCGTTCGATTCGTCCACCGTCTTCCCGGGCACCGTAGCCAGCCCCCTTCTTGATCCAGTTCAAGATGGTCGCGTAGTCCGAGGAGTCAGTCCCAAAGCGCAGTCCGCCCCCGTGGCCGACCTGCATGGTGGGCTTGAGCAGCAAGCGGCTTTTCTCCGGTTCCTCCAAACGGACGCGCGGCATCCTGGGACCGTCCGATTCCATCGTGAGAACCTGGTAGCCTCCTCCTTCTACGATCCATTCGTAATCTTCCTGCGGGTAGAGGGCATCCAGTGAAAGCTTGAATCCTCCCGACCCCTTCACGCTGCCGTGACAATGACTATCGTTGCAGCCCCGCCTGGTCAGAATGGAAGAAATGTCGCGGTCAAAACGAAAGGGGCGCTCCCGGCCGGTTGCTTCGGTCCGAATCCGGGCCCTGGCCTCCTGCCCTGCGCTTTCGGCCTTCAGAATGGCTTCTCCATCTGCAATTGCCACGACTGTGCCTGTCTCATCCACTCTGGCCAGGTCAGAGTTCGAAAGTTGAAACCGGCTGCTCGAGGTCAGATCCCGCTCCAGCCCATCCGCAAAGGTCCCCACCACCAGGAACCGCTGGGAGGCTTCCTGACCCCACAGGCTCACCTCTGCAGGGACCAGGCGTAGTGCCAGAAGTGTTGGCGGATGGCTCGCTGCCGGTCCTATCATCCCGGCCGCGGATGCTGAAAGGAAGCAGAAAACTGCCAGTACGCTGAGCGCTGCTCGCCAGAAATTCCGAGCCGGGTTGATGTCAGCCATCGGTGGTGTCTTCTGTCTCATTTATCCAGTCACTCTTTGCTGAGATCTACACTGTCCGGTTTGACGACCATAAGGGGGATCTCCGCCACGGGCAGGGTTGAGCCGACCTGCCCCCCTACAACTGGCCGGGCTTTCAGGCTCAGCCACAAGGGCTTCCGGGTGATGGGCGCATCCGAATCAGCCATCAGAACAAGCGTCGTTGTTTGCATGTCAGGCACAAAAGTTTCCTCGTTTTCGCTCACGTCATTGGGCCTTTTCTTCCCAACAACCTCGGCCCCCGGAGAAACGGTCACACCCTGCGGTAAACCGGAGAAGGTAAAGAGTACGTCGCCGCTAAAACCTTCCTCCTGATAGGTAACAACATTCACTTTCTTGGCTTGCCCTGGTATCAGGTTGATTCGGTCGCGGGGGTTCACTTCGAAGGCCCCAACATGGGGAATCTGATTTCGGACTACCAGGCGATAGGCATAGTCTGCATCGCCATATCGAGAGGTCACATCGCGGATTTCGAGGGTGTAGCGACCGTTTCGCTCAACATCGTAAATCATCTTGGGCTCAACGGCTTTCAGATAGTCACTGGGGCCGCCGCCGCCATAGAGGCTTTTTCTCAGGTGAACACTGGTCAACACCTCGCTTCCGTCTTCACTACGCAGTTCCAGGCGAGGGTTGAAATGGGGGGGAGCAACTTGAGGAGTGGCCACCTCAAGAACCACTTGCTGTCCTGCTTCCGCCTCAAACCGAAAGGTGTCCCGGTCGCCTGGGGTACCGATGCTCCCGTCGATCATCGTCCCTACGGCAATTTCCTGCGCTTGCTTAGGCAGCTCATTTGGCTCAACTTCCTGCAAACGGACCAGCTGTTCAGGAGGCTGATTCATTAGGGTCAGAGTCGAATCCGGAGCCACCTCGAGCGCACCTGTCTGCGACGGTCGCTCGGAGCTATCGGACTCTGGATCCTCCACCCTCACGGTTCTGGCCCAGAGATCCTGAATCCAGCCGGGCTCGATCGTACGGGTAAAAAGTCGCTCCTGCCACTCAGCTTCCTTCTGTTCATTATCGGACTCTCCGGCAGGAAGAACCCGTAACTGATATCCACAGTCGGGGCCGCCCTTTCCAAACAGAGATCCAACCTCGATCAGGTAGCGACCCGGCTCCACCCGATGCAAGAAGCGGGGACGAAGAGGCATGAGGTCGGTCTCCCTCTCTCCATCAAAGAGGAGTCGTGTGGGCCGGTCCGGGTCGAGCCAGCTTGGAGTTGGCTGATAGAGAGCAATCCGAGGTTCAAAGTGCTGAGCCAGATCGATTTCAAAAGATAGTTCCTGCGGAGTACTGGCCTCGAACGCATAATAGTCCCACTCACCATGCTGGCTAATCCTGCCGTTGATGATCGCCGGAATCGTTAATTCCTGGGCCTCCATCATCGAGGAATGAGGTGTGTTGGCCTCTTCAGCTACTTCACGTTCATCGACGCGGAAACGAAGAGCATTGGATACGCCCCGCGGTGAGATGAGTCGAAGGGAATGCACTCCAGCCGGCACTGACCGGTCAATGGCGACCTGTACAGAGACCCGGAAGACTGGGGGAGGCTGCTCCTCTTCCTGGGCAGACTCTTCAGAAGGATCCTCAGACTCCTTACCTTCCGGTTCGATCTCAGCGACGTTTCGAACCTGAGCCTTTACTCCCTGGGACTCAAAGAGAACAGCATAGGCTCCGTCCAATGCCTCTCCTCGAATCTCGAGCTGAATCTCGGTCCCCTGCTGGCCACCCAGTGGGAATATAGAAGCAATCGTAGGCTCGGGAAAGAGTTCTCGGGTGGGAGTTTCTGCTCTCAGGTGTTTGGTTTGAACAAATAGGACCAGGATTAGCAGACTACTAATACATGCACAACATAGCCTGCCTGACTTTTTTCTACTTTGGACGAGCAAAGCCCCCATCTCCTATTTCAAACACACAAGGCCATTGAGTATCGTATCATAGGATCCGCCACACAAACCCTGGATTAAGGTCCCCAGGGTTCCGGACCTGTCACTTTTTCGAACCAGACAAAGCCATCGTCACCTTGATCACCGGGGCCCCCTCCGCGCATCAAAGTGAACCCTGGAGGCACCCCTTCGAGGGCCCGCTGAATGGCCTGGGAATCACCACTCTGGCGTGCCTGTCGCAAGTTTTGGTCGGCTTCGATTGAGGAGTACTCCGCCCCCTCCAGTCTACAAACGGTCAGGCTCCCACTGTTCTGGCTCACCGTGTTCCGAAGGCAAAACACCGTCCCCCGGGGCAGAACGTTCATCCCGACTTCCATGGGATCATAGTAATCGTGACCGCGATTTTCATACCAGAACAATTCTTCCCCGCTGGAACCGCCCGCCATTTTGGTGAGAAGACTGCAGATCTTGCGGGGAGATTTACCGCTGGCTTCGTAGCCGTACATGGTGATTTTCTGGCCGTCATTGCTGCTACTGTGGCGCAATCCAACCACCACGCCTGGAGGTGGAGCCCAGTACACGTTACAGGTGTTGGCGGAATCGTAGTCTCCGACCATGTACCAGGTAAAGCCGTGGTCGTCACGCCCCTGGATGAGTCTGGTTGTTCCAGCGGAGTCGGGAGGCTGCTTAAAAGGCAGCTCGACTGATTCCTGACTGGCCTGATGACGGAGGCCCAGCACGAGACCAGGGCATCTCTCAGCCGGGAGCTCCTGGGCCTTAGCTACTGCGGGGACCACCACGACGAAAACTGCAACAAGAAATGCGCTGACAAGCATTTTCTCTGCGAAGCGGTGTTCGACGACTCCAGCGGGGGTTGGTTGAACAGAGTCTCTCATGGTGTCACTACTCCTCTTCATGATGATAGTACCTTGGTTGGCGGTCTCTCGCAATCCGTCGGACCAGGATACCCGGGTCCATTAGGCCCCGGGGAAAGTTAGCGTGCGGCGGTTTTTTCGATACGGTACAGGTGCGTGTCACTTCGGATCAGAATCGACCGACCGGCGATGGCCATAGAGGCCAGGGTTCGTCCGTTCAGTAGGTTTTCCGCCAGCTTCTCAAAGTGGCGTCCAGGTTTAATCACGGTGGTCTTCCCTTCCTCGCCCAGAAAAAAGATCTTGCCATCGGCGTAGGCAGGCGAGGCCGAGAAGTTTCCACCCAGGCGAGCCCGCCAGTGTTCCTTTCCATCCCTGGCATCCAGACAGGTGAGGATCCCCTGATCATTCACAAAATAGATCTCATCTCCCACGATCAGAGGGGAGGGCGTGACAGGAACGCCGCGCTGCCAGGTCCATGCAATGTGGGAATCGGTCACGTTACCACGTCCTTGCGGACGTACGGCATACAGAATTGGCGGGCCTTCACGCGCTGGGTTGGAGAGGTAGACGAGCCCGTGGGCGAAGAGCGGCCGGGGGACCTGCGAGAAGCCTCGGTAGCGAATCCACCAGAGTTGTTTCCCGCTGCTCAGTTCGTAGGAAACGGCCTGGTTGCCGCCCGTGCTGATCACCTGATCCAGCCCTTCACTGCGGATGACCAGAGGGGTCGAATAGGCCATGTCACCGTCCTCGCGAGGGGTTTCCCAGCGTACTTCTCCGGTGTTCTTGTCCAGAGCAGCAACGAACTGTTTGTCGGTGCCGTCACAGCTGACCAGCAGCAGGTCTCCTCCCAGGGCCGGTGTCCCGGCCGGACCGTACAACTCGGCGTAACGCAGGTGCTGGCTTTTCCATAGGATCTCTGCCTGGCTGTTCAGCGCGGCTGTACCAAAGGCGCCGAAATGGACGTAGACTCTTCCCTCTTCCAGGATGGGTGTGGGCGAGGCAGATGTGTTTTTCGTGTGGAGTGAAGGGGGACCCTCCAGTCGAAAGACCTCAACGTCATGGAGAATACGACCAGAATCGAAGTCGATCCCGACGGCCCTGAGTGAGTGTCCTCCCTGCAATGAGCGCCCTCCATCGACTCCCGTTGTCAGCCAGATTTGGCCGCCCAACACCACCGGAGAGGACCAGCCGCGGCCGGGAATCCGGATCTTCCAGGCGATGCTCTCTGCTTCGCTCCAGGTCAGGGGCAGGTCTATCGCCTGGGAAAGTCCCTGGGCGGTTGGCCCTCGAAACTCGGGCCAGTCCTGTGCCCAAACAAGGTGGGCGCTGGACGCCAGAAAACACACGAACGCTGCACGTTGAACAGGGGCGAACATTGGAGAGAATTATGGTACCATTTTAGCATCGAGCGGGCAGACTCCAGAGGCTAGGAATCGTAGGGACGAGTATCGTGACTGCCCCCTTGTGGAGGCTCGCAGCAACGTTCACCCGGCCGGCACAAAACCAGTTGACATCCTAAAGGTCTGAGAGTTATTGGAATGCCGATTCGATTCTCAGCGGTTCCTCTTGCTGTCGCTCTCACCTTTGGCATTGTCCTGTCTCCTGCGGTTCACCTCCGTGCCCAGACCTCGATCGATCCTTTAGGAGGACAGCGGGGGACCCGCTTTGAGGTTCAAGTCCACAACTACGGTTGTGTCTCCGGGGTGCTGTTTTGCTGCTCCCATCTCCGGGCAGAGGTCAAAGATGCCTGCCAGCCGGTACTAGAGGTGGAAGTGGATCCGACCGCCGCGATCGGCGTTCATCTCCTCAGGCTTTTTTCGGCCGAAGGCGTCTCCAGACCCCTGACACTGCAAGTCGTTGCCGAGCCAACTGTGCCGGAAAGTGAGACCTCTCATCAGTCCGCCAGAGAGGCGCAGCCGGTAGGTGTTCCCACGGTTGTAAACGGGCAAATCAGCCACAGCGGAGAACTGGACTTCTATGCCTTTGAGGCCACTTCGGGGGATGTGTTGCAGTTCGAGGTGATCACCGCCAGCGGTCTTATCCCGGAAGCCCCTCATGTCTTCAACAATCCTCACCTCGTTTTGTACGAGCCTACGGGCAGCTGGTTTGATCCTCACCGAGCCCGGCGCCTGGAAGGTCGGGACGAATCTGTTAAGTTCTTTCTGCCCTACTTCACAGGCAACAATGTTTATGAGACTTTTCACAAACTGGCCAGACTTTCTCACCGTTTTGAAGAGGATGGCTGGTATGTCGTAGAAGTCAGCTCACCGCATACGGTTGAGAACGGAATCCCCCAGGGTCTGGGAGGATCCGACTACGGCTACCAGCTGAGGATTGTGCCCTCGGCTGAGTCCGACCCTTTCTCCGACCGCACATGGACCGAGCGGGAGCTCGTCCACTCCGATCTCCGGGCCAGGCGGACAAGAGACTTCGGCCGAGATCTACATGTAGATTGGATCACCGGGCTCCGACCGCGAGGGCTACAGATCCCGGGCTCCGACCAGAAAACGGACCGCCGCACGCCCCGTAACGACCCTGTGCCTGTGGCGTCAACCCGGGCCGAAGTGGAGCCCAATGGGGAGCCGTCTCTGGCACAGCCGTTGACTATTCCCAGCCTGCTGGCAGGTACGATCGATGCACCCGGAGACGAGGACTACTTCGGGCTGGAAGTTGAGGCTGGGGAAGCTCTGGCTTTCGAGATACAGACTCCCCGCGTGAAGCCTCCCTACTTCAATCCATGGCTAAGCGTGTTCGACCAGCAGGGGAAGGAAGTCCTGACCAATATATTCAGGAAAGTTGGAGGTGACGGGGACGACTGGTTGAAGTCGATCGAACCCAAGACAATTTTTCGCTTCGAAAGCGGCGGAACCTACTTCCTGCGCATCCGCGACTTGACTTCTCGGTACGGGGGAGCCGACTTCAACTATAGGGTCCTCGTGCGGCCGCAGTTTCCGCACGTCGGTGAGCTCGAGGTCAAGCAACAGGTTCGGGTCAAGGCCACAGACGCGCCTGCGACCATCGATGTCAGTGAGATCAATCTGGTGCGGGGAAAGGCAAGTAAGTTGCAGATTGTTGCTAGCTGGGAGGAGGGCTTCGAGGGTGAGATTTCGATTCAGGCAAGAAATCTTCCAACTGGGGTACAGATCTATCCAGCAGCGGCCCTAGACTTGACGAAGGGAGCACCCTGGGAAAGAATCCACCCGGATCGTTTTGCTCCCCGGACCCAGAAAATCTCTTTGGTCCTGTTGGCCGCAAGGGACGCTCCCACAACTTCCGTCCCGCACACGATTCAGTTGGCAGCCATTCCAGTGGTTGGGAGTAAAACCGGAGCCCCGTTCCTGTGGAAGGAGCTCCCTTTGATGGTAGTAATGACCGGGCCAGGACTGAACGATCTGGAAGGGAAAGAAAAGATAGACTAGGTGTTCATTCTCATAATGTTGTTCGGAAAAGGTAGTCTGCTGATAGGAGAAAGCTTGCCAAGGCTCTGGTACATACGGTGGTGATTACAGAAGTGGAGCCAGCGAGGAATCCCTTTGTCGACATCTCGCGGCGGACCACCAGGATTGAGTTTTTGTGATGTTACGATGGCTTTTCCCTCAAAGCGCACCCGGGGCCCTGTTGGCGACCGCAGGCCTAATTTTCCTCGGTGTACCCCTGCTTTCTCCAGGATCGGTACTTGCTGCCGAACCGGTGAAAACAACTTCGGGACCACGCTCCGAGGTCTTTAGAGCGGGAGTTTCCGGGGTCAATTCTCTGCGAATCGTTCCCCGCGAGGCGACTCTTCGGGCATTCAGAGCTGTCCAGAGATTTCTCGTGATGGCGCAGTTCGACGATGGCCTGGAGAGAGACGTGACTTCAGTGGCCCAATTCTCGCTTTCACCCCAGCACTACGCAGAGCTTGACGAGTTGGGACGTGTGCGGGCCCTGGCCGATGGTGAGGTGACCCTGGAGGCACAAGTCGGTGGCCAGATCGCCACAGCCAGTCTTCGTATCGAGGGATCCAAGCCACCACGACCCTTCAGTTATCAGCGCGACATTGGCGGGATCCTGACGCGCCGGGGATGCAATACCAGCGAATGCCATGGCAGTGTCAAAGGAAAAGGTGGATTCAAGCTTTCCTTGAATTCTCTTTTCCCGGCGGAAGACTATGATTGGGTCTTGAAAGGCGGGACCTACCAGGTTCTCACCGACAAACCAGCAGGCGCGCAGAAGCCTCGGATCAGCCTGGCCGAGCCTCAGCGCAGTCTGCTGTTGCTGAAACCTACTCTTACGGTACCCCACCAGGGTGGAAAGCGCTTTGGACCTGATTCTGCAGACTATCAGACGATCCTAACCTGGGTTCGGGACGACGCCCCCTTCGTCGAAGAGCAGCCGGAACTTCGGATCGTAAGGTTGGAGGCCTATCCCGGTCTGACGGTATTGGACGAGGCGGGCAGCCAGCAGCTTTTGGTAACCGCACTGCTGGCTGGCGGCGAGCGCGAGGACGTGACCGATGGGCTGCTCTTTCAATCCAACAACTCAGCGGTCGTAAAAGTCAGCATCGGCGGCCTGGTCGAGGCCGTCGGACCGGGAGAGACGGCAGTCATGATTCGAGCTCCAGGCCACGAGGTTAGCGTACAGTTCAGCGTCATCACCAGACCCGTGTCGGACTACCCGCCGGTACCCCGTAGGAATTTCATCGATGATCACGTTTTCGACAAGCTTCGCAGGTTGCATGTCATTCCTTCAGAACTGTCCAGTGACGAGGAGTTCTTGAGACGGGTCTGCCTGGACGTCACCGGGACTCTACCGCCGTCCGACCGCGTACGGAATTTCCTGACCGACCAGAGTCCAGAAAAACGGGACAGGCTCCTGGAAATCCTGCTGGAGTCTCCTGAATATGTCGATTATTGGACCTTCCGATTTTCGGACCTTTTCCGGGTCACCGGGGATGTCTACTGGGAATGGGTCCGCCACAGTATTGCCACTAATAAATCCTATGATCAGATGGCCTGGGAGCGGATCGCCGCTCAGGGATTTGAAGGACCCTCCCGGTTCTACAGCTCCACTTCAAAGGCCCGCCCCGTTGAGACCCTGGTGGCAGAAGATGTGCGCATCTTTATGGGCCTTCGGCTGGATTGCGCCCAGTGTCACAATCATCCCTACAACGCCTGGAGCCAGGACCAGTTCTGGGGTCTGGCGTCTTTTTACGGTCACCTCACTCTTACCGAGTGGGTCAATCCCATTGACCGTCAAGTGGTTTTTGACGATCCCAGCGGACACGAGGTGGATTACGATGGTGACGCCTCACTGAAATTCATCCAGGTCATGCATCCCCGGACCAAGCAACTGGTCGAGCCTACTTTTTTTGAAGGTACTACTTTGGATGAAGCGGGCAGGCGGGACCGGCGAGCCGCGCTGGCAGCGTGGATGACTTCCCACCCTTACTTTTCCGAATCCACGGTCAACCGAATCTGGAGCCACTTTTTCGGGAGAGGGATAGTCGACCCGGTGGATGACTTCGGCTCGGCCAATCCTCCTACCCACCCTGAACTGCTGGAAGCTCTGGCTCAGGACTTCCGTGAACACGAGCACGATTTGAAGCACCTCATCCGAACTATTGTCCGCTCCCGCACCTACCAGCTTTCCAGCCAGCCCAACGATAGCAACGGGGATGATCTTATCAACTACTCTCATGCCCTTCCCCGAGCCCTGGACGCTGAGGTTCTTTTGGATGCAATCTCTTCGGCTGCGGGAGTTGCAGTCGTTTTCAAACAGCCCAGTGGCGCCCGCGTGCCACTGGGGACTCGTGCCATTCAGTTGAAGGTACCCTCCAGCTGGGAGTCTCGGTTTATGGAAGTGTTCGGGCGACCCTTTCGCTTGACCGTTCCGGAACGTTTTTCCCCGGCCAGTCTGGCTCAAGCCCTGCACGCGCTGGTGGGATCCACCTATACCGAGAACCTCTCCGCAGTTGGCGGCCGTATTGACCGCCTTCTCAAGGCAGATGCCAGCAACCAAGAGCTGCTTGAAGAACTCTACCTGGGCGCGCTGTCCCGGTTCCCTAGCCGGAAGGAGCGGGCTGAGGTCCTCGAATTGTTGAGAGGCCAGTCCGACATTGTGGAACATTTGTTTTTTCAAGAGAGCACCGCGCGCCGTGAGGCCGCTGAGAACTTACTGTGGGCTTTGATCACTTCCAGGGAGTTTGCTCACAACCACTGAAGTTGAGAATGGAGCCACGAGCAATGAAAATTCAAAACTGCAAGGGTTGCACCGGCGATCACCTTGGTCGTCGGGACTTTCTGAGAGTGGGCTCTTTGACTTTCCTGGGCATCCATCTCAGCCAGTATCTGCAGATGCGGCAAGCGCTAGCACAAGACGGAGTTCGACCCCGGGGAAAAGCCCGGGCCTGCATACTGGTCTGGCTGGATGGCGGACAGAGCCAGATGGACACCTGGGACCCCAAGCCGATCAGCTCCTTCAAGCCCATCTCCACCAATGTCTCCGGAATTCAGATCTCCGAACTGTTACCTCGAATGGCTAGACACATGGACAAAGTTGCCCTCATCCGGTCGATGCACACTCTGGAGAACAATCACGGAGTGGCGACCCACTACGCGGCGACGGGGCACCGCCCCAGCCCCGCCATGAAGTTTCCCGGGATTGGCGCTATCGTTACCAGAGAGATGGGTCCCCGTGGACCCTTCCCACCGCATGTGATGGTCCCGCCGATGCCCAAGGGAAAGAAATTCGACGAATACTTCAAAGCACACTTCATCGGTCCCCAGTATGACCCCATGATTCTGCCGGACCCCAGCGGCAAGAAATTCGAAGTTCCGGACCTGAGTTTACCCAAGCATGTTGCACTCAAGACCGTTGAAGATCGACGCGCTTTCCTGGAAGTCGTGGATCGGCACTACCGCCGGAAGGTGGAGACGGCCGAGTTTGCCAACATGGACTCTTTCGTAGAACAAGCCTGGAATATGATCCTGTCCCCTCATGTTCGTGAGGCCTTTGACCTCTCCAGCGAACCCGAGAGAACCAAGGACGTGTACGGTCGGGACGGTTTTGGCCAGAGTCTCCTGCTGGCCCGGCGGCTGGTCGAGGCCGGAAGCCGGTTTGTAACCGCCGGGGGCTTTCGGGCGCAGGCCTGGGATACCCATAGCAATAACGATCAGGTAACGCGGGAGGAACTGGCTCCCACCCTGGATCGGGGCCTTTCGGCTTTGCTGGTGGATTTGGACCAGAGGGGCCTGCTCGAGTCAACCCTTGTGGTGGTTTTAGGGGAGTTTGGCCGGACACCCCACATCAACGCAAACTTGGGACGAGACCACTGGCCCGAGTGCTGGTCAGTAGCTCTGGCTGGCGGCGGGATCCAGGGTGGCCAGGTCGTGGGCGCAAGTGACGAGCGGGGGGGCTACGTGGTCGATCGCATGGTGACCATGGGGGATCTCTTTGCTACCATCTACAAGGCTTTCGGGATCGACTGGAAAAAGACCTACATGCACCCGATTGGCCGCCCCATCAAAATCGCCACCTCGATCGACGACGAAACTGGAGAGCCGATATCAGAATTATTGTAACCACGGAAATCCAGCAAAGCTTCTCTTTGAACCCTGGTGCTGAATGTGCGACCCGGAAATACAGAACCTAGAGTTGTAAACTCGACGTTAACAGCGGGCTAACGCCCGACCGTTCTGTGCGTTCCCGCAAAGATTTCTCTCACCCTGGAAAACCAATGAGAATCTCAACTCTCGAGACCTGTATCGTGGACGCGGGTTGGCGACCCTGGACTTTTGTCAAGATTGAAACCGACCAGGGCACGACCGGCTACGGTGAAATCAGCGCCGGCCAAAACTGTTATGGAGTCGACGGTGCGATCAAAGACCTGCGGCCTCTGTTGATCGGACGCGACCCCCGGGCCTATGAAATGAGATTCTGGGACCTGATGCGAGCCACTCGGGTGAGCCCAGGCGGGGTTGCCGCTAAAGCGATCGCCGGGATCGAGTGCGCACTGATCGATCTCAAGGCCAAGGCTCTAGGAATCTCGGTCGTCGAACTCTTCGGCGGACCGACCAGAGACCGGGTTCGACTTTACTGGTCTCACTGCGGGAATACGAGGGCCAGGCACCACGAGATCCTGGGCACCCCGCCGCTAAGAACGATGCAGGACATTGCCAGCCTTGGCAAAGAAGTCGTGGAGCGAGGATTTACGGCTCTGAAGACCAACATCCTTTTGCCCGGGGATCCTGCATCGCCGTGGATGCCGGGGTTCAGTCAGGGCAGAGGCACTACGGATCAGGCTGTCACCTCTGAGTTACTCGACCACATCGAGGATTTGATTGGAACCTTCCGCCAGGCGGTGGGCCCCGGAGTGGATATCAACCTCGACCTAAACTTTAACTTCAAGCCTGAGAGTGCAATTCGGATCGCCCGAAGAGTCGAAAAATTCGACCTACTGTGGCTGGAGCTGGACATGTACGATCCCGAGGCAATCCTACAGATCAAGCAGTCGACAAACACTGCGATCTGCACCGGCGAGTGCCTGATTCACATGCGGGAATTTCTGCCCTACTTTCAGCTGCATGCTGCTGATGTATTCATGATCGATGTCCCCTGGAACGGCTTCAGCCAGTCCAAGAAGGTTGGTGATCTGGCAGAGGTCTACCAGCTCAATGTGGCTCCCCACAATTACTACAGCCATCTTTCTAGCTTTGTCAGCGCCAGCCTGTGCGCAGTTCTCCCCAACATTCGGATCATGGAGATTGAGGTTGATGATGTTCCCTGGAAGGACGAGCTGGTCACGAACACGCCGGAGATAGTCGATGGCTACATGACGGTCCCTGCCGGACCGGGTTGGGGTACAGACCTGAACGAGGAAGTAGCCAGAGCTCACCCCTGGGGAAAAGCAAGAGAGGACTGGTCGGAGTAGAGGGAAGCCGTTCCTCGTTCCTTGACTCTTCATGAACAGGTTTCGCATAGATAACAGCCCAGAGCGTCTGCGGACATACCTGCTTGGCCAGGGATACCTGCAAAAGGATGATCCTGCTGTCATTACGCAACTGGGCGGCGGCATCGCCAACGACGTTTTCAAAGTGGAATCAAACGGAGGCGCCTTGGTTTTCAAGCAGGCCCTTTCCAGGATAAGGGTCAAGAGTCCATGGATAATCGACGCACAAAGGTCGAACGTCGAAAAGGATGCCCTCAAGCTGATGCGGCGGATCCTGGGATCAGAATATGTTCCAGAGGTCCTCTTTGAAGACGAGAAGAATTTCATTTTCGGCATCGAGTTCGCTCCCGAGGGCAGTGAGAAGTGGAAGACACAGCTCCTGCGGGGAGAAGTGGACTTCGAAATGGCCAAACAGGTGGCCAGCCTGCTGGCAAGAATTCACAACGAGACCTTTGAGAGGGCAGAAGTCATGCGTCGCTTTGATCAGCAGCAGCGGTTTCTGGAGTGCCGGGTGAACCCCTACTACGAGACCATTGCCCGTTGCCATCCGAATTTGGCTGGCCCCATACGTTCGGAAATAGCCCGAATCCTGACTTTACGAAAAGTTCTTGTCCACGCCGATTACAGCCCCAAGAACATCCTCATCCTGCCGGAGGCGGGTAGGTTCTGGCTCCTGGATCCGGAAGCGGCCCACCTGGGCGATCCCACTTTTGATATCGCTTTCCTGTTGAATCACATGCTCTTGAAGGTGGTAAAAGTCCGGCGGACAAGGGCCAAATTGCTGAAGGCCTTTCTTCAAATGGCCAAGGCTTATAGCAGCACTATCCGAGTTTTTCCGACTGGCTGGATCGAGGAATACGCCTGCAGAGAGCTCGGGCTATTGCTGCTAGCCCGGGTGGACGGGAAGTCCCCAGCGGAGTACTTGAATGAGACGGACAGAAACATTGTCCGGCGGTCTGGAACCCGCATCATCCTGGAGCGTCCGAAACTCTATACAGCGGTAGCCGAGATTCTAAGCGAGGAGATGGTGGGTTCAACGGACAGCTGTTAGGAAAGATGATGCACAATTGAAGATTTCGGCTATCAAAGCAAGGCAGGTCTATGACTCCCGGGGCAACCCTACCATCGAGGCAGAAGTCACTCTGGACTCGGGGGCAAAGGGGAGGACCATCGTTCCATCTGGTGCTTCCAAAGGATCTCATGAGGCGCTGGAGTTGCGTGATGTCCAACCCACCCGGTTCAGGGGCCGATCCGTCTATGGCGCAATTCGGAATGTCGAAACCACTATCGCCTCCAGACTGACAGGGGTCGAGGTGCGTGATGTGGCTGAAGTGGACCGAATACTGATTGATCTGGACGGCACACCTGACAAGAGCCGCCTGGGAGCCAACGCGGTGCTAGCCGTCTCCGCGGCCCTGGCTCATGCCGCCGCCAACGAGCTGGGCTGGCCCCTGTATCGCTATCTGGGAGGAAATGAGGGCCGAGAACTGCCTCTCCCCATGATGCAGGTCATCGGTGGCGGCGCTCACGCCAACCGGGCAACCGACGTGCAGGACTTCCTTGTCATCCCCATTGGAGCTGACTCTTTTTCCGGTTGTCTGGAGATCCTGTTCAATATCTACTGGTCCACTCGGGACGCCATGGATGCTCGTGGAAAACCCTTGGGGGTGGCCGATGAAGGTGGTTTCTGGCCTAGCTTCGACAGCAACGAGGAGGGGCTCAAGATCCTCATGGAAGGATTGAATCGGGCTGGCTACACCCCCTGGAAGGATGCCGTCCTAGCACTAGACATCGGCGCTAACGAGTTCTACAAGGATGGCAAGTACCAATTGGGTCTGGACAAACTTTCTCTCACCGCACCCCAGCTTGTCGATCTGCTCGAGTCCTGGACTGACCGCTACCCGATTCTGTCCATTGAGGACGGGCTGGCCGAGGACGACTGGCTAGGCTGGGAATTGCTGACACGGCGGCTGGGTGATCGCGTTCAGCTTGTTGGGGACGATCTCTTCACGACAGATGTCGAAAGGATCGGTCGTGGGATTGAGCTGGGAGCAGCCAACGCGGCATTGATAAAGATGAACCAGGTTGGGACGATTACAGAGACCCTGGATTCGATTCGGCTATGCCAGGCTTCAGGATACCTTCCGATTGTGTCCGCCAGATCGGGAGACTCCGAGGATGTTACCCACGTCCACATCGCAGTGGCCAGCAACGCCGGCCAGATCAAAAACGGTTCCTGGGCCCGCTCTTGCCGACTTTGCAAGTACAATGAGGAGTTGAGGATCGAGGAAGAGCTGGGACCGGCAGCCGTTTGGCGGGGCCGGCAGATCTTTTCCGGCCTCCTCAGCTAGTGAGCCTCTGCGGCCTGGCGTTGATACAAGAAACCAGTCCCCTCCCGTTTAGCAGGCGCCCGCCGGCTGCTATCTCACCGATAGACTACTTTGGAGCATCCACCACCTCGGCTTAACAGGCAAAATCGCGCCTAGATTACGATAGGCGGCAGATGGCTCTAGCTCCTTGGAGGAAGACTCAAATATCGTAATAGAGTGCGAACTCCCACGGATGGGGTCGAAGGTCTATCTCCTGAACTTCGTTTTCCAGCTTATAGGAGATCCAGGTCTGGATGACGTCGTTCGTGAAAACGTCACCTTTTAACAGGAAGTCGTGATCCGCTTCCAGCGCCTCCAGAGATTCCCGCAGGGAGCCCGGTGTCGTGGGAACCTTGGCCAGTTCCTCTGGCGGCATGTCGTATATGTCCGTGTCCAGTGGCTCGCCCGGATCGATCTTGTTCTGGATTCCGTCCAGAGCTGCCATCAACAAGGCTGACATGCCCAGGTACGGATTGCAACTTGGGTCTGGACAGCGGAATTCAAACCGTTTTGCCTTTGCCGAACGGGAATACATGGGAATCCGCACCGCAGCACTTCGATTGCGGCTGGAATAGGCCAGGTTGACCGGCGCTTCGAATCCCGGAACCAGTCGTTTGTAGCTGTTGGTGGTGCAATTCGTGAAGGCCAGGATGGCAGGTGCGTGCTTTAGAACGCCGCCAATGGCGTGCATGGCCATTTCCGACATGCCCGCGTAGCCGTCCCCGGCAAACAGGTTCTCACCGTCCTTCCAGATGGAAATGTGGACATGCATGCCGGTTCCGTTATCGTTAAACAGCGGTTTGGGCATGAAAGTCACGGTCTTCCCATACTTGGCAGCCGTGTTCTTGATGACATACTTATATTTCAGCATCATGTCACCCATCGCCACAAGAGGGGCAAAGCGCATGTCAATTTCCGCCTGGCCTCCGGTCGCCACTTCGTGGTGCTGGGCCTCGATCGGAACACCAATTTTCTCCAGCGTCAGCATCATCTCGGAGCGCATGTCCTGGTGCTGGTCCGTCGGTGGGACAGGGAAGTAACCTTCCTTGTAGCGGGGCTTATAGCCAAGATTGGGGCCTTCCTCTTTGCCGCTGTTCCAGCGTCCTTCCACGGAATCGATATGGTAGTAGCCCTCGTGTTCATTTTGGTCGAAGCGAATGTCGTCAAAAATGAAGAACTCCGCTTCCGGCCCGAAAAAGGCCGTGTCGCCAATGCCGGCACTCTGCAGATACGCCGACGCTTTACGGGCGATATTGCGGGGATCGCGGGTATAGTCTTCACCGGTGATCGGATCGCAGATGTTGCAGATCAGTACGAGCGTCTTGGCTGCCAGGAAGGGGTCGATAAATGCCGACTCCGGAACAGGCTTCACGAGCATGTCGGACTCGTTAATGGCCTGCCACCCCCGAATACTCGAACCGTCAAACCCAAGCCCATCCTCGATCGCGTCGGCATCCATTTCCCGAGCGGGTACGGAAAAGTGCTGCCACAGTCCCGGGAAGTCCATGAATCTGAGATCCACAACTTCAACGCCTTCCGATTCAATGACTTTAACGATGTCAGCTGCTGAATTCACTTCCACAATGTCGTCCTCCCTAACTAAAAAACAGGTCTCCGCCGATTAAGATCGGCGGAGACCAATAGTCCTTTACCTGAATACGGTAATGCTTGCGGGCTGGTTGTGCTAGACAAGGCCGCCAAAAGAGGACCCTGCGATGGCTGCTCCATCGTTATCGTCGCCGACCGACCAAGGGATGGCAACAAACGTCATTGCACCCAGTGGATACTAGCCGACCGCTTCGTCGCCGCGCTCACCGGTTCGAATCCGGATACATTGACCCAGATCCAGGACAAGGATTTTGCCATCTCCGATCTGGTCCGTTCTGGCCCCCTTGATAATGGCTGCAATCGTGGGTTCGACGAAATCCTCATTAACGGCGATCTCTATCCTTATTTTCTTTAGAAGATTGATGGTATGGATGACACCACGATAGGTCTCTGTGTATCCCTTTTGTTGTCCTGATCCCAGGGCGTTCGTGACCGTCATTTTATAGACCTCGGCATCAAACAGAGCCTGTTTGACATCCGGTAACTTGTGAGGTTGTATCATGGCAACGATCAGTTTCATATCATGTTTCCTTCCGTTGGTTTCATAGCTAAACCCCGACTTGCAGCTTAGTACTCCACCTCCATAGTCAATCCGTTACAAATATCTGAAAACCCGAGTAAGCCTCCATTCCGTGCTCGCCAATGTCTAGGCCCTGCAGCTCTTCCTCAGCCGATACACGAATACCGATAAGCATCTTCAATATCCAGAAGATAAGGAGGGCACAGCCAAAAGTAACCACACCGTACGACACCACACCAGTCAGCTGATTCAAGAAAGTGTGTTCGGCATTCATGCTGAAGATACCTACCGCCAGTGTTCCCCAAATACCACACACCAGATGTACGGAAATGGCTCCCACTGGGTCGTCGATTTGCAACTTCGAGTCAATGAAAACCACCGAGACAACCACCAGTGCCCCAGCAACAAGTCCGATGATTACGCTGGACATCACAGAGACTGTGTCGGCCCCAGCCGTGATCCCAACCAAACCGGCCAGGCATCCATTCAAAGCCATCGACAAGTCGGGCTTTTTCAGCACCAACTCTGACATAAAGTAGGCACCAACTATGCCCGACGACGCCGCCAGACAAGTGGTGACCAGAGTGAAAGATACGGCTTCAGGGTCAGCCGACAGGACTGACCCGCCATTGAAACCGAACCACCCCAACCAGAGCAGGAATACCCCAATGGCTGCCAGTGGCATGCTCGACCCGGGAAAGGCATTGACGCTCCCCTTCACGTATTTACCGATCCTGGGGCCCAGCATTAGCGCACCGGCCAGAGCCCCCCATCCCCCAACGGAATGAACCAGGGTCGAACCTGCGAAATCATAAAAACCTAACGCGTCCAGCCATCCGCCGCCCCATTTCCAACTTCCGACCACGGGATAAACAACACCGACAAAAACAACCGTAAAGAGAAGGAAACTGCGGAGTCTGATTCTACCGGCTACAGCACCGGAGACAATGGTAGCGCCGGTAGCGGCGAACATCGCCTGAAAGAGAAAGTCTGTCCAGTACGTGTAGGATCCATCCGCATATTCGATTAATCCCGCTGCTCCCTCCGGTGAAGCGATCCCAAAACCTGCAAATCCCAACCATGATCCAAAGACCCAGGCATCGCCCGGATACATCAGATTGAAACCACCCACTGCGTAGGTTAATAGTCCAATGGCTATGATCATGGTGTTCTTGAATAGAATGTTGACCGTGTTCTTTGCTCGGGTCAGACCGGATTCCAGACTGGCGAATCCCAGGTGCATGACGAAAACCAGAAAGGTCGCCACCATCATCCAGACGTTATTCACTACGAACATCGCCTCATCCCCTGTGGCCGCCTGAACGGGAGCCAGGGAACTTAGACAAATCATCGCCACCAGTACCAGCCGTCTAATTAGTCGCTTCCTCGGTAACACTCTTATGAACATCTTCTGCTCCTTACTCATAGCCGGATCCAATTAGTAGAACAATAAAATCATCGAGCTGGCTCGAGCCGTCTCTAGAAGGCCAAGCTCAGCGTAAATCCACCCCAAAGCGTATCGGCTGAATCACTGGGAATGCCAGCCGTGCCCCGGTAGACGTCTCTCGGATCCAGGAACTGAAGGTCACGAAATCCGCCCAGCAGAGCGCTGTAGGAGAAAAAAGGCGTGAAGGACCAGTTCTCACCCAAGGCCAGGGGAAGACTGACCGTGTAGTTGAAGTCATGCATGCCCGACTCGGTAGCCCCATAGAAGAATTCGCTAAACCCGTTATTTGCAAAGCCCAGCGAGAAGGAGATATCGACACCAGAAGCCACTGGGTGGCCCAGGTCAAATGTGTGGCCGGCTGCCAGCTGCAAATAAAACCCGGTGCTTCCTTCGTTCGCCCTGGTTTCGTCTATATCCATATACACGGTGACCGATGGTGCCATTGGCACCGCGTCCAAACTGACACTTCCGTAGAGCTCGGTTGTCGCCGCCAGCGAAGCTGAGCGCTCCGGAAACGTATAGGTAATTGAACCCACATCCAGAGAAACGCTTTCAAACGAGTGGGCATAAGAAAACGTGTAGTCCACCTCGGAGAATTTCCCCATCAAACCGTTGTGGGTTCCGGCCGGCGCGTTTGGGTTCTGGATTATATACAGCGAATCTCCCTCATTGACGCTGGTGAGATCCATTGTTCCCCAGGCGTTGAAGGAAAATCCCCCGTATCCCACTGTTACGGACGGCTGAACACTCCAGTCATTAGTCAGTCGCTGTCCACGCCATATGTATTTGCTGACTGGCGCCACATCCAGTCCAAATGAATAATCCGCGCCACTGTCGCCCGTGTCCTCAGCTTGCGCCGGCGTAGCAACCACACAGCAGGTCACAACAAATAAGGTCAACACCTGTTTACAAACTTGCTTCCGCATCAAACATCTCCCTAAAAATAATTACCCTTACCACCCATCTGATCAACGAGAATAAATGCCCCTCACGCAAGATTTCGGTATTGCCTCTCCCACCGAATTCCACTTTCTCCCATGCAAACCGTGTGCCACTCGCCCAGACAAGCCTCCTTTTGGGCTAGAAAGGAAGTGAGCTCTTGAAATCTTTTTCAAGTAGGCCGGGCATTTAGCTGGGTGGGCGATTCAGGCCCGGGGGTCCACCCGGCCCTGAGGTGTGAGCGACATAATTGTCGTTTTTCCTTGTTCAAGGGACGAAAATGTACTATTCGGTGTAAGCTGTTATTTTCTAGAGAGTTATCAATGACCTTCCGGCGCAGGTCGTAATACTAGTGACCCCGAAGGGAGACAACCCAAGCGAAATCCCGGCAGGAAAACGTCCTTTCGCGTCAATAATACATTTTTGTCGGGTAAATCTATGATTCCTACAAACTTGTAGTCGTGGGACCGTTACCCGTGCCACTCTGGCCGACTCTTGATCCAGCCAGCCCCTGTCTCGTGCAACGCTCTCTGTTCCCCCGCACTCAGGACCTGGTTTCGTCCGCCTATATCCATCGTGAGCGGCGTAGGAGCTGCGACCAGAACTCGATTTGTTCTTCGCATCCAGAGTTCCTTTTCTGTCTTGATTAGAATGGCAAGAGACCGGCACTGCCGTCGGGTGCCGATTTGGGCCGGCCGAACCAACTCGAGTCCAACAGAACAGCTACCCCATGCCAATCTCGCGCAGGTAGGCTCGGTTGCGTTTGGCGATGGGCAGGGGTTTGTCCCAGGCCACGGGATGCATGTCCTGCTCAACGATGGCAAAGCCGTCAAAGTCGATCTCCTCAAGCATTTTCTTGAAGGCCACCAAATCGACCTTGCCTCTGTCAAGGTCGCAGAAGATCCCCATTCCCACAGCTTTGATGAAAGGGATTTCGCCGGACTCTACCTGCTGCTGGAGGTCGGGGTCGACGCTCTTCAGGTGCAGGTAGGGTATACGCTCGTGGTGTTTTCGTACGAATTCCACGGGGTCGGCACCACGGTAAGCGAGATGCCCGATGTCCTGAGCCAGGACCACCCTGTCGGGATCGGTGTCTTCCAACAGCCTCTCGATCTCGTCCGCGTAGGCCACGTGGGAATCGGAGGTGGAATGAAAACAGAGCTGCAGATCAAATTTCTGCCGGGCAATGTCAGCTGCTTTGTGAATGGTTGCGACCAATTGCTTCCAACCGTCGTCATCCAAGAGTTTCGGTCTGAGCTGCTCACCGGTGAACCAGTCGGTGTGGAGATCGTCGAACACAATGAGATACTCGGATCCGAAGGCAGCCAGCAGTTCTCCGACACCCAGCAGTTGCTCCTCCAGCCGAGGCCAGTCATCAGGGTCCTCGAGATGCGACCATATGAAGTTCCCGGCCACTTTCAGGCCCCGACTCTCGATCTCTGGACGCAGCCGCTTGATGTCTGTCGGCATGTAGCCGTAAGGACCGAGTTCGATCCACTCATATCCAGCTTCCACCACCTCGTCCAGAAAACGGTTCCAGGGAATTTGCTTGGGATCATTTGCAAACCAGACGCCCCAGGAATCCGGGCAGCTACCCACTTTGACGTTCATAGGCCTCCTTTTCAGTGCTCGTGTCTATTGCAGTCGAGAAAAATTTTCGTTTTAAAACATTTCAGAGTGAACGAACAGTCAAGATGAGGCACGAGCCCACAGCTAAGTACGGTGCGCAGTGAAAGTGCCTTGAACATCGAACTTTCTACTTTGAACTTCCAACCAGAAAGGCCGCTCCAACCTAACGAGAACCGAGGATCTCCAGATCGTCCATTCTCCAGGTGTTCCGTTGATAACTGGCCACGCCCATGACCGTCAGGAACGCCCCGTCCTGGACAGACTCCGGTTTGGAGCCAAAGTATCCGGAAATGTCACGTGTATCCATCACTTCGTCATCCAGGGTCCAGTACACGGAATTGGCATCGTCGGCCAGGTACAGGCCCCAGCGACGGGGCCGGCCAATAATATCCTGAATTTCCTCCTCTGTCCGGTAAACTCTGCAAGCGAGAATCAGGGTGGGCACGCTGATAAAGACTCCCCCGTGCGCAATCTCCTTCTCGTGCAACTTCCTCAGCTGGCTCGGGCTTAGGTTCTGATTTCTTCCGTCCAGGGAATCTCTATGTCCGAAGCCGTCCATAGGGTGCTTTTCAAAATCCTCGGGCAGGATGCCCCGCACGAGATAGACGAACAGCCCGTCGTCGCGCAGCAGGTCGAGGTGCAATTGCACACCCCGCTGATCGTCACCTTGTCCCCCCACCAGTCCTTGCCAGCTCGCCACCGTTAGACTCCAGGCATGGACCAGTTGGTCCTGCTCTTCCACCTCAATGGGGTAGTCCTTTTCGTGGATAAACTCAGCCAGCGTTATCTCGACAGCATTCGTACCGGCCAATCCGGGATGGAAGGTCCTCTCAGTCGTGGCGAGACCTCCTAGGACCACGGCTCCAGGCCCCGGCGGAGGATCCCGCCATACATCCATCAGCCAGAACCCATCTTCCGTTCTGGCCCGGCCGGATTCCAGCTGTGTCCACCGCGTCATGTCAGGGGGTTCCGATGGATCATGTTTCTGGCTGAAATCGTCACGAAAGCGTACCTCCAGACCCGCCTTCCTGGCCTCATGGTCCTCTTGCGGCCCCATCTTGGCCTCCATTGGCATTTTCTCGGGCTCTTGGCCACAGCCTAACAAGCCCAGCGTCAAGACCGTGAGAGCAGCCACCAGGGACCTCTGGATCCATTTGCTCATGTTTCCAGTGACCTTCATGTGTCTAATGATAAGAAACTAAAGCGTGAATAGATACGCGGGGCCAGCCAACCTTAAGTGGAGCGGTGAACAGTAGTACTCACCAGAGAACAACAAGATTGAGAAAGAACACCAGCAGCAGAAAACTCCACACCAGCAGTCGATCTCTCTGGTACCAGGGAAGCCCTTTTCTTCCTACCGAGAAAGGGAAAACAGGCCTCTTTCCTAGATCCATCCGGCTTTTTTCCAACCAGGTTAGCTTTGAATCCCCTGCTTTGCCAGGTTCTCGGACCGGCAAATGGCGCGTGCGGTAGGTCAGACCTGCAAGCTCCCCGGGGCGCACGGGACCGCGAAGATGGTCGAGTACACACGAGTAAATCAACATGCTGCTTGCCGGGACGAGCAGATTCCAGAGATACCCCCACCATAGGTTGACGATCCAGATGGGCAGAGGCCACTGGAAGCTTCGGGCCAGGAACGCGAAAAGACCGTAGGTGACTCCCGCAAGCAGGCCCACAGCCCCCGCGGAACGGTGTACCCGGGTCAGGGCGCCCACCAGATAGAGGGCCGCCAGCGGAAGAACAAAGACGCTGGTCGCCGACAGATAGAAATGGACCGCACCCGCCCGTAGAAAGGGTACATACAGGAACCCCAGGCCGATTACCACCGGCACCATTATCCGCGACACTCTCAAATAGTGTGCATCGGTGCCGTTCTTGTTGAGAAATCTGGCATAGAAGTCACGTGTGAAAATGGCGGACGTAGCATTTGAAATCGAATCGTAGGTGGACATGCCGGCCCCCAGAACTCCTGCCAGCACCAGGCCCATCAGACCCGGAGCCAGGAAGTCACGGACCAGCAAGGGGAAAACCTGGTCTACGACCTCGAGGTCCGGAAACCAGGCCCTGCCCATGATTCCCAGGGTGATGTTCAGCCACATCACGATGACGGTCGCACCTCCCGCTACCAGCGCTCCCATTTTCATATCCCATTCTGAGCGTGATCCCAGGAAACGCATCGCCTGGGAATGGTTGACAGCGTTGTAGGACACGAGCACCAATATCCAGCCAAAGATCACCAGAGGTGTTGGAACACCCGGCTCCCGGTATCCCCCGACGTGTAGCATCCACTCACGGTCCTGGGTTGCCAGCCGGGCCTCCAGACCGGACCACCCCCCCACTGCCTGCCAGACAATCAGCCACAGGACCAATGAGGCGACTGCCATGGTCACATACTGCAGCACATCGGTGATGGCCACGCTCCTCAGTCCCCCCTGAGCCGAGTACCAGGCGGCCAGCGCTGCAATCGTGACTACAATTGCCCACGACGAAGCATTACCCAGCCCCCCCACAATGCTCAACGTCAGGAAAAGTGACCAGGCCATGTTGCCCAGAACATTGGTTCGATATTGGATCTGTATGAATACGCTCAACAGACGGACACCAGGTCCGAAGCGGTACTCGAGCCACTCGGCGTTGGTAAACATGCGTGCCCGGTACATAGGCACATAGATGAAGTAACTCACTACGAACCAGCCCACTGGGAGTCCCAGCCACCAGGTCGTCAGGTTGCTCATGCCGAAGCTGTAAGATCCCCCTGCCAGAATTACGTAGTCGCCGACATCTGCGGCGGTGGCGAAAGCGGAGAGACCCACAATCCACCAGGGCAGGCCGCCTGCTGCTAAAAACCAGTCTTTAGTGCTTTTTGTACCGCGAGCCAGGCGAAGGCCATAGGTCACGATAGCCAGGTTGATCCCGATGACGAGTGCCCAGTCGAGGAGAGTCATTTTTTGAGGGGGGAAAGGCTATTTTTTGCAATGGCATACCAGCTCCAACAGCTGGCCTTTTCTGATTGAAGCTGGCTGGTAAAAAGGCTGACCAGGGCGCCCACGACGCCACCCCCGCCGGTTCCAGACCCTCGGCCTCCAGACGGGCCAGAACGAATCGGTCGAC
>CAZMGM010000022.1:0-35437 GCA_964565865.1 uncultured Acidobacteriota bacterium | reverse complement strand
GAAGGGCTGGGTCGATGTTTCCACCGCTCAACACGAGGAGCGTCTCCTGAACAGGGACCTTGCCTTCCAGGACCGCAGCCAGGCCCACTGCACCGGACGGCTCTACAACCAGCTTTTCTTCCCCAACAAAACATGCTACGGCCTCCAGGATGCTGTCTTCTTCTACGGTTACCACAGAATCCACGTGCTGCTTGATCAGGGAGAAGGTAAGGTCTCCGGGCCGGTTCGCGCGAAGCCCGTCCGCGATGGTGTGAGTACTTTTCAGTTGTTGAACTCGCTCGCCTAGAAAGGACAGATAAGCCGCGTTGGACCCTTGCGGCTGCACACCCCAGATCTGAACCTCGGGTTGGACAAGCTTGGCCGCCAGGGCGACACCACTGATCAGGCCTCCCCCGCCGATGGGGACCACGACGTGGCGGATTCCAGGTTTCTGCTCCAGCATTTCGAGCCCCAGAGAAGCGTTTCCCAGGATCGCGCTAGGGTGCTCGAAGGGATGGATTTCGGTGGTGCCCAGTGAGGATTTGATCTGTTCGACTTTGGCTTGGCGGGCCTGGAAATCATTGTCACAGTAAACGACTTTCGCTCCCCATCCCTGCGTCAAATCGACTTTGAGGGGGTTGCTGTTGCGGGGCATCACAACCTGCAGTGGACAATTCACACGCGATGCCACAAAAGCCGCCGCCTGGCCGAAATTACCGGAGCTGGAGGTAACGAGGCCCGCTTCCAGCTCGTCCCCGGAAAGAGATAAGATCTGGCCGGCAGCAGCACGAACTTTGAAGGAGTGCGTGTTCTGCAGACACTCCGCCTTAAGAAGTAGATCCGGGCTGCGAAAAGAGGGCAGCAGGGGAGTCCGGCGCAGGTAGGGGGAGATGAGGGCTCTAAGGTGTTCGATTTCCGCCAACTGAAACTTGTTGTTGGTCATACCATCTAAGAAAGCTAAGGCTCAGCCGGGAGAATGTCCCTATGTACAGCACGCTCCTGATGATATGCAAGCCTTGGTGCCAGACCGGTGGCGCAATGGGAGCTGCAATAGGAGCTGGAAGAGGCGGGTTAAGGGTCCCCACTTCTCGAGAAAGGCCGGCAGTGATCGAGCGAAGAAAGGTGTGAACCTTCCGCCTGGAGGAAACGACCGTTATTCAGGTTTGCCGGCCGCTCTCGATTGACCCCTGAGAGCCTGTTTACATAGAATAAGACGCCCTGCGAGCCGCCCTCCAAGCGGAGAGGTGCTGGAGTGGTTGAACAGGGCTGCCTGCTAAGCAGTTGTGCTGGAAACGGCACCGAGGGTTCGAATCCCTCCCTCTCCGCCAGACCCCAACCCTGGCAATGTGAACCTTTGTGTCCACGAGAACTCCCCTCGATTTGGCTGGTAGCAAGCTCACCGACCACGTCAGGGGAAGGCCGCTTGGCATGTCAGGTGTTACGGTGGCCGCGGTCCCGCTGAGCCCCACCAGCGAGCGGTCGATTCCCTGCGGGCAACCCAAGGGCTACGGTAGATTCCGGATTCGAATTCTTGAACCCGGAACACATAAAAATTTTCAGGGAGAGACTGCCCCGGCATCTCGGGTTGACTCGTCCCGTTCGATTTTCCCGTCCATGAGCTGGACGATCCGGTGGGCCCGGGCAGCGATATCGCTTTCGTGGGTTACGAGTACGATTGTGTTTCCTTGCTCGTGGAGTCGATCAAAGAGTGACAGGATCTCGACGCTGGTTTTGGAATCAAGGTTTCCGGTGGGCTCGTCTGCGAGCAGAATAGAGGGGTCGTTTACAAGTGCCCGGGCAATTGCCACTCTTTGCCGCTGCCCGCCCGAGAGTTCATTGGGACGGTGGCTCATGCGGTCGCTCAATTCGACCTTCGCCAGAGCGCTTTCAGCTTTCGCTTTTCGCTGGGTAGCTCCGGTACCGGAGTACACGAGGGGAAGCTCCACGTTCTGCAAAGCCGTGGCCCGGGCTAACAGGTTGAAGGTTTGGAAAACGAACCCGATTTCCTGGTTGCGAATATACGCTAGTTCATCGTCGTGCATTTCGCTGACCACCTGTCCATTCAGGTAGTACTTGCCCCGGGTGGGCGTGTCCAGGCACCCGATCAGATTCATCAGGGTTGACTTGCCGGAACCAGAGGGTCCCATAATTGCCAAGTATTCATTGGTCCGGATGTCGAAGGTGACTCCATGAAGGGCATGAATTTTCTCGGAGCCCACCTCGTAGGTTTTCCACAGGTCTTCCGTTCGAATGAGTACTGGAGTCACGCCTGGCCTCTTAGCCTTTCTTGCTGGTTTGAGCTTTGACGAGATCGCCGTGCTTCAACTCGCGCAGCGCTTTGTAGCTGCCAGTGACAATCTCAGAGCGCTTGTCGAGCCCCGAAATGATTTCCAAACGGGTCTCACTGGAGATGCCCGTTTTGACGGGATGGAACTCGACACGCCTCTCCCGGACAACGAAAACACCCTCGAATTCTTCTTTTCTTTTCGCGCTCTCGGTCTCCTCCGGATTATCGTGGAGCAGACCGCCGCTGTTGTCGACGGCAAACTCTCTAACCACCAGGGCCTGGATCGGAATGGAAAGCGCGTTCTGCCTGACGGCCGTTGTGATGTCGGCCGTGCAACTCAGGCCGGGAAGAAGGCTCTCGGGTGGGTCGTTGAGCCGGATCGCCACCTTGAATTCTTTCGCTTCCTGGTTGGTGGGCCGCTGGAGGGCTGAGTTGCCAATTTCGGTGACGGTTCCTTCCAGCGGCTGGTTCGGAAGCGCGTCCACGTTGACAATCGCATGCTGGTTGAGCGCAATCGCTACAATGTCTGTCTCATTGACCTCGATCTCGGCTTCAATGATGGACAAGTCGGCAATCATCATGATGGTTGCTGCCGGGTTGTTCAGTGTTCCCGGGACAGCTCTTTCCCCTACTTCCACATTGAGCTGAGTGATGACTCCCGTGAGGGGCGATCGAATAATGGTCTTGGACAGTGAGTCTCGAGCCTGCGCCAGAGAAGCTCTATTCTGCTCTACGCGACTCAGTGCGGCTTCGTGAGAATTGCGGTTCTGCTTCAAAACTACCAGGCCCACGTTTAGCGAAGCCTTGGCCTGCTCGAGTCGTGCCTCGGCTGAGATCAGGTTCAACTCTGCCGCCACTTTCTCATGCATAGCGGTGTCATAGAGATCTCGTGAGATCAGATTCTGCTCAAAAAGCTCCTGTTTTCGGGTGAAATTGTTGGTGCTGAGTTCGAGTGCCTGGCGAACTTTGAGGACCTCCGCCTCTGCTGCCCTGACGCTGGCCTTCTCACGGCCCAGGTTGGCTTTCTGGAGGGCAATCTGGGCGCTGGCGTTAGCGGCGTCCATCAGCGCTGCCTGGAGCAAGGCTTTCTGGGCCCTCGTCTGGGTGTAGGTCTGGGTGGGGTCGATTTTGAGGAGGATGTTGTTCCTGCTGACGAAGTCGCCTTCTTCGACATAAAGTGCTGTGATTACACCGCTGATTTCCGCTTGGAGCTCCACATATTCCTTGGGCTTGATTTCGCCCGAGGCATTGACTCTGGCAATTAACTGGAGGACCGGCTCGGCTTGTCCGATCTGAACGGCAATCGGCTTTTCCCGGTTGGCGTTGGCACTGAATGCCACGATGGCAGCCAGAACGGCGACTGCACCCAGGAGAATGAAGATCCGCCTTTGCTTGTTCATGCCCGACCCTCCTCTAGAAAGACAGCAATGCCGGGAGGGAGGATTTTGCCAGGAGCAGTGGTGCAGTCCTTTTTGTTTCGCATGCGACCGCTTCTCACTGGATTACCAAGCCTCCGAACTTCCAGTTTTCTAATTACGAACAGATTGTTTCGCAGCGACCTTTCTACTACGCTCACAGGAGAAACGCTCTCTAAGAATACATCCGTTTCAAGATCGGGAGAACAAAAGCTTGATTAGTCGGTGACCAACATGAGTCTGATTCCATATCAACGCGCCCTTTCCCAGGTCCTGACCCGGGTTCCCAAAGCCCAGGTTTGGACCGTACCGTTACATGAATCTCTGGGCCGGGTCCTGGCCACTCCAGTTAGAGCGGATCAGGCCCTGCCTCCGTTCAAAAAATCCTTCATGGATGGATACGCTCTGAGGAGCAGAGATGTTCGAACGGTGCCCGCAATTCTGGATGTGATTGGACAAATAGCGGCTGGATCCAAGGGAAAACTCCAGATTTCAAGAAATGAGACCGTTCAGATCATGACTGGTGCCCCAGTGCCGGCGACCGCCGATGCCGTTCAAATGGTGGAAAAAACCCGCCCCGTGGAGGGCGGGGTTGAGATCCTGGAGACGGTAGTTCCAGGGCAGCATGTAGCGCCGGCGGGGAGCGAAGTGGGAAAGGGCCAGCTGGTGCTGGAGGAAGGGCGTCGGATCGGCCCCCGGGAAATTGCAATTCTGGCCTGTTTTGGGTTGGCCGAGGTGCAAATCTACGAACCACCTAGAGTGGCTATCATTTCGACCGGGGACGAGCTGGTCGATATGGATAGGATCCCGGCTTTCGGCCAGATCAGGAATTCGAACGCCCATATGCTTTGGGCACAGTGTCAGGAGCTCGGCCTTCAAGGCGCCATCGAGCCCATTGTCCTGGATGATCCGGAAAGGGTTCGCGAGGCCGTCCGGCTGGCGCTGCGAATGGACCTGGTCCTTTTTTCGGGTGGCGTCTCCATGGGTGAGTACGATTATGTTCACAGGGTGCTGGCTGAGGAAGGAATAGAGATCCTTTTTCACAAAGCTGCGATCCGACCCGGTAAGCCAGTCATGGTAGGTGTCGTGGGGGAGAAAATGGTTTTCGGTCTTCCCGGCAACCCGGTATCTGCGTTTGTGACCTTCATGCTCTTCGTGAAACCGGCTGTTCAGCAATGGTCCGGGGCCCGGCTGAACTCGTTCGTGAAAATCAGTGCCCGCCTCGAGGAGGCGGTCAAGCACAAGCCCGGTCGACTCTTTTTTATGCCAGCACGGACCCGGCTGATTGGATCCGAGATCACGGCTCGTCCCATCTTGACGAAAGGGTCAGCTGACATGGTCGGTTTCTCCCAGGCCGATGCACTGATATGCATACCTGCCGACCAGGACTATCTTCCAGCGGGCTCCGTAGTGGAAGCGATGCTCCTGGACAGAGGCTACGCTCCCATCCAATCAGGCCACTCAGGGAATCCCGCAACATTGCAGCAATGATTGATCCCTGTTCTTCGGGGAAAAGGCAACGATTGGAGCGGGCGGACCTCGTAATCAGTTCTCAGGAGCGGAGAGGTCTTCCTTTTCTTTGGCCGTCACACGAATGCACTCGATTCGCATGTTCGAATCAACGGCCTTGCACATGTCGTAGAGGGTAAGAGCGGCTACCGAGACAGCTGTGAGGGCCTCCATTTCAACCCCTGTAGCTCGTCGGCAGACTACGGCGGCGCGGATTTGGAAAGCGGACTCCTCAAGCTCAATCTCCACGTCCACATGATCGAGATTCAGTTCGTGACAGAGTGGAATCAGCCGACTGGTTCGTTTGGCCGCCTGGATCCCCGCCAATCGGGCGGCTTCCACCGGTCCTCCTTTGGGGAGGGCTGAGTCTCGAATCAGTCCGACGGTATCCGGGCTGACAATGAGGCGGCCCTCAGCGCTTGCACTCCGGCGCTGTGCCGGCTTGTGACTGATGTCGACCATCCGAGCACGACCATCCTTGTCGACATGAGTAAGTTTCACCTGGTCCCTCCGGGCTAAATTCGGGCCGCTATTCAAGATACCAGACGCGAGAATGCAACGGGGCCGCAGAATGAATCGGTGTGCCGCTCTTGTCTCCTCAGACCGAGCAGCCGCTGGGGCCTCCCCCGAGGGATGCTAAAGGCAAACCATTGGTATAATACACTTAGTGGTGCATTCTTTCTGGCGCCTATTGATTCTTGTTGGAATTGTCGGCTCGGCAGGCGGGGAAGGCCTGGCCCAGGAACCTACAGGAAACCAACCGGAATTCAAAATCGGAGTCGCTGTTGACCAGGTATTCCTATCGGTTACCGCCCGGGCTCTAAGCGGCGGGTTTTTCAAGGGACTGACTCGAAATGATTTTAGGGTTCTGGAAGACGGAATCGAACAGGAAATCGTCAACTTTACCCAAGAGGCAGTGCCCATAAGCGTCGCATTACTTATTGACGCAAGTGGTAGCACGCGCTTCTCACAGTTGGCCATTCGTCGGGCCGCTTTGCGTTTTGCAGAAAGTCTCAGTGAGGAGGACCGCATTGCCATTATTACTTTCAACGACGCCCCTCGACTGATTCTCGACTGGACCAGCAGCCTGGCCAAAGTGCGTTATGCTCTCGAGACCATCTACGCCAAGGGCCCCACAGTCATGAATGACGCCCTATACGTGACCTTTGACGATCTCCTCAGGAATGTCGAGGGTAAGACAGCCGTGATGATGCTTACCGATGGAGTCGATACTCGCAGCATGGTCAGACTCGAGGATGCGACTGAACTGGCCTCGCGTTCGGACGCGATCGTTTACACCGCATCCAAACTGGACGAGTACTGGGCGATGGCGATACAGACACGCCAGGAGATTCGGGCTCGCGGCCAACTGGTCCCTAATGTGTTGACCGACTCCTACATCCTGGAGGCGCGCAAGGGCCTCCGGCGGCTAGCCAATCTGACCGGAGGCAGGGTCCTGGAGGCCCAGGCTTTTGCCAGTCTGACAGAGGTTTATGAAACCGTTGCCGAGGAACTGAAGAACCAGTACTACCTTTCCTACATTCCGTCCAATCAAAGGAAGGATGGAACCTGGCGCAGGCTGGAGGTCAGAAGCCGGCGGCTGGGAGTCACGATCAAGACCAGGAGCGGTTATTTCGCTGAAGCGGCCCAGTCCACCGACGGTTCTTAACAGGGTTGGCAGGTGTCCTGTTTCTTTGACAAAGGGATTGCTTCAGCGTAAGATTGCGCACTTAAACTGGACTAATTTAGTACTATAAAGGATATGTTTAGAGTAAGTAAGGAATCCGATTACGGAGTGTTCCTGCTGACCCTGTTAGCAATGGCTCCGGCTTCTGAGAGAGTCAGTGCCCGCAAACTCTCCGGACAGAGCGGCGTTCCTTTTCCCATGGTCAGCAAGATATTAAAGCTGCTGGCTCGAGAGGGGTTGCTTTGTTCCCAGCGTGGTCCCAAGGGGGGGTATTCGCTGACTCGACGGCCCGACCGGGTTTCAGTGGCCGATGTCGTGACGGCTCTGGAAGGGCCACTTTCCATTACGGAGTGCATCGAGCATCCGGGGGACTGTTGTCAGGAAGCGAACTGCGGGGTTCGAAGTAATTGGGCGGTGATCAATACGGTTGTACACGAGGCTCTGTCCAAGGTTTCCCTGGTGGAGATGACGCGACCGCTCCCTGATCGTCAGCTCATCCCGTTGCAGCTCCAGGAAACCGAACTGGGCCAGGTGTAATCATAAGAGGAGAGGGTATGTCAACGGAAACCCGTGAGCTCCAGGAGCTCGCGAATCAGGAATATAAGTACGGTTTCTTTACGGACGTGGAAGTAGATACCGTCCCGCCGGGCCTGAATGAGGACGTGATTCGCCTCATCTCCAGCAAGAAAAAGGAACCCGAGTTTCTGCTGGACTGGCGCTTGAGAGCCTATCAGCACTGGCTCAAGATGGAAGAACCCCGCTGGGCTTTTGTCGACTATCCGGCCATCGACTACCAGGACATGGTCTATTATTCGGCGCCCAAGAGCCAGGAAGACGGGCCCACGAGCCTGGACGAGGTCGATCCGGAACTACTTGAAACGTATAACAAGCTGGGAATTCCTCTCCAGGAGCAGGAGATGCTGGCCGGTGTTGCCGTCGACGCGGTGTTTGATAGTGTTTCAGTGGCTACGACGTTTAAGGAGAAGCTCGGCGAGCTGGGGATCATCTTCTGTTCTTTTAGTGAAGCCGTGCAGGACCATTCGGAGCTGATTGAGAAGTATTTGGGCTCGGTAGTTCCGTATACGGACAATTTCTTCGCGGCTCTCAACGCGGCCGTGTTCTCCGACGGCTCGTTTTGCTATGTGCCGCGGGGAGTACGCTGTCCCATGGAACTCTCTACTTATTTTAGAATCAACGCGGCTAAAACGGGCCAGTTCGAACGAACGTTGATCATCGCCGAACCAAACAGTTACGTGAGCTATTTGGAAGGCTGTACTGCTCCAATGAGAGACGAAAACCAGCTTCACGCAGCGGTGGTCGAGTTGGTAGCCCACGACGATGCCAGTATCAAGTACTCGACAATTCAGAACTGGTATCCGGGGGATGATGAAGGCCGTGGAGGAATCTACAACTTCGTGACTAAGAGGGGTAAATGCCAGGGGCGCAACTCCAAAATCTCCTGGACACAGGTGGAGACCGGCTCGGCAATCACCTGGAAGTATCCGAGCTGCATACTTCAGGGAGACAACTCGGTGGGAGAGTTCTATTCGGTTGCACTGACCAAGAAGCGACAGCAGGCCGATACAGGTACAAAAATGATTCACATTGGCAAGAACACACGAAGCAACATCGTTTCCAAGGGTGTGTCAGCGGGACATGGCCAGAACACTTATCGAGGTCTGGTCAAGATTAACCAAAGTGCCGCCAGAGCCCGTAACTACACCCAGTGCGACTCGATGTTGATCGGCGATAAATGTGGTGCCCACACATTCCCCTACATTGAGGTGAAGAACAGCAGCGCCCAGATGGAGCACGAGGCTTCCACTTCCAAAATCGGTGAGGACCAGATCTTCTACTGCCAACAGAGAGGGCTTTCGGCAGAGGACGCGGTCTCCATGATTGTCAACGGTTTTTGCAAGGAAGTATTCAAGGAACTTCCGATGGAATTCGCGGTTGAAGCAAGAAAACTTCTGAGTGTAAGCCTGGAGGGCAGTGTCGGTTAGCAGGGAAGTTCATGGCTCGAATCCTTGATCGTCGTCGTGGTCCTTTCACTCCTCTGGCCCCGGGGTATTCCGTGCGGTTCCGGGGCGACAAGGAGAAGATATGTTAGAGATAAATGACTTATTTGTAAGCGTTGAAGACAAGGAGATTCTGCGAGGAATCAACCTGCAAGTTAAGCCCGGCGAGATCCATTCCATTATGGGGCCCAACGGTTCGGGTAAGAGCACTCTCGCGCAGGTGCTGGCGGGCCGTGACACCTATGAGGTGACCGGCGGAGACATCCGGTTCCAGGGCAGGGATCTTCTGGCCATGAGTCCTGAGGAAAGGGCCTGTGAAGGCGTTTTCATGGCCTTCCAGTACCCAATTGAGATTCCTGGAGTCAGCAACACCTATTTCCTCAAGGCAGCCCTCAACTCGATCCGTACTCACCGGGGCAAAGAGGAAGTGGATGCCGCCGATTTCCTCCAGCTGGTACGAGACAAGATGAGGCTCCTGAAGATTGACGACGGGTTGCTCAATCGGCCGGTAAACCAAGGGTTTTCGGGTGGGGAGAAGAAACGCAACGAGATTTTTCAGATGGCGGTGCTGGAACCCTGCCTCGCTATTCTGGATGAAACCGACTCCGGTTTGGACATCGACGCCCTGAGGATCGTGGCGGATGGAGTCAACGCCCTTCGCTCAGAGAAGCAGGCTTTTGTGATCGTGACACACTATCAGCGAATACTGAACTACATCGTCCCGGATTATGTGCACGTTCTGTACAAGGGACGGATCGTCAAAAGCGGGGGTAAAGAGCTCGCAGTTTCCCTGGAGGAAAAGGGTTACGCCTGGCTGGAAGAGACCGCCACGCAAGCCGTGGGTTGAGGAGTTTGATGAGTGGGAATGGTCAGAGAACCGGATTTCTACAGACGGGACTTTGAGTCGGTCCGACGCGATGGGAAGAAGGAACCCGGCTGGTTCCGGAAATATCGCATAGCCGGGATGGAGGCCTTCCTTCAGCAGGGCTTTCCAAGTCGCAAAGACGAAGAGTGGAGATTCTCCGATTTTCGGCCATTATCCCGGACCGATTTCCTCCCTTCTGGGGAGGAGAGCCTCCCTTTCAGCGCCGAAGACTTCAGCTCGTTGTCCTTTTCTGAGTTGGGGTGTCCCCGACTCGTGCTGGTCAACGGAACTTTGTGTCCGGACCTGTGCAGCCTCCCTGAAGTGTCAGGCATGAGAGTCACGACGCTGCAAGCGGAACTCCGTGACTCACCGGAAGTTCTTGAAGCCCATCTGGGTCGACATGCCCAGATAGATCAGAATCCTTTCGTGGCTCTGAATTCAGCGCTTTGCAGAGAAGGGTTCGTGGTGCATGTCGATCCGGGTACGGCGGTAAAGTTAGCCCTCCATCTTCTCCACATAACAACCGACTCGAGCCGGCCGGTTCGAACCCATTTGCGGAACCTCGTGACGGTGGGGGCCAACAGTGAGCTGACACTCGTGGAAGGCTACCTGGGAACCGGGGATAATGTCGCTTTCACGAACCCGGTGACCGAAGTGGTGGTTGGTGAAAATTCGACGGTTCGCCACTATCGACTTCAGAACGAGAGCAGAAACGGGTTTCACGTAAGCTGCAATGAAGTCTATCAGTCCCGCGACAGCCATTACAGGACGCTGTCGATTGACCTGGGCAACCTGCTGACCCGCAACGACTTTCGTTGTGTGCTGGATGGAGAAGGGGGCCTGGCTGGTATTGACGGACTGTATCTGCTCAAACAGCGTCAACACCTCGACAACTACACCACACTGGAACACGCAAAACCGAATTGCGACAGCCGGGAGTTGTTCAAGGGTGTCCTGGATGAACGAGCTCGAGGGATTTTTCGTGGCCGAATCATCGTTCACGAAGATGCCCAGAAGACAGATTCGAAACAAACCAACAATAATCTGCTGTTGTCCGATGATTCTCTCGTCAACACGAAACCCCAGCTAGAGATCTATGCCGATGACGTCAAGTGCACGCATGGTGCGACCATCGGACAGCTCGATTCGGAGGCCCTCTTCTATCTTCGCTCGAGAGGGATTCCGGAGGCAGCAGCGCGCGGCATCCTTATCTATGGATTTGCCGGAGAAGTGATCGCCCGGGTCAAAGTCGATTCACTCCGCGATCAGTTGGTGGAATACCTTACGGGCTGGCTTCCCGGGGGCGAACTGGTCCGAGGAATATACGAAGGATGACCCACCTAGAGGCTTCGTTCTTTGACGGTCAAAACGTGGCTGGTAAAAACCAGTTTGATGTCGAAAACGTACGGGCAGATTTTCCGATCCTGAGCCGGGAGGTAAGGGGGAAACCCCTGATCTACCTGGACAGCGCTGCGTCCTCCCAGAAGCCTCGCCAGGTGATTCGAGCCTTGGGAGAGTACTACCAGACCAGCAACGCTAACGTTCATCGCGGCGTCCATACTCTCAGCCAGGAGGCCACTGATCTTTACGAAGGCGCTCGAGAAAAAATCCGTGCTTTCGTAAATGCTGAGAGAGTCGAGGAAATCGTCTTTGTGCGCAGCACGACAGAGGCGCTGAACCTGGTGGCTCACAGTTATGTCAGAGATTTGCTCGAGCCGGGTGATGAGATCGCTGTTTCCGGAATGGAGCATCATTCCAACATCGTGCCCTGGCAGCTGATTTGCCAGAAACGCTCAGCCCGCCTGGCGGTTATCCCGATTACCGATGAAGGCGAGATTGACTTACGGGAATTGGACAGGGTCCTAAGGAGGCGTCCCAGGATTCTAACCCTGACACACGTTTCCAACGCGTTGGGAACCGTGAACCCCGTAAAGCAGATCGTCGAGATGGCGCGGGCGAGGGGTGTCATCGTTTGCATCGATGGTGCCCAGGGTGCTCCGCATTTGCCGGTTGATGTCCAGGATATAGGCTGCGATTTCTACTGTTTTTCGGGCCACAAGGTCTTTGGCCCAACCGGGATCGGGATTCTCTATGGTCGCTTCAAGGTTCTGGACAAGCTGTCGCCCTATCAGGGTGGGGGAGAAATGATTCTGTCGGTCACCTTTGAAAAGAGTACCTACAATCATTTGCCCTTTCGGCTGGAGGCAGGAACCCCAAACATAGCGGGAGCCATCGGTCTTGGCTCGGCGGTAGACTACTTGAATCAGCTGGGACTTTCGGCCCTAGGGGCCTACGAAGACGCACTGCTTGACTACGCAACCGGTAAACTGTCGGAAATTGAAGGCTTGAGGATCATCGGAACGGCCAGCTCCAAGGTGGGAGTACTGTCCTTTGTAATGGAGAATGTGCACCCCCACGACATTGGGACTATCCTGGACCAAAGAGGAATAGCCATCCGCACGGGTCATCACTGTGCCCAGCCTGTTATGGATCGTTTTCGGGTTCCCGCGACAGCCAGAGCTTCCATCGCCTTTTACAACACGAGGGAAGAGATCGACGAGTTGTCCGCGGCTTTACAGGAAGTAGGCAGGGTATTTCGCTGATGTCTGATCTGACCGAGCTCTATCAGGAGATGATTCTGGACCATAATCGGAGTCCACGTAACTTCCGGCAACCGGAGGCCTTCAACCGCGAAGCACTCGGGCACAACCCCCTTTGCGGGGATCGAATCAAGCTCTATCTCCAGGTGGAAGACGATCGAATTGTCGATGTTGGTTTTCAGGGATCGGGTTGTGCAATCTCACAGGCTTCTGCTTCCATCATGACGGAAACTCTGAAGGGAATGACCCTGGAACGATTCGAGAGATTGTTTGGCAGCTTCCATTCTCTGGTGACTGGCCAGATTGCCGAAGGGTCGCAAGAGGACCTGGGGAAGCTGGTTGTTTTTAGCGGAGTCAGTCAATACCCAGTACGAGTCAAGTGTGCAACCCTGCCCTGGCATACACTGAAGGCGGCGTTGAGTCGGACTGGACAAGTCAAGACGGAGTAAGCAATGGAGAATCTCGGAGCGGAACGAAAGGAGCCCGTCGTGTCCGGCGAGACGTCGGAGGAGAAAAACTCGGCGGGGCTGAAAGATGCCGTAGTGGTTGCCCTTAAAACTGTCTACGACCCCGAAATCCCTGTCGATATTTACGAACTGGGTTTGATCTACGAGCTAGAGGTGAACGCGGGTAGCGTGGAGATCCAGATGACGTTGACGTCCCCAGCCTGCCCGGTTGCCGAGTCACTCCCCGGCGATGTGGAGGGGCGGGTCCGAGAAGTAGAAGGCGTCACCGACGTTGTTGTCGACCTGGTGTGGGATCCGCCGTGGGGTATGGAGAAGATGTCAGAACCAGCCCGGCTCCAGCTGGGTTTCGATCTCTGAGTAGCGAACGCGGGGCCCTTTGTAAGGATTGCTCTCCCTGGGAACTGAGTTCTTGTCTCGAACCTGAATCGGCCCCTGGGGAATGTTCTGTCCCCTGCATCCGATAACTGTCCGGCCCCGAGGGCGGCCGTCAGGATCGTATGGTGACGGGAGAGATGGTTGCCTGCGGTGAGAGGTCCCAGGGAATATAACCCGGCCTCAGGAGGGTCCCTTCGCCGGCTGTGAGGATTCAGAAGAATAATGCAGCGTTGGCTTGTAACGGCCTGAAACACGAGCAGATGGAAGAAACAGTTTCGAGGGGTAACCCTGCCCGGCGAGTGCCTGACAGGGTCAAGGAAATCAATCTGGACGGCCGCCAGGTATTCCTGGTTCCGACGGCCCATATTTCAAAGCGGAGTGTTGACGAGGTACGGCGAACAATAGAGGCCACGAGCCCGGATGTAGTGTGCGTAGAATTGTGCGAAGCTCGTTACCAGAACATCCTGGACAGCGAAGGCTGGAAGAACACGAACATTGTAAAGGTGATACTACAGGGAAAAGCTAACTTGTTGCTTGCCTCGCTGGTCATGGCGTCGTTTCAAAAACGGCTGGGAGACCGCCTGGGGGTGAAGCCGGGAGCCGAGATGATCGAGGCAATCCGGGCCGCTCGCGAGGGGGGGGCAGAGTTGGTTCTGGTGGATCGCGATATCCAGGTTACTCTGAAGCGCACCTGGGCCCGGCTGGGATTGTGGGACAGAGTAAAGATTCTTTTTCAGCTCACGGCCAGTCTTTTTGGGGGAGACGAGATTGATGAAGAAACAATCGAACAGCTGAAAGAAGAGGAAAAGCTCGGGGATGTGCTAAAGCTTCTGGCAGATGAGTTTCCGAACCTGAAAAAGACACTCATCGACGAACGGGATGTCTATCTGGCCCAGCAGGTCCGGGAGAAGGCGGGCCGGCGAACCGTTGCCGTAGTGGGAGCGGGACATGTGCCGGGGATGCTGTCCAATATAGAACGGGAAGAGGACATTGGAGAACTGGAGGAGGTGCCCCCGGCAGGACTCCTGCCTAGGCTGGTCAGGTGGGCCGTACCGGGTGCCATCTTGGCTCTTGTTGCCTTCGGATTCATCCGCGGGGACACTCAGGAGTCGCTACAGTCCATATACATCTGGGTTCTGGTCAATGGAACCCTTGCCGCTGTCGGAGCCGCTCTTGCTCTGGCCCATCCGCTCACCATCCTGAGTGCTTTTTTAGCCGCTCCGCTGACCAGCCTGAATCCCATGATTGCCGCAGGGTGGGTGGCCGGCCTGGTTCAATGTGTTGTCAAGAAACCCACCGTGAAAGACCTGGAGGATCTTCCCGAAGCCATTGAATCAGTCCGCGGGTTCTGGAACAATCCCGCCACCCGGATATTATTGGTCGTGGTGCTTGCCAACCTGGGCAGTGTTGTGGGTACGTTTGTGTCCGGAAGCTGGATTGCCGCCCGACTTTTTTGACAGCCTCAGAACTTGCAACACGTACTGCCAACCAGCCCAACTTCCGCGAAGCTGTGGCGCTGCCGCCCGACTATTTCAGGATCCGCCCTGGATCGTGACGGTACGAGCAAACGACGTCAGGCGCCAGGTTGAGAGTTCCAGAACGGCAACCTGAAGAGTGTAAGTGCCGGGGGGTGCGAGCAGCCGATTGCTGTAGATAATCCCGCGGCCGTCTCTGACTTCCCTGGCAGCCATGGTGACCCGTATGATCTCTCGGAGCCGAACCACTTCCTTGCCCTGCTGGTCGAGAAGAAGGCCCAAAACTCCAAGTTGTGTCTGAACACCTTTGCTCGTTGCTCCTCGAAAGGAGAAGGGATTGACTTTGAGCCTAAAGGGAAGGCCGACGAGGCCTCCCTCTGAAATCTGCCGAAGTACATCCATGTCTGCCCCAAGCTCGCGAAACCTGACAGGAGTCAGACCGCGGAGGGTAGTCTCACCAGAAGTATCGAAGAACACTTGAAGCAGTGAACGCTTGGCATCGAAATGACGGGGCAGTTTCTTGAAGGCAGAGGCTATGCGTAAATCGCTTCTCCGGGTACTGACTTGAACCCGCTCGAGAATGGCCTGAGTCAAGGAGGATTTCCTGTAATAGCCGACCCGGTACAGGTTTCCAAAGAGATGATCGTTGATCTCGGCTAAGGTGTTGTCAAAGTCCAGAATCGTCTCGAACCCGCTGAAACTACGTCCTTCGGTGAGCGCGGCCAACTGTTGGAAACCCTCAATCTGCTTTTCGTTTCGCTTTTGCCGCGATGCCTTCGACGAGTTGTTCTGTGGATTGGGATTTGGACCGATGTAAACCTGTGCCGAAGAGGGCACGCGGATTGTGTAGACGGCGAAGCCTGCTTCCAGGGCACGCTTGGCACTGTTGCCGGCTTTGCCGGGGGATGGGTCCAGGCCGTCGGAAATGACAATCACTGCTTTGGGGCTGTTGGCCGGAGCCAGGCCGGAAGTGAGCTTAACGAGTCGATCGAGGGAATCGTAGATAGCGGTTTTTCCTAGGTGCCTTCTGGCCTGGCTGATGGCCTCCAGGACGAGACTCCGATCAGATGTGAAGGTTTGAAAGGGAAGTAGTTCCTCGGTGAACCCGAAGACACCGATACGCGTTGCCTGGGTAAGATTGTCCAGAAAGGTCTGTGCGGCGACGATTTCCTCAGTCCTGGTTGCAAAAGTGCTGCCGCTAACATCGATCAGAAAGGCCAGCCATAGGTCCCGCCGAACCGCTGACTGGTTTCGGGGCGATTCGAAAATTTCGATGTCTATCTCTTCCCCGTTTTCTTCAACCAGGAAGTCGTCCCGCGAGAGCGAACTGACAGAGTTTCCCATCGCGTTGGTCACGGTAAATCTGAGGGTGACCAGATTGACGTCTACGCGAAAGGGCTGAGACTCATCGGGGTTTTCAGGGGCCTGCTGGGCTACTCCGAGGGCCCCTCCCAGAAGCAGCCAGGTGGACACTACAAAAAGGCCAGCCCGGGGGGACGGTCCCCTTTTGAGGATCCGCTGCAGTCTCACGGAGAAACCCCTACCAGACCAAGGAATTCCGACCGTGACCTGGGATCGTTTCGAAACCGTCCCAGCATGGCCGAAGTAATCATTCGGGTGTTCTGTTTCTGCACTCCTCTCATCATCATGCACAGGTGCTGGGCCTCTACCACGACGGCAACTCCTTTCGGATTGACGGCAGCCGTTAGGGTCTGTGCGATCTCCTGGGTGAGGCGCTCCTGCACCTGAAGCCGGCGTGAGAATGCTTCAACGATTCGAGGGATTTTGCTCAACCCGATAACGCTTTTGTCAGGGAGATAACCGACGTGGCAACGCCCGAAGAAAGGTAGCAAGTGATGTTCGCAAAGACTATACAGTTCGATGTCCTTCACGATAACCATCTCATCGTACTCGACTGTGAACAAAGCATTGTTTAAGAGCTTTCCGAGGTCAACGTCATAGCCGCTGGTGAGAAAGCGAAATGCCTTCTCGACTCGGTGAGGGGTCTTAAGGAGCCCTTCTCGTTCAGGGTCCTCTACCATCTTGGTTAGGATTCTCTGGATCTCTTTTTGCACAGGCATCTCCGGACTTCGCGAGTTTTCCTTCTTTGTTTTCGAATCACTATTGTACAGAATACTCGCCAGGAGTCCGGCCCAGGATCATCACGCGCGGCCAGCCGGAGTAATCGTTCCGCACTCCGAGTGTTTTCCAGCCCCTGTCCCGAGCTAGTTTCTCTACCTTGCCCAGGTTGTCGTGAGCCAATTCCAGGATCAGGCATCCTCCGTCGATAAGCTGCTCTTGCGAGCTTTCCAAGATCTCTCTGTAAACCGCCAACCCCTCGGTCTCACCGAACAAGGCCTCGTGTGGTTCGTAGTCAAGGACGGCCCGATCGGTCTCTTCTATGGATGTCCGGCTCAGGTAGGGAGGGTTGGAGGTTATCAGGTGAAACTTTCTTGCTCTAGCGTAGGCTAGGTACTCGGTGCATACCAGTTCGACTCTGTGGGTGCAGCCGTGACGCCGGCAGTTTTCTGCGGCTACGCGCAGAGCAACCGGGCTTGGTTCCAGGGCGGTAACCAGTATCCGAGGCTCTTCACAGGCGAGCGAAACGGCAATGCAGCCCGAGCCGGTACCGATGTCCAGAACGGAAATCACATGGTGTTCCAGGTGGTTGGCAAGCCGTAGGGCTTCGCCTACAACAAGTTCCGTTTCGGGTCGCGGAATAAGGACTCCCGGCTTGACTCGGAAGCTACGGCCGTAGAACTCCTGGGCCCCCGACATATACTGGATCGGGAAGTGATTTTGACGCAGGCGGATCAGTTGTCCGTAACGCCGCTCCTGGAGACTCGTGAGCTCCGAATCCGAAGAGGTTGCGATCCACATCGAGGTTTGCCCGAGCACCAGTCTAAGAATAGATAAGGCGTCCACCCCGGGAACGCGCAGTCCGCAGGGGGATAACTCGGCACTTCCAAGTTGAATGGCTTCGCGAACGGTCAAGGGTGCTCTACTGCTTTTAGAGCTTCGGCCTGGTCATTGGTGGCCAGCGCTTCAATGACTTCATCCAGCTCCCCCTCTAGCACCTGTTCCAGCCGGTGGAGTGTTAGGTGAATGCGATGGTCGGTCACACGGTTTTGCGGGAAGTTGTAGGTTCTGATCTTCTCGCTACGGTCCCCACTGCCCACCATGGCTTTGCGAGTCTCGGCAATCTCCTGATGCTGTTTTGCCCAGGCCTTTTCATGAAGCCGGGCTCGCAGGACTTTCATCGCCTTGGCCTTGTTTTTGTGCCAAGATTTCTCATCCTGGCAGGTTACGACTTCTCCGCTGGGGACATGAGTGATACGAATTGCCGAGTAAGTCGTATTGACCGACTGACCTCCCGGTCCGGATGAGCAGAAAGTGTCTATTTTTAGATCGTTGGCGTCGATATCCACTTCCAGCTCGTCCGCCTCAGGTAAAACCGCGACGGTTACCGCGGAGGTATGGACCCGGCCCTGCGTTTCCGTTTCGGGGACACGTTGGACCCGGTGCACTCCGCTCTCGAATTTGAGCCGGCTGAAAACACCCCTGCCGTCAATCGAGGTGATGCTCTCCTTCAGGCCGCCCACCGAAGAGTAGTTGGCTGCGACTAGATCTGTTTTCCAGCCTCTGGAGTCCGCGTACCTGGTGTACATACGGAGCACCTCCTGTGCAAAAAGAGTAGCTTCATCACCGCCGGTGCCTGCGCGAATCTCCAGGATTACGTTTTTCTTGTCATTTGGGTCGCTGGGCAACAGGAGCTTCTTGAGCCGGTCCTCAGATTCTTTTTCGTCGCGCTGGAGCCTGGTCAGCTCTTCCCGGGCCAGCTCTAGGAGTTCAGAGTCCACTTCCTCGGTAAGAAGTGATTGAGTGTTGGAAATCTGTCCCGAGAGAGAGAGGTAGTGCCGATATTCGTCGACGATTCCCTGGAGTTCGGAGTGCGAGCGAGCCGTGTCCCGGTACCGCTCGGGAGATTCCAGGATTGCCTGATCGCTCAGCTCTCGGGAGAGCTCTTCATAGCGAGCCTCCAGCTCTCGCAAACGCTGTAACATTTTCTTCTACCGCCTCGGCAATCTCTCTAATCAGTTTGAAGACACCCCGCCCGGTGGAAAGTTTCAGATCTGGGATCACGGCAGGCTCGAAGGAGTGTCTCGGCAAAGGCAAGTGTAGCAAATCCAGGCCTTTCTAGTCTAATCCCGCTTCCTTGACAAAGCTTGGTCGGCACGGTATAAGGAAATCTTCAAATTCGACCAAGGATCCTCCGTATCTTGTAAGAGCTCCCGTTTCAAGGATTGAATCAAGGCCGTCCACCTTCTCGGTCCTGCTCAGATCCGTATTACCCTTGATGAAAGCTTTCACCGGGAGATTATGCTGCGGAAAATATTTAAAGGGAGACATTTGTTCCTATGGGAGCAAGCACTCAGACTGAAGAGAACAAAGTAAAGCAGGCTGCACTTGAATTGCCTCAGATCGTCGAGGCCTCCGATGTCGGATATGAGGACATGGAGGCCGCATACAAGACGAGCTTCCAGAGCATTAAACAAGGCGAAGTAGTCCAGGGACGGGTCCTCAAGGTCACCAGCAACGGCGTCATTGTCGATGTCGGATACAAATCCGAGGGGATGATATCTCTGCGGGAGTTCCGAAACGACAAGGGTGAAGTCGAGGTCCAGGTAGGGGACAAAGTAGAGGTTCTCCTCGAGCGTGCCGAAGGACGGGATGGATTCGTGGTCCTTTCGCGCGATAAGGCAGAGCGCATGAAAGTCTGGGACACGATTGAGCAGGCTTATCAGGATCAGTCAATTGTGAAGGGTCGAGTCATCGAACGCATCAAGGGAGGGCTGGCAGTTGATATTGGTGTGAGGGCGTTCCTGCCGGGCTCGCAGATTGACCTTCACCCGATTAGAAACCTGGATGCGTTCAGTGGCCAGGAACTCGACATGCGGGTGATCAAAGTTAACAAAAGACGAGGTAACATCGTCCTCTCGCGAAAGGCTGTTCTGGAGGAAGAGTATTTCAAAAGGAAAGAGGAGACACTCAAGTCTCTTGAAAAGGGACTGATTGTCGCTGCTGTGGTTAAGAATATAACCGACTACGGCGTCTTTGCTGACCTCGGAGGTATCGACGGGTTGTTGCACATCACGGACATGTCCTGGGGTCGCGTCAACCATCCCTCCGACCTATTCAAGGTGGGAGATGAGATCAACGTAAAGATTCTCAGGTTCGACCGCCTGGAGGAGAAGGTCTCGCTCGGCTACAAACAATTGTCGGATGACCCCTGGTTGAGTGCCTCCCGCCGCTACCCCAAAGGGTCTCGTGTCGAGACCCGAGTAGTAAGCCTGACCGACTATGGTGCCTTCGTTGAACTGGAAGAAGGGGTGGAAGGACTGATCCACATTTCAGAAATGACCTGGAACAAGCGGATAAAACACCCGTCGCAACTGCTTACTATAGGGGACAGCGCTGAGGCGGAAGTACTGGAAATCGACACCGAAGGACGAAGGATCTCGCTGGGTCTCAAACAGACAGAACCGAACCCATGGGACGAGATAGAATCGAACTATGCCATCAACGCCATCGTAACGGGCGAGGTCCGAAACCTAACGGATTTCGGTGCTTTCATCGAGGTAGAAGAAGGAGTTGACGGACTTGTTCACGTTTCCGATTTGAGCTGGACTAAGAAGATCAAGCATCCATCTGAAGTTTTACAGAAAGGCGAAAAGGTCAGTGCTGTCGTCCTCAATGTCGATGCCGAACATCAGCGACTTTCGCTGGGGATCAAACAGCTTGAGCCGGATCGTTGGGAAGAATTATTTTCCGAGAAGCAGATTGGTGACACGGTGCGGGGCAAGATTGTCCGACTGGCTAATTTCGGAGCGTTCGTCGAATTGGAGGAGGGTATCGAGGGTCTGTGTCACGTGTCGGAGCTCGACACGGAGCGGATAGAGAACCCGGAAGACAAATTCTCCATTGGTCAGGAGCTTGACTTTAAAATTATCAAAATGAATCTTCTCGAGCGTAAGATAGGGTTGTCGGTTAAGGCTCTGCTCGAGCCTGATCGGGAGGAAGCTGAAGACACCTGGAGTTACGGGGCCGAAGCGGGTCGGACTTCCATAGGAGAGATTGCCGGAGATGAGCTGAGCCAGTTGAAGAAAAAAGCCGGTTCGGCTAAAGGGGACGAGAATGACGAAAGCTGAACTTGTCGACGAGGTGTCCAGGGATTCTGACCTGAACAAAAAAGATGCTGAGGTGATGGTCCAAACAGTTCTTGACAGTATTGTCGACTCGCTGAACTCTGGCGAAAAGGTCGAGCTCAGGGGCTTCGGCAGTTTTCGCCTTCGGGAAAGGGCTTCCCGACAGGGCCGAAACCCGAAAACAGGAGAAAAAGTGTTTGTGCCGGCAAAGCGAGTACCCTATTTCAAGCCAGGGAAGGAATTGAAGACGCTCATAAACTCCTGATCGATTTTCTCAAGTGCCAAACCACGCCGGCTCAGATCGCTGGAAACAACGACACTCAGAGTGGTTGGAATTCAGTCAAACCGACAAAAAGGGGATATATGAACGCCTCTTACCTGCTGCTTTATGGGGTGGCGACAGGTTGCCCCGAGGCCCCTCAGCCGGAATCTGTGATCGCTCTCTAAAAAAGCCTGGATTGCCTGAGGATTATCTTTGAAAACAGTACGTAAAGTACTGTAAAATAGATAAAATTGTCCTTTCCTAGAACCCAGAAAAACTTTTTTGGGAAAAAGCATTTGCAAGGCCGGGAAAGGCATGGTAGGTTTAGGTCCGTTTCGCTCGAGGCTGGTAGGAATTACCCTTTTCCACAACCTGTGGAAAACACTGTGGAAACCTAAGCGGGCTCTGACTGACATGGGGTGAGTGTCAGTACCCTCCCGAGCAAAAACTAGGGACACTTGCGATCGTACTTGGGTGAAGTGTGCATGCAATTCTGGTCTGCTGTCCTGTCTGCTATACAGGCACGGGTTTCTAAACAGAATTTTGACGTCTGGTTCAGGCCAACTGCCGTTGACTCTGAGAGTGGATCTGACAGGCGACTGGTAGTCCGGGTCCCTAACGAGTATTTTCGCTACTGGATTCACGAGAACTATGCGTCCGTAATCAACGAAGCTCTTGAGGAAGTCGGGCTGAGGGAATGGACCTGGTCGCTGGTGGTAGCCAACGCGGAGCAGGGCCACGACGGAAGGGGTCCTCAAACCGACATGAATTCGGAGGGGCCATGCCCTCAGGCTGCCCAGTGCAATCTAAACCCCAAGTACACCTTTGGCCGGTTCGTAGTGGGCACCAGCAACCAATTTGCTCACGCGGCCTCTCTCGCAGTGGCGGAGCAGCCCTCTAAGGCCTATAACCCCCTTTTTATATACGGAGGCGTAGGTCTGGGGAAAACGCATTTGATGCACGCGGTTGGGCATTACCTTAAGATTCGATCCCCCCGTGTCCGTCTCACCTACATGTCCTCTGAACGCTTCATGAACGAACTGATCAATTCGATCCGTTACGACAAGACCATTCAGTTTCGTGAAAAGTACCGCAATATCGATGTTCTGCTGATAGATGACATTGAATTCCTGGCTGGCAAGGAGCGAACTCAGGAGGAGTTTTTCCATACGTTTAACGCGCTATACGATAACCAGAAGCAGGTTGTGATCTCCAGCGATTGTCCACCTCGCGAGATCCCGACCCTGGAAGAGCGTCTGCACAGCCGTTTCGAATGGGGGCTGATTGCCGATATCCAGGCACCGGACCTCGAGACCAAGGTGGCGATTCTCAAGAAGAAGGCGGAACTGGAAGCGGTGAGCCTTCCTGACGATGTAGTGTTCTTTATCGCTCAGCATATCCGTTCCAACGTTCGAGAACTGGAAGGATCCTTGATCCGCTTGGTCGCGTTCAGCAGTCTGACCGGAGAGAAAATCACCCTCGAACTGGCCGAAAAAGTTCTTAAGAACATTGCGGACCAGAACGCGAGGTTCATTACAGCGGAAGATGTCCAGCGGGTTGTGGCAAATCATTTCTCCTTGAGTTCCAACGACCTGAGGAAGAAGAACAATTCCCGTCGAATTGCCGAGCCGCGACAGATTGCTATGTACCTGGCACGAGAACTAACCAAGGATTCCTTGCCTCAGATCGGTAGGGCATTTGGAGGTAAGCACCATACGACAGTCCTGCATTCGATCAGGAAGATTAAACGGCTTGCCAAAGAGGATGCTCGCATGAAGGCATTGCTGGAACGGTTGCGGGAACTGATTCAATGACTCGCCTAGTGGGAGGCAGCCAAGGGTAACATCGAACCCGGGGGAAGTATCAATGGAATTTGTAGTTCGGAAAGAAGAGATTCTCAAAGAACTCCAGTATGTTCAAGGCGTCGTCGAGAAGAGGACTACGGTGCCCATACTTTCGAATCTCCTCTTGGAAACAACGGGAAACACGCTTTCCATTACTGGAACCGATTTGGACGTCACTATACGGTGTGGCTGCCCGGCTGCCGTTAAGGTGGCCGGCTCGGTCACGGTGTCGGCGCGCAAGCTATTTGACATCGTGCGACTCCTCCCAGAGGCGGAAATCCACTTTAAGATGGCCGGAGGGGATGAGTGGTTAGCGATCACGTGTGAGCGTTCGAGATTCAAAGTTGCCAGCCTCTCAAAAGAAAACTTTCCGGATGTACCGCAGGTCGATAGCGAGAGGATTGACATCCCAGCCGACGCTCTTCGCTACATGATTTCCCGTTGCGTGTTTGCCATCACCCAGGAGGAATCGCGCTTCGCACTGAACGGGGCGCTCATGATTCTAAAGGCGAATCAGATAACCCTCGTCACCACTGACGGACACCGACTGGCCCTGATTTCAGCACCTGTCGAGATTCCCGGCATTGAAGGCGAGATGAAGAGTCTCGTTCCCAAGAAGACCCTGGTGGAACTGGTAAAGCTGGCGGCTTCCGGTTATGACCTCATCCAATTCTCGAAGGACTCGAACCACCTTCTTTTTCAAGTCGGAGAAAGGCTGTTGATCTCCCGGATGTTGAGCGGTCAGTTTCCCAACTATGAAATGGTGATTCCAGCGGACAACGACAAAAATATCCTGGTTCCCACGGTCGAACTGAGCGATACACTGAGGAGGGTCGCAATCATGGCAGATGAACAGTCGCGAGCCGTCAAACTGGATCTGAGTGAAGGCCAGCTGGAGCTCTCTACCAACAATGCGGATCTGGGAGAGGCGAGGGCATCTTTGCCGGTGGAGTTCGAGGATGAAGGTCTCTCCATTTGCTTTAACGCGGGTTACCTGTTGGAGTTTCTGTCGGCGCTCGACTGTGAGAAGGTTTCCCTGGACCTTCGAGACGGCGAAACGCAGGGTCTCTTCAGTCCGGCTGACGACGAAGAGTACTCCTATCAGTATGTCGTCATGCCCATGCAGATCTGAAACAGCCTTCCCCCACCTTCCTTCTTTCCAAGAACCAAAAGTCTTTACAGTTCAGTTATTTAGTGCAGATAAGAAGAAGCGAGATGGCCTCCTTCTAGCCGGGGGGACTGTGATAAAATGTAGCAGTTTGAAGGAAGGCTCTCTGACGGGTTCTTTTCGCTCTGAGCTTGCTCCCAGGATCAAACCAATGGGTCGAATTCCATGAGTTCTTATACAGCTGAAAAGATTAAGGTCCTGGAAGGGTTGGAGGCGGTCCGCAAGCGGCCGGCCATGTATATCGGATCCACGTCAACCCCAGGTTTACATCACCTGGTTTATGAAGTGGTCGATAACTCAGTCGACGAAGCCTTGGGCGGCCATTGCGACGAGATCAACGTCACGATTCACATCGACAATTCCATTACGGTCAAGGATAACGGCCGTGGAATTCCTGTCGACACTCATCCTCTCAAGAAAAAGCCCGCCGCGGAAGTGGTGATGACGACGCTGCATGCGGGAGGCAAGTTCGACAACGATAGCTACAAGGTCTCGGGTGGGCTTCACGGTGTAGGGGTTTCTGTAGTCAACGCCTTGTCCGAGTCCCTTTCTCTGGAAATCCGTCGCGATCAAAAGGTTTATTGTCAGGCTTACGAGCGAGGGGTTCCGGCCAGCTCCTTTCGTCAGACGGGAACGACGAAACGCCGGGGCACAACGATCACCTTCCGTGCCGATTCCAGTGTTTTCGAGACTCTGGAATTCAACTACGACACTCTTGCTCAACGCCTGCGCGAAATGGCTTTTCTGACGTCGGGTTTGAAGATCACCATCGAGGATCTGAGGTCGGGAAAAAACCAAACATTCCTGTACGAGGGTGGCGTTGTGGACTTTGTCCGCTATCTGAATCGAAATCGGACGGCCCTCCACGAGCAACCCGTACACATCCAGGAACAGCGTTCCAACATAGAGGTTGAGTTAGCACTCCAGTACAACGACGGGTACAACGAGATTCTCTATTCGTTTGTTAACACGATCAACACGGTTGAGGGTGGTACTCATCTGGTTGGTTTCAAGGCAGCTCTGACTCGCACTCTCAATTCCTACGCCGTTGAAAACAACCTGCTTCGAGATATGAAGCACAAGCTCAGCGGTGAAGACGTGCGTGAGGGGCTTGCCCTGGTCATCAGCGTCAAGCTCTCGGATCCGCAGTTTGAGGGCCAGACCAAGTCGAAGCTAGGAAACAGCGAGGTCAAGGGCGCGGTAGAGACTATTTGTAACGAGAGTCTTTCAATTTTCCTCGAGCAGAACCCGGCCGTGGGTCGACAGATCATCGAAAAGGCTGTCGATGCAGCCCGGGCCCGCGATGCAGCCCGCAAGGCCCGAGATCTGACGCGCCGCAAGAGCGCTCTAGAGAACCTTGCGCTGCCTGGAAAGCTGGCAGATTGTCAGGAACGAGATCCCTCGCAGTCGGAGATATTCATTGTAGAGGGGGACTCAGCTGGCGGTTCGGCAAAGCAAGGCCGCGATCGAAGGTTTCAAGCGATTCTACCCATCAAGGGAAAGATTCTTAACGTAGAGAAGGCGCGCTTCGACAAGATGTTGAACAATGATGAGATCACGACCATGATCGCGGCGATCGGCGCAGGAATTGGCTCGGACGATTTCGACCTCTCGCGCCTCCGCTATCACAAGATCATCATCATGACCGATGCTGACATTGATGGCAGCCACATCCGAACGTTGCTGCTCACGTTCTTTTACAGACAAATGACGGAATTGGTGCGAGAGGGTCACGTTTACATCGCCCAACCGCCATTGTACCGAGTCAAGAAAGGCCGAAAAGAGACTTATCTTACCGATGAACGCGCACTGACTCGGTTCTTGCTGCGGGAAACCGTCTCCGACTTTTCGTTTACAGTTAAGAAGACGGGGCAGCTTTACCAAGGTGAAGGGTTCCTAGAGGCAATCCGCGACATCATGCAGTTTCAAGAGACCTTTGACCGGCTGTCCATCACGTTCAACCCCAATCGGTTGAAGTGTCTGGTGTACTTCTTCGATGAATCAAGCACAAACGGATCGAGCCTGAGAAAGTTCTTTCAGGACAGAGGTCAGGTTGACAAATTAGCCCGGATGCTCGACGAAGATGCAGCCGAGGTACATCTGGACCCGGAGCACGATCTCTTTGAAGTCAGAGACGGCGACCAGCGAATCAGTTTTGAGCTCCTGGCCTCGGCTGAATTTCAGACCCTGTTGAGCATGTCGAGAAAAGTCGCGCCCTATAGAGGTTCCAGTTACACAGTCGAGCGCAAGGGCAAAGCTATCGAGGTGGAAAGCTGGAGGCAGCTGGTCGAGAAGGTCCTAGGGGAGGGGAAAAAGCAGCTTTCTGTCCAGCGCTATAAAGGTCTGGGCGAAATGAACCCCGACCAACTCTGGGAGACCACCATGGATCCCGAGACACGCATCCTTTTACAGGTCCGGATTGAGGACGGGCTGAATGCCAACGACGTGTTCAATATTCTCATGGGAGATGCCGTAGAACCACGGCGTAACTTCATTGAGACCAACGCCCTGCTCGTCAAGCATCTGGATATTTAACTTCGTTCCAAACAAAAATCTCCTGGAGTTGTTGAATGGTTGAGCCCAGAGGAACGGAACTCCCTGTCAACATCGAAGACGAAATGCGTGCGTCCTATTTGGACTACGCGATGTCGGTGATTATCGGAAGAGCGCTGCCCGACATTAGAGACGGCCTCAAGCCTGTGCACAGACGCATCCTCTACTCCATGCAGGAGTTGTCCAACACCTTTAATCGTGCTCACAAGAAGTCAGCACGAATCGTTGGGCAAGTCATTGGAAAGTATCATCCTCACGGCGATGCGGCGGTCTACGACACCATGGTTCGCATGGCTCAGGGTTTCTCGATGCGCGAGGTCCTGGTGGACGGTCAGGGGAACTTTGGCTCAGTCGACGGGGATTCCCCGGCGGCCATGCGCTACACCGAAGTCCGCATGTCACGGATCGCTGCTGAACTTCTGGCTGATATCGACAAAAGAACGGTCGATTTCGTTCCCAACTACGACGAATCTTTGAGCGAACCCACCGTATTGCCTGCAAGGTTTCCCAACCTGCTGGTCAATGGGACTTCGGGAATCGCAGTCGGGATGGCCACCAACATTCCCCCTCATAATCTGAGTGAGGTAGTAGATGCGGCCCTATTACTCCTTGATAGAGAGGACGCATCTTTGGCGGAGATCCTTGAACTGATTCCCGGCCCGGATTTTCCAACTGGAGCGTTCATTTACGGTCGGCAGGGAATCTTCAATGCCTATCAGACAGGTCGAGGCATCATTTACCTGAGAGCCCGGACCACGTTCGAGCCACTGGGCAAGGACCGGGAGTCGATCATTATTCACGAGCTCCCGTATCAGGTGAACAAAGCCCGGCTGATTGAGAAAATCGCGCACCTCGTGAATCAGAAGAAAATCCAGGGGATCAGCGACCTTCGTGATGAGAGTGATCGGCGCGGGATGCGTGTGGTCATTGAGTTAAAGCGAGGCGAACTGCCCCAGATCGTCCTCAACACTCTCTACAAGCTGACATCTCTGCAGTCTTCTTTCGGGATTATTCTACTGGCCATCGTTAAGGGCCGACCCCGAGTGCTTTCCCTTACCGAAGTCATTGGGCACTTCCTTGAACATAGGAAAGATGTCGTAAGGCGTCGCACGGCTTTCGAACTCGACAAGGCGGTAAGGCGGGCCCACGTTCTGGAGGGCCTTCGCATTGCTCTCAGCCATCTCGAGTCGATCATCGAGCTGGTGAGAAAGGCCCAGAATCCGGCCGGGGCGAAAGAATTGCTGGTCCAGCAGTTCGACCTGACAGAGGTGCAGGCACAGGCCATCCTAGAGATGCGCTTGCAGCGACTGACTGGCCTGGAACGGGAGAAGATCGAACAGGAATACGGCAGTCTCCAGGAGACCATCTCCCGACTCCGTGAGATCCTGGGAAACGAGGCAGCTCTCAAGGGGGTGATTCGCGATGAATTGATCGGAATTCAGGCTACTTATAAGAGTTCCCGGCAAACCGAGATCGTGGATACGCAGATCGATCTCTCCATGGAGGACTTGATTGCTGAAGAGCAAATGGTGATCACCGCCAGTCGCAACGGCTACATCAAACGCACTTCCTTGAGCACCTACCGAAGCCAACATCGGGGCGGTAAAGGCCGCATCGGAATGTCGACGAGAACCGAGGAAGATATCATCGCTGATCTGTTCGTTGCCTCCACACACAGCTACATGCTCATCTTTACTGTCCGGGGAAAACTCCACTGGCTCAAGGCCTGGAAGATCCCGGAAGTTGGAACCACCGGAAAGGGAAAACCCATTGTCAACCTGATTCATATTGATCCTGATGATCGAGTTGCCGACATGTTGAATGTTTATGATTTTGAAGGACCGACCCAGGTGGTCACCGCTTCCCTTCGAGGCTACGTAAAGAAAACACCTTTGAGTGCGTATTCCAACCCGCGTTCTTCTGGAATCATCGCCTGTGGTGTGGATGAGGGAGACGAACTGATGAGTGTCGCTCTGGCCGAAAACGAGCGCGATATGATGCTGTTCTCGAAGCAGGGCAAGGCCATTCGGTTCAATTCCACGCAGGTTCGAAGCATGGGCCGTACGGCTCGCGGCGTTCAAGGAATCAAGCTCCGCCAGGGCGACGAGTTGATCGGAATGGAGATAGTCGATCCAGAACGAGCGGATCTATTGGCGGTTACAGAACATGGATACGGAAAACGAACGCCCATCGACCAGTATCGGGCTCAGGGCCGCGGAGGTCAGGGAGTGATCAACATTCGGACCTCGGAGAGAAACGGCGACGTCGTCACTTCCTTCCTCGCCAACGACGACTCGGACATAATGATCATCACTGAAAGCGGAAAACTGATTCGACTTCCGGTCCATCAGATCCGTTTAACCGTGTCTCGTAGTGCCCAGGGAGTGAAGCTAATTGATTTGGGAGGAAATGACCGGGTTGCAGATGTAAGCCTGATCTCTTCTGGTGACGAAGAGGAAGAGAAGACACTTTCAGAAAAGAGTCAGGAATGAAGGTTGTTGGTCATGGAGTCCTTGGGCTGCCGCTCCTGATGATCGGCTTTGCCATCTTCGTCGTGAAGCAGAGGGAGGGCCAGCCCCGGGCTCTTTTCCGTCAGGCGCAGTCCCTCGAGAGGAGCGGCAGCGTGGTGGAAGCCCTGGCTCTGTATGATCGTGTGGTGAAAGAGTATCCAGGTACTCCTGTCTCCTGCCAGGCGCTGTGGAAAATGGCATCAATCGAGTATTTGGTGATCCGAGACACGGAGAAGGCCGTAACCCTGCTCAACAATCTCCTGGAGTCCTGTCAGGAGGATGAATTCGTAGGGAAATCCATGTTAATGCTCGCTGACATCCATGAGGTCGATCTGCGTAACCTGGAGTACTCGAATCAACTCAGGCGTGAATATCTTGCGATGGATCCTGAGTTGGAGCAGTTCGAGGAAGCCTTGTTCAAGATCGGGGATGTCCTATTCAAACAAGGCAGGTTTGCACAGGCCACGACGGCATTCGAGCATTTACTCAACCTCGACCCCGCTGAGGAGATTACGACTCAGACCAGGCTGCGCATAGGGGCGATCCTGCAGCTGAATCAGGACTACGACAGCTCAATCAGATACTTTGAGGCCGTAGCCCAGGAATCTCGGAGTCCCGAGTTCCGGCTCCAGGCGAGGCTGAGCCTCATTGAAAGCTATGAGTTTATGGAACAACTCTCGCGGGCGGTAGAGATCGCCCAGGATATTCAGCCCGACGAGTATCCGACGGAACTCAAAAAAAATATCTTGATGAGACTCAAGCGGAAGAAACTGCAATTCGAGCGATGAGCTGGGGGCAATCAACAATCGTATTGGTCTTTGCGATCCTGGTCGTGGTGGTCGGCGGGATTTGGTGGCTCTATACACGCCACCTGGGCACAAAGAAAAAGTCCCTGGATCCGACTTACTACCTCGCGGCCTTGAAAGGCCCATATCCCGAGGCCTTCGAAGTACTATTTCGATTTGAGCAGAGCAGTGGGCTGACCGCCCTGGCGGAGATTGGTCACGACCTTGATTCCGCGATCGGCGAGATCAAGAAATACGCTAAAAGTGAGTTATCTCCTCCCCAGAAACAATCCGCCCTCAAGATTTCTCCTCCCAGCGGCTCCACCGGAGAAACTGCCAAGGTGAAGGCGGCCCTAGTGACCATTGTTCGGGGAATCTATTCAAAACCCGACGCCGTCCAAAGCCTGGGCCGAGGCGGGAAAGATGCTCTGGATGCGTTCATGAGTTCCCTGGTCGAATAATCCGGTGTATAATTCCCCTTTTCTTTTGCTGAGCAGTCCCTGAAGGGGAGTACTCAGAAAGGGGGCGTGTTCGGTTTTGGCATATGTAAAGGTTCAGGACGGTGAGTCTCTGGAAAGTGCCCTGCGACGTTTCAAGCGGAAGGTACAGCAGGAAGACATCATCAAGGATATCAAGAAGCACACCTTTTATTTGAAGCCTGGGGAACGGAAACGTCTCAAGCAGGCCCTGGCCCGAAAGCGGGCCCGTAAGAAGATGCGCCAGACCTACCGGTTTCGAAGATAAGTACCGGAGGGATTCAGTCAGCCGGGTTTTACTGGACAGACATTCATCCCTCCACCGTTTCGTAACCCCACCCCTCAAGCTCACTTCACCTGCTGCAGGTGCAGCCTTGTAGTCGTTGCACCCCGTGATTGCCGTTCCACGGTCAAGCGTCCTTCCGCCAGCAGGTAAATAATCCTTTTAGGCAGGCTCTCCGTCGGTGTCTCGCTTTCAAAGACGGCCCTCGCTTTGGTCAATTCTACGAGTCGATAGGTTAGGGGTTCTGTTTCTCGCTCCCATCGTTGCAACGCAGGGGTAAAGTGGTTGAGCCTGAGAATCAGACCATCCGGTTCCTCGAGCAGCGTCCGCAGCTCAACGACACGAGTCTGGCCGGCTACGACCAGGCGAAACATGCCGGCTATCGACCTGCCTGCCGGTGCGCTCCAGTACTCCTCCACCGCGCCGTCAAAGCCTGGGCCTGCCCAGAGGCCCTCCAGCCAGGCAAGGTTTTCGAGGCTGAATTCAACGGAGTTTGGATAGTCCTGCTCGAGTTGCGAACAACCGCCAAGCACAAAGACTGTGGCCACCAGGAATTCTGAGACTAGGCATGAGCGACGGAACACGGCCTAAATTCTACTCCCGGATCTTGCGATGAGAATGCACAGCTAGTGAGAGCCCTCCATCATTGCAAAGGCCACGTTGGTCGTCCAGGTGTCGTTCCCCCAGGCGATTTCAAGGGTTGCATATTTGCCTTTCTGGTTGAAGGTGTACGTAAGCAGCTCGACTGATTCCGGTGACGATCTCCTCTTCAGGGGAATCCGGGCAACTTCCTTGTTGGCGATCTCTTCGTTGTAGTTGTAGTGCGGCCATGGTTCACTCGCGAGCTCTTCTGGTGCAGAGTCCCAGATATCGCCCAGCGGCTGCCCCAGAACCTTGTTCAGAATCAGCGAGTAGGCACCGTTTTCGGGACAATGAAGATACAGGGAATATTTCCCAGCCTTGATGATCTGGTCTCCGATGCGCAGTTTGGCTTCCGTACTGAAGGTTGTGACCTGCTCCGCTCCGGCACGCCAGATGCGATCGGATCCCAGCTTGCTGGTGAGGTCGGTAATGTTTCTTCCCTTCAAAGAAGGCCGCCCATATTCAATCGACACTGTTTTCCCGCCCACATGGGTCATGGCCGTGTCACGGGGTGCCATCTGAGAGAAACCCAGAACCGCGATGAGAGACAAGATCAGAAATGGAATCGTGTTTTTCATATACTCCTCCCCAGGAATGTAGACGCGTTTAGCTTTCGAGACGACTTTTTGAGAGCCAGGTTCCCAAAAAAGGAATTGTGCATGTTTTCTTTGTCCCAATTCCAAGGCATTCGGAGTCAAGGGATTTTTTCTCCCGGTCGCTCCTTAAACGCTCGAAGGCAACTTTTCTTCGAGCCGGGCCGCCCAGAATCATTTGATTCACCTGCCTCGTTCCCGGTATCATAACTTTTTTGAATTGCCGGCCGCCTTCAGGGTGAACTGGATGGACAGAGGTAAGGGTTAGATGCCTAAGAGAAACTTCGGACGAAAGAAGTTTTGTCCCTTTAAAGCCGATCCGAAGCTCGCTGGCTCGATCAAGTACAAAAACCCGGACTTTCTCAGGCGGTTCTTGGGAGAGAATGGAAAGCTCATGCCCCGCCGAATCTCGGGAGTCAGTGCCTATTACCAGCGCCTATTGACCCGTGAGATCAAAAGGGCACGCCACCTGGCTTTGCTGCCGTATTCGACGACCGGAGAGTTTTTCGTTCGAAGCCCGCGTGGTCGCCGGTAGGATCGACACCGCTAGCCTTCGAGGCGTTATCGAAGCTAACATGGCAAAAACAAGTACCGTTGCCCGAAACCTCAAGAGAAAGAGGCTGGTTGCCAAATATGCCGACAAGCGTCGGAAGTTCAGAAAACTGTTCCTGGATCCGAGTCTGAAGCCGCAGGAAAGGGAACAGATTAAAAGGGCGATGAGGCGACTCCCCCGAGATTCCAGCCGCACCCGTGTGACGACACGCTGTGCGCTCACGGGCCGAGGCCGGGGCTGCTATCGAAAATTCCAGCTTTCTCGCATCGCCTTCCGGGAGGCAGCCCTGAGAGGTGAACTTCCCGGGGTCACGAAGTCTTCCTGGTAAGAGGCCCACCTTTCTAAAAAGGGGATTGTCCCCTTTTTAGCGGGTCACTTTGGGTGGGACCGCCGAAAAGGGATTGACTCCCCCTCCACGCAGCACGGAATTCCCGAGATGCCCCCTTTTTACTCCATTGGGGACAGAGTAGACTGTCCCCACAATGACACGGGTTGCGATGACTATTGCAGGCTCCGATCCCTCTGGAGGAGCAGGATTCCAGGCCGACCTCAAAACCTTCCATCAACACGGTATCTACGGAACCAGCGTCGTCACGCTGGTGACGGCTCAGAATACGCAGACGGTCGCTACGGTTGAGGCACTAACCCCCGATCTCGTGGCAGCCCAGCTGGACGCCGTGGTCGACGATATTCCCCCACAGGCCGCTAAGACGGGTGCGTTGGGCAACGCTGCCATCATCGAGACCATCGCGGGCCGGGCCACGACCTTCTCGTTTCCGTTGGTCGTTGACCCGGTCATGATCAGTAAGCACGGGGCATCGTTGATGGATGAGGATGCCGAGCAGGTGCTCAGGAGAAGGCTGCTGCCCAAGGCCCTGCTGGTCACGCCCAACCTGCCGGAGGCGGCAAGACTGGCCGAAATGGAAGTGACCGACCTGGTCTCCATGGAAAGGGCGGCAGCGTCCATTTCCCGCCTTGGCCCCAAGAACGTCCTGGTCAAAGGTGGACACCTCGAAGGCGATCCAGTCGATCTTCTTTTCTCGGCTGGTCAAACCTTCTTTCTTCCTGGTGAGCGGGTCGATACCAGACACACTCACGGAACCGGCTGCGTCCTTTCCGCAGCCATTACCGCGCGTTTAGCCACCGGGGAAGAGCTTCTTGAGGCGGTTAAGGGAGCCAAGCAATTTGTTTTCGCGGCCATCCGGAGCAATCCAGGGCTGGGGGCAGGGTGCGGTCCGGTCAATTTCCACACACCTATTCCAGGAAACTGATCATCTGGCCGAGTTCCAGTCCTTTTTGCTGCGCCTGTGGATGCCAGTGTGGACAAACTCGCGGGAGGAGAAGACATCCAGGGTTCAGTCCAGAACGTCAATTAGAAGCAGCTCCTGCATCGTGGTTCGGGCCGCCTGTTCCGGTGATTGCGTCATGTCGCGCAGAATGGCTGAATCGGAACGAGATGCAATGATCGGTTCTTCTACGTTTTCCACATAGACCCGAGTTCGACGGCCAGGTCCTCGACCTTCCTCAATGGGTACCAGCAGGCCGATCATGTCCGCACGCACGTACTTCCCATACCCGAGTGGGACAATCACGTTTTTTGCACTCTCATCCTCTTCTCCTCCCGGTGCGATTCTCTGGCGCGTCCCAGCCCCTGGGTTTTCTGTAAAGAAAGAGTCGAAAATCCCAGGCCTGCCAGCCCAGGGGTGTTGGTATTCAGGTGGGGTCGCTCCAGGTGGGAATGGGGGTCTGGAGCCCTTCCTCAATCCACAGGAACCGTCCGTTGATGAGGGCGGAATCCTCACTGACCAGACGCAGCACCAGGTCTGCTGCTTTCTGGGGAGGATCACCACCGGTTTCCTCCACCCACTGGACCCATTGCCGGTACCCTTCCGCCTCCGATCCTAACCTTGCCGCCACGTCTCGAATGTAGCCCCACATTTCCGTTTTGACCTCACCAGGGTGAATCAGGTTCGCGGTCACGCCGCTTCCGGTCAACTCCGCCGCCAGCTGTCGAGTGAACTGGTTCAATGCCACTTTACTGGTTGCATATGCGCTATTCAAAGGACCGGGTGGATGAAAGGCAGCCGCTGAGCTGAAGTTAATGATTCTGCCCCAACTTTCCTGGATCATTCCGTTCACAAAGGCTCGGCAGGTGAGATATGGGCCGAGCGTATTGACTTTCACCGTCTCCATCCACTGCTCAGGGTCACTCTCCTGGATGAGCTGGATCGGTCCGAAGACGCCAGCAGCATTAACCAGAATAGAGGGCACTCCGAGACATTCTTTGATTTGTTTGCGGAGCCCCATGACAGCCTTGTGATCGCTGATGTCAGCAGGAAACGCGTGGGCCGAACCACCGGCCCTTCTGATTTCCTGCTCGCTTTGCCGTACCCTATCCTCGCTGCGGGCGACCATGGCCACGACGACCGATCGGGCCGCCAGATTCAGGGCAACACACCGGCCAAGGCCCTGACTGGCGCCCGTCACTACGGCTATCTTGTCTTTCAGATGGGTCATTCCGGCTCCTTGCCATCTTGCGACCCCGGCACTCCTGCCGCGGTCGCCAGAAGTTGGATATTTTGTCCAGTGTCGAGGTAAAAATTCTTCCGCTGCTCTCCCGCTGCCGGCTTTCCGTCAACAAGGTCAATCAGGTGTTCGAACAACTCAGTCCAACGGTGGTGGCCATCGCTTTCCCAGAGCTGCTCCCAAGCTTTCTCATCCTGAATCTCCGAGTAAATAAGAATCGTCGGATCGCTTGCACAACTGGTCATTGACACAATGCCGCTGCGCTCGAAGTCCTCTACGATCTCAGGCCAGATGTTGTCGCGGTGTTGCTTGTACTCGGGGAACGAGCCTGGTTTCAATCGAAGTGTGAAAGCGCGACG
>CAZMGM010000021.1:0-35540 GCA_964565865.1 uncultured Acidobacteriota bacterium | reverse complement strand
AACAGCGGCATCTTCGTGTGGAAAACGTCTAATATTCTAGAGGAGATTAATTCCACCCAACCCGAGCTGGGGTCGGTTCTGCAGAGGATTGCAAAAAGCCAGGACCAGGAGGAAAGAAAACGGCTTTTCGAAAGTCTGGAGAGTCTCTCGGTGGATTACGCTGTCATGGAAAAGTCCCGGCGCGTGACAGTGATTCCGGTCGGCTTCAAGTGGGATGATGTGGGAGACTGGCACGCGCTCTTTGATCTCCTGCCTTCCGACAGGGAAGGGAACCACACCAACACTACGCTGGTGCCACTGGATACCCAGAACTGCCTAGGGTACAGCACCGGAGGGAAGTTGATCGCTCTGGTGGGTGTCCAGGATCTGGTTGTCGTAGATGCGGATGGAGTTTTGCTCGTGTGCCATCGAGAACGCACTCAGGAAATTAATGACTTACTTGAGGATATTGACGATAAACTACGTTGAAATATTCATATTATGTCAGATGAAAACGCAGAATTGGACCTGGACGATCTGGCGTTGGTGGAACGCATTGATTGCGCGGGAATTTTGTCCTACCTGGAGCACTTTGACCGGCAGGTGAAAGAGGCACTGCGCATTGCCGAGCAGGTGCCCATGGCTACGCTAAAGGGTTCCGACTTTACCCCGGAACAGATTGTTTTTTCGGGAATGGGAGGCTCAGCCATCAGCGGTGATCTGGTGCGGGAACTTTTAGGGCCTAACCTGCGCGTTCCTTTTCTGGTCAACCGGAGCCAGGAGCTGCCTTTTGTAGACTCTCGCAGTCTTGTGGTGCTGTGCAGCTATTCGGGGAATACGTCTGAGACATTGTCTTGTCTGGACCGGGCACTAGCAGCCGAGGCCAAGATTGTGTGTATCACGTCGGGAGGAGAGCTCTTTGAGACCAGTCGCCACGCCGGAATTCCTACAGCACTCATGCCGGGAGGTTACCCGCCTCGATCTGCCGTCGGGTTCAGTTGTGGAATTCTTCAGACGCTGCTTCATAAGCTGGGTGTGGCGCCGGGTCCGGAAGGGAAAGCGTGGCAATCCTGGAGTCGCCGTCAGGCGGACGAGCTTAGTCCTGAACGCCCGCGCCTCCAGAACCGTGCCAAACGTCTGGCCGAAGACTTGCACGGACGGATCGTCATTGTCTACGGGGTCGAAGGGCGTACCGCCGCCGTGGCACGGAGATGGGCAAGCCAGCTGGCCGAGAATGGAAAGCACCTCGCCTACTTCAGCGTGATCCCGGAAATGAACCATAACGAGATCGTCGGCTGGAAGCACCCCCAGGATCGTTTGGGAGGGCTGGTCGCAGTTTTTCTGAGGGACCAGAAAGATCATCCGGAGATTTCAAAACGGATCGACTTTACCTGCCGGCTGCTTGGTGGCCAGGCTGGGCGCTGCCTGGAAATCTCATCGGAAGGATCAATTTGGGCGGAGAGGTTCTGGTCTCTGGTACTGCTCGGAGACTTCACCAGTGTCTACTCCGGGATACTGAATCGCGAGGATCCCACTCCTGTGGAAGTGATTGACGAGCTGAAACGAAAATTGGAAGTGTAGGAATTCACGCATGAAGGTCAACCTAGAGATTTTCCGCGAATACGATATTCGAGGAATTGCCGACCGGGACCTTGCCTTGCCCATGTCCAGGGAGTTGGGTGGTGCAGTCGGTACCTATCTCAAGAGAGCCGGAAGCAGGCGGGTCACGCTTGGGCACGACTGTAGACCGAGTTCAGAACGCCTCTCCTCGGAAGTGGCAGAGGGCCTTATGGGAACAGGGCTCAAGGTTGTCGACATTGGCCTCGTCCCGACGCCCCTGGTGTACTACTCTCTCCATCGTTTTGGGGACGTGGATGGTGGAGTGATGATCACCGCGAGCCACAATCCTGGGGACTACAACGGCCTGAAAATCTCGCTGGGTAAGAACTCGATATATGGCGAAGAGATTCAGAAGATCGGCCGCATTTTGGAACAGGGAAATCTTGAGGAAGGAGAAGGAAGTAAGGAATCTCGAGAAATCGAAAAAGATTACCGGAAGATGGTCCGAAAGCGGATCGGCCGGCTTTCACGCCCGCTTAAAGTCGTGGTGGACGCGGGGAATGGAATGGCCTCTGACCTGGCTCCCAAAGTCTACCGGGATCTGGGCTGTGAGGTCATAGAACTGTTCTGTGAAATGAACGGACAGTTTCCGAATCACCATCCAGATCCGACCGTGGCGGACAATCTGAAGGATCTCATCGCTTCCGTCCAGGACAGTCAGGCTGACCTCGGCATCGCGTTCGACGGCGACGGCGACCGGCTTGGAGCCGTCGATGACGAGGGCAGGATCATCTGGGGAGATGAGCTCACGATCCTTTTCAGCCGCGAGATCTTGGCCCGCCGATCTGGCGCCACCATTATAGGAGAGGTCAAGTGCTCGATGAATCTTTACCGTGAGATCGAAAAACACGGGGGCAGAGGCATCATGTGGAAAGCAGGCCATTCGCTGATCAAAGCAAAAATGAAAGAGACCGGGGCCGCCCTGGCCGGTGAAATGAGCGGTCACATCTTCTTTGCGGATGGCTTTTATGGTTTTGACGACGCGACCTTTGCGGGAGGCCGGCTTCTCAAGCTAGTTTCCGATTCCGGTCAATCCATAAGCGCTCTGCTGGAGGACGTGCCCCAACTCTACAATACTCCGGAAATCAGGTTGCCTACCGGCGAGGACGCGAAGTTCGAGATTGTCAGAAGGCTCCAGAAGTATTTTCAGCGGAACTACGAGACCGTTAGCGTTGACGGGGTTCGCGTCATCTTTGAGGAAGGCTGGGCACTGGTCCGGGCCTCCAACACAGGGCCTCACCTGGTCCTTCGTTATGAAGCATCCTCGCCTGATCGCCTGGAGGAAATTCAATCCATCGTTGAGTCAAAACTCGCCGAGGTAAGCCGCGAAGTGAATCGATAATGCAGATTTCATTTGCCAAGTGGCACTGTTACGGCAACGACTTTCTGGTCTTCGATGGATCTCTTTTCCAAGAAGGACAGCTCAGTACGTTCACCGTATTCGTCTGCCGGCCTCATTCGGGGCTGGGTGCCGATGGCTGTGTCTTCTTCCAAGAACGATCCGAGGGGAATTTTGGATTTCGGATTTTCAACCGGGACGGTGGCGAGGCGGGCATGTCGGGAAACGGAGCCCGCTGCGCCGCAGCCCAGATTCACCGCAGCGGGCAAAGTGCAGGAACCTCTCTGATTCTGCACACGCGCAGCGGAAAAAAGACACTTCAGCTGGTGGCACAGGAGAGCTCTACGCGGTGGACCTACCTTTCCGACCTGGGCAGGGTCGCCTTCCTGCCCTTAGATATTCCGTGTCTGGTCGACGACAAAGAGATCGTGTCCCAGCACGCTGTCGAGATCGAAGGTCGAACACTGGACGTGAACGCCCTGTCGGTAGGTAATCCCCAGTGCGCCGTCATCCTCGACCGATTGCCCGCTCCGGAGACTTTCCGGCGTCTGGGCTCGAAGCTGGAGAACCACCCCCTGTTTCCGGATCGAACCAACGTCACCTTTGTTCAGGTGGTCGATCGGAAGCATATCCTCATTCAAGTCTGGGAACGCGGTGTGGGACCTACCGCATCCTCAGGGACGGGATCCTGTGGCGCAGGCGTAACGGTGATCCGACTGGGTCTGGTTGATTCTCCCGTTGAAGTGAAGACCGCCTCCGGTGCCCAGGTCGTAGAGTGGAGCCAGGGGTCCACCGTGTTGCTGACGGGTGATGCGGAGCTGGTTGGGGAAGGCTATTGTTACTGGGAGCCTTGAAGTGGCCCACGTCCCACGTTCCCTACTCCTTGAACCTCCGAGCTTTCAAATTTCTTACTTTGCTTTTGAAAAGGATCTTCCATTGACTAGGCTCAGTGTCCTGAGTAAGTTGTAAAGTCTCGTAGGAAAGCAGAGCTCATGGAAGAGAGAATCAAGGTCAGCGAAGGCAGGCTTTTGGTGCCGGATCAGCCCATCATTCCCTTCATCGAAGGGGACGGTATCGGCCCCGACATCTGGAGAGCTACCCGGGCCGTACTGGATGGCGCCGTTGATCGGGCCTTCGGAGGCTCGAGAAGGATAGAGTGGAAAGAAGTTCTGGCCGGGGAGAAAGCCTTCGAGAAGGCAGGGGAATGGCTGCCCCAGAGCACCGTTGACCAGATTTCGGAGCACGCGGTTGCTATCAAGGGACCGTTGACCACTCCCGTGGGAGGAGGGATCCGAAGCCTCAACGTGACGCTTCGGCAAGTCCTCGATCTTTTTGCCTGTGTGAGGCCCTGTCGCTATCTCCGTGGTGTTCCTTCACCGGTCCAGGAGCCGCAGCGGCTGGACGTTGTGATCTTCCGGGAGAATACGGAGGATGTGTACGCGGGTGTGGAATGGGCCAGCGGCTCCACAGAAGCCGATGAGCTCATCGAGTTCGCCAACGCACGTTCGGACCGAAAAATCAGAGCGGGCTCAGGTGTTGGTATCAAGCCCATCTCTGAATTCGGCACTTCGCGGCTGGTCAGAATGGCGATTCGATTCGCTATCAATCAGGCCCGAAACCGGGTCACACTTGTACACAAAGGGAATATACAGAAATTCACAGAGGGGGCATTTCGCGACTGGGGTTACGATGTGGCCCGTCGTGAGTTCTCTGAGGTCTGCATCGATGAAGAGACGTTGTGGAGCGCTCACGACGGAAAAATTCCGGAGGGAAGAATTGTCGTCAACGATCGCATTGCTGACGCCATGTTTCAGCAGGTTCTTCTGCGTCCCGACGAGTACCAGGTCATTGCCCTGCCCAACTTGAATGGAGACTATCTCTCCGATGCCTGCGCAGCTCAAGTGGGAGGCCTGGGTATGGCACCCGGCGGAAATATTGGAGATCAGGTGGCTCTGTTCGAGGCGACTCACGGGACGGCTCCTAAATACACCGGGCAAGACAAAGTCAACCCGGGATCGCTGATTCTCTCGGGTGTGATGATGCTCGAATACCTGGGATGGGACAAGCCGGCAGAATTGATTACGAAAGCCCTGGAGAGGACCATCGTTGAGAAGCGCGTCACCTATGACCTGGCACGACAGATGGAGGGAGCAACTAAACTGAAAACTAGTGAGTTCGGCGCTGCAATCGTCGAGAATATGTAAGGGAAGTCGGAGCCACACAGTGCCACGTTTTTGGTTCGATATTCGAACTCCGTACTTCCCGCCTGCGGAGAAATCACCATGAAACAAAAAGTAACCGTTGTCGGGGCTGGCCATGTAGGAGCGACCACCGCCCAGAGGATCGCCGAGAAAGAACTTGCCGATGTCGTCGTTGTTGACATTGTGGAAGGAATGCCACAGGGCAAGGCGCTCGATCTACTGGAAGCCGGCCCCGTCGAAAAGTACGACAGTCAGGTGACGGGAACCAATTACTATGAGGCGACCGCAGGATCCGATGTCGCGGTCATCACCGCAGGCCTGCCTCGCAAACCCGGAATGAGCCGGGACGATCTTCTGCTCAAGAACGCCGCCATCGTAAAATCTGTCACGGAGGGTCTGGCTCGCCAGAATCCGAATTGCATCATCATCGTCGTCAGCAATCCCCTGGATGCGATGTGCCACGTGGCCAGGTGGGTGAGCGGGTTTCCGCGGTCGCGAGTGATCGGAATGGCCGGGATTCTCGACTCTGCGCGCTTTCGCACTTTTATTGCCATGGAACTTGGTGTTTCGGTGGAAAGCACTCACGCCTTTGTGCTGGGAGGACACGGTGACACTATGGTGCCTCTGCCCAGGTACTCGACCGTGGCCGGTGTTCCGATAACAGAGCTCATACCGGCGGACCGACTAGAGGCCATCATCCAGCGCACCCGCGATGGTGGTGCCGAGATCGTGAAGCTGCTCAAAACCGGGAGCGCCTTTTACGCCCCCAGCGCGGGAGTCGCGGAAATGGTGGAGTCGATCCTCAGGGATCAGCGCAAGATCCTTCCCTGCGCCGCCCATCTGGAGGGGGAGTACGGTGTCAACGATCTTTTTGTGGGCGTTCCCGTTAAGCTGGGACGTGGCGGAATCCAGGATATCTTTCAGATCAGCCTGAGTACAGAGGAACAGTTAGCCCTTCAAAAGTCGGCTGCCGCGGTGCAGGAACTTAAGACAACGCTCCAGGAGAACGGGTACCTTTAGCTTCCAGCTGCTGGGTCCAGAGGCCGACAGTAGAAAGTGTTCAGGGTTTGGTGTCGCCCTGGACTGGAAGCCTGAAGACAGTTAGAGGTTTGGCCTAGTCAGGGAATCATTTTCACGTCTGCTGCAAGACCGGGCCTAGGAATTCGGCCCAACCCTCAATAATGACCGCCGGCTGGATTCAGAACTCCTCGGGCGAAGGGCTGGATCTCGCTTTCTTGAGTGCTCCGTGCTGTTTCTTCAAACGCAGTCGTTTCTCTTTGGTCTGCCGGGACTTTCGGGTTGGACGACGCGGCTTCTGCTGCCGGAGAGCCTCCTGCAGGAGACTGACGAAGCGGTCGGTTGCGGTTTGCCGGTTGCGGGCCTGGCTGCGGTGTTCCTGACTGCTAACACGGAGGACGCCATGGCGATTGATGCGGCTTCCAAGACGTTCCCGCAGCTGTCCCTTCTGGTCAGGAGTTAGGCTAGGCGAGGCGGCCAGGTCGAAAAGCAGTGTCACCTTGGTGCTTACTTTGTTCACATTCTGTCCGCCAGGCCCACTGCTCCGCGCGGCCCTGAAAGAAAACTCGGAAAAAGGAATTCGCGTTCCCGCGTTGATAACGACAAAACCGATATCATTTTGGAGGGCCATGGTGTCACTGTTCAGTCAAAGGAAATTTTCACTTTGCCAGAAATCGGCCTGCCCTGCTAGCAGTTGTGGAAATCTCTGGGATTACTAAGGGAGAGGAAGCAGGTGCCAGTTCTTGCGGGTCACGGCTGAAGACGAAAGAATTCTCGGGGCGCCGATGAGGCTTACTTCCGTTTGCAAGGGGGAGGCTTTCCAGGCAGCGGTCTTTGAATCTGGCTTACTGCGTGGTTTGGTCAGGCTGCCTCCCGTCCCGTTTTGCCTTCCGCCACGCGATCGATCCGACGCAGGAAACGCCCAAGAGCATCATTAATATCTCGAGCAGAACTGATCTGGCCTCCTTCTGTTGAGGGTCCTGGTTGAATGCTTCGACTTCAGTTGATGTTGGCCCGGGTACTTTAAATGCCGTCTAAGCCAAGGGAGGAGTCCATCTCATCATGGTAAGGTTTGGCCCCTCTAGCGGTGTTTCCCGTCGTCTCCGATAAACCTGCATTGGTTTCCTCCTGTGCCTTTCCAGTGAACGTAGTTCTCTGGCGCACGACCGTCCACGACTTTTACCACGGACTGCCAGGATGTCGAACTGCATATTGCCTTACTCGAATTCACACAATGATTGGACGGTTACCCGAACCAAAAGTTTCGAAGCACCGTCTTTCATGGTTAGCATATGATCGGTCAGAGGCCGAATCGGAGGCGTGAAGTAAAATGGCCTGAAGCTGGTAGAGGAGAAAAGAGATGTCCCGTATTTTCTTGATGATTACGCTACTGATGCCTGCCGGATCCGTGCTGGCTGCAGAAAGCGACGACGGAAAACACCAGCCTGGTAAGGAGTTCATTATCGGGGGCCAGGGGGCAGATAGCACGGATTATCCCTACCTGGTAGGGCTGCTCGACCGGACCTCTCTGGATTCCTTTTTTGCCCCGGACGACAAGTTCTTTGCCCAGTACTGTGCGGGAACCCTGATCGCACCCAGCTGGGTGCTGACGGCCGCTCACTGTGTTGTCGTAACGGATCGGGATGGTTTTCCCACGAATATACCGATGGATCCTCGACAGATCGTGGTGGCTTTGAACGTAACCGATCTGAATAAGGACGAGGGCGATTTGTCGGATGTGACGAGAATCATAGTTCATCAGGACTTCAATGGAAGACTGGACGCTCCAACCGTCACAGGCGACATTGCCCTCTTGAAACTGGCCACGGATTTTTCAGATCAGCCTACCCTGCCTTACAACCGCGACTCGGCAGTTCCCAAAGGTACGTCGGCAACGATCGCAGGCTGGGGCGCAGATGACTACGACAATCTTGAAGACGAGCCCATCAGCTTTCCCAACATCTTGCAGGCTGCAGAAACCAGCGTTGTTTCCAACGAGGACTGCGCAGATGCTTATGCCGGGGCGTCCGTTGACATTAACGATACGCATGTCTGCGCTGCTGCTCCGGGTGTCGACATATGTTCCGCTGACAGTGGTGTCCCGCTTCTGGTACAGGGTACGGCACTGACCGGTGGAGGTCCCGGTTTCGTCCAAGTAGGGATTACCAGTTTTGGCATTGGCTGCGCCGACCCTGACTTTCCAGGTGTCTACACCCGGGTTTCGGAGTATAGCGATTGGATCGAACGAAATATGATCGTTGAAACTCTATTCGCCACCTTCGGCAATGGGCAAAGTGGGGGTCTGACTCTGATCAGTGATATCGTCGTCTACAATCCTCATGTATCGAGAACGGTCCCGGGCTTTATCTTGTTCAAGGATGCGGAAGGAAATCAGCTGGATTCCGCAGACATCCTAGTGGATGGAAATGCTAATTTTCAGATCCCTCCGTTGGGATCCTCGACGTTTTCAACTACAGGGGAAGGCAACATCGTTTCTGGTTCGGTCTGGGTTTCCAGTGATCATGACCTCTCGGGTGTCATTCGCTTCGCTCTTTCCGGGATCGGAATCGCGGGAGTGAGCCCCAGTGCTCCAGGAACGAAACTAATGGCTCCAGCCCGCCGGGAGGAGACGGTCAATACCGGCATAGCGATTCTTAATATCACGGATCAGAATGTCCGAGTGATTCTCGACCTGAAGGGTGAGAATGGCAACGTTATGGCAGCCGGGATCCAGGATCTCGGTCCCATGGCCAGGACGGCTATGTTTCTAGACGAGTTGTTCCCCGGAGTCGACACCACGGGTTTTCGGGGAACGGTGTTCCTGACGGCTGAGACCGGGAAAATCGCCGTTATTGCAATCGAGCTGGGAAGTGGTTCGGGTGAATTCACGACTCTGCAAGTCACCGTCGTAGAGTAATCAGGCTGAGGACATCGTTTACCACCAGCTTGTGAAGTTCGTCCAACTGTCGCTGTGCAGGAAGATGCTACTGGAGGCCTGGATCACGTTGGCCTGCGTCGAGGGATGGTCTTCAGGCTCCCCTTTCACTGAATTGCTCCCGCGTTGCGTGGCCGCATGGGCGGTTCTACTGGATTGGATCAACGAGTGACCGAGGCAGAAAAGCTGGTGTGGGGTATTCGGGTGGCTTCCCGGTACATGTCCTGGAACAGCAACTGCCTGGACCAGACCCTCGCCGGAAAGCGGATGCTGCAGCGATGCAAACTGGCTAGTACTCTTTTTCTGTGGGGGTACGCGGGGAGGGGGAGGGGAGGCGTTCGAAGCCCATTTCTGGCTCGACTACAGGGGTTTCCGTTGACATGCGCCCACGACCAGTCTGCCTATTCCATGGTTTTGACGTTTCCCAACGACGAGCTGTGCACTACGGCGCCCAGCGGCGCCGTAGTGCCGGGGCGACCCTGGTGGCCGTCCGCTCCCAGGGGGCGGTCTAAGGCCATCCCCTACAAGTCGTGGTGTCCGCCTGTGCTGCGACATGCTGGCGCAGAGCCCTCGCCCACCTGGAGAATGATCCTGTTCCAGGGAGAAAACACCGACGCTATATCACGGTTACGCTGCTGCCGTCCGCGGATTTGGTAACCTGAATGCGCCCAGGAAGTCGGCGGGCAATCTGCGGCAGGTGAGAAACGACCCCGATCATGCGCTGGCCCGCAGCCAGGGCCTCGATGCCCTCCACGACCAGGTCTAACGTCTCCGGATCGAGGGTGGAAAACCCCTCGTCCAGAAAAAGCGATTCTAGTTGTAATTTTCTGGCCGTGGAAGCGTAACTGGTAAGACTCTCAGACAGAGCGAGGGCCAGCGATAGCGAGGCCAGAAACGACTCGCCGCCACTCAAGGTTGCTGCTGGGCGAATCTCCTCACCGTTCCAGTAATCCACCACGCAGAATTCGCCCTGCTTCAGAATGAAGCGGAAACGGCCCGAGCTGAGGTGGTGGAAATGGCTGGAGGAATCCTCCGCCAGCTGGCTCAGAGCTTCTTCCTGGATGAAACTCACCAGGTCGCTGGCTCTTAAATCCAGGGCGACCTGGCGGACCAGTTCTCGCTCGCGGAGGTACTTGTCTCTCTGTTTTTGAAGCTGTCCGACTTCCCGCTCCAGTTTCCTGGCTGCCGCCAGCCTCTCGCGCATCCGACCCAGCTCCGCCGAGGTTTCCGTCAGCTTCGTTTCTAGGCCACTCCGCCTTTTTTCCAGGCTGGATACGGGATCTTTTTCAGGGGTCAGCTGCATCCCAACCATGAGAAGTTCGAACTCCTCATCCCGGGTAGCTATCGAACCTTCGACGTCCAGGAGACGCTGCCGGTAGTCCTTCAACTGGTTCCGGGTCTCGAAAAGACGATTCCGTGTCACTTCGGCACGCTCCTGGGTGTTGATGATGGCCTGATCCTGCAGAAGCAGTTGGCGGGTGATGTCCTGGAAGTTACTTCGATGCTGCTCCTGCTCCTCCAGGACAGCCCTCAGAGCCTGCCCGTCCGACCATTTTCCGAGGTCTAGTTCAAAATGGGTGACATCGGCTTGAGTGCGGCGGAGCTGTCCCCTGCAGGCAGCTTCACTCTGTTGCACAAAAGATCTCTCCAGTCTGGCCTGTAGTCGAGCCTGTTCCAGTTTCCCCAGTTTCGTGTGGAGATCAGACTGGCTTTTCATCTCTTCGTGGATGAGGAATTTTAGGGCCTCCATACGAGAAACGGTTGCCTCCAGACCTGCTGTGCTCGTTCCAGCCCCTCTGAGTCGCTGTCGTTGCTGCCCCTTCTCAGGGATGCGGCCGAGGGATTCAGTCAGGGTGGGAAAGGGGATCACCGTTTGTGCACACACCGGGCAGGCCTCACCAACTACAAGGCCACCTCGCAGAACCGCTGCCATATCCCCGCGAGAGTCTCTTTCCAGGGTCGTGAGTTCCTCCCTTACATCCAGGATCCCGTCGGCACATTTTTCCAGCTCTGCTTTCAGACTAGCTTGCTCCCGGTCCAGCCGTTCCCGTAGCCCGTGGGATGCTTCTAGCTGTTGGCGTAAGTCCGCTAACTTGCCTTTCACCTCATCTCGCTGCTTGTGAAGTCTTTCCAGATCCTCGACGCGGGGAATGAAAGTCTGGAGCTTGAGGTGGAACTCTTCATCGTAGGCGAGACAGCGTCTTTGGTCTTCTAGGCCGACTCGCGTGTCATTGGCGCGATCTTGGGCGGCCTCTTTCTGGGCTAGGTTGTCCCGCAGATCCGCGTGTCTCAACTGCAGGGACTCGACCCTGCCGCCAAGATGATTTTTGCGTTCGCGTTCCAGGGCAGTCTGGAGCAGCAGCTGATCGACGCCACTCAATTTGGTCAGGTCCTGACGGATGGTCGAAGACCGTTCTACTAGTTCCTCCGTTGTTCGATTGAGTCGTGCAATTCTTTTTTCTTCGGTCTTGGCGAGGCGGGTCTGGAGCTGTTGGTCGAGCACCTCTAATTTTCCGTCAAACTCACGCTGCCTTTGTCTGGCCAGCTTTCCCATGCGTTCGTAAACCTCGAGTTGCAGGAGATCGGAAAGGATCTTTCTTCGTTTCCTGGGGTTTCCCTTCAAAAACTGGTCAAACTGTCCCTGGGGAAGGACAATGGATCGGTTGAAGCCGCCGAAATCAAGTCCCAGGATCTCCTTGACCTTTTCTCGCAGATCCCTGTCCCGACTGGCCAGACTGATCCAATCGCCTGCTACGTACCGCTCCAGGTGTCGGCGGCTCACAATCGACGAATTGCTGCGCTGAATCGTTCTGGCGATACGGTACAGGCGATCTCCTGCAGCAAACTCGAACAGGACCCGGGCCCTGTTGCTGGAGAGGTGGATCAGCTCGCCAGTACGGCGCTCACCCAGTCGCGGGGTCGCACCGTAGAGGGCAAACGTCATGGCGTCGATAATGGAGGTCTTGCCTGCCCCCGTGACACCCGATATAGCAAAAAGGTCGAGGCTTGAGAAATCGATCTCTGTGCGGTCACGAAAGCAGGCGAAGCCTTCCAGTCTAAGACTAATCGGTTTCAACGACGGCCTCCCCGTAGAGTTCGTGGAAGAGCTGGAGCAGACGGCGTGGCGGTGTGGGACGCTCCCGGCTCTTGTAGAATTCGCGATACATATCCTGAGGGGATAGCCTCCCTATTCGCCGCTCTCGCACGTCCTCTTCGGGCGGTACAGCAGCCAAACGGACCTCGAGTGCTTCTGGGAAGAGCTCGCGTACCTTGCGCACCTGACCGGGTTCATAGCATGGGGCTTCGAGGGTAATCTTCAGGAAGGAGTCGCAGACTGAGCTTTGAAGGTCCTTTAGTTCCTGCAGGGTCCCCTCCAGCTGAAAAAGCGGACGTCCCGTGTGCAGAGGAATGCTGCGGCATTCCGCCTCCTGGCCCGGGTCGGCTTCAATGACCACGACTCTCTTTTGCTGACCCTGCTCCCCGAAATCAAGCTGCAAGGGAGACCCGGCGTAAAATGTTGGAGAGGGAGCCGAAATCTCTTGTGGTTGGTGAATGTGTCCTAGAGCGATGTAGTGGAATCTGGGCGGCAGATGCTGGGGTGAGACTTCGTAGGGGGCACCCAGGTGAATAGAACGCTCACTGCCGCTGGTCCGGGCCTTGGAGATATGGAGATGACCCACCAGGATATTGACCGAATCAGCCGAGAACCGGAAGCTGTCCTTCATGAGAAGCGCCCCAATAGCTTCCTCGTAGGTCTTCACGTCCTCCCCGCGTCCCTCGAACAAGTGCCTGGCCCGAACTAGGGAAGAGTGTGGGATGAAGGGTAGAACACAAATCCGGGCCGAGTAGGATCCATTAGGAACCTCAATAACCGATTCTCGAGTGCCTGTATGTAGACGTGTGCGAATGAAAATCCCCAGAGGTTCCACCAGACGGGCCAGGGCCTCCAGCCTCTTGGGATGATCGTGGTTGCCAGAGATCAGAACCGCTTTCATGCCTCGCCCAATCACTTCGGCCAGGAACTCGAAGACGATCCGCTCAGCCTCCGCTGAGGGAGCATAGCTGTCGAACACATCACCCGAGACAAGTAGGCAGTCCACCTCTTCGAGCCTGGAAATCTCCAGGATCTCGGCCAAAACCCTTTCCTGCTCGTCGAGGCGGGAGCGGCCGCGGAGGGTTTTCCCGACGTGCCAGTCTGCGGTGTGGAGAAAGCGCATTATCAGCCTGGATCCAAGAAACCAATAAGAATGCTAGCAGGATACCCTGATCGGACAGTGCCGACAAAACAAGGAATCGGTTTTCTGTTTTCAGAACTGGAAATCGACGATAAATCCTGTTATGGTCCCGATTTGTGCGGTTTTACTTGGAGGGTTGACTGGTCTAGCCTGCTGGAAGATTGGATCGACTTCACGAAGGAGAGTGAATGCCCAGACGACCGTATCGCCCACGCTGGCGCGCGGGGAAGAAGAGAAAAAAGAGAAAGAGAAACCTGGCAAAGACGACGACTGAGGGCCCCAGGGGCGGTAAACCGGACGCCATCGAGGTCACTGGTACGGTTATTGAAGCCCTGCCCAACGCCATGTTCAAGGTAGAGCTGGAAAACGAGCACGTTGTGTTGGCCCATATATCGGGAAAAATGCGCCGTTATTTTATTCGCATTCTTCGCGGGGACAAAGTTATGGTCGAGCTGTCCCCCTACGACCTCACTCGCGGGCGGCTAGTCTATCGCTTCAAATAGTGGGCGGGTGAAAACCTTAAGTTTGCGAGTTAAAAGTTAAAGGTTGAATCCCGGCAAAGAAATGGAAGCCAAGCCGAAGCGGTGAACGGGAAATCAATTCCCAGTGGGCAATGCCCACTGGGAATAGGCATCCGTATAATCTTGGTTGACCCGGGTTTCCTCCAGAAAATACGGAATGGCTTTAGCCGGCTCTTTTCTGCAACTCGTTGTCCAAGTCTAAAGTCGCTGTGGGTCTCAATCGTAGGGGTTGTTGTGTTCATGGGTGCATTATAGATCGCGGGTACCAAGTTCCATGCGCGCGCCTTTCACCATAGGATGCTAGGCTTGGGGCTGTGAGTACGAAGCGTCCCTTATGCCCGGTTTGCGGCCAAAGGATGTTTGAGCGCCGTTGCAAGCTGCACTGCGCTTCCTGCCGGTACATGGAGACCTGAAGCGATCTCAGCCTGCCAGTTGTGGTGGGTGCTGAAGCGCTGCGGGCGAAACCATCAGAGGCGGCTGAGGGAGCAGCCGCTGGACTTTCCCCACGGTATTCTAAAGTGAGGCGAACTAGCGCCCACAATGAGCCAAGTGGATAGTCTGGTTCCCAGAGTCAAAACAGCTGCTTCTGGAGCTCATCCAGGACGTGGTGGGTGGAGCTGGATTGTTTTCTGCCCGAAACGTCCAGCTGTTTGCTTTCCAGGCGAGAAAGAATCTCTCTCGCCCTCTCCAGGACAGTGGAGGGAATTCCGGCCAAACGGGCCACTTCAATTCCATAACTGCGGCTGGCAACACCCGGCAAAACACGGTGAAAGAAGAGGATCTCACCCTTTGACTGACGAACTGTAACCCGGTAGTTCTTGACGCCTTCATAGAGAGATTCCAACTTTGTGAGCTCGTGATAATGGGTAGCAAACAGGGTTCGAGCCCGGCGCTCACCCTTGGTAACAAGGAACTCCGCAATCGACCACGCCAGAGAAAGCCCGTCGAAGGTGGCGGTGCCTCGCCCAACTTCGTCGAGCAGGATGAAGCTTCTGGGCGTCGCCGTGTTGAGAATATGAGCAGTCTCGATCATTTCAACCATGAACGTGGACCGGCCGCGGGCCAGATTATCACTCGCGCCAACGCGGGTAAAGATTCGGTCCACCAGTCCAATACGGGCTGTTTTAGCAGGGACGAAAGAACCGATCTGAGCAAGAATCACGATCAACGCGTTCTGGCGCAGGTAGGTCGACTTTCCTCCCATATTGGGGCCGGTCAGAATCAGGAGCTGGTCGGAGGTGTCGTTGCAGGTAAGGTTGTTGGGAACAAACGGATCATCGGTTAACCGCTGTAGAACGGGATGCCATCCCCCCGTAATGTCCATTTCCCGGGAATCGTCCAGGACGGGGCGAGAATATCGCCGGGTCTGAGCCAGTTCCGAAAAGGAAAGAAGGACGTCCAGATAAGCCAGCGCCGTGGCGGTGTCCTGAATCCTGACCGCCTCCGTGCCCACCTGTTCGCGAACCTTTCGGAAAACCTCTTTCTCCGCCTCCAGAATTTTTTCCTCGGCGCCCAGGACCTTCTCTTCGTATCCCTTCAATTCAGGCGTGATGAAGCGCTCGGAATTGACCAGAGTCTGCTTTCTTGTATAGTGCTCTGGAACCTGGTCCAGGTTGGCTTTTGTGATTTCGATGAAATAGCCAAAGACGCGGTTGTATTTAACTTTAAGACTGGAGATCCCGGTTCGTTCCCGTTCCTTTGCTTCCAGCGCTGCGATAAACCCCTTTCCCGAAGAAGCGATTTCTCTCAGGTCGTCGATCCTCCCATCAAAACCGGAACGGATCACGCCGCCATCCAAGAGAGATAGGGGGGCATCCGGGTCAATCGCCTTCTCGAGCAGTTCGCGGACATCTTCCAGACAGTCAAAAGAGGGCTGCAAGAGTGGAGCCACGAAAGGCCGCAGGGATGTTGCAAGATCTGGAAGCACAGAGAACGACGCGGCCAATGCCAAGAGGTCTCTGGGATGGGCAGTCTCCAGAGTTACGCGACCCAGGAGTCGTTCGATATCGTACACCTGGTCGAGTAGGGTTCCCAACCTTCCCCTGGAGACGCTAGAGGTATTCAGCTCTTCCACCGCATCCAGGCGGGAGTCGATCTCGGAACGATCCATGGAAGGTCGTAAAACCCGGCTGCGCAGAAGGCGAGCTCCCATCCCCGTGTGGGTCAAGTCAATAGTTGCGAGCAGGGTCCATTTCCGGTTTCCGTCAATGCCGCGGACCAGCTCCAGGTTCGAAACCGTGGCTTCATCCAATCCCAGGTAACGTCCCGGGTCAAAAAGCCGGAGCGAAACGATGTGGGAAAGTGAGGTCTTCTGCGTCTGCTGCGCATACCCCAGCAGGCCGCCGGCAGCCGCTACCGCGGCCTCTTCGCCGTTGACCCCGAAACACTCCAGGGTCGCCACCCCGAAGTGGTCGAGAAGGGCCCGGCGGCTGTAGTCGCTGTGAAATGTCCAGTCGGGTTGTCTGGTGTCCACCACCCCACTGCGAACCTCACCTGGAATCTTCGACAGGTACTGGTCGGCAAACTGTTCAGGCAGAATGAGTTCCGCAGGACGGAAGTGGGTCAGATGGCTGTAAGTGGCTGGCCAGGCCCCGGGGCCGTCTTCTTGACTAAGCCAGAATTCTCCCGTCGAAATATCCAGAAAAGCGGCTCCGACCGATCCCTCCATCTCCAGAAGGCTGGCTACATAGTTGTTCTCGCCCGCATCGAGGACCCCCTCCTGAACGGTCGTTCCTGGCGTGACCACACGCGTTACCTCACGGCGCACCAGCCCCCTGGCTTTACGGGCATCTTCGGTTTGTTCACAAATGGCCACCTTGTAGCCCCGCTTCAGAAGCTTGCTCAGATACCTGTCAATGGCATGGAAGGGAATGCCACACATGGGAATCGCCTTACCGGCTTTGTCGGTATTGCGAGACGTGAGTGTGATTTCCAAGACCCTCGAGGCCTTGATGGCGTCCTCAAAAAACATCTCGTAGAAATCTCCCAGGCGGAAGAAAAGAAACTTGTCGGGATGGAGCTTCTTGATCTCGAGATACTGCCGCATCATCGGGGTGTTGGATGCCATATTCACTCTTATGTTAGCAGTTTAAGGTGACCCCATCTCGTTCTATTAATTAACAGAAAAAATAGATTTAGGTGATTATTTATAATAGTTTAATTATTATAATATGATGTATTAGATTATATAAGGTAGGTGAAGGGTCCAGGGCTAGGTAAGGGCAAGAAAATGCCCAAGGTCCGAAGAGGGACAGACCTTGGGCAACCAGCAGGAACTAGGAACCCGACGCCCCGGCCAGTATGCTGTTGTGATTGGGAGCGATGAGAATACTGGCTGTCGACACGACAACAGATCTAGGCGGAGTGGCCCTGGGGGAAGACGGCGATGTGGAGGGGGCTGTTCTCATGCGCACTCCACAGCACTACTCCGAGACCCTGATTCCAATGGCCGAGTTTCTGCTGGCTCAGCTGAAACGAAGTCTGGAGGGGATCGATCTGTTGGCTGTGGCCACGGGACCCGGGTCGTTTACCGGTGTGAGAATCGGCCTGGCTGTGGTCAAGGCCATCGGTCAGGCCCATGAAATCCCGGGCCTGGGGGTGTCTAGCCTTGAGGCGCTTGCGTACAGTTTCAAGGGGTGTGCTCGGTCTGTGGCTGCCGTGCTGGATGCCAGACGTGATCAAATCTTTGGTGCGGTTTACTCGTGGACGGACGGGATAGCTCAGGTCCAGGTTAAAGAGCAGGTCAGCGAACCGGAGGCCTGGCTAAAGAAAATTCCTACAGAGATGAATCCTTTGTTCGTCGGAAGCGGAGCGGTTGCCTGGAGGGACCTGATTCGTAAGTCCCATCCACCGGGTTGGGTGTTGGTGGAGCAACCACCGCTCTTGTCCTCCCTGATCCGGTTGGCCGCGGCCAGGGCTGGGGAGGCCGGCCCGGTGGCGGAAATCCAGGCGAATTACATCCGCCCGTCGGATGCGCTCATGGGGAGGAGAGGTAGCTGAACAAAACCCAGTGTTTGGAGGATCTCTGTCTGAGAGCTATCCGGGGGATTCAGAGTGGTGAGGAAGCAGAATATCTGTTACAGGAATCCAGTTGAGGCCGATTTGCTCATGACCGGGCAAATGAAGAAGGTACCCGCGAGATCATGTCCCTAGTTTCCAATCGGTCCGGTGCCGTCCTGACTGGTCTCTATGTGATTCTCTTTACCGCTACTGTCGATAATCAGCTGCTGATACCGCTGCTACCCCGCCTAAGAGAGGACCTGGCTACCGATGTGTCGGCTCTGGGCTTGCTGTTTAGCGTGTATGCCCTGACGGCAACGGCCGCCAACCTGGTTTTGGGCCCACTTAGTGACGGGAAAGGCCGGCTGGGCTTTCTGCGTGCCGGAATCCTCCTGCTGGCAGGCACATCGATCGCGACACAGTTCTGTGGTTCCTTTCGGGAGCTGCTGGTTCTGCGTGGTGCAGCCGGAATTGCCGGTGGTGTTCTCTCGGTTTCCGCATCAGCCTTGGTCGGTGACTGGTTTTCCTACCGAAAACGGGGACGTGCGGTGGGTGTGCTTCTGAGCGCCCATTTTGCCGCTCTCATTTTCGGTATTCCGATCAGCGTGCAAATGGCGGAGCGCTTTCGCTGGCAGGCCGGCTTTCTGGGGATTGTCGTTCTGGCACTTCTGGCGCTCCTATTCTCGCTGCTGGCTTTTCCTTCCGGACAAAGGAATAGTAGGAGGAGATCAGAGGGGTGGGTGTCCTACCGAATCTTCTGGAAAGATCCCGGAATGAGGGGCTCTCTGTTGGTTTCATTTCTCACCTCCGGAGCGACCCTGGCTTTTTTGGCGTTTCTTTCCGGTCTGGGGCTGACCGTCGGGCAGATAACCCTGCTGCTCATGGCGACGGGTGCATCCGCTGTTCTGGGTGCACCCGTTGCAGGCTGGCTGAGCGATTGGTTTTCCAAGCGGCTCGTATTCCTGTTTGCAAACACCCTCCTGGTTATTCCCCTTGTTGTGGTTGCGGCTACAGGCTGGGGTGTCCGCCTCTTTGTCCTGTTTGCTTGCCTCATGCTGCTGGCAGCTGCCCGGCAGACCGCTCTTCAAGCGGTGCAGACGGAGCTGTCGGGACCCACTTGCAGAGGAGCGTTTCTGGGTCTGCGCAATGGTTTCTCTCAACTGGGTATTTCCTGCTCTGTGCTGGTAGCCTCCTATCTCTTCGCGTGGAGAGGGTTTCCGGGAGTGGTGGCCCTGACTGCGGGATTGACTTTGACTGCGAGCCTGGTCTTCTTCCTTCTTGTAAGCGAGCCGGAGTCTGTTTGAACTTCTCTTCGCTTGCACAAGCGTGGAACACGAGAGGAACCCGGCGGCAATGAGAGTTCCTCTCCCCTTTGTTGGTTTGGTATCAACGCGCGGCGTAGAATAATGTGTAGAGGTGTGATGAGAGCAGTAGTGGCTATCCTGATTCTCCTTATGGTGGCGACTGTGCTGTCCGCGGGGGAAATTACGACACCCCACGAATTTCTAGGGTTCCCGGTGGGAGCAGACCGGAAACTGGCCGACTGGCAGCAGATTTCCTCCTATTTTGACTTGCTGGCCCGGCAAAGCAATCGTGTTTTGGTGCGGGAACTGGGTCGCACAACCGAAGACAAGCCCTTTCTTCTGGCTACCATAAGCAGCAAGGAGAATCTCGCCCGCCTGGACCACTACCGTAGGATTCAAGAGCGTCTGGCCGATCCCCGAAAGCTGCAACAAGGTTCTGAACAACTGATTCGGGAGGGGAAGACCGTCGTGCTAATCACCTGTGGGATCCATTCCACCGAAGTGGCGTCCTCCCAGATGAGCATGGAGTTTGCTTGGGAGATGGCATTCCGGAATGACGAAGAAACTCGGGAGATTCTGGAGAATGTAATCTTCCTTTTCGTGCCCTCTCTGAATCCCGACGGCGTGGACATCGTTGTGAACTGGTATCGAAACACTTTGGGCACAGCTGCCGAGGGACTCCATCCACCGAGGCTCTACCAGAAATACGTGGGTCACGACAACAACCGCGACTGGTACATGTTCACGCAGAAGGAAACCCGCATCGCCGTCGCGCAGATACATAACCGGTGGCACCCACAGATCGTCTATGACGTGCACCAGATGGGATCCAACTCCGCCCGCATCTTCGTCCCCCCCTTTATCGATCCGATCGACCCCAACGTTGATCCACTCATTCAGGCTCAGATCATTGATATAGGTGGATTCATGTTTTCTGCCCTGGTAGCGTCAGGCCGCAAAGGGGTGGTCACCAACGCGATCTACGACGCTTTTACACCGGCCCGGGCGTATCAGCACTATCATGCCGGAGTACGCCTGCTTTCCGAGTCGGCATCAGCCCGGCTGGCCACTCCACGGACGGTGTCTGCGGGGGACCTGGGTCAGGGCCGTAACTACCACGCATCCAAGGCAAGCTGGAACTTTCCAGACCCGTGGCCGGGTGGTGAATGGCGGCTCCGGGATATCGTTGAGGATCAGAAGGTGGCACTGCATGCATGCCTTCTCCATGGGGCAAGAAACCGTACCCGCTGGCTGCGCAATTTTTTCCAAATCGGACTCAACAACATTCAGCGGTCCAGTCCTTACGCTTTTGTGATCCCGGCTCAACAGAGAGACCCGGAAAGCCTTTACGACCTTCTCGAGACTCTGGAGTTCGGAATGGTCGAGTTCCACCGGATTGAGGAGAGCGTTCCAGTCCAGGCACGGGTTTGTTCTTCACCACCTTTTTGTGGGGAGAGCGGCGCCGGGTTGGAGAGGGGAGCCTGGATAGTTTTCCTCCAGCAGCCCTATGGATCATTCGCCAAGACCATGCTCGAGGTTCAGGATTATCCAGAGTTGAGAGTATACCCAGGGGGACCACTCAAGCGCCCCTACGATGTAACGGCTCAAACCCTGGGCACGCAGCTGGGCGTGGAAGTATATCGAGTCGACGCACCGACTAACCTGCGCGTAAGCCGTCTCGACTCTACGACAAGACCCTCAGGTACCCGCTCAGGAGCTGGCAAGTACTGGCTATTTTCCCATCAGAACAATGCCTTTGCCAAGCTCGCAAATCGCTTACTGCGTGGAGGACACCGTCTCGACTGGGCTACCTACGGATTCCGGGTTGACGACCTTCCATTTCCAGTCGGAACCCTGATGGCCAAGGTCGGTGAGGGAACTCGGGACAAATTGCATGAGCTTCTGGAGAACCTGCCCCTCCAGGTTCATCAGGTCGAGAAACGGCCGCAGCTGGCCTGGCAGAGGATTCGCGAACCGGGCATCGGCCTTTATAAGAGTTATGCCCCGTCGAAGGACGAAGGATGGACGCGCTGGATCCTGGAGCAGTACGAATTCTCGTACAGGACTCTCAGGGACAGGGACATTCGCGCGGGTACACTTCAGAACCTCGACGTGATCCTTTTCTCGAACCAGTCGCCGAGGGAAATAAAGGAGGGGCTTTCCGAGCCCTATCCCCAGGAATTCAGGGGAGGAATTGGCCAGGAAGGGTTAGCAAGTCTTAGACGCTTTGCCGAGCAAGGCGGTACACTGGTTTTTCTGGGCGATTCCGGAGAGCTCCCCGTGAGAGAGTGGGATCTGGGAATCACCGAAGTAACCCGCGATTTGCCAAGAAGTGACTTTTCCGTTCCTGGTTCGCTGCTGCGGATCCGAGTCAACCCAAGACACCCGGTCGGCTATGGTATGTCAGAAACAAGTGCTGCAATGTTCGTGAGGAATCCGGCCTTTGAAACAAAAACGGCTGTGTCCATCGCCTCCTACGCGGCTGAGGATCTTCTCCTCAGTGGCTGGATTGACGGAGAGCGGTACTTGCACGGCCGCCAGGCAGTGTTTGAGGTTCCCGTGGCGAAGGGCCGAATCATCTTCATTGGATTTCGCTCTCAGTTTCGAGCTCAGACACGAGTAACGTACAAACTGCTTTTTAACAGTCTTTTTTATGCAACAATCCGTTAGTACGGTAGGTTTGAGACCCTGCATCCGGTAGGGCAAAAGGGAAGGTCAAAATGAAGCGACGGGATTTTTGGATGACGATTTTGATTTGCAGCACAATCTCGTCGGCAGTGACCGTCTTTATGTATGATTGGTCGGCCCCGCCTCCGGCCTTGGCCCTGACAAGGCCCCTCCTCTCCGAGGCCCTTCCTCTCTCTGACCTCAGCGAGGCAGAGCAGATCAATATCGAGATCTATGACAGGGTTTCGCCCGCTGTGGTGAACATCACCAGTACCTCCATTGAATACAACTGGTTCTTCGATATTATTCCTCGCCGCGGAATCGGAAGCGGCATTCTGATTGACGGCGAGGGTCACATCGTTACCAACTACCACGTGGTAGAAGGTGCCAAGCACCTGGAAGTGACGCTGCACGACAAGACGACTCTGGAAGCGGAGAAGGTGGGTAGCGATCCTGCCAACGACCTAGCAGTTTTAAAAATAAAGTGTCCCGACACAGGATGCGGACACGCTCGCCTGGGTGAGAGTGATGGCTTGAGAGTGGGCCAAAACGTTCTGGCAATCGGTAATCCCTTCGGATTGGAAAATACTCTGACGACGGGCATCATTTCTTCGACAGGACGAAGTCTAAGGACCGAGCGGGGATTTGTGGAGAACGTCATTCAGACCGACGCTGCCATTAACCCCGGCAACAGCGGAGGCCCGCTCTTGAATACGCGAGGTGAGATCATTGGGATCAATACAGCGATTTTTTCCAGGTCAGGGGATAGCGCCGGGATCGGATTCGCGATCCCTGTGGATACGCTGGCCAGAGTACTTCCCGATTTGATCGAACACGGAGAGGTGGTACGGCCCTGGTTTGGCGTGCGGGGACGAGCACTCACATCCCGCCTGGCAGAAGCGCTGGATGCGCCGGTGTCAGAGGGCTTTCTCGTCGAGAGAGTTGAAGAAGGAAGCACGGCCGACTTGGCCCGTCTCCGGGGAGGTGATCGAAGGGTGGTCTACGGAAATTCAATCATCTACCTCGGCGGAGACATCATCGTCGAGATTGACGGACAAAGGGTACGGGACCGCTGGGACATTCTCCGTGCATTTCAGGACAAGCGACCGGGTGAGAAAGTCAAGCTCATTTCCTACCGGAAGCAGCGAAAGAGAGAGAGTCTTATCGACCTGGTCGGACGGGACGGAGGGACAAAGCGAATACGTTTCTAGCTGTTCGCAAAGGCTCCCCGCTGGCATTCGGATTCTTGGGCCCAGCGAGACGTCCGACGGCCAGAACATCGGGAGTGTTTCGAGGTAACGCAACAAGTTAGTCAGCGCCCCACAATTGCAGGGTAAAGGATGCGGACAGGGCGGCGAAGCGCGGCTGTCCTGCTTTTCGCTTCGCATTTATTCAGAGTAGGACGTTATATATAGAGAAAAGCTATTTTCTCAGGAGGTTAAAGCAACAATGGTGAATAAAGTCATTCTGGTGGGCAGGCTAGGGCGCGACCCAGAGTTGCGATATACAGCGTCTGGAACCCCGGTCGCAAACTTTTCGCTGGCCACGGATGAGCGCTGGGGCAAGGGTGGTGAGACTCAGAAGAAAACGGAGTGGCACAACGTCGTGGTGTGGAGCAAGCTGGCCGAAATCTGTAACCAGTATCTGACCAAGGGCCGACTGGTCTTTATCGAGGGGCGCTTGCAGACTAGGGACTGGGAGGACAAGGACGGAAACCAGCGTCGCACCACTGAAGTTGTAGCCTCGGACATGAAGATGCTGGGGGGAAGACGCGACGGGGAAACGCCTGTAGGCCAGACCGTTCCGGCGGAAACAAAGGGCCCTGAATCAGCGAATGACATGGAAGTCGGGATCACAGACGACGATATTCCTTTCTGAATTTCAGGTTCCAATGTTTCCAGGGTGTCTGAAAGACGCGCTGTAACTCACTCAGGACGTAGAATCCCGAACCTGAAACTCGAGAAGCGGATTAGTTGGGTCGTTGGCCCTTGGCCTGGTTGACTTCGACGCCCAGGCTGTCCAGCTCCCGCTTGGCTAGTTCGGACTCTTGGGAATCGGGATATAGGCTGATGAGCCGGGAGAGCGTTTGAATTGCCTCGTCGTTTTCCTGCAACTCCATCTGGGTCGTGGCCTTTTTGTAATAGGCACTGGGAGCCATGTCGGACTGCGGGTACATGTTGAGCACTTCGTCGAATACCTGAATAGACTGCTCATGCCGACCCTGCATCTGATGACAGATAGCCAGATAGAATGCCGCGTTGTCGGCGTATTCACTCTCCGAGTAGTGGCTTAGGAAATCGCGAAAGCCGGTGACGGCTAGCTCGTAATTGCCTGCCACGTAGTCGTTGTAAGCAAGGTGGTAAACCTGGTCGGGTTTAGGGTCGGTACCGACAACGGGGGAAGGAATTCGAAGTGCCTGGGTTCGGGTCTGGCTCTCCTCTAGCTTGCGGTGCAGAGACGCCACCCTGTTGTTGGTATCGTCTAGCTTAATCGTGATGTTCTGCATCTCATCGTGAAGCTCGGCCACCACCTTTGCGGTCGCGCCTTTCTGGGCGCGGATCGCACCCACCATATCCTGGAGAAGTCGATTCGTCGTCGCCACCTGATCATTCAGCTGTTCCAGCAAGCTCTGGTTGGAGCCATGGTTGTCGTCGAAACTCTTCTGGAGGGTCCTCACCAGGTTCTGAAGCTGCAGAACGTCACTCTGAAGGCGAATGACTTCCTCCTTGGTCCCAGAAAATGCCGGACCGGTGATCAGGAAGAGCAGGGAGAGTATGAGTGCCAGGGTCTTCTTCATCGGGCCTCCACACCAACATTCTAGCGAACGGATCAGACCAGGTTCAAACCCCGACCGGGTCAACTCGCGAGTGCTCCAGATTCACCTGGATTCGAATGGCCCCCGGGTGATGAGAATCCAACGCAAGGGGGAGTACGAGAAAGCTCCTCAGTCAAACGTAATAAGGCCACCGGCAGAAACAGGCCCCTGAACGTGGTCTCGAGCCTTCAGATCTCTGGCCCTGACGAGCGACTCAGGGCAGGCTGAACTCGGCACGCCGGTTGCGAGCAAATGCTTCTTCGTTTCCGCGGGTGTCCGCTGGCCGCTCCTCGCCAAATGAGACCGACTGCATACGTCCTGGTTTGACGCCAAGCTGGCTGAGGTAGTCTCGAACCGCGATGGCACGCCGATCACCTAAGGCCAGGTTGTATTCTTCCGAGCCCCGCTCGTCACAGTGTCCTTCTACGATCAGCTTCACGTTGGGATACTCTCTGAAAATAAGAGCGTTTTGTTGCAACGTGGCTTTGGCCCCGGCCGACAACTGGGCTTTATCGTAGGCGAAGAACACCAGTTTCACCTTGTTCTGACGAATTAGGTCTCGGAGCACCTCTGCATCGGGTTTCACGACGTCATCCGTCCGGGCCTCGAGGACTGTCACACGGCTGCTGGCGCGGGCCTCTCCTCCTGGCCCCATCACGATAGCCGTGTAGGTGGTCGATTGAGAGGGACTGACTACAATTTCCCCGGAAGGCCGGACGTTGCCGATTCCATTGTCGATTACCAGCGATGTCCCGTTCTCCGAATTCCAGCTCAAGGTAGTCTGCTCGCCCAGGTCAATGGTGCCTGGTGTGGCCAACAGAGAAACCGTGGGAAGGGGACTCACCTCCTCAACAGGCTCGACGACCTCTGGGGGCTCCGGGAGGGCGGGCGGCACCGGATCTGGTTTTGGCTGACATCCTGAAACCGTGATAAAAAGAAAAACAAGGCACAATTTACAGAATTGGCTTCGCATTTTGAAATGACTCCCTGAGAACAAAGGGTTTTTGACCTAACGTACGTTACTCATGTTTGAAGACCAACTGGGACTCTCGTTTATACCATACAAGGTCAGCTGCCTTAAGTTGTTCCCGTTCAAGTTCATCATAAAAACCTGTTTAGAGCCGCTTCGATCGCTCTGAAAGGCAATGTGGTGCCCATCCGGGGACCAGTGGGGGTTTTCATTACTTCCCCGGTTCGAGGTCAGCTGTACAATGTCTCCGCTAATAGCTTCTATCACAAAGATGTCGTGCTTGGAACGCTTGGGCGCCTGCCAGGAATAGAGAAGGTACCGTCCATCCGGTGACCAGGAGGGGCTGTCGCAGTGTCCGCCCTGGTCCACCAGCCTCCGAATGTTCGATCCATCCACGTCCATCATCCAGAGCTGGGGGGTTCCCGAGCGGTCGGAGACGAAAGCGATCTGCTGGCCAGTTGGACTCCAGGCTGGCGAAGTATCGATGGCGGAATGGTTGGTCAGCCTACGGCGTCTGCTTCCATCCAGATTGGAGATAAAGATGTCGGAGTCTACTCTATTTAGGGAACGGGCCGAGAATACCACTTGTAAACCGTCCGGAGAGAGTGCCGGAGAAGAAACGTAAGAGGTAGGAGTAGGAATCACGGTGCGGCCCCCGCTGAGATCCTGTATCCAGAGCTCCCAGCTGGCTTTGCGTGGAAGCTTGGTAATAAAAACAAGTTTGCTGTTGTCAATGGCCCATTCCGGAAACTTGTTTAGTCCCCCGTTAGCAGTGATCGTCCGGACATTGGCCCCGTCATAGTCCATGACATAGATCTCCTTGCTGTTTCCTTTCAGCGAGGAGAACGCGATCTGGGTCTGGGAGACCCCGCGACTGCTTCCCGAGGAAAGCTGGAACACGATTTGATCGGCGATCTGATGGGCTACCCGTCTGATGGGACCGGTCTCACTCACGGTGTAGCGACGACCCAACAACTGTTCCCGGGTCTTGGCATCGTACACGAACGCCTCCACGACGACGCCGCTTGGGTACACCTGGAGATTTCCAAAGGTCAGATAATCGGGATCCACGGGAGCCGTATCCCACTGGTCGAAATCAACTTCCTGGGGGAGCTTGGCCTGGCCGGGCGGATAGAAGGAGGGGGAGGGAATCTCGAAAAAGCCGGAAAACTGCAGGTCGTCTTGCAGGACGTTGTTGAAGATCTGGAGAGCTTCCTCGGTTTCAGGGCTGGAGGCCGTCCGTGGATAGTATGGGGAGACCCCAAGCTTGGTAACCACCGGCGAGTCGATGATCAGGGACACACGTTCGTCCTGGGAAGTGCCCGTAATCGGGATGAGAGTGACCAGAATCAGTTGGGGAACGATCTGTTGGAGTTTCATCCGCTTAGCGTGCTCTATGTTGGGGGATACTCGAAGTAAGCGACAAATTCGACGAGCCGGCCGCGAACCTCTATCGGGAGAGGGGCAAGAGGACTGCTAGCTCGGATAGCTCTCAGGGCCGCGCGGTCGACACCCCGGTTTCTGCTGGACTCTACTATTTGAACATTCTGGATTTGACCATTGGGCGCGATCGTAAAGCTGATTCTGGTGACGACTCGAGCCGTGACACCTCCTAGAGAGGCCCGCAGCCAGTTTATGGCGATGCGTTGTTCCAGCTGGCGCACGTACCAGGCTGGTACTGCACCGCGCCCCCCGCCCGAGCCGATGCGCAGGCCAGTCCCTGTGCGGTCTCGCGTGCCGAGACGCGCCGCTCCTCCCCGTGACCCGCCGACTCCCGGCCTAGCCTTCCCCGGAATTGCTCCGGGCGTAGGATCCTGGGTGTATTGGGGCTTAGTCGGTGTTGGGGCGTCTTTTGATTTCCGGAGCAAGTCCTCGTGGGGGTCTGCGAATTTCGGGAGTTCCGCCACCGGCTGTGGCTCTTCGCGAGGCGGAGGGGGCTTGACGGCTTCGGGAGCAGGTGTGAGGGCAGGAGCGACGTTGCCGGTGCCACCGGTGAGTTCAGCCGTAAGAGATACCGGAAAAGCCCGGGCTCCGCCTGGAAGCCGTGAATCTCCGGCTTCCAGGTCAAGACCGGGTTGGCAAAGAGTAGAGCCCAGCGTAATGGTTGCCAGAAGAGCCAGATGCGCCGTCACCGAAACAAGCAGGGGCCGCCTTCCGTTCTGCTCGCGGATGTGGGGACGAAGGGTCGTGTTTTGCATGGAACTAAGTCCTAACAGACTAAGGAGTTCTAAGGTCGGCAGAGGACGATTGCAGGGGCCTGGTCACCAGAGAAACGTTTTCGAATCCGGACACCCGAATTTCGTCCAGAACCTGAAACAGTGTTTTCACGCGGACATCTTCATCGGCCCGTACATAGATTAACGCGCCGCGTTCAGCGACGTCTTCCCGGAGGCGATCGCCCAAAAAGCTGAAATTGATCGGCTCCGAGCGGTAGTAAAGGATCTCCTCGCGACCGATCGTCACTACGGCTAAGTTCTCGGGGTCGACTGTTTTGACACTACGGGTCTGAGGCAGATTTACTTCGACCCCGGTCTGAAGAATCGGGGCGGTCACCATGAAAATGATGAGCAGGACCAGCATCACATCGACCAGAGGTGTCACGTTGATTTCGGAGAGCGAGGTTTGCGTACCGAGCGAGGCTCCAAAAGCCATCCTTGTTCTCCTTTATATTCTCTCCAAAGTAGCTAGCTACCAAAGCTCCGTTCCAGGAGGTTAAGAAGTTCAATTGAAAAATCTTCCATCTCAGTTCCAAACACTTTTAGGGCCCCCAGAAACTGATTGTAGGCGATTAGAGCCGGGATCGCCGCAAACAGTCCTGCGGCCGTAGCGACGAGTGCTTCACTAATGCCCGGAGCCACGGCCTGGATGGTAGTTGTAGACCCTGCGCCCAGGCCCTGAAAGGCATTGATGATTCCAATCACAGTTCCGAACAGACCGATGAAGGGCGTTACGGCCGCGGTCGTGGCCAGCCAGGTCAGAGAGTCCTCCAGGGCCGTCATCTCGATCTGGGACGCACGTTGCATGGCGCGCTCAATCCCGTTCCAGTTGCGCACTTGGGAAGCCTCGGCCCGGGCCTCCATCTCCTGCTGCAACTCAAAGTAGGCAGCTCTAAATAATCCGGCCAAAGGCGATCTAGGGAAGTGTTCACAGTCATCCTCGATAGCCGAGAGGCTGGAGGCGGATCGAAAGAGGGAATGAAAGGCCTGGGACTGCTTTCTAGCCTCTCGAAACAGACGGAATTTTCTATAGGTGACGCCCCAGGACAGGATGGAGAAACCGAGCAAAACAAGGAGCACCAGCTGCGCAACAAAGCCGCTGTTGGAGATGAGAGACCAGAGGTTCCCGAATGCTTGAAGAGTTACCATTCACCGGACCGCCACGTAACCTGTATTGTACGCGAGAACGCCACTGAGATACCATAGCAACCCATGGTGAGCGACGCCTGCCACGCCCGCCCGTGGGACTTCAGCTGTTCACTTATTGAAAAAGGGAAGGCGACGTCGAATTCTACAATAAGTTAAAATTTCAGGGCTGCTCTTTATAGGCGCTGCATCCGGATTCGGGGCATCATGAGGGGCTGCGGTGGAGAACCATGAGAGCGCGCAACTTTTTCATCGAGACCTTTGGCTGCCAGATGAACGAGCACGATTCTGAGAAGATCAGCGGGCTGCTCTGTCATCGCGGCATGGTGCCGGTCGGGTCTGCAAAAGAGGCCGACCTCGTGCTTCTCAACACCTGCAGTGTCCGCGAGAAAGCTGCCCAGAAGGTGTACAGTCGACTCGGAGAAATACGTCATCACAAGGCCCGGAAATCCGGCTTTCTCATTGGCGTCGTAGGTTGCGTTGCGCAGCAGGAGGGCACCGAGATAGCTCGCAAAGCACCGTTTGTGGACCTCGTCGTGGGAACCCATCTCTACCACACAATTCCCGATCTGCTGGACGAGATTGAACTGGGGCCCCTCAGCTCCAGAGCGACTGCGCGGGTCAAGACGAGTTTTCTCGAAGATGTGGTCCCCGTAGAAATGAACAATCCAGTCCGCAGCAATGGATTTCGGGCCAACATCACCATCATGGAGGGCTGCAACAAACACTGTAGCTTCTGCATCGTACCGTTCACCCGGGGTCGTGAACGCAACCGTCCGGCAGAACGAATTCTGGAGGAGGCGAGGTGCGCAATAGAAAGCGGCTACGTGGAGATCCTGCTGCTTGGGCAGACTGTCAACGCCTACCGGAACCCGGACAGCCCAAGGTACCGATTTGCAAGGCTGCTAAGCGATTTAGCTAGTATCGAAGGACTGCAGCGACTGCGCTTCACCTCACCTAATCCCCGGGAGTTCGACGATGAAACGGTTGCCGTGATCGGCGCATCGAACGTGATCTGCAACCAGGTCCATCTGCCTCTCCAGTCCGGATCGGATGGTGTATTGCGAAGGATGCGCCGGCAGTACACGACTGGGAAGTTTCTCGAACTCGTGGAAAAATTCAAAACGTGTGGCCGGCCGGTGGCCCTTTCGACCGACATCATCGTAGGATTCCCTGGAGAAGATGAGGAAGACTTTCAGAGCACCTTGAGGCTGGTCGAAACTGTGGGGTTTGAATCCATGTTTTCCTTCAAGTACTCTCCGCGGCCCCGGACGGAAGCAGGGCAATGGAAGGATGATGTCGTGGAGCTTGAAAAGACTCGCCGGCTGATGATGCTTCAGCGGCTTCAGAAGGGAATTCAGTTGCGGTTGAATCAGGAGCGCTATCTAGGCCGCGTTTTTCCGGTTCTGATCGAAGGAATAGCCAGAGATGGAACTAATCTCTTCGGCCGGACGACAACCAACCGGGTCGTCAACTTTTCTAGTCGTGAAAAGCCGGGATCCCTGGTTCGGGTCCTCATCTCGGCTGCGGGACCAAACAGTCTCAAAGGAGAGCAGATAACAGACATTGGTGTCTGATCCACAAGGACAAAGGGAAATATGGAAAAGGAATTCAAGATCAAAGGTCTCATGATGGATCCTGCGACGAACTCTCCAATCGTGATTTTGCAGGACCTGGAGGGCACAATCCTGCTCCCCATCTGGGTCGGCATCTTTGAGGCCAACGCCATCGCGCTTCAGATCGAAAGGGTCGACACTCCACGCCCCATGACCCATGATCTTCTCAAGAATGCCCTCGTCCATTTAGGCGCCGAAATCAAAAAAATCGTCGTCACGGAACTCAATGAGAATACTTTTTTTGCAATGATTCACATGGACCTGGACGGTCAGCCCACCACGCTCGACAGTCGACCCAGCGATGCAATTGCTCTGGCGCTCCGCACGGACGCCCCGATTTTCGTCACCGAACAGGTGATTAAAAACAGTCGGAGCCTGGCGTTGGACCGGAAGGAACTCGACCCCAAGGACGTGCGGGAGTGGCTCGAGAACCTGCATCCTGAGGACCTCGGAAAGTACGAATTGTAGATCCTAGTGAGATCCCTGGGAGCTCACGGAGGCCCTTAATCCCTAGAGATTGGGTAGTAAACAGCCTTAAGAGGATTGTTGTCTCTCGGCCGGCTGACTTATCCAGACAGGTGGTCAAGGAGCCAATACTTAACATAATATTACTTATGCGACGTTCTTTTGAGAAGTTTTGGGTGCCCGCCAATTCCGCGGATTGATTTTGCTTCCCTTTTCCTTTAAATCAGCTTAAGCCCGCGGTTTTTTGACTTCCTTCCAGGTCCGAATGCGGTTTGCCAAGGGGCGGCGGTGCGGGCAGTCAGGGTTGTTGATGCAATTCTCGGGGATGAGTAGACGCTGCACAGGTTCGCCGGCAAGGAGATGCCGTTCCACGATTTCCTTCACGTCACTTAGCTGAACGCCGCCATACCAGAACGACCCAGGGTAAACCACTACACAGGGCCCGTGCTCGCACTGATCAAGACAGCCGCTGCGATTAGCGCGGCTGGAGGAACGCATGCCACGGTTCCGAATTTCCTTCTTGAAGGCTGCGCGGAGGCGCTCCCCACCTTCTGGATCACAGCAACCTCGGGGATGAGCGTCGGGTCGCTGGTTTCCACAGATGAAAAGATGGTGCGTGAATTTCGGCATAAAAAAGTGCTCTGGTTTGACCTGGAAGGGATTCGGGCAGAGGTATGGATAATAATCCCAGTTTCAGAAGTAAGATAAGCGTATTTAATTCAAGTCCTTTGTGAAGAATAATCTAACTCGTTCGGGTCAATGAAGGGATGGCGTAGTGCAAAACCGGGTTGGAAGAGGCGACCGGAGGCACAAGTTCGTGGTGCAATCTGGAAAACCCCCGGAAGCTTCAACTTTTGACCTGGAACTTTCAAGCAGACTACAAGAGCTCCTTTTGGAGGACCCGGGCCATCTGGCGGGCATGGTAGAGGAAGATCAACATGTTGGTGTAACGAAGATCGTTTAAGTGGACGGTAGAGTCGTGGTCGAAGAAGTAGGAGCGGATGATGCGGGCTGCCGATTCACCCTGTCGTCTCAAGTATCGGATTTCGTATCTGTAAAAGAGGTTCCCGGGGCCTTGAATGATCCGTGCTCTGAAATTGTCGTGGTCCGGCAGTTGGAAAAAGATGGGGGACAAAATACCGTGCAGAGAGTCGCTGCTTTGAGAAATCTGCCGCGTGCTCTGTTTCCAGCTGAGCTGAAACTTCTTGTCCACCTCTCCACCTTGAACTAGCTGCTCCCGTAAGCCTGCCAAGTCATCAAGCGATTTCTGCAGAGTGATCAGCTTTCGTTCGAGGCGAGCGAGAAGGATTTCGATTTGACGGTCCACAAACGTCTGGGAAAAGTTCGAAGCTCTGGTTAATAATGGTTCACCCGCGTGCACTGCAAGAAATTGATCTCTGAAATAGGATCGAAGAATAGGGTTCTGAACAGACCTTGCGGACGCCTTCTTCTCGTCCTCTCCCGCACTATAGACGGGCGAAGGGAACAAGAGTGCCACTATAAAAACCAGGATCAGGCGATTGGGCCTTCTCGCGTGATGTGTTGCGGCTGGATGGAGCACTCTAGGAAAATGATACACTACTGCCAGCCGGTAGCGGGTCTAATAATTCCCTTCCCTGTGGCAACCTAAAACCTGCTTCTGCACTGGCGTTGCATCCACACGCAAAGCCGGAACGAGCTAGGCACCCGCGGTGAAAGCCCAACTGGCCACGTTCTTGGCAGCAGTGAGTACGAGGCATTAATTCCTTCGTCTGCCTGGCTGCCCAATGCAGTTCCCTGGTGCGCAACCGCGCGTGACTCTCAGCCACGGGTTCCTAGGACTGACTCACAAGCCAGGCCATCAGGACAGCAGAAAGAAGCAGGCGATAGGCCACGAAACCTGTCACAGTGCGAGTCTCGAGGAGGCGGAGCAAGAAGCGAATGGAGAGCAACCCAACCACGAATGCAGACAGGATGCCCAGCAGGTACTCGATGTTCCAGAACGAAGTCTTCCCAGTGTCGCTGGCAAGTAGCTCGAGGAGCTTTCCGCCTGTCGCTATGCTGATGGTAGGGATTCCCAGGAGAAACGAAAACCGGGCGGCCTCCGGACGGGAGAGCCCCAGCAGCAGGGCCGCAGTAATGGTAACTCCGGAACGGCTGACTCCAGGCATGAGGGCCAGGGCTTGGGCAATTCCGATCAGGAATCCCTGGGTCGCGGACAACGACCAGATGGAGCTCTTCTTCGTGCCCACCCGATCGGCAACCCAAAGGATAATTCCAAAAAGTGCCAGGTTGAAAGCGCTTACCTGAGGTGTTCGAAACCGCCCGATGTCCACAACGATAAACAGCAGCCCTAAAACGAGTATGGGAAGAGTTCCGGCCAGCAGCGGGAGAAGCAGGTGGCCCCATCGGCCAAGCCGGGCTGCAGGGAAAAGGATTGCCCTGCCCAGAGCTCCCAGGGCGCCCCGGAAGTAAACCAGCAGAGCCAGCAGGGTGCCCCCGTGCAGAAAGATGTCAAAAGTCAAGCCTCCTGGCTCCCACCCGAGGAGCCAGGGCAGGATCAGGAGATGGGCCGAACTGCTGATGGGAAGGAACTCTGTAACTCCCTGTAGGGTTCCCAAAACGACGGCACGGACCCATGTGTCTAGCATACTCTTGAGAGGCCTGCAGGAGGAGTTCCAGTACTGGTCGGGAGGGAGCCCGTCGGCCGTCTCTCGACTGGCTTGCCAAGTCGTCTCACCGTGCTATACTTCGGCCCTCCGTGAGAGGCAAGCCACGAGTTTCCTGAGACCTTGTTAGAAGCGGCGCCTTGCCGGTGAAGGCAGCGAATGTCCGATTCCCACGAGCCCATTGTTGTCCTCGACTTTGGCTCCCAGTATACGCAACTCATCGCACGACGGATCCGAAGTCGAGGACAACAATGGTCTCGTGGGAATGTCCGATTCCCACGAGACCATTGTTGTCCTCGACTTTGGCTCCCAGTATACGCAACTCATCTCACGACGGATCCGCGAGGCGGGGGTATTCTGCGAGATCCTCCCATATCACGTCGATCCCTCCGAGATTGAGCGGCGCGACCCTCGAGGCATCATTCTCTCCGGGGGGCCTGACTCGGTTTTCGATACAAACTCGCCCCACCCCGACGAAGAAGTCTACAGCTTTCCTAGACCAGTGCTCGGCATCTGCTACGGAATGCAACTCCTCGCCCACAAAATGGGTGGGAGCGTTCAGTCGGCAGAAGACCGACAATACGGTCCAGCTACATTAGAGATCGTGGAGGAGAGCCAGATCCTGCGCGGAGTTACTTCCGCCTCTCAAGTCTGGATGAGTCACGGCGATAATATCCAAAAGCTTCCTTCCGGATTTCATATCGTGGCCAGAGCTGAAAATGTGATCGCCGCGGTTGAAGACCCAGAAAAACAGCGCTACGGAGTGCAGTTTCATCCAGAAGTGGCCCACACCAAGGAGGGGAAGCAGGTTTTGGGCAATTTTCTTTTCGAGGTCTGCAAGTGCCGTGGAGATTGGACCGTTCAATCATTTATCGGGGAATCGATCCACCGGATCAAAGACCAGGTGGGAGAAAAACGCGCCATCTGCGGACTCTCAGGTGGGGTGGATTCGGCAGTAGCTGCGGTGCTGGTCCATCGTGCGGTTGGGGGCCGGTTGACCTGTGTATTCGTGGATAATGGACTGCTCCGCAAGAATGAGTTCGAAAGTGTCCTTCAGACCTTCGACGAGAAACTGGAGCTGAATGTGATAGGCGTTCAAGCCAGCGAGAGATTTCTTGCCAGGCTGGCCGGGGTAGAGGACCCGGAGGAGAAGCGGCAAAGAATCGGAGAAGAGTTCATACGTGTTTTCGAGGAGGAGGCCGACTCCGATCAGAACTACGATTACCTGGTCCAGGGCACCCTCTATCCAGATGTCATCGAATCGGTCTCCGTAAAAGGACCGTCTGCCGTAATAAAGAGCCATCACAACGTTGGCGGGCTCCCGGCCGAAATGGCACTCACACTGGTGGAGCCCCTTCGGGAATTATTTAAAGACGAAGTCCGCCAGCTCGGAGAAGCCCTGGGGATTCCCGATTCGATTCTCCAGCGGCACCCTTTTCCCGGTCCCGGCCTGGCGATTCGCATCCTGGGGGAGGTCACTGCCGAACGGCTAGAGATTCTTCGCGAAGCTGATCGGATTGTGATTGAAGAGGTCCGCAAGGCGGACCTCTACTCGACCGTTTGGCAAGCTTTTGCCGTGCTTCTCCCGGTGCGGACCGTGGGTGTGATGGGAGATAATAGGACCTACGAGAACGTGGCCGCTGTTCGAATCGTGGAAAGTGCCGACGGGATGACTGCCGACTGGGGCAAAATGCCGTATGAGCTTCTGGCTCGGATCTCCAGTCGCATTGTGAACGAGGTTCCCGGGATCAACCGAGTGGTTTACGACATCAGCTCCAAACCACCCAGCACCATCGAGTGGGAGTAAGTCGAGCCTATGGGACAGGATCCCTTTGTCCATCTTCATC
>CAZMGM010000020.1:0-41420 GCA_964565865.1 uncultured Acidobacteriota bacterium | reverse complement strand
GAGGCCGGTTGCGAATATGTCATTGTGGGGCACTCCGAGCGCCGGCAGTTCTTCGGGGAGACCGCTGAGACAATCAACCAGCGGCTGCGGCGCTGCCTGGAGACGGGCCTGATCCCTATCCTGTGTACCGGGGAAAGCCACGAGGAGCGCCAGTCAGGTCAGGCTAAAGAGGTCATTTTGAGGGACTTAAGGGTTTGCCTGGACGGTTTGACAGCCTCCGGGGTATCCCGTATCATCGTCGCTTACGAGCCGGTTTGGGCAATCGGGACGGGGTTGACGGCAACTCCGGAGACAGCCCAGGAAGTCCATGCCTGGATCCGGCGCTGGTTCGACAGAGAGCACTCTTCGCAACTCTCCAGCCGGCTACGGATCCTTTATGGCGGAAGCGTGAAAGCTGAAAATGCCGCAGACTTGATGGGGCAGCCGGACATCGACGGGGCGCTGGTGGGCGGAGCTAGTCTGGATGCAAAGAGTTTTCTAGGCATAGCCTGCTTCGAGTCTTAGTCGTCCAGATTGAAAGTCCCGCAAGCAGCGTGGGGGGCACCGTGGGTCTAGAGGCAACGCGACCTGTGTTAGGTTAGCAGGAGCGGTTAAGCCTTTAGAGCCGAAAGGCCGGGAAGACCAAAATGTTATTGATCATTGCGTTACATATCCTGGTTTGCAGTTTTCTTATCCTGGTGGTACTGCTGCAATCGGGGAAAGCAGGAGATCTGGCCTCAACCTTTGGTGGCGCCGGGAGCCAGACCGCCTTTGGGACACGCTCGGCCGCAACTCTCCTCACCAAGTTGACCGCGGTTAGTGCAGCGCTGTTCATGGTTACGTGTTTGATCCTGGCTGGCTGGGCCAAACGGGGCGAATCGAGTGTGATGACAGACGCTCCGACCTCTACACGTCCTGCAGAGTTCCCAGAGTCGACCGCCCCGAAAACAGATGGCAAGACGGGGGAAAGCCCGATTGAGCTGGACGCCGCCTCACCTCCTGCCGAGGAGGCCCTTGCGGAGGGTGGCGAGAGTTCAACAAAAGGCAACTAGACCAAACGTGCCGGAGTGGTGGAATCTGGTAGACACACCATCTTGAGGGGGTGGCGCTTACACGAGTGTGCGGGTTCGAATCCCGCCTCCGGCACCAATCCTTTGTTGCCCTCGAAAGCAATGAAATCAGGGCCCAGAGGAGACTACTGACGGGCCCCCTGTAAGCTTCTTTAGCGCCCGAATGGGATCATAATCCAGCCGGGTGATCAGAGCGTTGGAGTCTCCGAGGAAGGTAGGGGCAGGTTGCGCCTGTCGAGAGGAGATCAGTGAGTCAAAAAGTGATCTCGGGTACTCGAGATCAGAAGAGCTGACCTTATGGGAAGTTTGCAATATGTCCGGGCCACTTGCAGTGCCGACCGAGGCGAAAAGATCTCGGTTCTGGGGACTGGCTCGATTTTCAACAGGGACTGCTAGGGTCGGGTACTTGTCGCGGAATACACATCTATGGGATCGAGCACGAGAGACGTACAAAAGTGACTAGGTTCCGGTTGGCAACTTCTCGAATTGACTTGGACTTTCTGGTATAAAATCAGTTGCTAATACTCCGCCGGGCCGGCAAGGCGAAGAGGGGCAGGGTGTAGAACGGATGAAGCAAGAGAGGGTAGGCGAGCCGCTCCTTTTGGTCGTTCCTCCCCTACTGCAGGCCGGTTTCCGGTCAGCTTTCCTCAGGCGTTGGGCCGCTTGGTCCGCAAGGAAGTAGCCACAGCGTCCCGCAATCTTGTTCAGGGAGAAACCATGAGAGTAGAAGGTCCATTTGTCGCTTTGGTTACGCCGTTCCGTAATGGAAAGCTACATGAAAAACGGCTTCGGGAGCTGGTTCGTTTCCAGATTGACAATGGGACTTTGGGCCTGGTCCTCTGCGGCACTACGGGAGAGGCGCCGACTCTTTCCCAGGCTGAAAACTGGCGAATTTTCGAGATTGTGATCGAGGAGGCTAGGGGCAAGGTCACGGTGGTGGCCGGGACGGGGACCTACAGCACCGCTGCCACCATCGAAGCAACCCGGGAGGCACACGACCTGGGTGCCGACATGGCAATGGTGATCACACCTTATTACAATAAGCCGACCCAGGAGGGTCTTTTTCGGCACTTTGAGGCGGTAGCTCTGGGCGTTGACCTCCCACTGATGGTTTACAACGTCCCCGCTAGAACCGGTGTTAACCTCCAGCCTTCGACGGCGGAGAGACTGAGTCGCATTGACACGATCGTCGCCATAAAGGAAGCGAGCGGAAATCTGGGTCAGGTTTCCGAGATCGTGGATCGCTGTGGTGACCGTGTTCGAATTTTTTCCGGTGATGACTCGCTTTTTGTGCCTATTCTAAGTGTGGGGGGAGTGGGAGTTGTGTCTGTTGTAGGGAACCTAGTTCCCCAAGATGTACGGGCCCTTTACGAGGCCTATCGGGAATCGAATTTGTCCAAACTGAAAGAGGCTCACCGCAAACTGTTTCCTCTGTGCCGGGCTATGTTCTATGAGACCAATCCGATTCCAGTCAAGACGGCCCTCAATCTCATGGGCATGGATGTCGGGGATCTGCGTCTTCCCCTGGTCCCTATGTCTGACGGGAACCGAAAGAGGCTTGTGGAAGCGTTGAAATCCTATGGGCTGCTGAGTCAAGTCGAGTATGCGGATCAAGTCTGACCACTTCGACGTGTAGAAAAGTACAATGTACAGAGTGGAAGGCAGCTTGAACTTTGCACTTACAAATTTCAACCAGGAACAGTTCGGTTTGATGCTGCGGGCATCCGGCTCCCATACCCGGCCGTCCCGGAAGATCCAGGATCTAGGGCGGACCCTCTGTGGTGGGCTGTAGGAGAGCGGTATGCTGAATATCGGATTGATTGGAACGGGCCGAATGGGGCGCGAGATCTCCCGTCTGGCCCCTAAGAAAGGGCACCGGGTTGTCGTTTCTTTTAACCGGAGCCAACCTCTCACAAGAGACGCTCTGGATGAAAAGATCAATGTGTTCATCGATTTCTCACACCCCGGGGCCGTCGTTTCCCACGTAGGTATGCTGGCCGAAATGAGGGCGTCCCTTGTGCTGGGGACGACAGGCTGGCACGAGCAGTTGGAGGAAGTCAAAAGTCGGGCTCTTTCCTCGGGAATGGCCCTCGTTTACGCGCCCAACTTTTCTGTCGGTGTGAGCGCCTTTCTAAGAATAGTGCGGGCAGCCGGAAGGCTTTTCGACCCGCTTCCCGACTATGATGCGTTCATTCACGAGAGCCACCATCTTGGGAAGGTCGACAGCCCGAGCGGAACCGCTCTGGCTTTGGCGGAGGTGCTCATAGAGCAGCTGCGCCGCAAGAGTGAGATCTGTACGGATATGTTGTCCGGGCCCATCGCGCCGCAGCAGTTACAGGTGGTTTCTTCAAGGGGCGGAAAAGTACCAGGAACCCACGGGGTTGTTTTTGACGCCGGGCCGGACACGATCGAGCTGCGACACACGGCCCGAAATCGGAGTGGCTTTGCCCTCGGGGCGCTGCTGGCGGCACAGTGGATCCAGGGAAGGAAGGGGTTCTTTACATTCAATGATGTGCTCGAGGACTTGTTTGACTGATCCCAGCGCTGGAAAACTGCCAGGTGTTCCCAGGTGTTCTTACTAGTTCAGTTTGATGTGCACTCCTATCGAAGGGAGAAGGAATTCTTCCGAGGGTATCCGGGGAGGACCGGACGATGGACAGGGTGAAAGAACTGCAACAGTGGATTGAGAAATTGTATGGGACTGCAGTCGGAGAATTCGACCGTACCGGTTGTGAGCTCTTTGAGGAATTCAAGTCCCTTCTGAATTCTGGCAAAATCCGTGCCGCGGAGAAGACAGCCTCGGGGTGGAGGGTCAACAACTGGGTTAAGAAAGGGGTGCTGCTCGGATTCCGTGGAGGCGTCCTGGTAGACTATTCGATCGACTCCGAGTTTCGTTTTTTCGACAAGTCCACATTCCCGCTCAAAAAGATCCGCCTGTCCGACGAAATCCGTCAGGTGCCAGGTGGATCCTCGATCCGCGATGGGTCTTTTGTTGCCCCGGGTGTTGTCATCATGCCGCCCGCCTATATCAACGTGGGTGCCTACGTGGACGAAGGATCAATGATTGATTCGCATGCTCTGGTGGGCTCTTGTGCGCAGCTGGGGAAGCGGGTTCACCTCAGCGCAGGTGCCCAGATCGGGGGAGTCCTGGAGCCTGTGGGAGCCATGCCGGTGATCATCGAGGATGAGGTTCTGGTCGGGGGAAATAGCGGAGTGTACGAAGGGACTATCGTTTCGGAACGAGCTGTAATAGGCGCGGGAACCATTCTCACGGGTTCCACGCCGGTCGTTGATCTCGTAAAGGAGATGACCTACCGGAGGTCGGGTACCAGTGCTCTCATCATACCGCCGGGTGCGGTAGTGGTTCCGGGAAGTCGGTTGGCCGCGGGGGAGTTTTCGGCGCAGCACGGGATCTCTGTGAGCTGTGCTCTAATTGTCAAGTATCGGGATGAACGAACGGATGCCGCAACGCTCTTGGAAGAGGCCCTACGGTAAATGCCCCGCTCGCACAGTTCCCGGTGGACCGTGCGAACAGTTGCAGGACCGGGCTCTCTCGCGGTGTTTGGCTTTTTCGTCCGCTCCAGGTTTCCATTGGCCAGACCTGAGAGCTGAACATGGAAGACACCTGTCGCAATCGAACTTACTGTTCGTCTGCTTTAGGGGTGGACCCCTCGTGATTCCGCTCACTGGATCCGGGAAAGCCGACGAGTTGTTAACCATCCGTAGAGGCTTAGACTGTCCAGGACGCACGAAAACTGCAATAGTGGTAAAACCCTCCATTTCTGAGAGTGCTACCGACCTTTAAAAGTTTTTGAGCTGAAGGAGGCTCTTGTCACCAGAAGCTGCCACAAGCAGGAAGTAGTGCCCTTCGGTCCGGAGCCGAGAAAGGACAGAGAGTCGTTATAGAAACTGTAAGGTGGAATGTGCAAAGTTGAAAGTGCAGAGTAAGAAGTTTAGAAGCCATTCCCAACAGGCCGAAAGCTCGGTGCGTCGGCGCCCTCGTTGTTGAGCTTTGAGAACCGGCGATTTGAACTTTCTGAGGGGAATAGGCGCGAGCCTCAACTAGCAACACGATTGGATCCATGTCGGAGAGTCTGAGTAAAGCCATTATCGAGGGGCTGCGACCCTTTCCTGACCGCCCGTTCGAAGGCACATACCGGGCCAGGTCAGCGGTTCTAATGGCCATTTCCGAGCGAGAAGCCGGACCCAGCCTTCTGCTTACCAGGAGAACTCATTCCGTGGCCACTCACAAGGGCCAGGTCTCATTTCCTGGCGGCCAAAGAGAGAAAGCCGACCGGAGCCTGAAAGAGACAGCTCTAAGGGAGACCTTCGAAGAACTTGGGATTCCTCCGGGAAGCATTGAGGTGGCAGGTCGGCTCAATGACTATCTTGCCGTGACTCACTCGCGAGTAACTCCTTTTGCAGGATTCATACATGGATCTCCCGACATCATTCCGAGTTTGGAGGAAGTGGCCAAGGTGATGTGGGTGCCCATACGTTTTTTTGTGGAGACCAAGCCCAGGATCGAGATGTGGAAGCGCCTGGGAGAACGTGTTCCCGTCTATTTCTTTCACTATGGGGACGAAGTGATTTGGGGGCTGACGGCCCAAATGATCGTTGACCTGGTCGAGGCGGTCGGGCCAGGCATAAAAAAGGTGGTTTGAGCAGCGCATGACAGGCACAGACAGGCGCAAGTTTGCCTACATCAGCGCCGGTGCGGCGGGGATGATTTGTGGAAGTTGTCTTCGCGACAACGCCCTGGTAGCTGCCCTACAGAAGCGAGGCTGTGACGCTGTTCTCATTCCCACCTACACACCCCTCAAGGTCGACGAGGAAGATGTCAGCTTGAATCAGGTCTTTTTTGGCGGAATCAACGTGCTCTTGCAGCAAAAGTCCGCATTGTTCCGCTATCTGCCACGCTCGCTGCGCCGCCACCTCGATCATCCCGAACTGCTGAAGAGAGTGGCCAGTGGCAACATCGAGACCGACGCTCGTTTCCTCGGAGACTTGACCCTTTCCATGCTGAAGGGAACGAGAGGCTCGCAGGCCGGGGAAGTTGAGCGTCTCGTAGACTTCTTAGAACGCTCGCTGCAGCCCGACCTCGTGAACCTTACCAACCTGCTCATTTCTGGAGTTGTTCCGGAGATAAAGTCCCGGCTGGGCGTTCCGATAGTGGCGACTCTCCAGGGTGATGATGCGTTCCTGAAACAGCTGCGGGAGCCCTATCGGGCCCGAGTTGTCGAACAGATAAAGAGAATCGTTCCTAGTCTGGACGGTTTCATTGTCTTCAGTCGATCGTACGGCGAGAAAATGTCAAAAATGTTTGAGATTCCGGCTGCTTATGTTCACCACGTCCCTTTGGGTCTGAACACGGACCGCTATCCCGAGAGTTTACATCTCCGAGAACCCGGGAAGGTGCTCCGTCTTGGATATCTGGCAAGGGTATGTCCGGAGAAGGGGCTGGGCGTGCTGGTTGAGAGCTTTATCAAGCTCAAGCGGATGGCGGGTATGGACCGAGTTGAACTGCACGTTGCAGGGTGGCTGGGATCCGCACAACAACCCTTTCTCGAACGTCTCTTAACCCGGCTGACCAGGGCTGGCCTGGATAAGGCCTTTCACTACCACGGCGTTCTGAATCATTCAGAGAAACGGGGATTTCTCAGCCATCTCGATCTGTTTTGTGTTCCCGCCGTCGATCTTGAGCCGAAGGGGCTTTACGTGCTGGAGGCTCTGGCCTCGGGTGTTCCGGTCGTGGAACCGGACCAGGGTGCCTTTCCGGAACTCCTGGAGCGCAGTGGCGGAGGTGTCCTCTTCAAACCTGGGGACCCGTTGCTTTTGGCCGAAACCCTGGCCGGGCTGCTGCGAGATCCGCTGCTGCGGCAGAGGCTGGGAAGGGAGGGACACCGCCGGGTTCACCGTGACCTTACAGCGATGAGAATGGCGGAGCGGACACTGACTGTTTACTCTCAATTCCTGAAGCAGGATTAACTGGTTCTTCGATGGAGCTCTTGCCCAAAGGTGAAAAGGTCCAGGGTCTCGAGTCGACAGGCGTCTGCCACGTTCCACAAAGTTTCAGCTTACAACCGCTATCCAGCAGCCAGTAATCAGACACGAATTGTCCAACAACGGTTACCCTGCTGACGCAAGTGGTAATAGAATAGAGTGCGATGCCGATCGATACCCTCCATCGACCATTGCGCGACCTCCGCGTCTCGGTTACCGACCGATGCAATATGCGCTGTGCCTATTGCATGCCTAGGGAATTCTTCGGCCCTGGCTACACCTTCCTGGAACGAACCGAACTTCTGACCTACGAGGAAATCACTCGCGTAGTCCACGTTTTTGCGGGCCTGGGCGTGGAGAAAGTTCGGATCACCGGAGGCGAACCGCTTTTGAGAAGAGAGTTGGGTAGTCTCGTATCGAGTTTATCTGCAATTCCGGGCCTGAAAGATCTAACGCTGACGACGAACGGCCTCCACTTGCAACGACATGCACGAGAGCTCAGGGCCTCCGGTTTGCAGCGAGTCACGGTAAGCTTGGACTCGCTGGATCAGCACGAGTTCGCAACCATCGGCGGGGTTGAGGCGCGGGTCGAAGACGTCCTGGACGGGATTCGTGAAGCACAGTTGGTAGGGTTGCAGCCGATAAAGATCAATACTGTCGTCCGGCGCGACGTCAACGACGCAGCCATCCTCGCGCTTGCCTCGTTTTTCCGAGGCAGCGGGTGCATCCTGCGTTTCATCGAATACATGGACGTAGGCAATACAAATCAGTGGCAGCCGGATGAGGTTGTGACAGCGGTTGAAGTATTGCGCCGCATTGATTCCCGCTACCCGCTAGAACCGTTACCACCCACCTATCATGGCGAGGTGGCGCAACGCTGGCGCTATCGCGATGGCCAGGGAGAAATCGGTGTGATTGCTTCGGTATCCAAGCCTTTCTGCGGAGGCTGCAGCAGGGCCAGGCTTTCGCCCGAGGGAAAACTCTATACGTGCCTATTCGCTTCCCGGGGATATGATCTGAGGGGGCCCCTGCGCCAGGGAGCCAGTGACGAGGAACTGCGGAACCTGGTGGGCGGAATCTGGGAGGCGCGGAGCGATAGGTATTCAGAACTTAGAGCCTCACGCCCGCCCGACGCCGTGAAGGTGGAGATGTCTCATATAGGGGGCTAGCAGTCCCTGGAGATCGACCTCGTAGGACTTTTACCACGGGCTCCTAGGTCTGGTTCCAGGTTCTGGGTTTGGGATTTGCCATCAGAGCCTCCGGCGGGGGCCGGAGGAGGATCGTGAGGTGACCTGCAAACTTTCAGCCCAAGTGCTTCCGCACCCGGCTCTGATTTGCCAATGCTGGTACATTTTGCCTCGCAACTACCAAGTACCAGGAACCCTCAACCTTTTAATTTCAACCAGTGACCAGTAATCGGTAGCCAGCGGCTACTCAACCAGACTGATCGGGACGGGAATAAAGCTGACAACGAGAACCGCCAGTCCCACGACGCCGATCCACCAGCGTTTACGATCCAGTGGTTCCTGTTGGGCCGGATGGGGATGGCGGGGCCCGAGGAACAAAAGGATCAAGGCGAAAAAGAGATAGCTTGGCATGGGGAGGGAGAGGACGGTCAGACCCACGAGCGCGGCCAGCAGCGCAACCGAAATGAAGCGGTGCCGCCGTGAACCGAGGAGGGCATAGACGATGTGTCCACCGTCCAGTTGGCCAAAGGGAAGTAGGTTCAGGCTGGTGGCAAGCAGACCGAACCAGGCGGCCCAACCGATGGGGTGGAGGTTGATGGCAGCAGGATCACTATCAAAAAGGGCATGGACTACCACCTTGAAAAGAATCGGTTCTCCAAACTGGAGGAGCCCGGTCCCGTCCTCCGGCCATTGAAGATCCGTGGACAGCGAAACACCTAGAGCCAGAGTTGGTATTATGACCAAGAAGCCAGCCAGGGGTCCGGCAATGCCGACGTCAAAAATCTGTCGACAGGAAAGAAAAGGGGAACGGATCCGGATAACGGCTCCAAAGGTTCCGAAGGGGTTAAGCGGCAAGACTCCGAGCCCGGGAATAGGCAGAATGGGCGGAGCCGGAATAACGTAGGGAAGCGTACAATGGATCCCATACGCACGACAGGCCAGGTAGTGTCCCATTTCGTGAGCTAGAAGAATTGCCAGTAGCGCCAAGGAAAAGGGAAGACCCTGAAGCAGGACAAGTGGATTCTGAAAGGGATCGGGAAAAGAGACCAGTCCGTTGGGGGATGCTGCCCGAAAACCAACGGAGAAAAGGAACCCCGCAATCAAAGTGGTCAGGACCGTTGCGGCAAACAAGAGAGCTGCCAATCGAACCGATCCGTATGGGTTGTACACCTCGTTTTGATGATCGGGGCTCTGCTGTTCGCTCTCAGGAAAGGCGGAAGGAAAGGGTGCCACAGATGGGACGACTTATCGGCTGAAGCGGATCTCTTTTCCAGGTTTAAAGCGGACCGTCTTTCCGGGCGGGATCGGAACCTCTGCTCCGGTACGGGGGTTTCTGCCGATACCGCTTTTTCTAGGCTTGACCAAGAAGACGCCGAAACCGCGCAATTCGATGCGCTCCCCCCGCTTCAGGGCCTGCCGGACAGCATTCAGGAACGAATCGACTGCAACCTCGGCCTTGACCTTGGTAATCCCCATTCCTTGAGCTACGCGAGTAACGATGTCCGCCTTGATCACAGCTTCTGGAAACCTTCCTTAAGTTCTTATTTTAAACATACTTGGCTACGTTTATCCTGTCAAGAGACGGGAAGGACGCAGGCATTTGAAGGGCAAGAGGGGGATTTTCGGAAACAGCTACGAAAGCCGCAACAGGATCCTTTTCTGGTCCGGACTGGCTTCTTGGAATCGAGTTCTGGCACCGGGGCGATTGTGTTGGGATCGTCAAGAGTAGATACTAGCGAGGCTCAATTGCGGACTGTTGATGCCAATAGGTACAGTCCAGGGGCCAGGTTTTCATGATGCACCTTCAACTGGCTTAGGGCGGTGCTGGTGTCCAACAAAGCCGATTTCCTACTGTCCGCTGGAGCCTGGTTATGGGCATTTCGGTGGCCGCGTTTCTGACGTGCCCCAGCTTGGCCGCGGAATGGACTCGGGATCAGGAATGATCCCCATCAGGGGAGGAGTCGTATCGTGAGCGTAAAACCGGATCACTGGATTGCGAGAATGGCGAGGAGTCATGGGATGATCGAGCCCTTCGAGAAGTCTCAGATTAGTTCGGGCACGGTCTCTTACGGAGTCTCCTCGTATGGATATGACCTGCGTCTGGACCGAGTGTTCCAGGTGTATCGCGGAACCGAGTCGGATCTTGTGGATCCCAAGGCCACTCAGGGGATGTCCTTCAAGCAGATCACGGCCGAGGACTGTCTGGTCCCCCCGGGCAGTTTCTTGTTGGCCAAAAGTCTTGAGTACTTTCGAATTCCCCGTTCCGTATTGACCATTTGTACGGGAAAGTCCACTTATGCTCGCTGTGGCCTCTTTGTCAATGTCACGCCTCTTGAACCGGAATGGGAAGGATTCATAACGATGTCAATCTCCAACCCGGGTCCGTCCCCGGTCAGGCTCTACGCTGGGGAGGGAATTGCTCAGTTGGTATTCCTGGCAGCAGACGGACTGTGTCGTACTTCCTATGCTGATCGTAAAGGCAAGTATCAGGGCCAGGACCAGATCGTCCGTGCTAAAGTGGTAGGCGATCCGGATGTTTGAACCTCGACCAGGCTGGAGGGTCTACGGCTGTACTCTGGCAGGAATCTTGCTGGCCTCTTCAGGGGCCTGCGGCTATCGAGTTGCGCACAAGAATCGGCTGGATCTGGGGATTGCCTCGGTGGCAATCGAGCCTTTCGAAAACAACACCACTACCTATCGCGTCGAGCAGAAGCTGGCTCAGGCTCTAACTCAGAAGTTTGTCGAGAAGACCAGCTGGGAAATCACGGTCCACCCATCGCAGGCTGATGCCGTCCTGCGCGGAGTCGTCTCGAGGCTTTCCGTCAGTCCGGTTACCTTCGGACAGGGTAACTTTGGAAGCACTTTTCTGGTTACGATGGATGCTCACGTGGAGCTTCGCGAGAACAGCACGGGGCGAGTTCTATTCAGAAACGATCGCTACATCTTTCGAGACCAATACCAGATCAATGTTGATGTCGAGCGGTTCTTTACAGAGGAGAACCCAGCCCTGGACCGGATCGCCGAGGACTTCGCTTCCAGTGTCGTCACATCAATTCTGGAAGCCTTTTGAGTAGAAAGCGGCTGGATCGTGGACCTTAAAGAATTTTCTAAGAAAGTCTCTGACCCCTTGCCCGTCTACCAGGTGTCGGGCAAAGACGTGTTCTTGAGGGACAGAGTCTACAAGATGGCACTAAGCCGCGTCGCAGACAAGGCCCGCAGCTTTGACTGGGGTGTCTACGATTTGGAGGAGGACGCTGAATCTCAAGTGGTGACCGAGGCAAGAACGCTTCCCTGGGTGAGCCCGAAGCGCTGGCTTTACGTACGCAACGCGCACCTGGCCAGAAATGAGCTTCGAAGCTATTTGCACAGTCCTTCAGAACGCACGGTCGTGATCCTAGAGCTGATGAGAAAGCCGAGGAAATGGCCTAAGCTTCCCGTGATCAAAGAGAAGGGAGCAAGCCCAACCAGGTGGGTTGAGGAGCGGCTTCGGCGCCAACAGTTCAGAATAGATGGGCCGGCTCTACGGACACTAATTGAGTTGACGGGAGATGATCGGCAGCGTCTGGCCGTGCAACTCGACAAGCTGCTGCTCCATTGTACGGGGACGGGTCGCATCGACCGTCAGGCGGTTCTGGAACTGACGCACCAAACGCAGGAGTACGACGTTTTCGCCCTGATAACCTGTCTTGCAGGAGGCTATTCTAAAAGGGCTCTCTACGTACTCAACAGGCTGTTTTATCAGGGTATGGGGGCCCCTCAGATACTGTCACTTCTGTACTGGAATTTTCGGCGGCTGCTGGTGGCCAGAGAAAGGCTTGAACAGGGAGAGCGATTCGCAGACTTGATTAGGGATTTAAAGATCTGGAGCTACCGGGGCAAGAAGGCTGAACTGGAGGCAACGCCACGACAGCGGCTTGCTGAAATCGCCTTGAGACTTCGCGAGGCGGACCGAATGTGCAAGACGAGCGCAACGGACGAGAGACTGATTCTGGAACAACTCGTTGTTGACGCCTGTCGCGGGGCGTCCCTATAATTGCTGTCTTCTGTTAACGAGGAATGGCGACTATGCCCAACATCAAATCGGCCAAGAAGCGTATGCGGCAGAACAGCGTCCGCCGTTTTAGAAATCGAGCTGCGCGAAGCAACATGCGAACGGAGATCAAAGAGCTCAGGAAATTGGTTGCTGAAGAGGAGCTGGATAAGGCCCGGGCGCAGCTTAGAAAAGTATACTCCCTAATTGACAGAACTGCCCAAAAGGGAATGATCCACCGAAATACCGGGGCCAGATACAAATCGCGTCTGAGTCGACTGCTCGACTAGAGGCGCAGGGACCTTTGTCGACGACACTTCCGTACCGTCCTTCCCTCTTTCCAATTCCTTACGCCGCTGGACTCATTGTATGACCCGCAGTAACAGAATTACGCTTCCAGACCGGGGAGCTGAAGTTCTTTTCGATCTCCAGGATCGAAATATCCGTCTTCTCGAAGACCTCTTCGAAGTGGAGATCCACGCACGAGGGGACACGCTGTCAATCCGGGGCAGCCAGGAAAATGTGGAAGTGGTCGAGAAGATGCTAAGTGACTTTTCCAATCTTGTGGGCCGCGGAGAGCTGTTCTCGAACGGTGAGCTCCGGGAGGCCTTTGAGCAGATCGCCCAGGGTTCGGCGGGCACTCTTCATGATTTTTTCCCTAAGCCCGTCGTTCTCAAGACTGCCGTCCGAACGATCGTTCCCAGAAGTGTCAACCAGAACCGATATGTGGCCAAAATGGAAGCCTCTGACCTGGTTCTGGCGATCGGGCCAGCGGGCACCGGGAAGACGTTTTTGGCAGTCGCTAAGGCCGTGGCTTTCCTGCTGGCAAAAAGAGTGGATCGGATCGTTCTGTCCCGACCTGCCGTGGAAGCCGGCGAAAAACTTGGATTCCTCCCGGGTGACCTGCAAGAGAAGGTGGATCCTTACTTGCGCCCACTTTACGATGCGCTCTTTTTCATGCTCGACGCAGCCAGAGTCGAACAGTTCCTGGAGCGAAACATCATTGAAATCGCCCCTCTCGCATTCATGCGGGGCCGTACCCTCAGCAACTGCTTTGTCATCCTTGACGAGGCACAAAACAGCTCAGTGGAACAAATGAAGATGTGCGTGACTCGAATGGGTCTCAATTCGAAAATGGTTGTGACGGGAGATGTGACCCAAATCGACCTGCCGCCAGGGCAGGTCTCCGGCCTCAAGGATGCGGAAAGGGTGTTGAAAGGTACCGAGGGTATCGAGTTCGCCTACTTCGATGAAAAGGATGTTGTGCGGCATCGTCTGGTGCGCCTCATCATTGCAGCCTATGAAAAACAGAAAGAGTTGCCTCCCAATTCCAAAGATTGAGATTGGCATGGGTGGATTCGAAAAGAGGTCCTTCGGTGCTTCGACCTGGCAGTGGTTCCACCACTCCAGACTTCCATTTAGAACATCGCTTTAAGAGGTAGCGGACTGCCAGGGTTGATCGGGAAAATGCCATCTGATAGATTTTCCAGCGCGCATGCATCGTCGTCCTGCATCATGGGCTGTAGGCTTGCCCACAAACAATCCAATGCAACGGAGAGGGTCCAGTTTATGGATGAAAAGATCGCCAAGGAGCATTTGTGCGAAAACAGCAACAATTTCCGGCATCTCTTTGACAAGCACCAGATGTACGAGGCGGAGTTGAAGCAGTTCACCCATCGCCCCTACTTGAGTGATCAAGACCAGTTCAGACAGACTGAGCTGAAGAAACGAAAGCTAGTGCTCAAGGATCGGATGCAACTGATGATCAATGACTATTGTTCCCAGGCGGTCGGCAGCTGAAGCGAGTCAAGCATCGAGCCGCGACACATACGGCTCATCAAACACCCTGTGTAGTCGAACTCCCAGCCAGCGTGGCTGTATTTGTGAAAGTAAGTACGTAACCCTTGCCTGCTGAAATCGCAGCGTTTTAGCAGGCATTTTTCTTGCCCGAAGTATGAAAGGCTTCATGGCCAAGGATGGGATCCCATTCCTTCTGGTCCCAGTACTCGGAGCGTTGTTTTGCCTAGCTCTCGGCTGGTGGCTCCCGGGATTTATACTGGCCCTGCTAGGATGCGGGCTCGGTTTATTCTTTCGTGACCCGGATCGCCCCATTCCACAGGAGCCCGGTTTGATTGTGAGTCCAGCTGACGGAAAGGTGATTCAGCTGGTCCAATCGGCTGATGGAACGGTTATCAGTATCTTCCTGTCCATTTTCAACGTCCATGTAACCCGGGCCCCAATAGGCGGGATCATCCAGGACCAGGAATACCGGGCTGGCAGGTTTCGATTTGCCTTCGATAATCGCGCTCCCAAGGAGAACGAGAGGATGAAATGGGAGATTGAAGGTCAAGAATCAGTAACATTCTTTCTGGTAGCCGGCTGGGTTGCGCGTAGGATCGTTGCCTGGAAGCGGCGGGGCGATCGGGTCGACCGTGGTGATAGAATAGGCCTCATCCGATTTGGAAGCCGAGTTGACATAACCGTGCCTCCGGATTTTCTTCTGGTCGTTGGACCGGGCGATCGGGTTCGTGGAGGATCGAGCATTCTTGCCAGTCGGGAGATGAAGCGTGACAGGACAGGGGAGTAGCAGGATGCCTCTACCGAGGCGCAGACGCAAGCTAAAACGGACGATCTATATCCTTCCTTCAATCTTCACGGTGGGCAACATTTTTGCCGGGTTCCTCGCCCTAATCATGACCCTGAGCGGCGAATACGAGAAGGCGGCGGTGGCCATTGGCATCGCCGTGATTCTGGACGGACTGGACGGTCGGGTGGCACGGCTGGCGAAAGTCACGAGCGACTTCGGTGTGCAGCTCGATTCCCTGGCGGATGTGATCAGTTTTGGAATCGCCCCGGCTGTGCTCGTATATTCATGGGGTCTAGAGGACTTCGGGAGATTTGCCCGCTTCTCGGCATTTGTCTTTCTCATCTGCGGTGTCATGCGTCTGGCGCGGTTCAATGTTCAAATCGGTGAGTTGAAGCACTTCGCAGGGTTGCCGATTCCCGCGGGGGCAGGGTTCATTGCCGCAACGGTGCATTTTTTCCCCCAGCCCCCGGACAGTTCAATGTTCAAATCGGCTCTAGTTGGAGCGACTTATCTAACAGCTCTGCTCATGATCAGCACCGTTCGATATCCCTCACTCAAGCAGCTCGATTTGGGTCAGCGTAAGTCGCATCTTGTCATTTTGACCCTGGCTGTCCTGGTTGCCGGAATCTTCTTCTATTCCCGTTACGCCTTGCTGATTCTCGCCTACTCCTATCTTCTAAGCGGACCCCTTACCCGCATGTACCAGTTCTCGAGATACCGGTTCGGAGATATGCGCCGCGTCCCTTCTCGTCGGGCAAGCATCGAGTAGTTCGACTAGTAAGAGGTGGCTCCGTCTGCAGTTGGTCAATCCACCTGGCTTTCTGGTAGAGTTAACAGCTTTCTTAGGAGGTCGAGAAGGTGAAAGTCGTGGCCAGCTCTGTCAGGGAACTGCTCCGTCGTGGTGGTCATGTCAATGCTATTCGCCTGGTCCAGAAGCTTCATCCTGGAGACATTTCCAAGATCATCCAAGAGCTCAACTTTCGCGAGCAGGTCCGTATCTTCGGTCTCCTCGTAAAGGAGGATCGAGAACTGGCGGCGGAAGCGCTTACAGATCTCGGCCTGGAGCAGGGGATTTTGCTGCTTACGGCTCTGACAAGTGCGGAGGCCTCTAGTCTCCTGCAGGAAGTAGAGACCGACGATCGGGCCGCATTCATTTCGGCACTACCTGAAGAATTTTCCGATCAGGTTCTCGAGACTATGAGACTGGAGGAATCTGTTCAGGTTCAGGGCCTGTTGCAGTACGAGAGAGAAACAGCGGGACGAATCATGACCCCGAACGTATTCGCTCTCCAGGAAGACCTTTCGGTAAGTGAGGCAATCCAAACCATCCAGAAGACAGATGAATTCGAGATGGTCTTCTATTTGTACGTTGTGGATGACCGCAATCATCTTGTCGGGGTGATCTCGTTACGGCAGCTGCTGATGGTCGGGCCCAGCACACCACTTAAGAAGATTATGTCGAGTGATGTGATTTCGGTATCGACCGACCGGGATCAGGAAGAAGTAGCCAACCAGGTAGCACTCTACGATCTGTTGGCCATACCGGTAGTGGATCACAAAAACAGGCTGGTCGGGTTGATTACGGTTGACGACGTCATCGACGTGATCAAAGAAGAAGCCACGGAAGATATTCTGCATCTGGCGGGAGTGGAAGCCGACGATACCGTTCACAGCACCGCCCGGAGCTCTATCCAAAAGCGGCTGCCCTGGCTGGGTCTCAATCTGGCGCTAGCGTTGATGGCGGCAACGGTTGTCTACCTCTACGAAGACACGATCTCCAATCTCCCGACACTGGCTGTCTTTTTGCCTGTCGTGGCCGGAATGGGAGGCAACTCAGGGACTCAGGCTCTGACGCTGATGGTTCGAAGTCTGGCCTTGGGAGAAGTCAGCTGGAAGAACATCCGGAGTGTCTTTACGAAGGAGCTCCTGGTGGGCATCTCCAACGGCCTTGCCTTGGGAATCCTGTCTGGCGGAGTCGGCTACGTTTGGTCCGAGGGAAACCCTTCGGTAGGCCTGGCACTCGCCTGTGCAATGCTCAGCACAATTCTCCTCTCCGGAATACTAGGCACGCTCATTCCTATGATACTCAATCGAGTGGGAATCGACCCCGCAGTGTCGTCCGGAATCTTTCTTCACACACTGACCGACGTCATCGGGTTTTTCTCTTTTCTCGGCCTGGCCACTCTCTTTATGGGAGCTCTGGAAGGATGAGTTTCGATCAGTGCGAAGCTCTGAGCCTCCGGAGTTATCCGTACTCGGAGACCCACCTGATCGTTGTCTTTCTGACTCGCAATAGTGGACAGCTAAGAAGCATTGCCTATGGCGCCAAGAGCGGACAAAATCGCCGCTTTGGTAGTGGTCTCGAGCCCCTTACCCACTCAAAGCTCAGCTATTCCAATCAAGAGGGGCAGGAGCTGGGTGTTCTGCGAGACCTGGAGATCCTTCATGCCTACCCCGCTTACGATCTGGACTGGGAAGAAAAACTCTACTTCGCGTGCTTTACAGAGTTGTTACAGGAGTTCACGAACGAGGGCAAACCTGCAGAGGACGTCTTCCGTCTCAGCCTTGCAGTCCTGGAGTCAGTCGGCTGCGTTCCAATCTCCTGTCTGGCCCGCTACTTTGAACTGTGGTTGCTTCGCTTGGAGGGAATTCTTCCCAGTCTCGGCACCAGGCTGCCCCAGAAGCTGGCGTCCAAGGCCCTGAGGTATATGGCCACTCCGCCTCATGAACTGTGTGGTGACGGGCTGACCGGAGAAGAGCTCAAACGGTTAGGAAGGCTTTCAGAGGAGCTGATAGAATCTCACCTTGAAAAAAGACTGAAAAGTAGAAGAATGTTAAAGGAGCTGCTCTGAAGAGAAGTGATGTGATGACGCCAGGTCCCCCCTCACACCATTCGGCCGGCGGTGAATTTGTCCCCTGCGGCTGCTAAAGACTCCCTCCGAGTACATGACAGAACCATGACCTTCCAACAGCTTATTCATCGACTCTTGGGGTTTTGGGGGAAGAGAGGCTGTGTGATCCAGCAGCCATACGACCTCGAGGTTGGGGCGGGAACCATGCACCCGGAAACCTTTTTGAGAGTGCTGGGTCCAGAACCCTGCAGGGTGGCCTATGTCCAGCCCTCCAGGCGGCCTGCTGATGGCCGGTATGGGAAAAACCCGAACCGTGTATACAAGCACTATCAGCTTCAAGTGATACTGAAGCCGCCCCCATCGGATGTGCAGGACCTGTATCTGAAAAGCCTCACGCACCTTGGAGTCGACCTCCGAAAACACGATCTAAGATTCGAGGAAGATAACTGGGAGAGTCCGACCTTAGGTGCCTGGGGAATTGGTTGGCAAGTTCTGTTGGACGGTCTCGAAATCACGCAGTTTACGTATTTCCAGCAGGCTGGCGGTCAGGATCTGATGCCCATCTCGGCGGAGCTAACCTACGGGCTAGAGAGAATCGCTTCGTTTCTCAACGACACGGACAGCGTGTTCGACCTGCAGTGGGACGAGGAATATACCTACGGTGACCTCAGAACCCAGGAGGAATTTGAGTTTTCGAAGTACAGCTTTGATGTGGCGGACGGTAGCGCCCTCTTCGAGATGTTCGACCTCTACGAGAAGGAGTGTCGGAGAGCGCTCGGAGAAGACTGTGTACGGCCTGCTTACGACTACTGTTTGAAGTGCTCGCACACCTTTAACCTCCTCGACTGCCGCGGGGCAATAAGTGTCACGCAGAGAGTCGAGTTGATCGGCAGGGTTAGGCGTCTGGCGGTAGCGGTAGCCGAGGGTTTCCTGGGAGCAACTGGATGATGTTGATTGGGAGCAGGATGGCGGCCCGATCGAGGTGTAAAGAAAAGTCTATGCCGGGTACTGACTGTTGCCCAACACGATGGCAACTCGGGGATCAATGAACAAGTTTCTGTTCGAACTAGGCACCGAGGAAATTCCCGCAGCAATGGTCAAGCCTGCTTTGAAGCAGCTAGCAGGGGGGGTTCAGAGACTGCTCGAGGGATCTTCGGCACCCGAACCTCTCATCCATTGCTACAGTTCCCCGCGGCGACTGGCTGTGCTGGCGGAAGGTCTCCCCGGCCAGAGGCCCGACCAGCAAGAAACGGTCATCGGGCCGCCCGAGAGCATTGCCTGCGACGGCCCCCAGGGCTTGACAAGGGCGGGAAAGGGGTTCGCTCGTAAGCATGAAATTGAAACGGATCGCCTGGAGATCATCGAGACCGACAAGGGACGCTATCTTGGCTTTCGCCAGGTCCAGCCCGGTGCGCCGCTCACAGAACTTATTGCCGCCGGTATGGGAGAGGTGATTGCCGGGATTGGCTGGCCAAGAAACATGTATTGGCGCAAAACCCGATTTCGCTTCGTGCGCCCGATCCGATGGATGATCGCCCTTTGGAATGACGAGATTGTGAACTTTGAGTTTGAGGGAATCCGCACGGGCCGGCAATCTTCGGGGCACAGGTTTCTGGGGGCTTCGCCGGTCGAGATCCCGCACCCTGACTGTTACGTTGAGGTCTTGCGCGAGAACTCGGTTGTGGTGGACTCTGCCGAGCGGTACTCCCTGATCGAAAGCGAGCTCGAGCGCTTGACTCCCGATGACTGTACGCTGTTGGCGGATCCGGAGCTGGTTGAGCTGACTTGTTTCCTCAGCGAAAGGCCGAGCGCCGTCCTGGGCCGATTTGAGAGTTCTTTCTTGAGACTTCCCCGGGAGATCCTGGTGACGGTCATGAGACATCACCAGAAATACTTTGCCGTGACCGGAGACTCAGGCCGACTTGAACCCTTTTTCTTGACGATCATCAATGCAGGGGAAGATCCGGATAACCTCATCCGGAAAGGCCACGAACGGGTGCTTCGGGCCCGTCTGGAAGATGCCGTGTTTTTCTGGGATTCGGATCGAAAAAGGGATCTACGGGAGCGAGTCAAGACGCTTGCCACCGTGACGTTTCAGAAGAATCTGGGAAGCTATCTGGAGAAGGCGCAGCGGCTTCAAGAAATTTGTTCTCGCCTTAGCCCCGATAACGAGACTCTGCGGAAGGCAGCGCTCCTGTGCAAGACCGATCTAACCACAGAAACTGTTTTCGAAATCAGCGAACTTCAGGGAGTTATGGGAGGTCTCTACGCGCGCGAGGAAGGATATCCGGAAGAGATCTGGAAGGCCATCTACGAGCACTATCAGCCCGTGTCGCTCGAGGACCGTTCGCCCACTACGACAAACGGAGCACTGCTCTCGATCGCTGACCGGCTAGATACGATCTGCGGCTGCTTCAGCATTGGGATTCGTCCCAGAGGTTCGAGTGACCCTTTTGGTCTTAGGAGACAGGCACAAGGATTGATCAAGATACTGTTAGATCACGAGTTCGATTGGAAAATTGACGATCTCCTGGAGATCGCGCTCCGGGTTTTGGGATCCGAGGAGGCCGTGAAGAACGAGATCAGTACGTTTCTGGCACGGCGATTGAACCGAATGCTCCGTAGGCTGGGTCTAGAATACGACGTGATCAACGCTGTTACGGCAGTGGGAATTGGCTCTGCTTCAGACACCTATCGAAGGGCCAGGGCTCTGCAGAGAATGCGTGTAGAACCAGAGTTCAAGTCGCTGGCGGCCGTAATATACTGGGCGCTCAGGAAGTGGATGATCCGACGGTTGATGAATCTCTCCTCGTTGAAAAAGCGGAGCAAGATCTATTTCGGGCATTCTCGGATGTTAATGTGGATCTGGGCGGGCGGCTCGGTGCCAGTGACTATCGAGAGGCGTTGGCCCTGATGTCCACTCTCCGTGGCACCGTGGATCGATTCTTTGACGAAGTGATGGTGCTAGCGGAGGATACTGATTTACGACAGAATCGCCTGCGCCTGCTTTACGCAATCTCCACGACGTTCCTACAGGTGGCCGATATTTCACAAATGGTTCGAAAAGATTAACAGTCCGTGGTGACCAGCGCGCGTGGCCGCGTGCCAGGGAAGCGGGTTCCCTGGCCAGGGACGGGGAGGAAGTCAATGCTTAGTCATTTACGCCGACGAGAAACGCGTTTAGCGGGCGCGAAATCCTGGCGCTCTTCCTGGCCCCTTCTTGGAGATGGCCGTCGCCGATTCGTCTACATCTGCAACGGCGGCGCCCACAACGCGACCCATATGTCTTTTACTATGGGCTGTTAAGGGAGGACTAACTCGTATGACGCAAAAACTCGTCAATGTCAAAGAGGCCAAGGGTAAACTGGGAGTCTTCCTGGTCGGCATGGGAGCGGTCAGCACGACATTCATCGCCGGGATCGAAGCGATCAAGAAAGGCCTGGGGGCACCTATCGGGTCTTTGAGCCAGATGGGGACGGTCCGCCTGGGTAAGAGAACGGAGGGACACGTGCCCCGGATTGCCGACTTTGTTCCACTGGCGGGGATCGACGATCTGGTGTTCGGGTGCTGGGATATTTTTGACGACGACTGCTTTGAAGCAGCATCCACGGCAGGTGTCCTAGGTGACGATCTTTTGAAGAATCTGGAGAAGGAACTACGGTCGATTCGGCCAATGAAGGGCGTTTTCGATCGCCGTTACGTGAAGAAACTGGACGGCTCTTTCAGGAAACAGGGGTCTACTAAACTAGAGCTGGCAGAACAACTGATGAGGGACATCCAGGACTTCCAAGAACACCACCGGGTACAACGGTCTGTCATGATCTGGTGCGGGAGCACCGAAATCTACATTTCTCCAGGTGAGGTCCATTCCAGCCTGTCTCAATTAGAGGCAGGGCTTCGATCCAGCCACGAAGAGATCCCCTCGAGCATGATATACGCCTATGCGGCACTGAAGTTGGGTATCCCATTTGCCAATGGCGCCCCAAATCTTACGGTTGACGTGACAGCGATGCAAGAACTGGCGGATCAAAACAAGGTGCCGCTTGCAGGCAAGGACTTCAAGACGGGTCAGACACTCATGAAAACGATGATCGCGCCGGGTCTCAAGGCCCGGTTGCTGGGATTATCGGGTTGGTTTTCGACCAACATTCTTGGGAACCGAGACGGGGAAGTTCTGGATGACCCCGAGTCATTCAAGACTAAGGAAGAAAGCAAGCTAGGAGTTCTCGACTACATTCTCCAGCCCAGTATTTACCCGGAACTCTACCAGGACTTTTATCACAAGGTCCGGATTAATTACTATCCTCCTCGCGGTGACAACAAGGAGGGCTGGGACAATTTGGACATATTTGGCTGGCTGGGTTATGAAATGCAGATCAAGATCGATTTTCTGTGTAGAGACAGTATCCTGGCCGCGCCGCTGGTCCTGGATCTGGCGCTGTTTCTTGACTTGTCCAAGCGCGCTGGAATGGCAGGGATTCAGGAGTGGTTGTCGTTTTACTTTAAGAGTCCCATGACCCTCCCCGAACTATATCCGGAACACGACATTTTTATACAGCTGATGAAGCTCAAGAACACGCTGAGATATCTTCGAGGAGAAGAACAGATTACACACCTGGGACTGGACTATTACGAGAATTGAGCTATTGGCGCGAGGGAGCTCTGGGTCGAGCGGGTAACAGATCCGGGTTCGGCTGATCCCCAGGGACAAGCCACTGTTATTCAAGTGGTTGGAGGTCGGCGTGCGGGCGAAGGTTCAAAGTAGGGTTGTTTTAGAGGACCAGGAGGTGATCAATGACAGGTAGCTCGAGGTGTTTTCAGAGAGGCATGCTGTTAGTGACGTTAGTGGCGGCGGGAATTTCGGTGCTGTCGGCTCAAACCCAGGAGCGGGGTCCCTGGTGGCCTCATCCCGTCTGGGGACCCGGGGATCAGGCTGGGGGATCTAACTGGATTACTCCGCAAAAGGTGCTGGAGGCGACAAGTCTTGTCCAGGGGGGGAAAGTTTACGAGTTGGGGCAAATCTATGAAAAGGGCATGCCCCTGTACGGAGAACGAACCTACTCCATCCTCATTCCCGATCCGGGCCCCCCGGTAGGTGAGAACCGGCTGGTCGGGAACGACGAGTTTGTGTGCTCAGAGATCGGGCAGGTGGGGACACAGTTTGACGGCCCGGGGCACATCGGGACCCGGATGAAGATGGCTGACGGCACCACGAAATCCGTCTTTTACAACGGGTTTACCCAGGAAGATGACATGGGCGGTCCGTACGGTCTCCGCAAGCTTGGGGTAGAGAACGTGAAGCCGATCATCACCCGCGGGATTCTGATTGACGTAGCCGGCTACAAGGGGCGGGATACTCTTCCCAACAGCTACGAGGTCACATTGGCCGACGTGGAGGGCGCTCTGCGCCGGCAGGAGATATCGACTAACTCCATCCGTGCGGGCGACGCCCTGTTTTTTAACTATGGGTGGTCGAGGCTCTGGGGGAAGCCGGAAGAGTACAATGTGAACCCACCGGGCATCGGCCTGGAGGTAGCCGCCTGGATCGTAGCGTCAAGAGTTTCTATGGTGGGCGCCGACACCTGGCCTACGGAAGTCGTGCCCAATCCCGATCCGAGCCTGATGTATCCGGTTCACCAGGAACTCATCACCAAGAACGGGATCTTCAACCTAGAGAACATGGTATTCGATGGTCTGATACGAGATCGCGTCTACGAGTTCCTGTTCATCCTGACACCGATTCGATTTAAGGGTGGAACCGGTTCCCCGGCCCGGCCCATCGCCATCCGTTAAGAAATTCCAGAGGTCACTTCACAATGGCGTTGTGACGGAATACTTATTTCCCGGCGCCTTTCCCTATAAGCGGGTGTGCCCTCGGGGATGTCTTGCAGGATCGTCTCTTCAGGGCCTCAGGATCATAGGCCTTGTCAGGGCGCGCGTCAAAGGATGTATCTCAGGTGACGATGCTCACGGTCTGAACCTTCCAAAACGCTCGAGCGAGAACACGGCTACGAGATTGATGCCCGGTTAGGCGGGACTCATTCTCTGTTATTCGTGTCTCTGAGCCATTCCACCACGGCACAGAATTATCCTTACGCCACAATAGCACTGACTCCCGCTCCATGCCCTGCCTCTCCGTATGATTTCAGGGTACAATTCCTAAACCGTAATCAGTGCCCGGATCCAGCGGGAGGTTTTCTCGTTTAACGATGTTATAGAATGCCTCGGCCCGGGCTGTTTAAGGATCCTGAAGTGAAGAAATGACACAGCGGTCGCCGCATCACCATCACCATCACCATCACACCGCTGGAAGCGAGAGGCGTTTCTCTAACCGGCGACGCCTGACGGGAACGCTGGTCCTGGTGGTAGTCTATATGGCGGCGGAGGTCGTAGGAGGGCTTGTCTCGGGATCTCTCGCACTTTTGGCCGATGCCGGTCATATGCTTTCTGATGCTGGTTCAATCGGGCTGGCACTCTTTGCAATGTGGCTGGCCACCCGACCCTCGGGATCCCGGCACACGTACGGCTATTACCGGACGGAGATTCTGGCGGCTCTGGTCAATGGTGCGGCGCTGGTTGCGATCTCGATTCTCATTTTCGTTGAGGCCTGGCAAAGGCTAAGGAGCCCCCCGGAAGTCAGCGCCCCCATTCTAATGTTGGTGGCCGGGGGAGGACTGATCGTCAATCTGGTCGGCTTGTGGCTGCTGCACGAAGGACGCGAGGACAGCCTGAACATGAGGGGTGCCTGGCTGCACATTCTTGCCGACACCCTGGGGAGCATCCAGGCCGTTTCGGCAGGTGCCCTGATTTGGGCTTTCGGATGGTACTGGGCCGACCCGATGGCCTCGGTTCTCATTGGCGTCCTAATCATTTTCTCCTCCTGGTGGGTTGTCAAGGAATCGGTCGCGGTGCTGATGGAGAGCTCTCCGGTGCATATTGATGTGGACGAGGTGCTGGAGGCAATGAAGGGGGTTGAGGGCGCAGCAGGTGTTCACGATCTCCACGTGTGGACCATTACTAGCGGCATGGTGGCTCTGTCCGCCCACGTTCAGCCCGAGTCTCAATTCGACCGGGACGACCTACTCAAGAAACTGAGTGAAACTCTGAAGGAGCGCTTCTCCATTTCGCACGCAACCATCCAGATTGAATCACCGGCACACGATTGTGAGCCCTGCTTCTAGGTGTTGATCGAGTATGTCCTTACATTTTTTCGATGGTCATTTTGAAAAACACTAAGCCTGTCCTAGCCCCTTACAACACTCATTTCTTTTTTTAGGGAAAAGGTGCTGTATTGCTGCAATCTCGCCGGCTCAAGAGGGTCTAGGATTTGCCCCACGCAGTGCTACAGCGTCGACTCTTCCGTCTCAAAGTTCTGGATCCGATCAATGAGATTGAAGACCAGCTCGCGATCCCGTCCCTGCAGTCGGAAGAGATCCACATCCAGGTGCAGAGTCAGAGTTCCTCCCTTGCGCAGCTGCACAGCTTTCCACGACTTATTCGAGAAGGGCGGACGGGGAGGAGAATCAGTCGATACCACTTCTGCCGGGGAGCCGCGCTTGCCGGTGGACTGCTTGCCCCGATGAGGCTTAATGTAGGTAGAGATGGGAAGGCTGCAATCCCGGACAGCTGACACGAAGAATGAAAGACATCGTCTTAAGGTTTCACCGGAAGCTCCGGTTTGACGAAAGAGGTCCTCAGCCTGATCTGAGGTGGCCGTTTCGAGGTCGAACCCCGATTCGAAGACAAAGGGATAAGATCGTTTTAGCAGGACTCTGAAGTGGGCCATCCGGGAATCCACACTACCTCCGATCAAGCGCTTCAAATCGCCCGTGGGCTTGCCGGAACGCCTGACAAGCCCCAGAAAGCGGAGCGCCAACAGCAGCTGGGATTGAACCGACCCTGATTTGTGGGCCAGGACGCTTCGGTCGATGCGGCCTGGTAGGCCCTGGTTCTCCAGTTGGACTAGAAAATTTCGAAAAGTTCGATAGGAGATGTAAGGGGGGATTGGATTCTGTTGGCCCATCAGACGTGAGGGTCTCCTCGCCTGCGTTGATCCCTGATTTCATACATAGTATATCAGGTCACTCTAGGAATATATCAATGTCGGACAGTTTTTGGTCCTATGAAGAATGTCGGACAGGATGGACTCTAGAACAACACGGAGGTCCTTCGATATGAGAACCGAACACACTGAAAATATAACGAGTCGGGGCGTGACCCTTAGCGAGGTCGTCACCGCCGGCACCGTGAGCCATTCCTTGTCATCGTCAGCTCACCCTGCTCCCGTGAAGCATTACCCGGGTGGAGGGCGGTCGCCTGGAGGAGATTATCAAAGTTCTGTAGAAGTTGAAGGTTGGAAAGTCGACGAACACTGGACTGCGGTGAGCGCCTACTTAGTGGAGCTCTACTTGCCGGACGAAGGATGACATCAGGTCGGGCGGGCGCTTGAAACTGAATATGAAATGCACCGTTCTAGTTAAAATCGAGTCGGCCGAGAGGCATTTGTCTAGCAGCGTGGGACAGGCTCTGGGTCGGCCCCAGTGTTGTGTTCAGATAACGGTGAACTGCTGACCGGACCCTCCGGGAGACTGCTGATTGCCCGGCAACCAGGACTGTTCCAGAATTAAGAACATACTTTTTGCATCCTACGTTTGGCCCTCCCGCTGATTCCGCAGCCAGTACAGTTGAGTTGACTGGAATGGCCCGACCATCCGAACACTGGGAGTCCCAGTGGATTGTCTACAAATACTTTGAAACGAATCATAAGCAACTTCTCACAATATTGATCTCAACATACTATGAATACGATATATTATATGATCGGTAGCGACTTTGAGAGAGAACGAATGGGAGGTCCGACCGCCGGTTATCCCTCATTGTCGAGGGACATGCGAATCCAAGTCGTATTTTCGAGTTCGTCAAGGACGATGATTAGAAAATACAGAAGGTTTCCTGGGGTAGAATCTCGTCGCATTGTTTGCAGCGAAGGGTCTCAGGCAGTTCGGCAAACCGAGGAATAGAATTCCAGAGATGGATGTGATCCTCTCGAATCTCGTCTTCCCGACCGGACACAATCTTTTCTTTTCGGCGAATCTGTTTCACTCGGTATTTGTAGATGGCCTTGAAGCCGCAGCGCTGACAGCTGATGTTCTTGACATTGGTTGCCATCTCGACTTCCCTGAAACGGTCTTCCGAGAGCTTGCGTCCCGGTCCCTGGGGAAACTGGTCACGTGAGAAGGTCATGACCAGGCATTATAGCGTTTGCTGGGATGGGCTCCTGGTATGCTCTTCGTGGTTGCGGGTTCCTGGGTTGAGGTTTTTCTTCTGAAAGCTTTTAAGCTTTAACGTTCTGCTGAGACGACGCGATGAGATCAGGGGAGAGGAGTTTCGGGTGGTGAGGGGGAATGTGAGGTGTGAGCGCTTTTGGCGGGCAGGCTATAAGGCTTTGAGTAGGGTTGAGGAGGAGGAGTTGTTGTTAAGCGGGTTGTCAAAGGTCGTTGAATAGAGCGAGAGTGCTCCAGGTCCCCACCTCGACGACGCATCGTCCCCGACCGCAGTCCCGTTTTACAGAGGCCCAGAATGACGCTCAGAACTTCCGTATCGGGCGGCGCGAGCCTGGCCTGCCGGCGATATCTGGTACTAGCCTGGAGAGAAGCTGGTGGTGGCCTCTCTGACCCCGGGGATTTGGGGGTCAATCCAGAACCGGTGTGATCCCTCTCCCGCTTTTATTTCGATGCGAAAAGAGTTGGCCACGGAACAGGAAAGCTTTTCGGCCCATTCCACCACGGCGATGGTGTCCTGGGAGAGAATTTCTTCCAGGGGGAGGGACGCAAAATCGGAGGGTTGGTCCAAACGATATAGGTCGATGTGAAAGACGGTACCGCAGTTCGCCGGATACTCATTGATCAAGCTGAAGGTGGGACTGCGGACGAGAGACGGGTCTGCTCCCAGGCCCGCAAAGATCCCACGGGCCAGAACCGTTTTACCTGATCCCAGTTCTCCCACCAACAGTAAGGTGGTCGGCGGGACCAGACGGGTAGCAATAGCCTGGCCCAGAGCCTCCGTCTCTTGCTCGTTTTGAGTCTGGAGGCTGATCATAGAGGAGCATTCTCGAGGTCCGAAAGAACTTGACCGAGATGGTCGAGAAGCGAGGTCGCTGTCAGGGAACTCATTGAATCTGCGCGGGCACCCGCGTCGCCGCTCAGTCCATGGATGTAGACAGCAGCGGCTACACAGTTGGTGAGGTCGTGCACGGATCTCCGGCCAGCAGCCCAGGAGGCGCCGGTCAGCCCCGCTACGATGCCGGTCAGGACGTCACCGCTTCCAGCCGTAGCCATTCCGGCGTTGCCGGCTGGGCACACCAGGGTCCTGCCGTTGGGAGTCCCAATGATGGTGCGATAGTCTTTAAGAACCAGCCATACGTGGTGGTCCTGGCTGAAACGAGGCACAATTTCGAGTCGATTCCTGCGGACCTCGGCTGTGGGAATTCCGCTCAGCCGGGAGAACTCTTGGGGATGAGGGGTCAGGATGAGAGGTCTTTTTTTGTTGCCCTGAAGCTTTTTCGCTTGTCCTTCCAGAGCATTGATCCCGTCGGCATCGAGCACAACGGGAATCTCCATGGAAGAGAGGGTCTTGAGCACGAAAGCAACGGTTTCCTCGGCCAAACCCAGCCCCGGACCAATCGCTACGGTGTCCCTGGCAGCCAGCCGATCGATCGTGCCCGAAGGGTCGGGAAGGGAAATCGCGCCTTCCTCGGTTTCGGCCAGGGGCTCAGTCATGATCTCAGGGTGGCAAGTAGCGACCACGGGTTGAGCCGAGCGGGCGGTAAAGCAGGTAACCAGTCCCGAACCCGCCCGCAACGCAGCCCAGGAAGCCAGGGTGGCCGCGCCCGGCTTTCCGCGGCTACCGGCGACAATGGCCACATGACCATAGCTTCCCTTGTGAGAGTCGGTGGGCCGGGCCGGGAGGCCCTGGCGGGCCAGGTCTCCAGTGATCACGGAAACCTTCCATTCGTCAGAATCGAGGAGTTCTCGAGGGGTTCCAATGGGCCTCACACGGATCTCTCCTAGGTATTCTTGAGCAGGATTGAGGAAGTGGGCGGTCTTGGGAGCGGTAAAAGTCACCGTCAGATCCGCCTGGAAACAGAGGGGCGGCTTCTCGAGTGAGTCGGCCCCCATGCCTGAAGGGATATCCACCGCCAGACGAAACCAGGGTCTGTCGTTGAGGGCTTCGACAATCTGGGCATAAAGGCCGTCGAGGGGCCGCTTCAACCCGGTTCCAAGCAAGGCATCAATGGCCACCGTAAACCCGCCAAGAGTGGGTACAATCGACTCCCAGCTGTCTTCATCAAGTGCTTGAACGCTGTGACCAGACTTAAGCCAGGCCTCCAGGTTGAAACGTGCCTCGCCTGCTAGCTTGACAGAACTTCCTAGCAGGTAAACTTCCGTCTCGACCCCATCCTGGTCGAGAAGGCGCGCTAGTACAAGCCCGTCACCTCCGTTGTTCCCGCGGCCGCAAAAAATTGCTACCTTCTGCTGTCTGAGACACTTTTCGAAGTGCCTTTCCAACTCGCGGAACAGCTGAAATCCAGCGTTTTCCATCAGCAGGAGACTGGTCATTCCAAAGCGCTCACTGCTGAGCCGGTCAATCCGATTCATCTGCGCTGCCGTCAGGAGTTTCATAGGGGTCCCTTTTCTGCGACTTTGGGAGTGTGTTTACTTTGAAACATTGGGAGGTTCTTAACGTCCTAAATAGGAAGTATTTCGTACAGTAGGCCACTGGATTATAAATGAGAGAGGGATATACTGATAAAGGAAGTTAGGAGTTCAGTCGAATGTACAAACTGCCAGCTAAACTCGTCACTTGTGTTTTGGTTCTTTTGTTGCTCGCCCCTGCCGCATTGGGGGAGCGCCGACACGCTGATGTAGAGGACATCGGAAACCGCAAGATAAATGGCAAGGTCGTCGGCCTTTTTCCGAACTTTGTCTCTCTGAAAAAGGAGATTCAAATTGGGGCCCAATATGCCCAGGAGATTGAGAGGACAGCGCGTCTGGTTGAGGATCCTGTTGTCAACGAGTACGTCGACGGTCTCACCCAGAACATTGTCAGGCACTCAGACGCCAAGGTACCCTTTGTCGTGCGGGTCGTGGACACGGACGAAGTGAACGCTTTCGCCCTCCCTGGGGGCTTCTTTTTTGTAAACAAAGGCCTGATTCTGGAGGCTGATACGGAATCGGAGCTGGCCGGCGTGATGGCCCATGAAATTGCTCATGTGAGCGCCCGACATGCAAGCGAACGAATAACGAAGGGACAGCTATTGCAGTTCGCTACTCTGCCGGCCCTCTTCATCGGGGGTTACTGGACTCAGGTGGCCATCCGCCAGGGGATTGGATTGGGTCTCTCCCTTTCGGTTCTGGGAATTACACGACTGTCCGAGGGAGAAGCGGACCAGCTGGGTGCCCAGTACCTGTGGAACACCGGAATTGATCCCCATGGGTTCGTTACTTTTTTTGAGAAGCTCGAGGCCAAAGAGAAGAACAAGCCGGGCAAGTTCTCGAGTTTCTTCAGGACGCATCCCCCCGTAGAAAAGCGGATCATGAACGTTCAGGAAGAGATTGCATTCCTGCCGGTCAAGGACGAATACCTGGTGACGACTTCGGAGTTCAACAAGGTCAAGTCCAGACTCATTGCGATTGACAACAAACTGGTGGAGCCCGGAGCGGCAGGTTCGACGGGAACGAAACGACCAAGCTTGAAGCGCAAGACCAGCAAGAACCGAAGTGAAAAAGAAAAGCCAACCCTGAAATCAGATCGGCCCACTCTCAAGCGTAAAAAGGCGGAACCAGATCGAGATGATCCCCGTCAGTAAGTTGTCGGACGGCTAAGGCTTGAGAGGGCGCCAACGGCGGCCCTTTTTTTCGCCCCGTGGATTCTCTTTCGACTCTGTCCTTGTAATTCCCTATAATCAACCGTCCATGTTGCCCCAGGCCATTCTCCTGTTTCTTGGCGGACTGGCGATTGGCAGCTTTCTCAATGTATGCATCTTTCGGCTGCCCACTCGCCGATCGGTGGTAGGGCCACGTTCCTGTTGCCCGGTCTGCAATCATCAACTCGGCTGGACGGAGACCCTGCCTGTCTTCAGCTACGTCTTCCAGAGGTTCAGATGCCTGCACTGTGGCGAGAGGATCAGCTGGATTTATCCGATTGTGGAACTGGCTACGGCCTTTTCGTTTAGCGCCCTTCTGGTGCGCTTTGGGATGACGCCGGCTCTGTTTTTGAATGCTTTCTTTTTCTGCGCTCTGCTCGTGCTTATCTTCGTCGATCTGAAGGATCGAATTCTTCCCAATCCCCTGACTATTGGAGGAGCCCTCGTGGGGCTCCTGGCGGCCCCCTTTCAGGCCGGAGAGATATTGGGCGTCAGCCAGGGAGACTACCAGGCCGCTTATCTGGCGTCTGTCATGGGTGCTGTCCTGGGGGGCGGAACCCTGTGGCTAGTGGCTGAGCTCTACTACCGAATCCGGCAGGAAGATGGACTGGGTTCTGGGGATGTGAAGATGATGCTTATGATAGGCGCCTTTCTGGGGTGGCGTTTTGCATGGACCACGATCGTCATCGGGTCAGTTCTAGGAACCTTGGTTGGTGGAGCCTACATGTATGTCCTAAAGAAGGGCCGTCGCTATGAACTTCCCTACGGCAGCTTTCTAGGGTTCACAGCGATGGTGATCGTCTTCTGGTTCAGGTGAGGAGCGGGTTTCGGTGGGCTTTGTCGAGAGGATCCTCGACCACCGGAAGAAGAACAGGCCTTTCAAAAGAATTGAGGATCTGATGAACGTCCCGGGAATTGGAGAAAAGAAGTTTTTCCAGTTGGAAGATCGATTCAGGGTTGGTGAGCCGGCTTCAGGCAATCCCCAAGATTTCGCAGCGGAACCGAAAACCTGGTAGCGTAGTTTCCGAGTGGGAGAACTAGCAGGCCGCGCGGGACTTTCGCAAGGGACTGCTAAGTAGAATACATCCAGCTGGCGGGGAGAAAACTCATGTTCGACGGTGTCATTCCACCTTTGACGACGCCCTTCTCGGAAGAGGGGAGGGTTCTCTACTCGGCGTTAGAGAAGAATCTGGGCCACTATCTCAAGACCCAACTGGCCGGTTTCTTAGTACTTGGCTCCACTGGTGAAGCCATTCACCTTAAACTTTCTGAGAGGGTGGAAGTGGCCCGCCTGGTCCGATCCTGCGTCCCAGGCGATCGGGTCTTCCTCATCGGGGTCGTTTCCCCGACTTTGGATCGAGCTAGGGAGTTCATCGACTCAGTCGCCGATCTGTCGGCCACCGCCTTTCTGGTGAGTGTGCCCTCGTACTATAAGCATCAAATGAGCCAGCGAGCCCTCCGGCTATTTTTTGAGGGGATTGCCCAGCATGCTCCGGCACCGTTACTTCTGTACAATATTCCTCAGTATTCGGGAATCCAGCTGGAGCCGGAATTGGTCGCAGATCTTGCCAATCACGAAAATATTGCCGGTATGAAAGATAGTTCAGGGAACCTGATCTACCTTCAAAGCATCCTCCGGAGGGTCGAGGGGAAGTCTTTTCAAGTGGTGCTGGGTTCGGCCCAGTTGTTGGGTGCGGCCTCGCAGCTTGGGATTCGTGGAGTCATTCTAGCGATCGCCTGCACCCTGCCGGAGATGCCTATCCAGGTCCTGGCTGGTAGAGCCTCTGCATCCGAAAGAAAGCGGAGCCTGGCAAATCTTTTCATCGCGTCTCAGACGCTGGTAGCTCGCTATGGAATTCCCGGTCTGAAATATTCTATGGACCTGGCTGGACTGCAGGGAGGTTTCTGTCGCCGGCCGCTTCTGCCTCTGGAAGAAGCAGAGGAGGCTGAGATCAGAAAGGAAATCGGCCCATTGCTCGAAGTGGGCCCGCCAATGGGGTACGTGACTTCCGGTTCCTCGTGCCGGCCATGATAGGGAAGGTAGACGTCATTGCGCTCGGGGCACACCCGGACGATATCGAGCTCTGGTGCGGCGGTACGGTTGCTAGACTGATCGCGCAAGGATATCAGGTCGGTTTGGTGGATTTAAGTCTGGGTGAAGTCGGCACCCGCGGCGACGTAAAAAAGCGCCAGGCAGAGGCAGGGCGAGCTGCTGAGATTTTGGGCGCTGCCTTCCGGACCAACCTCAAGTTCCCAGATGGAGAGATCAGGGCGACTCCCGAGAACCGAAATCAATTGATTCGTCTCTTCAGAACCTGCCGGCCAGACTGGGTTTTCAGTCACTCGCAAGTCGGGCATCCGGATCACTGGAACGCAGCGATTCTGGTCAGGGAGGCAATACACCATTCGGGGCTCGCCCGGCTGGAGGCTGATCTGCCCCGGCATCGTCCAGGAATGTTGGCATCTTGGTTGCAGTGCGATTCAACCCGTCTGCCCCAGGTCGTAGTGGATATCTCTGAGACCTGGGAGATCAAGGAAGAGGCTATCCGCGCCTACGCCTCCCAGCTTTACGATCCCGAATCCGGTGAACCGGACACGATCTTGTCCGACGTCGAATTTCTGGAGCGCGTCCAAGCCCACAATCGATTCATGGGTAATCTGGCGGACTGTCGTTTTGGCGAGGGATTCCTTTTGTCTAGGCTTCCGCGAATGAATGATTTGAATTTCTGAATTCGAAATCACAACTACAATTGCCAAGACTGAACTACTAAATTAACCGCATTACGATGGGATTGTGGAGTTGCTCCTATTCGAAAGGAGCAGTTTGTTATTGAATGTTTAGGCATCACAGCGTTCTATACGGGAGAATGCTTTTCGTTTCCGACGTGCTGGCTGGTCTGGTAGCCCTCACCGCCTCTTATCTGCTTCGATCCCTGGTCAATTTCCTGCCTATTGAAGTGGCGCAGAACTTCCATCCCGTACTGCTGCCATTGCAACAGTACATCTATTTCTTTTTGGCCTTTCTACCCATCTGGGCCGCTCTCCTGCTGGCCACTCAAACCTATCCTGAGGTGCTGCACTGGCCGGTCAAGCGACAGGTAGTTCGGGTAGTCGAATTCGTCGTCGCCGTGGGCCTGCTAATGGCTTTTCTCACCTATGCTTTGAAGCTGGAAGTCAGTCGTCCTATCTTCTTTGCCTTTCTCCTTCAGACAGGGTTCCTGCTTGTCCTGAATCGAGCAGTTCTGGATGGAATTCTGCGGAGCAGAAATCTCAACGAGCACAACCAGATCCATATTCTGGTAGTGGGGACACGCAAGAAAGTGCTTGAATTGGCGTCATCACTGGAAGCTGTGCGTCGGTGGGGCTTTAAGGTGGTAGGTTTTCTGGCCGACAAAGAAGCCGGGGCTGCACAATCCTCTCCGGTTCGACTCCTCGGGACCCCCGGACAGCTCGAGGAACTGCTCGGGAGCGGGCTCGTCGTGGATGAGATTATCTTCGCGGGTTCAGGCATTTCCGACCTGGAGGGGTTTCAGGACATGATCTCTCTCTGCCAGGAACTCGGCATCCGGACCCGCCTAGCCGCTGACTTTTTCCCCTCCAGCAGCGGGCATTTATCCCTGGAGTACCTCGACGAAATCCCGCTGATAACTATTTTGATGGCGCCGGCTAACAGCATCGGACTCATTCTCAAACGGATGGTCGATTTTCTGGTGGCGGCGGCCTGCCTGATTCTTCTGGCTCCGCCGATGTTGGTGATAGCTATCGCCATCAGCATCAGCAGCGGCGGCGGAGTCTTTTACAGGCAGAGCCGCTGCGGAGTGTTCGGTCGCAGGTTCACTCTCATCAAGTTCCGCACAATGGTCGATGGCGCAGAAGATAAACTCTGGGAAATCCGTCATCTGAATGAGATGAGTGGTCCTGTGTTTAAGATGCGGAACGATCCGCGTGTGACGCCACTGGGGAGATATCTGCGTAAGTTCAGTCTTGACGAGCTTCCCCAGTTCTGGAACGTGATTAAGGGCGAGATGAGTATTGTCGGTCCCCGCGCGCCGCTTCCCGAAGAAGTAGCCCACTATTCCCTCCGGCAGAGACGACGGCTGAGCGTCAGGCCGGGGATTACCTGTTTGTGGCAGGTTTCGGGGCGAAGCGAGATTGATTTTCAGATGTGGATGGATCTTGACCTGCAATACATCGACAACTGGTCTCTTTGGCTTGACTTGAGGATCATGCTTAAAACAATCCCGGCTGTCTTCTTCGGGCGTGGAGCCCGCTGATCGGCGGGCTCCACGCTCAGTGAGACTCTTGGCTGGCAGCCTATCTGCTGCCCTTGAGCTGATCCTGGAACTGGAGCTGATAGAGCTTGAAATAGGTGCCCTGCCGCTCTAGAAGTTGGCGATGGTTGCCCTGCTCGACCAGCCTTCCCTTGTGCAGGACCAGTATTCGGTCACAATGCTGGATCGTGGAGAGTCGGTGGGCAATAATCAGGGCTGTCCTGTCCTGAATCAGGTGTGTGAGGGCCGCCTGAATCTGGTTTTCGGTGGCTGGGTCCACGGAGGACGTTGCTTCGTCCAGTATTAGAATAGCAGGGTTTCGGGCCAGCGCCCGCGCGAAGGAAATAAGTTGTCGCTGACCTCCTGAGATGGACTGGCCTCGTTCGGTCAGTATGGTTTCAAAGCCATTCGGGAGGGCCTCGATAAACTCGGTGGCCAAAACCCTGCGTGCCGCTTTTTCCATGGCCTGTTTCGAGACGCGACCGTCCCAGAGGCGGATATTCTCGGCAACAGTGCCACTGAAAAGAAACACATCCTGGAGGACCACGGCAACCGAGCGTCGGAGGTCAGCAGGATCCCAGCGGCGGAGATCCATCCCATCCAGGAGTATCCGTCCGCGATCTACATCGTAGAAGCGGGTGAGCAGACTTATCAGAGTCGTCTTTCCGGCTCCGGTGGCTCCCACGATTGCCAGCTTCTCGCCGGGACTGACCCGGAAGGAGATGTTCTTCAAGACGGGCGTGCCCTCGCAGTATCGAAAGGAAACATTGTCAAACTCAATTCCACCCCTCCGGTGACTCGGAGTCTCTGTAGGGACAGGAGAAGATATCGAAACGGGAGTATCTAGCAAGCGAAAAATTCTCTCGGAACTGGCCATAGCGCTTTGGAGAATGTTGAACTTCTCGCTGAGGTCGCTGATTGGCTTATAGAACCGTTCCGAGTACTGAACAAACGCGACTACGGCACCCAGTGTCAGGGCATCGTTCAGTACCTGTATTCCTCCGTACCAAAGGATGAGTGCCAGCGCCAGAGCACCGATCAAATTGACAACCGGATAGAAGACGGCGTAGTAAAAAATGGAATCTAGGTTCGCCTGCATGTGGTCCCGGTTTCTTTCTTTGAATTCGTCGAGCTTTCTCTCCTCTTGGACGAAAACCTGGACGAGGGGCATGCCTGAAATGGCTTCATGCAGAAAGGAATTGATTCTGGCAAGAGCCGTCCTGACCCGGCGGTAGGATCCGCGTACCCGGCGTTTGAAGATCAGAGTTGCGAGGAACAGGAGCGGAATCACCGAGAAACAAACCAGGGCTAGCTTCCAGTTGATCCAGAGCATGATGGCGACAATGCCAAGGAGCGTGAAGACGTCTCCAAAAATGCTCACTACACCTGATGTGAACAATTCGTTCAAAACATCTACATCATTTGTCAGCCGGGTGATGATGCGCCCGGTGGGGTTCTTGTCGAAGTAGGCGATATCAAGCTTCTGAATATGGCGGAAGGTCTGGAGCCGCAGTTCGAAAATGATTTGCTGGCCAGTCCAGTTGGCTGCGTAGGTTTGCAGAAACCCGACGCCAAACTGGAGAAGGAGCGCCCCCACGAGTAGGAAAGTGAGGCTGCCAAGTTGCCTCGTATCATGGTTTGGAATGGACTCGTCGATGACGATCTTGATGAGGTATGGGCCAACGAGCCTCAGACCGGAGAGAACCAGGAGAAGCAGAACAGAAATGACAACGACCGTGCGGTACGGCTGCAGGTAGGTGAGGAGACGCTGGGCCAGCGCCGCGTCATAAGTTCTGGCCTGAATGTGCGAACTAGGAGAAATCACTGCAGGTCTAATTCAGCCAGAAGGCGCTGCTTTTCGTAAAGTTGCCAGTAGGACCTTTTCTCAGACAATAGCTCGGCGTGAGTTCCGCGTTCCACGATCCGACCCTTGTCCAGCACCAGCACCTGGTCGGCGTCTCGTACCGTGGAAACGCGATGGGAAATTAGAATCGCCGTCTTTCCTACCAGCTCCTGGCGGAGGTTTCGCAGTATCGCTTCTTCGGTGTAGGTATCCACGCTGGATAAAGCGTTGTCAAGAAGCAGAATCTTGGGCTTGACCAGAAAGGCTCGGCTGATCGAAACGCGCTGCTTCTGTCCCCCGGAAAGAGTTACGCCCCGTTCGCCAACGCCGGTTTCAAAGCCCTGTGGGAAATCACGGATATCAGGCAGAATATGGCTGGTCCGGGCGGCCTCTTCAACCTCGGTCGGACTTGCACCAGGTCGTCCAAACGCAATGTTGCGGGCCAGGCTCTCGGAGAAAAGAAAGCTTTCCTGAGGAACGGAGCCAAGGTGTCGCCTCAGGTGGGCCAGAGGAACGTGATTGATGTCCTGCCCGTCTATGAAGATCGTATTCTCCGGGACTGGGTAGAAGCGGCACAATAGACTGGCCAGGGTTGACTTGCCGCTTCCCGTTCTTCCCACGATCGCAGTAGTGCTACCAGCCGGGACGTGAAAGGTGACATCCTGCAACACCGGCAATCCGTTGTATGAGAAGGTCAGATTCTTGACTTCGACCTCCCCCTGTATCTCGGTGGGGAGAGTCTCGGTCGTATCCTGGATCTGCGGCGTCGCCTCCAGGATGCGATTGATCCTTCCCATAGAGGCCGTACCTCTTTCGAAGACGTTCATGACAAATCCCAGGGCGATGGTCGGCCAGCTCAACATGGCCATATAGGCGACGAAAGCGACCAGTTCTCCAACCGTCAAGGTCCCCTGCATGACCCGCAGTCCTCCCCACCACAAGAGGACCACTGTAGACAGCCCCAACAGCAGCGTCAGCAGGGGGTTAAATACGCCCCACAGCTTCACCAGGCGGAGGCTTTCGGACCGGTACCGTCGGTTGGCGGCTCCAAAGCGTTGGATAGCGTCATTTTCTTGGACGTAGGCACGGATCACCCTTAGTCCGGTGATATTTTCCTGGGCCTGGGACGTCAATTCGGACAGGCGTTCTTGGATTCGCTCGAACCGGTCATGAATGCGCTTGCCGAAAAACTTAACACTCGCGGTGACCAGCAGCAGGGGAAGGAGAGCAGTCAAGGCCAGGACAAAGTCAAGTCGGAGCAAAATCGTGACGGTTAGGATGGCCGTGAACAAGGTATTGAGGCTATACATGATGCCCGGTCCCAGCACGCTTCGCACCGCGCTCATGTCGCTGCTCGAGCGGGCCATGAGGTCCCCTGTAGAGTAGGTCGTGTAGAAAGATGGAGAAAGTCGTTGGAGGTGAGCATATAGATCATTCCGGAGATCGAACTCAACCCGGCGGGAGAGACCAATGAGGATTCGTCGCATCAGAAACCGAAAAGATCCTTCCAGGGCGCTAAAGAAGAGTAGGACTCCCGAGTAAAGAAGAAGCTTCTGGTGGCTCACCTGAAGTGTCAGGTCATCAATTGCAGCTCTCAGGATCCAGGGTGAGATGACAGCAGCGACGTTTGTGAGCAGAACCATCAGCGATCCCACGAGGAGCCTCGTCCGAAATCTTTTCAGATAAGGAATCAAAGCTAGGAGTTCCCGGCTTCGGTAACTCCGGCTGCTGGCTCTATTCGACATTGAAACCGGCCACGTGGCTGATGGGGACGGCGGCGCTGTCCTGAAAAGAAAGCTGGTACCCGTGGATCAGGGTCGAATTCTCGGCATATCTGATCTCGAAAGTGGCTGTCTGGCCGCCTTCCAGGGTAGAGGGAACGGGAGCCGTTAGCAGCCGGGCTAGTGATTCCTTGTTGTGGTCGAGCACGGAGACAACAACCTGGATCTCTTCCAGCAGGCTTTCCTTCTGGTTCCAAATTTCCCCTTTGAGAGAGAATCCCTCGTGGAAGCGATCAAACTGAAGAGAGGTGATCCGAAGAGTGGCCCGCTGCCAGCTTTTGGCCGTCGCGTAGTTGTCGAGAAAGGGGGCCGGGACAAATGCGTAAAACAAGAAGGAAAGTGCAGCGAGGAGGATCGAGAACGTCAGTGAATGGAGCAAAGGACGTAAGATCTGCCAGGGTTTGCGATCATCCTTCTCATGGGGACGGCGGCCGCCCGTCAGCCTCCGGCTATTGAAACCGTAGAAATTATAGAGTCCAAGGCAGCCGAACAGAGCCAGAAACGTGATCAGGGTCAACCTGGCGGTGCTGTCGAGAATCTGAATGACTTCGGGGTGGACACTCTGAGTCACTTCGGTGGACTTGTTACGTACCCGGCGGACGCTCCGGTCCGATGGTGCGGGGAGCTTCGAAAGATTTTCGGACGACGCCAGGTTTTCTCTCCCAGAACCCTGGCCCCCGCCGCTCGAGGGCAAAAGTCTGGCCGAAGAGATGCTGGCCGAAAAGGGTCAGGAGATCCTCTTCCAGCTTCCCTGTTGAATTCAGTTTTACCCACTGATTAATGCCTATGAAGGGACGTTTGAGGCCCCTGATCCGGGCATCGACCCAGACCAACGTCTTTTTTTCCGATTCATACTGGATGTGAATCTCATACTGATAGTCGGCCCGCACCCAGTCTCCGTCCATGAGTTTGGATCGCTCGCTTATCTTACGGATGTGAGATGCTGCCAGAGGTCCAGACGTATATTCCTGTGAGCGGGTGAGAATCAGTCCTTTGGAGATCTCTTCCTCGTCCACCTCGTGCTTGTTCAGGTCGAGGGTCTCGTGCATGCCCTTCCAGGCCGTGGCCAGAGGCACATGAACGCTCAGCGGCGCAGGCCGCTGGCTCGTCAGTGGTTGAGCGGAAAGCGCGAATCCCGTAGAGAAGAGACAGGCCAGAAAAAAGGGGCTTTGCGGTGGCATGGAAACCATTTTACACGTTCCTGCTAATTGGTTCCGGGTGCGGATGATTCACAACGATTGAGTGGACAACAGAATGTCGAGGCGTGAGCCGGCCGTATAACTACCGTGTTGTTCCTGGCCTCACGGCCCCCGAAACAGCGTTACCGCTGATAGGCCAGCACTGCCCGGCGATGGCCTCGATAATTCGAGGAGAAAAAGTGAGTGCCGTCGTTCTTGGCCACAAAGTACAGGTAGGAGACAGGGGCGGGCTGCAGGGCGGCGTCGATTGAATCCGCTCCTGGATTCGCTATTGGCCCCGGGGGCAGCCCCGGATATTTGTACGTGTTGTAGGGTGAATCGAGATCCAGGTCACTTTGGTGAATGGTCCCATCGTATTCCTTGACCCGCTTGACTGCGTAGATCACCGTGGGGTCGCACTCGAGTTTCATGTTCCGGCGCAGACGGTTGTGAAAGACGGCGGAAATCAGGGGGCGTTCGGAGGCAAGGGCTGTCTCTTTTTCGATCAGGGCCGCCAGCGAGATTGTCTCGCGGAGGGTAAACCCGAGTTGCGTGGAGAGATGCTGTCGCTCAGAATTCCAGGTGGCGCGAAAGCGGTTCGTCAGCACCTTCAGAATGTCGGCCTCATCCATGCCTAGGGTAAAAAAATAGGTTTCCGGGAAAAGATAACCTTCCAGGTCTTCCGCCTCCGGGTCCAGGTCTGAGATCAGATCTGGTCCGCGTGCCAACTGCCTGTACCGGGAAGCCTCACCAAAGCCCTCTGCTTCAAGGCGCTCCGTGATCTCTTCGAGCGAGAGTCCCTCCGGCAGAGTCACCTTGTAGCGGTGGACCTCTCCGCTGTTGATTTTGCGTGCTACCTCGATGATGCTTAGGGGTTGACGGAACCGGTATTCCCCGGTCTGGAGAAAATAGTCGGCACCCCTGGACCGCACGTGCCAGCGAAAGAACCGGGCTGAAGGAATAATGCCGGCATCTTCCAGCATTATGGCAACGTCCGCGGCGCTGTCTCCTGCTGCAAGTAGGACTCGGGCCTCTCCCGAAAATCTCTGGAACGGCTGGTTAAGGCGAACGTGAACAAACCAAAAGGCCGCCCCTGATAGCAAACTAATGGCAGCCAGGAAGGAGATGAGAATAAGAGTGGCCGTTCGCCTGTTCAATCCCGCTCCTCCAGGTACCACTGTAGGATGAGGGCCGCCGCATACTGATCGCGCAACTGCCTGCGCTCGGCAATGGGAATCTTTAAACGGGACATTGATTCTTCGGCAAAGTGGCTAGAGAGGCGCTCATCTTGCCATTCGACGTTCACGTCTGCGTTGCGTAGTTCCCCGGCCAGCGGGTGTATGCAGCCAGTGGTAGCGCTGTCGCTTCCATTGAGGTGTGTGGGTAAACCGACAATGACCGAGCCGACCTCATACTCACGGATGAGTTCCAGCAGGTTGTCCCTATCCCTATGAAGACCTCTTCTGCGCAAGGTCGTGAGAGGGCGAGCATACAGTTGGAGGAGATCGCTGACAGCGACACCAATCTTCCTAGTTCCGACGTCCAGCGCCATCAAACGGCCTGACTGGGAGGTCTGTGGAGTGCGATGTTTCAGAGCGAGTTTCCTTGTTGGAACCGAACATTTCGGGCTATAATTTACGGGTCCCGTGCGGGCTCCCCGTGGGCTTCCATCATACAGATGTTTGGAAAACCTAGACTAGTTTTGATCTTTCTA
>CAZMGM010000019.1:18503-42818 GCA_964565865.1 uncultured Acidobacteriota bacterium | reverse complement strand
GACCAACGCAAGTCAGTTTTGTACGGTTTGTCTAAATAACGGGTCAAAGAAAACATCTTAGGTCGACCCGGTCTATACCATCCGGCTATCCCGAAATCCTCTACCGTCATACCAGTGGTTTCTCCTTTTTCGAAGCGAAGGAGGACTGATGTACAAGGAGATGATTGTAAGCTCCACAAATCTCGAGACCAAGCTCGCCATTGTGGCGAAAGACGAGGTCACTGCGTTACTGATCGAACGAGCCAAGAATAAAGGCATCCTGGGAAACGTTTACAAGGGAAAGGTCACCAGGGTACTGCCCGGGATGCAGGCAGCCTTCGTAGATTTTGGTTCAGAGCGTCACGGGTTTCTGTACGTGGGCGATTTACAGGAAGAATCGGAACTGTTTGACGAAAAAGACGCAGAACGTCCCCGACGTAGCCGTCGGGGACGTTCTGCGTCCAAGTCCGGCCCAGTGGCTGAATCCACGCCCCCAGCCGCCGAAGAGCTTGACCACTTTCCCGAAACTCGAACGCGTTTGACCGGCCAGGTGCTTCCCAGCCAGTTACCCGTGCCAGCTGTTCCCACGGACACTGCTCCTCCAAGGGAGAAGGATGCGGGCCTGGGGATTCTTCCGGATCGCCTCAAGGGTATTGATCCCGAGGACAGGGTGGCCAAAAGAAAGTCGCTGGATCAAGCAGCAATTGATGAGGGTTCTTCCCGGTTGTCCTTGTTTTCCAGGGTGGCCCACCAGGACAAGACATCGAGAAGTGAAAAACGGGGAGGATCCGGAAAAAACCGGAAATCGAGTAATGGTCGAGAGGCATCTCAGATGCAGATCGATAAACTACTCAAGAAGGGTCAGGAAATCCTGGTCCAGGTGGCTAAGGAGCCGATTGGTCGCAAGGGAGCCCGCCTTACATCCCACATTGCGATACCGGGGCGCTACCTGGTCTATATGCCTACGGTGGGGAACGTCGGAGTGTCCAGGCAGATAGAATCGGAGCGGGAACGAAGTCGCCTCAAAGACATCGTTGTTCGCAACCGGGAGGAGAAGAGCAGAGGGTTCATTGTTAGGACTGCCGGCGAAGGCCAACCCGCTAGGAATATCGTCAATGATATGGGCTATCTAACACGCCTTTGGTCACAGGTCAGGAAACGATCCGAGAAGCTGAAGGCTCCGGCCCTCATTCACTCTGAACCGGGACTTGTGGAAAGGACGATTCGAGATCGATTCACGGATGACTTTAGGGCGGTCCGAGTGGACAGTGAAGACATGTATCACAGGGTCGTGGAGTTCGTGAGCGCTTTTAACCCTGACTTTGTCGAAAAGGTAAGGCTGCACACGAAGGCTCGCCCGATTCTCGATGCTTATCGAGTGACCCCAGAGATTGAAAATGCTCTGAAGAGCAAAGTGTGGCTTCGGAACGGTGCTTACATCGTGATCAATCAGACTGAGGCGCTGGTGGCAATTGACGTAAATTCTGGGAAGTATGTCGGCAAGACTAGTTCCTTGGAGGACACGATCACACAAGTCAATATTGATTCCGTTGGGGAGATCGTGAGACAAATTCGATTGCGCGGACTGGGGGGTATCATCATCCTCGATTTTATCGATATGGAAGAATCGAGCAACCGCCGCAAGGTGCTGGATGCACTGCACCGGGAATTAGCCCGGGATAACGTTCCGTCGCGCATTCTTCGTTTTAACGAGTTCGGACTGGTCGCAATCACGCGCAAAAGGGATCGAAGCTCGCTTGAGAAAACCCTGTGCCAGCCCTGCTTCTACTGTGAGGGCCGGGGCATGAACAGATCTCTGCGTACAATCGCCTATTCGATTCAAGAAGACGTGAGAAAACACTACGGGCATTATGGAGAGGGTCGGGAGTTATTCATTCGCTGTCACCCCCAGGTTGCTGAGACCCTGCGCGAAGACGAGCCCGAAGTACTCGAAGAGATCGAAGCGATGACCCGAAAGAAGGTAAGTATTCAAGCCGACCCGCTTCTCCACATCGAAAGATTCAGTATCATGGAGTCCTGATCGAGGAGGCAGCCAGAGTATGTCGGGTAGCGATGCCGACCATCCTTTTGAAAAACTGCTCGCATTGATGGAAACACTTCGAGGACCCGAGGGGTGTCCGTGGGACCGCGAGCAGACCCGCGAGAGCCTCAAACCGATGCTGGTAGAGGAAGCATTTGAAGTCCTGGATGCTCTTGATCGGGACGACCCGCATCAACTTTGTGAGGAACTCGGCGACCTGCTCTTTCAGGTAGTCTTCCACAGTCACATCGCCAGAGAGAAAGGGGAATTCGATGCCCTGCAGGTGTGTGAGAGGCTTCATGACAAAATGGTCGGGCGGCACCCCCACGTTTTCGGTAGCGAGTCGTTCAGGGATTCACAGGAACTGCTCCAGAACTGGGAGAAGATCAAAGAATTAGAGAAAAAGGCAAGTGGCCGGAAAGCGAGCTCAAAGAAGTCGCTTCTGGACGGAATTCCACCCAAGCTCCCGGCTCTTTATCGAGCCAATCAAATAACCTCGAAGGCCGCTCGTGTTGGTTTTGACTGGCCGACCGTGGAAGGGATTATCAAGAAACTTCTGGAGGAGGTCGACGAACTGAACCGGGCCCGATTCGAAGGAAGCGATCATCAAGTCAAGGAAGAGTTAGGCGACCTGTTGTTCACGGTTGTCAATCTGTGCCGCCGTCTGGAAGTTGACCCCGAGACCGCTCTGAACCGGGCAAATCAAAAGTTCTCGCGTCGCTTTCGTAAGATGGAAGTGCACTTTGGCAGAAGGGGCCGGCAGCTGAGCGATGTGGGTGTCGACGAGATGGAAAGCTGTTGGAAGGACGTAAAAATATCGGAGGCCTCCTGAACCGGTAGATTACCGTCCCTGGGGGTGGTTTTCAGAAGATCCTTCTGGAGGGGGAAAGAAATGAGCGACCAGGAAAACACACCAAATTTCAAGGTCACCGATAAACGCCTCTTTGACCAGGAGGGTGAAGTCCGGGAGGACTGGGTCAACGAAAAGAACAGCTCCCCGGAGCCAGAGGGCGAATCCGGCGGCGGCGCTGCGGCCAGCCGTCAGGACCCTCGCACTCAGGAGGTCGACTTTTCCTCATTCGTGATATCTCTGGCCACCACCGCCCTTGTCCACATGGGGGACGGGCCTGCTGGATCGGAAACCCCTCCAGAAAACCTGGATGCAGCCCGGCAGATGATTGACATCCTTTCCATGTTGGAGAAGAAAACAGCAGGAAATCTGGCTGCTGATGAATCCCGACTGATCCACGACATCCTCTACGAATTGAGAATGAAGTTCCTGGCCAAGAACAAGGCCGTGCAGCTCTAATGCGGGTTACTTTCCTGGGCACGGGAACTTCGCGGGGCATCCCGATGATCGGATGTGGCTGCGATGTTTGTACATCGGATGATCCCAGAAACAAGCGCCTTCGAACCTCGGTTCTGATTGAGTCGGACGTCAGGGTTGTCATCGACACATCTGTCGACTTTCGTGTTCAGATGCTGCGCCATCAGGTCAACAACCTGGATGCAGTCGTTCTAAGTCACGCCCACGTCGACCATATTCTGGGACTAGACGACCTTTACCCTTTGACCGTGCGCACAGGTAAGAACATGCCTATCTACGCCAGTAGCGAAACACTGGAAGAGGTTCGCATTACTTTTCGCTACCTGTTTTCTGAGAAGCGATACCCGGGAATCCCCTCCCTAACTCTGCACGCCGTCGACGGGCCATTCCAGGTTGGAGACCTCAAATTTGAACCGATCCCCGTCCTCCACGGACGCCTGTCGATTCTTGGATACAGAGTGGGACCCTTTGCCTTTCTTACCGACGTGAGCGATATTCCGGAAGATAGCTACAAGAAACTGAAGGGTGTCCGATTCCTGGTACTGGATGCACTTCGGGAGCGGTCGCACTACAGCCATTTCAGCCTCAGTGAAGCCGCGGAGGCCGCCAACCGCATAGGCTCCGAGCAGACCTACCTGATCCATATGTGTCACGATCTCGACCATGAGCGGACCAACCGGAGCCTTCCCGATACTGTTTCGCTGGCCTACGATGGGCTGGTCTGGGAACTGGGAAGGGGTTAGAAGCTAGGATGCGAGTGCTTGAGAAACTAGATCTAGAAGGAGATCGGTTCGAGTATCCCGTTCTCACGATCGGCGTCTTCGACGGCCTACATCTGGGGCATCAAAAAATCCTCGAGCGGGTTGTCTGGAAAGCGGCCGAGGTTGGCGGAAGTGCAATTGTTCTGACCTTCGAACCTCACCCCCAAAAGGTGATCTCGCCAGGTGATGCACCTCTTCTTTTGCAAACGAGCGAGCAGAAGATTGAGTTTCTGAAAGCAAAAGGCATTGACGTTCTTGTGCAGATGCCGTTCACGCGCAGGCTGTCGTTGTTATCGCCTGTCCAGTTTGTCGAAACTGTGCTGCTCGACCGCGGAATTCGCGAGGTTTATGTGGGCAGCAATTTTCGCTTTGGCCATCGTAGAAAAGGTGATTGTCGATTGCTGAAAGAGCTGGCGGAAAAACGTGGCATCCGAGTTGAGCAGATTGAACAGGTACGGGCCGGCCAGGACCGGATCAGCAGTACAAAGATTCGAAAGAGTCTAATCCGAGGGCGGGTGGGCAGGGCTGCCACCATGCTTGGTCGAGCCTATGAAGTTATGGGGACGGTGGTCAAGGGAGCGAAGCGTGGAGCCATTCTTGGATTTCCAACCGCCAATCTGCAGCTCCACAATGAACTGAGCCCGGCTCCAGGAGTCTATGTGACTCAAGTGCAGCTTGAGGACAGGCTCATCGGCTCGGTTACAAACATCGGGTTTCGTCCCACGCTGGCCCGCGCGCAAGGATCTGATCTCCGTCCGGTCATAGAGTCTCACCTCCTTGATTTCAGCGGTGACTTGTACGGTCAATTATTGCAGATATCTTTTCTGAAGCGGCTCAGGCCGGAAAAAAAGTTCGAGAGCATCGAGAAACTGCAGCTTCAGATCAGGGGCGACATCCACGATGCCCGGCAATTCTTGAAGGAGACGGATGAAAATCAAGTCAAAGCAGGTTGAACGTACGGCTGAACTTGCGCGGTTGGATTTCTCGCAGGAGCAGTTGGATCAATTTGTCGACCAGTTTGCAGAGTTGCTCGGCTACTTCGAGCAACTCCAGAAAATTGATACGAGCGGGGTTGAGGCCCTTTACCACCCCCTTCCAAGGGAGACGACACCCTTTCGAGAAGATCGTGTCAGAGTGGAGTTGACCAGTGAGCAGGCATTGAGAGAGGCTCCCGAGGCGTCCCAGGGGCATTTCAAGGTGCCCAGGGTTATTAACTCGTGAGCGAATACGAGCTGCCGGAAATGACTGTTCTGGACCTCCATCGACTGATCAGAAGAGGTGAGGTGTCTGTCGAGGAAGTCTGTAGATCCTTCCTGCAGCGGGTCCAGAAGGTTGATGGGACCGTGGGTGCTTTTCTCCACTTCGAGGCCGAGTCCGTTCTCGACGAGGCCAGGTCCCGAGACCAAGAAATACGCAAGGGAAGCCGTGAACTCGGCCTTTTCACCGGGATCCCTGTCGCTATCAAGGATGTCATTATTACCAAAGATGTCCGCACGTCGTGTGGATCCCGGATGCTGCACGACTACTACCCTCCTTACGACGCCACGGTCGTGCAGCACCTGCAAAGTCACGGAGCCATCCTGTTGGGAAAGACGAATTGCGACGAATTTGCCATGGGATCCAGCACCGAGAACTCGGCGTTTCGTCCCACTCGGAATCCCTGGGATCCGCAACGGGTCCCGGGTGGCTCAAGCGGCGGTTCAGCCGCCTGCGTGGCTGCTCGGGAGGCTCCGGCCGCGCTGGGAACAGACACAGGCGGATCGATCCGTCAACCAGCCGCGTTTTGTGGCGTGGTCGGGTTGAAGCCAACCTACGGCCGCGTCTCACGTTTTGGTCTCGTGGCCTTTGCTTCCTCGCTCGACCAGATCGGACCGCTTGCTCGCTCGGTCCCCGACGCGGCAGGGATGCTTTCGGTGATCGCCGGAAAGGATTCCAGAGACTCGACGTCGTCGTCGCAACCTGTAGATGACTATCTGGCCGAACTTTCGAAGGATTGCCCGCGATTCTGTGTTGGCGTGGCCGCCGACTGGATCACTGCACTGGCTGACACTGATATCCGGAACGCACTGGAAAACTCCATCCAGGTCCTGGAAGGAGCCGGTTTCCCGATCCGTGAGATTCGGCTTCCCAATGACCAGTCCGCTATTGCCGCTTATTATCTGGTTGCCACAGCAGAAGCGAGCTCAAACCTGGCCCGCTACGATGGTGTTCACTTTGGCCACCGGTCCGCTTCGACGACGGACCTCGAGAGTCTCTACCGAAAGACTCGGAGCGAAGGCTTCGGTGAAGAAGTCAAGAGGCGTATCATGCTGGGGACCTTCGCTCTCAGCTCCGGCTATTACGATGCTTACTATAAGAAGGCCAGTGAGGTTCGGCGCCTGATCCGAAACGACTTCATGAAGGCTTTTCAGGATGTCGATGTGATTCTTGGTCCAGTCACACCGACGCCTCCCTTTAAGCTGGGAGAGAAGCTTCAGGATCCTCTGAAAATGTATTTGTCGGACGTGTATACCATATCGGCCAATCTGGTTGGCCTGCCTGGTCTTAGCTTGCCGGCGGGTTTCACACCAGGAGGCCTCCCCCTGGGAGTACAGCTATTGGGCCGGCCGTTCGAGGAAACCAACCTTCTGAAAGTGGCCCATTTCCTGGAAGGGGCCCTGGCCATCGAGGCGCCACCTTTGCCAGTTTAGGCCGAGGTGTATGGAGACGTCCGTCGAGGGCATGAGCCGCTTCCACGCAGCGATCTGCCAGGAACAAGCGGGGTCTTCTTGCATTGGAATCCTGCCATCTGCGGCTGGTGGTGAGTTAGCTTTCAACCACCACATCCCGATAAACCTCGTTACGACTCTTTCCCAGATCCCGGGCGGCCTGCCGGATCGCTTCCTTCAACGTCAGCCTGCGTAGCCTGCAAAGCCCCTGGACGTAGGCTCCCGCGTCGATGTTTTCTCCCCGGTTCTCGGGGCCATCCGAACCCTCCAGTACAAGGGTGTATTCGCCGCGGGGTATGCCCTGCCGGCCGTCAATGAGTTGGCTCAGGGTCCCCCACCAGTGCCGTTCGTGAATCTTTGTCATCTCCTTGGCTAGGAAGGCGTTGCGGTCTCCCAGTATCTCTAGCATCTCGGCCAGTTGCTCGAGTAGACGATGAGGGGGAAGAAACACAAGTAGTGACACCCGTACCGGTTTTAGATCTACTAGGTCCTTGCGCCGGGCAGTCCGTCGTGCGGGCAAGAAACCCACGAACAGAAACCGATCCGAGGGTAATCCCGAGACCGAGATTGCTGCGGCCGCCGCCGAGGGGCCCGGTACGGGCAACACAGGCACGCCCTGCTTCCGGCAGGCACGAACCAGCCGGAATCCTGGATCCGATATCTGGGGAGTACCGGCATTGGAGACCAGCGCGATATCCTGCCCCCCATTCAGTCGGCGCACCAGCTCCGCAGCGCGGTGTTTCTCGTTGTGTTCGTGATAGCTGAGAGTCCGGGCTTCGATTCCGAAGTGATTCAGAAGGCGGCGCGTGCGGCGAGTATCCTCGCAGGCGAGAATCTCGACATTCCCCAGTACGTGCATCGCACGAGCCGACAAGTCGTCGAGGTTTCCCAGAGGGGTTGCGACGACGAATAGAGTGCCCTGCATCTCCCCTCACCCGGCTGCGGCGTTCATAGCCTCCAGCATTTCGCTGACTGCCCGCTCCATTCCGACCAGCACGGCCCGGCCCACTATGTTGTGACCTATGTTCAATTCCTCTACCTGAGGAATGTTGGAAACCGGGCGCACGTTTCGGTAAGTTAGCCCGTGGCCGGCCAGCACGCGCAGGCCCTTCTCGGCGGCAAGTACCGCGCTTTCAGTCAACTTGCCAAGTTCGGCACAGAAACCTTTTTCCCACTCGGCAAGACCTAGTGGAACGGTCTCGGCATAGGCGGCAGTGTTCAGCTCAATCGACTGGACGCCCATTCCGGCAGCTACCTCGATCTGGTTCCTGTCTGGGTCAATGAAAAGTGAAACCCCGATTCGAGCGCCGAAAAGTCCACGCAGAGCCAATTCCACTGCTTCGGCTTGTTCGATCAAATTGAGACCACCTTCCGTTGTTATTTCTTCGGGACTTTCCGGAACCAGGGTAACCATGTCGGGCTCAACCTTTAGGGCAATGGCGGTCATTTCCGGTGTGGCCGCCATTTCCACGTTCAACCGGGTCTTAATCGTCGCCCGCAGCAGTTCCAGATCTCGATCCCGAATGTGGCGCCTATCGCCCCGAATGTGAACAGTGATTCCGTGAGCTCCAGCCAGTTCGGCTAGGACTGCGGCGGCTACAGGATCAGGTTCAACTGCTCCTCGGGCCTGCCGAATTGTGCCCACATGATCGATATTTACGCCGAGTTTAGTACTCACTTACACAGATAAGGTAACGTTTGTTGGCAGCACGACGCAAAAACAGATTCAGGCGCGACCTCCAGCTGATGCACTATTATCGGCGAGGGTCCAAGGGGTTATTGAGGATTTGTTCGGCCAGTGAATACCTTCCGGTGAGAGAGAACCAGTGGATCTTCAGCAGGTCCCAAAGCATTCTGGGTCCATCTTTAAAAAAACTGAGAGTGCTATCTTCGGCGTGCCTCCAGACGATCGGAATCTCTCCGATCGGCAAACCCAGCTTGTGGGCGATGAAGAGAATCTCAACGTCAAAAGCGAAGCGTTCCAGTTGTTGCAATTCAAAAATTTTGCGGCATTGCTGCATTGAGAAAAGCTTGAAGCCACACTGAGTGTCGTGCAGCTTGAGTGGAAAAAGCAAGCGCACGCACTGGTTGAACAAACGGCCCGAATTTTCGCGCACCTGGGACTGATGAACCTCAACGCGAGAACCTTCCATATCTCGCGATCCGACGGCTACCCGGAAGCTACCGTCCATTACAGCTGACTCGAGTTTCGAGAACTCTTCTATGGGCGTACTCAGGTCGGCATCAGTCATGAGGGCGAAGAGTCCGCGGCTCTCGAGCATTCCTCTCCGAACACTGAAGCCCTTGCCGCGGTTGGACCTATTCTTGAGCACTCGAATCTTGACCTGAGAAGGATCGAAACCGGTCATGTTCGCCGCTGCCTGGGCAGTGCCATCGGTTGAGCCGTCGTCCACAACTACGATCTCGGTGGGGAAAGAACGTGCCTCGAAGTACCTGCTTACGGACTTGAGAGAAGAGCGCAAGCGATGTTCCTCATTGAAAGCCGGGATGACGACGGATAGAACCGGTATCCTGTTCATGAGATAGTGGCAAGCACACGGTTGATTCTGGCGAGCACAGTGTCTCTCCCCAAGGTGACAATCACATCGAATATCCCGGGTGCAACGCCTTCACCGGTCAGAGCGACCCTGACGGCACCGATGAGTTTCCCTGTCTTCAGGTGGTGTTGCTGTGCGATCGTGCGAAGAACGGACTCAGTATTCTCCAAATCAAAGGGTTTTAGCGTCGCATAGGATTCGACGAGAGCCTGTAGACCCTGCTGCAGGCTTTCCCAATCGGGATCAGAAGGGCTCAGATACTTTCGATTGGCATCTGAATCGTATTCAAATCGGTTGCTGAAGAAGGCTCTCCCGGTTGTTCCGAAGTCGGTCACTCTTCGGGCCCGGCCCTTGAGCAGTTCAACGCGCCTCCGGAACTCCTCCGAGGTAAGATCCAAAGCCGTTTCCCGGAGCAGTCCCTGCGCGTCCAGAGTCTCCCTTACCAGAGGTTCTAGGTCCTCCACCGAAGTGGAACCCATGACTTTTGCATTGACCCACTCGAGTTTCCGTGCATCGAAGATCGCGTTGGCTTTGTTGATCCGGTCCAGGCTGAAGGCTGAAACGAGTTCCTTGTCGGTGAAGAATTCTTGCTCGCTCTTGGGAGACCAGCCGAGTCGGGCCAGGTAATTTCGGATGGCCAGGGGGAGAAACCCCTGGTTGCGATACTCCAGCACCGAAGTGGCTCCGTGCCGTTTGCTCAAACGGGTCTTGTCGGGTCCTAGAATCAAGGGGAGGTGTGCGAAGCGAGGGAGGGATTGTCCCATTGCCTCGTAGAGAAGGATCTGCTTCGTTGTGTTGGAGAGATGATCCGCCCCCCTGATTACGTGGGAGATTCCCATATCGATATCATCCACAACTACCGAGAGATGATAGGTTGGAGTTCCGTCAGACCTCACCAGCACAAAATCCTCAATATTCTCGGATTCGACGGAAACGCGGCCATAGACGATGTCCTTGAAAAGGAGGGTACGGTTCTGGTCGGCCCGGAAACGGATAACTGCCGGCTCTCGTTGGGATCGGGCCGCCGATTCATTCGGGGCCAGGTAGGGACACGGGTGAGGTTCGCCGGAGGCTTCGGCCTTTAGTCTTCCTGGAGCTGGTTCGGAACAAAAGCAATAATAAGCGGAACCCTGGGCCAGAAGGCTCTCCGCAATCTTTCGGTAGTGGGCTGTCCTTCTGCTCTGAAAATAAGGTCCCTCATCCCAGTCGATCTTCAGCCAGCGAAGTCCCTCCAGAATCCCTCTTGTCATATCCTCTTCCGAGCGTTTCGCGTCTGTGTCTTCAATTCGCAGGACCAGAACTCCCCCGGACTTCCGGGCGAAAAGCTGGTTGTAAAGTGCAGTGCGGGCTCCTCCGACGTGCAGAAAACCCGTGGGGCTGGGTGCGAATCGGACTCGGGTCATGCTAACAGCCCTTGGTGGAAATGCCCCGAGGTTTGCTCCTGTTGGCTGAGTTTCTCGTCGTTGCGGATAACCAAGCATCAATTTCCTTCTCCTGCCTTGCCAGCGCACACAGTTCCCTGGCGCGCGACCGCGAGCGACTTGCACCACGGCCTGCCAGGTATTGTTCCACGTCCCAGGTGCTTCGTTCCACGGCGGGTTCTGGATTATCAGGTTAATTTCTGGCGCCCCTTGGTGCCTTCTATTTGCCGCCAGAAGAGAGAATTTTGCAAGGCAATATACTATGATTAAAAGTTGAAGAGGCTCCTCAGGGACTTTAGAGAATGCGTTTCCCTCGACCCCTTAGAGTACGGCAACAAGGTCGCCGGCAGTTACTCAGAAACAGTTTGAGGCCCGACCAGGGCAGTAAGCTACGACTCCTGCTTACGGATTATCTGGCCGCGCGCCTGATTTGCTGCAGGCGGCGAGCCATGGCTTGTGATTTTGAGTTTCGTGTGCCTGATTCATGCCGCTCACTCGTTGGTTCGGTTCAGCGTGCTCTGGACCTGGTAGATCAATTGGAAGAACAGATGTCGGTGTTTCGTGAAAGCAGCGAGATCACCCAAATCAATCGGCAGGCTCATGCTCGGCCGATTGAGATCGAATCCCGGCTTTTCGGGTTGCTTCAGACGGCGGTGCGGCTCAGTCGCGAGACCGGACAGGCCTTCGATGTGACAAGCGGAACGTATACTCACTGCTGGGGATTCCTGCACCGAAAGGGTCGTCAACCCGCCACCAGTGAAATCGAGTCTTTGAGGGATCTTGTCGGCTCCCACCTTCTGAAATTGGATTCCCGAGCCCGGACGGTGCAACTGGGCCGAAAGGGAGTAGAATTGAACCTCGGAGGCATTGGGAAGGGCTATGCCTTGGATCGAGCAGCTGCGCAGCTGAGGGAAGTCGGCATTCGACAGGCTCACCTGCACGCGGGATTCAGTAGCGTCTACGCGATGGGGAATCACCCAGGAGGCTCACTTAAAGGGTGGCCTGTGGGCATCCGCGACCCGATTCGGCCGGAAAAAGACTTCGCCGTCTTATACCTTGCCAACTCAGGGTTGGGGACATCTGGGGTCAAAGACCAAGGGTATGTCATAGACGGGAAGGTCTACGGCCACATTATCGATCCGAGGAGTGGCTATCCGAGTGGCGGGAAGTTACTGGCTCTGGCAGTTGCTCCCAGCGCTGCAGAAGCGGACGCTCTTTCCACCGCGTTTTTCGTCATGGAACTCAAAGAGATACGGTCGTTTTGCGAGGGCCATCCCGGAGTCGGAGCACTGGTACTGGAAAGCAACCGGCGGTCGTCATTCGATCATCATTGTTTTGGTCCGATCCGGAGATGGCTGGAGGTTGGGGACTCACTTGAAAGGGAGCTATATTAAGCGATGGAAGCCTCGTTGTCTTTCCTGCAGCAGGCGTTTTTGGTTCTTCTCCGCTTCGTCGTGGGGTGGCACTTGTTCTTTCAGGGACTGGGGAAATTGTGGGCCGTAGGCTGGTCGGCGAGAGGGTACCTGGAAAACGGCAGCGGCCCCTTTGCAGACTTGTTTCAGGCGATCGCTGCCCGACCTGCGCTTCTGAGCCTGAGCGACTTTACTGTAGTCTGGGGTCTGATACTTTCTGGACTGTTACTCATGCTGGGTCTTTTTTCAAGGTTGGCGGCATTGGCAGGCTTCTTTTTGCTGTTCCTGTTTTTTGCCGCCGCTCCACCCATGCCCTATCTAGGATTTGCCGTGCCCGGTCCGGACGGTTCAGAATTGTATGTCAATAAGACGTTGATCGAAGCGCTATCACTACTGCTTCTAGCCGTGATCCCGACGGGACGGATAGTCGGACTCGATATCGTGATTTCAGCCTGGCGACTCCGCCGCAAGTCGATGTTCAGCCGGCGGAACTGATGCTTGGCCCAAGCAAAGCCCCGGGAGATTTCGATGCTAACTGAACAACAGAGAGAAATTGGTCGTAGAAACTTCATTCGAGCGGTAGCCACTGTGCCCCCTACCGGAGCGCTGCTGTGGAAAGCTCGGAGGATGAGACCGGTGCGAACCGGGATCGTCGGGTGTGGCGGACAGGGAGGTGTTCTGATTGAGAACGCCCCCAAGAGCCACATGCGCCTGGTGGCAATGTGTGACATTGCGCCGGATAACTACGAGAAAAGCCTAGAAAAGGTTCGAGGGCTGCATGATCCTCAGGCGCAGGGTTTCACCGACTTCGAGGAAATGCTTAAAAGGAGCGATGTGGAGGCGGTTATTGTCGCGGTTCCTCTGTGGCTGCACGAACCCTTCACTATAGCCGCCCTGGAAGCAGGAAAGCATGTTTTCTGCGAGAAGATGATGGCGCACGGGATAGAGGGGTGCCGGCGCATGGTCAATGCGGCTCGGCGGGCTCGACGAAATTTACAAATCGGTCATCAGCGCAACTACAATCCTCTCTACCAGGAGGCCTACCAGATGATCCAGAACGGAATCATCGGCGATATGTATCATGTCCGGGGCCTCTGGCACCGGAACACTTCCTGGCGCCGCAAAGTCACTAGCCTTGATTTCGATCCCTCGCCGCACGGTTATCCGACCCTGGAGCACCTCAAGAACTGGCGTCTTTACAGGAAGTTTTCACAGGGCTTGCTGGCGGAGTTGGGAAGCCACCAGCTTCAGATCGTCAACTGGTTCACGGGCTCCCGGCCCACCGCTGTCTACGGCTCGGGCGGAGTGTATCGATTCAAGGATGGCCGCGAGGTTGCAGATCACGTTTACGCGACCTACGACTACCCGGAAGGACTCACGTATACATATTCTTCGATTCAGTCCAACCAGTTCGACCACTACTATGAACAGTTCATGGGCACAGAAGGAACCATCCTCCTGAGCAGAGAACGGGAAGCCATGCTTTTCTCGGAAGGAAAGAAGAATACGAAAGCGACGACCATTGCCGTCGAGGCCGCCTCGGCAGGCACCCCGGTCATGTCAGCTTCTGAAAGCCGTTTGCGAGATGCGGCCGGGACTCAGGTGTCGGGTGACACCAGCAGTTACAGCCCGTTGCAGGCCTATCGAGATGAGCTGGCTGGATTCTGCAACACCATCCGGAACAATGCTCCCAATCTGTGTGACGGTGAAGAGGCGATGAATGCCTGCAGTCCCATCATTCGTGCGCTTGAATCAATCGCCCAGGGGGAGAAACTAGATATACCTCCGCAGTTGTATTACACGACCTGACGGGTTTCCGGGTTCGCCCTGACCCGGCAGGCGTACGCCTGCCGGGTCTGCTATCGGGATCAAACATTTCACATCTGAGCAAGCTCGAGCTCCTCGCGGATCAGTTCCTTCATCACCATGCGATCCGGGTCGGCCCCGGTCCAGGCCCGAAACTGCAGGGCCGCTTGCTCGACGAACATTTCCATACCTGTGATGATCTGACAGCCGCGCGCTTGGGCCTGTTGCAACAGCCTGGTTTGCTCCGGGGCATAGATCAAGTCGTAGACAACCTCGAAATTGAGTTGTGACTTGGAGAGAGGAGAAACGTCGACGTCCGGGTACTGGCCCACGGGGGTGGTGTTTACCAGTAGATCGGCGTGGCTGCGAAGGGCCTCCGCAAGAATCCAGGGGCACCCGAATTCTCGGGCAAAGCGGGCCACCTTGGACTTGTTACGACCCGCAATTGTGACCTGGGTGCCTCGTTCCAGCAATGCCCTTACAGCTGTGTGAGCAACTCCGCCGTTGCCTAGAACAACAGCTGTTGCACCCTGCAGTGGAATTCGAGAGGCAAGGGGAGACAAAAAGGCGGGGTAGTCTGTATTCAAGCCTTCCCACTGGCCACCACTGGCACAGAGAGTGTTTACGGCACTGACCGGTGAATCATAGCTCTGGCAGAAACGAACGACGTCAGTCTTGAAGGGGAGAGTGACGCTGAAGCCCTTGAACTTCAAGCTCGACGTCCCGACATAATCGAACCAAGGATCCAGGGTGTCGAGAGGGAGGCGAATATAGCTTCCAGGCAGACGATCATACCGAAAGAGCCCGTTGAATAGGGCAGGCGAAAGAGAATGGCGGACCGGTCGTCCAATCACGCCGTAGAGCGGAGCGTCTGCGGAAGCTCGCCCCAATCTCCGCCCTTCTCTGAGAGAAAACTGTCCGGGCGCTCCGGGCATGCTGGCCTTTTCACAGACATAAGTCCACTCGCTGCCCAGAAATGGGGCGAGGTAGCGACTGGGCTGGCCTGGCTCGTCCATGCCGATCACAACATGACTTCCTCCGAGACTCTGGCTGGAGGCCTCCCAGGTCAGAAGTTGCACCAGTTCAGACGTATTGTGGACCTTGACAGCCAGCTTTTGCACGTCTCCGGCTGCCACGGAGGGCAACTCGGAATCAAGGTCGGGCGGAAAGGGGCCGAAGATGTGTCGCGACCGAATGACCCGGGCTCCGGTTGCCAGAGATCTCGGCAAGACTGCATCGTGTTCGAGATCAACCCAGTCGAAGCCCTGCTCGGAGGCTCGTCGGAGAAGGTCGAATCTTTTCAGTTCCTCGCCACCGTACATTCCTCCCTCACGTCGAGGTCGGCAGGTGGCGATATACCTACTGCGGGGCGCGACAGGAAGGCACGGAAGCTGGGGCTGGTCAAGAAAGTCAAGTCTCGTCTCGATCAGGTCAACAAGACCGTCGTATTGGCCCACCTTTCGGTTGAGATCCTCTATTGATTCCTCGGCTAGAGTTAAACAAAGTTGCATCGGCCGGCCACTCAACTCGATCTTTTTCCCAGCTTGGCCTGAGTGAAGCTGATCTGCAATTCTGAGTCAAGTTCGGCTCAGACGAACATACAGGCGAGGTCAAAGCTTAACGCATTTACGAAAGGGGATATCTGGCCAGGGCTGCCGTGTATGTTGTCGAAATCCCCGCCGCCAAGGCCGCTTCCCATGGTTGGCCTGATGGCGCCCCTCCACTCTGCCGTTCCCTTATTGTGGATAAATTGTCTCAGCAGCTGAGTATAGGGCTCGTGGGTTTGAGCCTCGTTGGCACTATCCATCCTGAGACGTGGAGACCCGTTGCACGATCGGTCCCCAGTAAAGGACAAAGTACTGGACCATAGACAGAAGGGCAAGGACGACTACAATCCAGAGAAGGATCTGGCCGGCCATAAAGATGTAGGTCTCGGGAAAACGACTGGCCAGGATCAAGCAGCCGGCACTGGCCACTTGAGCTACCATTTTGTACTTCCCTAGTCGCAGGGCCGAAATCGTGATTCCCTGTGCGGAGGCGACGCTGCGCAGACCCGTAACGACAAACTCACGCCCAACGATGATGATAACCATCCAGGCAGGTGCGATCTCCAGCTGGACAAGGGATATGAAAGCAGCTGAGATCAAAAGCTTGTCAGCGACCGGATCGAGTAGCTGGCCCAGAGTCGTAATCTGCGATCGTCGTCGAGCTAGATAGCCGTCGAAGTAATCGGTTGTAGCGGCGGTTGCAAAAACAATGAATCCCCAGAACTCTCTAGCTGGCGGCCCTGTCGTCAACAAGACACCGACCAGCGGCGGAACCAGGAAGATCCTAGAGAGTGTGAGAGCATTGGGGAGATTCACTAAGTCACTTATAGCACATTTGCTCGATACCACGTACCCGGTTTGGCGTGGCAATGATGTATCCAGTCAGCACCCGGAATCCAGAACCCATGATCCGGAAGCTAAAATATAATTAACTCAGATGATTACTGAAGCCTTGCAGGCCAAGCTGGATAGCCTTCCCTCCAGTCCCGGTGTGTATCTTCTCAAGGGGGCGAGCGGGAAGACTATCTACATTGGTAAGGCCAAGTCATTGCGAAACCGAGTGCGCTCTTACTTTCGTCAGCCGCGAATTTCCGACCAGAAGGCCAATGTACTGCGACGACACATCCAGGATCTGGATTACATCCTGACCGACACTGACGTAGAAGCTCTGATGCTGGAGAGCAATCTCGTCAAGAAACAGCAGCCCCTGTTCAACGTCAACTTGAAGGACGACAAGTCCTTCCTGCATATCAAGCTGACCGTGAACGAAGAATTCCCGCGGGTTCTATTGACCCGCCGGATTCTAAAAGACGGAGCCGTCTACTTCGGACCCTATCTCCCAGCCTCTCTGGCGCGCACCACGATCAAGATCATCAATCGTCATTTCCTGCTCCGTACCTGTGACATCAAGATCGACGGGGAACTGGATCGGCCCTGCCTCGAATTCGACATCAAGCGCTGCCTCGGACCCTGTGTTGCCGGACTCTGCTCCGCGGAGGAGTACAGACGGGCGGTCGGGGAGGTCATTCAGCTCCTGGAAGGGAAGAATACTCACCTTGTTAAGTCGCTTCGTCGTCGTATGCTCCAGGCCGCAAAGGAGGAGAACTTTGAAGCTGCGGCCTTTTATCGGGACCGCATGAGCCTGGTTAAAGACCTGGCAGCGCAGCAGAAGATGATTCTGTCGGGTGTCGGTGATGTCGACATTTTTGCCTATCACCGCCAGGGGTCCAGGGTGGCTCTGCAGCTCTTTACTCTCCGGCACGGTCGGGTGGTCGGAAAGCGTGAATTTTTCTGGGAGGATCTGCCCTTTTTTGATCCGCCCGTGTTCCTGCGCGACGCACTTCAGCAATACTATTTGAATGCCAGCTTCGTTCCGGCCTCGATCTATCTCCCGGTCGAGATCGAGGACCAGGAACTCGTTCAGAAATGGTTGACCCGTAAACATCGGTCACGACACGGTCGCAAGGTTCGAATCGTGGTACCAAAGCGGGGAGAAAAACTGGACCTGGTCTTGCTGGTTGAGCGCAATGCGGCGATCACCTTCCGTACCCGCTTTAAAATTCTCAAAACACCCCGGCTTGCGGTGTTGGAAGGTGTCCAGGAAGAGCTCGACCTTCCGGCCGTTCCGAAGAGAATCGAAGCCTTTGATGTATCCAACATTCAGGGTTCCGAGATGGTTGCTTCCCTGGTAGTTTGCGTGGGCGGGAGGATGAGGAGAAAGGAATACCGAAAGTACAAAATTAAACTGGCGGACGGACCGGACGACTGCAAGTCCATTTACGAGGCTGTCCGTAGACGCTACAAACGCGTACTTGCTGAAGAACGGGATCTTGCCGACCTTATATTGATTGACGGGGGGCGGGGTCAGTTGCATTTTGCCTACCAGGCGCTGGCGGAGCTGGGAATTGAGGAGGTGCCTGTGACGAGCATCGCGCAAAAGGAGGAATTAATTTACGTAATGGGCCAGGAAGCACCCCTGCGACTGGAAGGTAGATCCGGGACCCTGCACCTTCTGCAGGAGATTCGGAACGAAGCCCACCGCTTTGCCGTAACCTATCACCGTAAGCGCCGTTCGCTGAGAGATTTTCACTCCGCCCTTGACGAGATCCCCGGCATAGGACGGAAGCGGAAGAAAAGACTCCTGCGCAGCTTCGGCAGCCTGGCCGGCGTGCGGCGTGCGAGCGAGCGAGAATTGATTCCTTTTCTTGGCCTCAAGCTGGCCAGACTTGTCAGGGCAACACTCAACGAGGCAGGGGAGAACTAGCGCGAAGAACTCAGGAACGATAGGCCTCGGAGTTGTAGAACGGTGCAAACGCCGCGATTAGGGCAATGACAAAGGAATGCTGGCGGCTGATGATATTCCGGGTCAGAATGCCCCAGACACCCTGTTGGCTGCTCACTTCATGTTGCTGGGAAAACCGGTCAATAACAATTCCCAGCTCGATGCCGCGATCGATGACCTGGGTTGCAATAGCCCTCGGCACATGAATCCCACCTCCGTGCCCAAAGTAGCCGCGGTGGCCGTCCGAGACAAATGCCCAGTTTTCCAGGAAGACCTGCCTCCGGGCACCCCGTGGGTCCACGATATTGAATCCTCCTTCCAGGCCTACGTAGAAATCCGCTTCTGCTTTTTCTCGCTTTAGCTGGAGCATGAGTCGGTCTGCCCGTTGCTGGGCTCCGGTCATCAATTGCCTGACCGAAACTGGCATGTCCGGAACTTCTGTGGGAACATCGAAAGAAGGGAACTCGGCATCTTCTTCACAGGCCGGAAGGACTTTGGAGGAAAAAATCTTCCAGGCCTCTTTGACAGCCTCGACTTTGGGAGAACGAGTACTGCCAATCGCGATTCTCATCGGGCGATTTTAGCGCTGAGATCTGACGCTCCAAGTGTCACTTTGAGGCCAAGAAAAGGGCTCCCAACAATGGTGCTGAGAAGGTGCCAGAAGAGTTCGTCCGGTGTCAGGTAAGGTCCACCTGAGATATGCTATTGAGGGGTTTATAGACGACCTTGAGAAAAGCGTTTTTGAGAAGCTAGTCTTCCTCTATCTTTGTCCCCCAACTTTGCTGGTTCCAGTTATTTCCTATCTCCACGGCTCGGGTCCCCCGGGTGGCCCGGCGACAGACGTACGGCTGGGCGAACCTCGACATCTCGATCTGTTCTTTCCGTTCCGGAAGGTTAAGAATGTGGAGGAGTGGGAGCTGGGCTCCCGGCAGTTGCATGTCCAGCTGGAGTCTCCCCAGCAGGCTAACTCGGACTTGCTCGAACAGCAACTGAACTGGCTGACGGATTCCTTTTTGCTTTCGCGACTGCCCCGAAACTGACAGAATACCGGGACCCACAGACCCCGTGCTCAGGTGCGGAAAGCGACTATGGCCCTGGACACTTAGTTGGTCACAACATCAGGGGTGTGGCTGTCACGAGCCGGTCTCGATCCGGACCCCAGGAGGAGAGATATGACACCCGAAGAACAGCTGAAGGCACTGGGCCTGGAGCTTCCGCCGACACCACGTCCCGGTGGGATTTACAAACCCGTCCTAATTCAGGGGAACCTGGCGTATGTTTCAGGTCATCCTCCTGTTCGCCAGGATGGGACGTGGGTACTGGGAAGAGTTGGGGCAGACCTCACCCTCGAGCAGGGTCAGGCGGCAGCCCGGCAGGTGGGTCTGGCAATTCTTGCGACACTCAGAGCCAGCCTGGAGAGCCTGGATCGTGTCTCCAGGCTGGTGAAGCTGCTGGGAATGGTTAATTCCACCCCGGACTTCGCCGATCATCCGAAAGTGATCAATGGATGTAGCGAATTGTTCGTAGAAGTATTTGGAGAAGAAAGAGGAATAGGGACCCGCAGTGCCGTTGGCATGGGGTCCCTGCCTCGCAACATTGCCGTCGAAATCGAGGCCATTTTCGAGATTGAAGGCTAATGGGATGGGGTTTCCAGTGACAGCCCGCAGGATTGTCTGAACGCCGACCCGAGTAAAGATACCCCGGCTCCCCGGGATTGACAGGAGCTGGTTCAGGATTGATCCACACAAGACAAGAGAGGCATTGATCCTGGCACTGAAGGTCACTTCTCACAATTCTGAAATCGCTCCCTTTAGGACGGGCGTGTTGCACAGTTTAGCAGGAACGGTTAGGGCCTCCCATCTCCGGTTGCGCACAGGATTTTCCCCCTTTTTCTTCCTGGTCCCGACCTCCCGTTGAGGCCCAAGAACCCCCGAATTGTTGTCAGAACACTCTGGTAGAGTCCGTCCTGGTTCAGGACCTCCTACTTTTCGTTCCTGAGACCAGACGGGGAGAAGGGAGCCCTTCAAGCTATCCAGCCTTTTCAGCCTCTCACCGAAATAGCCTGAGCCCTTTTCCCCGATCAACACGGGATGCTAGAGTTCCCCACATTTCGATTCCAGCAACTTTCAACCAGTAACCTGCAACGTACACGAGCCCGTGCGCAAACTCTACAATGACTATTGAGCATCGTAGGGATGTGAGAGAATTCCTTTGGATCGCCTCTCAGCAGGAGGCCGTCTATAAGCATGATCCAACTGGGAATGATCTATTTTGGGCTGTGGCTGGCCTTGACCCTGCCGGGCCATCCGGATTCTGAAAGCGTAAAGATCCATCGCTCCGCGCGCTCTTTACAGCCGGGAGAGGTGATCCGACTCACCTTCAAAACCCCGCAACCATTGGTTCACCTTGAGGCCCGAGTTTTCGACAGGTGGTTTACCGGATACTCCGACTCCTCCCGGACGGTTTGGCACGTGTTGCTCGGTGTCGACCTGGACACCGGTTCAGGAGACCAGGATGTCAAACTGGCGGGGAACTGGGAAGGAGGCGGAGAGTTTTCCAGGGTGTACCGGCTGGTCATCGAGGACAAAACTTTCCCCACCCGGTACCTCACACTCGATGCCAAGTACGTTAACCCGCCGCCGGAGACTCTCGAGAGAATCCGTAAAGAGTCTCACACGACACGGAAGATCTTTACTGCTACGAGTGGCTCGAGACTTTGGAGCGGACCTTTCGTGGCACCAGTCTCGGGGCCTCCGAACAGCAGCTTCGGAAAGCGCAGCATTTTGAACGGTCAACCTCGCAGTCCACACAGTGGAACTGATTTCTCGGGGGCTACCGGGGCATCCGTGAAGGCTCCCAATTCGGGAAGAGTGGTTCTGGTCGGGGATCTTTACTATTCGGGCAACACAGTAATCCTCGACCACGGTCTGGGACTGTATTCATACTTCGCACATCTTTCGAAGGCCCTAGTCGCCGAAGGTCAGATGTTGAAACAAGGAGATATTTTGGGAGAAATCGGTGCCACGGGACGTGTCACCGGGCCTCATTTGCACTGGGCGGTGCGCTTGAAGCGGACCCGTGTCGATCCCCTATCGTTACTTGCGGTAGCTGGGCACTAGTCGAGTTTTCCATTGCGCGTGAGTTCTAGGTTCTGGGTAGAATCGCTCAGTGCAGGCGGTCGAGGACAGAACGGTGGAGCGTCAGCTCACGGTTGGGAAACGACAGGCTAACGACTGGCCCTTCTGCTCTCTTTCCCACGTACCACAAAACCTTCAATGTTCAACGTTGAACCGCCAATATCAGCGAGAAAGTGACTGTCCCGAGAGGCATCTTCTACCAGCAGAGGTTGACAGTTCTCAACTACTTCAGCCCCCCAATCCTTCACCGGGTGGCATTCTTACACCGGAAATCTCCGGCTTGGCCGAACCTGTCGGGATAGCAATGACCAGCTCCGTGGAATGAATCCAGGGTTTGAGAAGATCTATTGCTGCCGTGTCCGTTCCTTTGACGGCTCCGGAAGAACCGGATTGATAATGGGGGCCACGAGAGGAGCCAGCCAGCCGCCTGGCTTCTCCTGATCGGCCGATGTACCGGATTCTACGCATACTCTGTATCTGCCCCGGGATCAGCATCTCGAGTAGCTAGTCGTTCCGCGCTCTCCAGAAGTGTGATCTCGTAAAGGTCGAGGGCGAATCCGTACAATTCCTCTGTGAGAAGATGGAAAATCTACGTAACTTCGCCTCGTACCCGATCGGTCCGATCTTCATCACTCCAGCAACATACCGCCAGACGACTGCTCACCGGATACTTCATCGTTACTCCGAATTCTGTCCAGAATGTAGAATAGGAGTCTTTGCATCCGAGCGACCGCTACGCATCAAAGCCGGGTCGAGCAGATAGTATCTGAAGTGAGGAGTGAACAGAAAGATGACGCCGGACAAAACGTTACTCCACAGGCAAGTGTCGGAAGTCGATAGACCTCCTGATCCTTCGGGCGCTTCGGGAATCCGCTGGGATCTGAGCGACCTTTATGCCTCCCTCCGGGATCCGGACCTGAAGCAGGACCAGGAAGCAGCGGGGCGGCTGGCGACCGCCTTTCGCGAGCAGTTTGAAGGGCGGATCAAGGAGGAGGGGATCTCTGCCGACCTTGTTGCCCGCTCACTGCAACAATACGAGGAACTGCTCGAAGTCGCTTACAAACCAGTCGTCTATGCTCGCCTGCTGCATGCAGCCGACTCCGGAAATGCGGAACACGGCGCACTTCTGGCGGCAACACAAGACACCTTTACAGAGATTCAAACGACTGTCATGTTTTATGAGCTCGACTGGATTGCTTTGTCCGATGGAGTCGCTGGGCCGATCCTCGAGAGTCCGGAGTGCGAGAGATGGCGGCACTTCCTGGAACGAATTCGAGCGTTCAAACAACATACGCTAACGGAAGCCCAGGAGATTATTCTGGCAGAAAAGGGTGTGACTGGCGTGTGTGCGTTCCGGCGGCTCTTTGACGAGATCACGAGCTCAACCGAGTTTGAGATCTTGACCGATGGGCAGCGCCGGAAAATGACTCAAAGCGAAGCCCTCTCGCTGCTCTATCATCCAGACCGAGAAGCCCGGTCGGAAGCCCATCAAGGGTTTACCAGGGGGTTGGAGGAAACCAGTCATCTAGCCACCTTTATCCTCAACATCATAGTCAAGGACCACGCAGTGGATTGTCGGCTTCGGAAATACTCGAGTCCCGTCCAGGCCCGCCATCTTTCCAACGAAATAACGAACGAAAGTTTTGACAACCTACTGGTTGCGGTCGAGAGACGGGCCGGCATCGTTCGCAAGTATTACCAGTTGAAACGAAGGCTCCTAGGTGTTGACAAACTCTACGACTACGATCGCTACGCTCCCGTAGAAGTCAAGGGCGTGACCGTGCCTGCCAGCAGCTGGCAGGAGGCCACCGAAGTAGTGCGAGCGTCTTTCCATAACTTCAGTTCCGAGCTGGGAGAGATTGTCGACCAATTTCTGTCCCGTCGCTGGGTGGATGCGGAGATCCGCCCGGGTAAAAGGGGAGGCGCTTTCTGCAGTGCGACCCTACCTTCGGTTCACCCATATATCCTGCTGAACTTTTCGGGAAAGCTCAGCGATGCGATGACCCTAGCCCATGAGCTCGGTCACGGTGTCCACCAGTTCCTTGCCAGACCAAAGGGAATTCTGCAGGTGAGCACGCCCTTGACCCTGGCCGAGACGGCGAGTGTGTTCGGAGAAATGCTGGTCTTTGACCGCATCCTGAAAGACCAGGCTGATCCTCGCTTGCGACTGGCCCTTCTCTGTCACAAGCTCGAAGATTCCTTCGCTACTATTTTTCGGCAGGTAGTCTTGACCCGGTTCGAACAGAAAATCCACGAAGCGCGCAGTCGGAAAGAGCTTGTGACGAAGGATTTCGACGAGCTCTGGATCAAAGCCAATGCGCCGCTTCACGGAGACGCTGTGGAATTGACACCCGAATACCGACGCTGGTGGACCTACATTGGACATTTCGTCCACACGCCTTTTTATTGCTACGCCTATTCTTTCGGGGAGCTTCTGGTTCTGGCGCTCTGGAGTAGGTATCGAAAGGAAGGGCCGAGCTTCGTCCCTCGTTACCTGGAGTTACTGAGTGCCGGAGGAACCGACACTCCCGAAATGCTGATCGAGCGCGTTGGGTTGGACCTCAACGATCCGGATTTCTGGGACTCCGGGCTGGACATCCTGGCCGAGATGCTGGCCGATGCCGAGAGAATTACTGAGGAGGTCTTCGGTGCCCCGGCGGTGTAGGAGCAACTGTCGTTCCGAGTTGCCGGGGTCTGGCGGGAAATCGTGCTTTGGTACAGTGCCACCGTTCCGGTGAGCCGTAAGACGGATCACGACGAGACCAGTCTCTGCAAAAACTCTGCCTATCTGTTATCCCGGGCTTTCTCGCGCCGGCGTGCCACCAGGAGAGCGATC
>CAZMGM010000019.1:0-18493 GCA_964565865.1 uncultured Acidobacteriota bacterium | reverse complement strand
TACTTGGGTTCGATAGGCGCGCCCGAGATCGGCTTCGGTAAGTCCCCGAGCTCCTCCCACGCACTCTGTGACGTTCTCCCCTGTCAACTCGATGTGCAGACCTCCAAGTCGAGATCCGAGCCCTTCGTGAATGTCAAAGGCCTGGTCCACTTCTGAACGAATTCGGTTGAAGTTTCGTGTCTTGTAGCCGCTGGCCGTCAGTTCTGTGTTCCCATGCATAGGATCGCAAGACCAGAGAACAACCTGCCCGGAGCCCTGGACGGCTCGGATCAAGGGGGGAAGGTGCTTCTCGATTTCCTTGTCCCCAAACCGGTGGATCAAGGTGATCCTGCCAGGCTCGTTGTGAGGATTGAGCGCAGCGACGAGTGCAACCAGGGCATCGGGCTCAGAGGTGGGTCCAATCTTGATCCCTATAGGATTGGAGACTCCCCGGAAGTACTCTACATGGGCACCGTTGAGCTTCCTGGTCCGGTCGCCAATCCAGGGAAAGTGAGTGGTCAGGTCGAACCACTTGCCAACCCTGTCAATGAACCGGGTCTGAGCTTGTTCGTAGTGAAGATGGAGGCCTTCGTGGCTGGTGAAGAAGTCCACTCGCCGAACTTTCCCAACGACCGTACCGGCCAGGTTCTCAAAGAATCTGAGGGACTCGCTCAGGGTTCTAACTCGCTCCTGATACTGGACTGCTTTAGGAGAGTGTTGAACGAAGTCTAACTCCCAGTACTCTGGATGGTGGAGGTCCGCGAATCCGCCGTCGCTCAGAGAGCGGATAAAGTTTAGTGTGAGCGCTGCCCTCTCATATCCTCGCAGCAACAGCTCCGGATCCGGTTCACGATCTTCCTGCGTGAAGGGAAGACGGTTGATAAGATCACCCCGGTAGCTGGGCAGGCTGATCTCTTTCCGTGTCTCATAGTCTTTAGACCTGGGCTTGGCAAACTGTCCGGCAAACCGACCCATCCGGATCACCTGCTTCTGTGCACCGTGTATAAGCACCAGGCTCATCTGCAGCAGGATTTTCAGCTTGATGGCAATAATAGGAGACTCACAGTCCTCAAAGCTTTCTGAGCAGTCTCCCCCCTGGAGAAGAAACTGTCTGCCCAGAGCCGCTTCGGCCAGCTGCTCTCGGAGAGTCTCGATTTCCCAGCTCGTAACCAAAGGAGGCAACCTGGCCAGCTTTCCCACAGTCTCGGCGAGGCGCTGCTGGTCAGCGTAGGTGGGCTGCTGTGTAACCACTTTGGTTTTCCAGCTGGAAGGGGTCCAATGCTCGCTTCCCTCTTGGGTTCTTATCACCTCAGACATGAGCTCGCCATCCTGGCCTCATCATATCAGAAGCGAGCGGACTCACCGCTCCAAGGTCGTTTCTGCTCCACGTTTCACGATTTGGGAGACGGTCAGCTTACCGGCGCCGTTTTGGAAGCTGGAATCGACTAAAGTTAGGAGCCTGTGGTGAAAGTCCCACGGGTGGAGTTGCGGGAGCCATGGTTACAGATGCAAGGCGCGGACAGCTAGTCCGACCAGGAACAGATGAGGAGATTGAGAATGACGGCGGTCATCCAGAAAAAGAAACCGACGGAGGAAAGCATGGTGAACTGGCTCCGGCTCAACTCAGGGCGCCTGGTCCTCATGTAGAAGATCCAGGCGTTGGGAGACACCAGAAGGAGCAGGGTAATGGTGAGCGGCTGTGCCAGAATCGACTTGGTCAAACCCCAGCCGGCCATCAGGAGAACCCGCAGCAACCGACTTCCTAACGGAAACCAGCTTGGTGATGTCTTGAGTCAGCCGAGCACTTGCTGAGTCGTCGTGAGTCCCCGATCCATGAAGCCGCATAAAAACCCATTCTGTAGCGACGACGGCCAGGAAAACAGTGATTCTGAATGCGTGTTTTCAACATTTCATCATAAATCTTGGGGGTGAAACGACCGCAGGAAAGGTCGTGCTTCACTGGATCCGGAGCAGGCAGGGTCTCACTTTGTCGTTTGTAACCTCTTCAAGGACCAGGGCATACCATTGAATCTGGTTGAGGTATTCAGTGACATGTTCGTCAAATTCAGAGGTTGTCTTGAAATCGACCAGGGTCCAGGTCCCGGAATCGAAGTAGGCAAGATCAATTGTGCCTTCAAGGAGCTGATTGGCCTCCAAACGATGGGTGATTGGATACTCCCTCAGGCACTTGTCAGCCCCGACTGCCTGCCGTACCAGCCGGCTGTGCAGGACTCGGTGTACGGCCCGAACGGCGACCTCGGTCTCGCGCCTCGTTGCCCGCATAATTCGGGCGTGGAAACGGGCCAGTTTGTGAAGCTCTTCCAAGCTTGCCTGCAATGACGCGTCCCGCAACAGAGTGTGTACGAGTACGCCGAATCTTTTTCCCCGGGAGGAGGCGCCATCGGGTTCAAGTTCGTGTATCTCGACCTCGTATGGTCTGGGCGGTGGAAACTCAACTCCGCTGGGCCGGATAATCGAGAGTGATACTTGGCCACCGGCGTGTAAGGCCTCCTCGCGGTGTGTCTTCCAGCTCTGATACCGGTTCCATCCCTCAGCTGAGCCCGCTTCGTCATAGATCAGAATTTCCTCGTCGCGGAGACCCAGGCCTGGAGCTGCATCGAGTTGAAGTACAGCCGGATCCCACCACAAGACCCGGTGGGTTCCCTGCAAGGGGCGGTGCAGTCCTGGTTTGATCATGGGCAGCGCAATGCCGTCACGATTCGAGGGCGGCACGATGGCCGTTCTGTTCCCAAATTCGGGGCATCCGGAAGGAGCAGGGGCGGGTTCGTACCAGGACTCCTTCGCCGGATAGACAGCTGGATTGAGTGGTGAGACCCAGCCCTCTCTGTAGTAGTCGGGGCCGATTCCTACGGTCGGAACAACCAGCATCTCCCGGGCACGAGTGGCGGCTACGTAGGCGATGCGTTCTCCTTCTGCCACATCCTTACCATGCTCGAGATCATGGTTCTGAACCAGCTCCCAGGGCTGGCAGAAAAGAAGTGGTTGAGCACACAGCCGCTCTTTCTGGTCGACGTACTGAGAAGGATTCGGCGTGGCGATTCTGGCCATGATGTCGGCCAGTACAACGATGGGAGATTCTAGTCCCTTAGCCGCGTGCACAGTCATGAGGCGGACCCCGTCGGCAGCTTCTTCAAGCACCGGAGAATCGGCCGACCGAGGCTTTTCGCACTCCTCGACCAGGAAATCCACGAAGCCACGGAAAGACAGCCCACCAGTCAATTCAAAACTACGGGCCAGGTCGCAGATTTTCTGCACGTTGGCCAGCACCTGTTCTCCGGCTGGACGAAGAGCCAACCCAGCGTGCGCCCGGCAGAATTCCAGAATTCGGTTAATGGTGTCCACGATGGGGCGACGATTACGGGAATAGTGCAGCTCTCCCAGCAGTTCCAGGACCGGGACGATCCGTTTGAACTCCTTTCTGGTTGCTCCGTCGACCTGGCGGAAGGGGTGCAGGGTTCCGATCCGTTTTCGAAATTCGAGGAGGAGGGAGTCCTCCACCGCAAATAATGACCCGCGCAGCGTCGCAAAAACATTGAGCTCGTCATCGGGCCATTCCACAGCCGTGAGTGCCGCCCTCAGGCTTTCGACTTCTTCACGCTGGTGAAACGTTCTGGAGCCTACCAGCAGGTGGGGTATGCGACGGGCATCAAGGGCTCGGACGTAGGGACGTGTTACGTCCCGGTCGCCAGCGATGAATCTTCGAAAGAGAAAGGTGATATGACGAGCTTCGATAGGAGTCTTATGGCCTTTTTTTTCAGGGTGATTCAGCTCCCACGGCTGCTCGCGCAAGAGCCAATCAATGAAAGCGGCCGCGGCGGCTGGAAACGACGAATGAAAAGACTTGTGCGTAACCTGTCCCCTCCAGATTCGGGGCTCGGGAACAGGGAGGGCGATCAACTCTGGAGGAGCCTTGCCGACGCTGCTGATCGGGGTTACGGACTCCGAATCGGCCGGCGACCGGAGGGGCACGTAGCGGGGCTGAATACGATCGGTGTCCCCGTCGAACACGTTTTCGAAGGCGGCATTGATGGCTCTCTGCAGAGGTGCTACAGATCTGAAGTTGGTCTGTAGTTGGAGAAGCTGGACCTCGGACTCCTGTAGGATCCCCTTCACCTCTTCGTAAAGTTGCACGTCGGCGCGGCGAAAGCGATAGATGCACTGTTTGGGGTCTCCCACGATGAAGAGTTTTCCTTTTTTGATACGGACGCGGCGCCATTTGTCCTCTTCCACGTTGGAAGCTGATAGGAGAAGCAGGATCTCAACCTGAAGAGGATCGGTGTCCTGGAACTCATCTACGAAAATGTGCGTAAACCTCTCATTGAGATGCCCCCTGACCTCGGGATAATCACGTAGCATGTCCCGGACCATAAGGAGAAGGTCAACAAAATCAACCCGGCCCAGTTGCTTCTTAACCTCCACGTAGTCGCTGACTACAGACTCGAGCACCAGACGTAGCGACGCGGCCAGATCAGCATCGGCATTCTGTTTGAAGTCACGTAGCAGTTCGATCAACCGGTCTCGCCTTTGCAGGGCCTCAGGCCGCGACATTGCTTCAGAAAACTTTCCGTGCCCCTTTCTCCTTTTTCGGGTCAGATCTCGGAGCAACTCGATGCTCAGGTTTGCCTCCAGCTCATCGTAGTCACTCGCTCCCAGGGTTGCCGAGGGCTTTAGTTCCCGTGAGCGTTCCAGATTGTCGACGAAGCGCCTCAGAGGCTCGAGGTCGATTCGCAGGTTGTCCCTGTTATTCGGGCATTGCTCGCTTGCCCGGGCCAGTTCGATGGCCTTTTCAAGGATAGCGGTGATCTGTTGTTTGCGGTCAAAAGGTCGGGTCTCCCAGAGGTGTGGAAAATCTCTTCGTTCGACTAGTTTCCAGGCTTCGGCTCGAAGGCGTTCCAAGGGAGCGATCCGGTCGTTCCCACGAGAACCAATTCTGGCCAAAGCCCGGCTCAAGGCTTGTGGCATTTCGTTTAATTTACGTTCGACCCACGCTTGAAACACTTGTCTAAACAGTCGCGGGGCCTCGTCCTCGGACAACTCTCGAAAGTCCGGGTCCACTCGGGCTTCTACGGGGCGCTCCCGTAGTATCTCGGCGCAGAAAGAGTGGATGGTTCCTACTCTGGCTTCTTCGAGTGAGGCAATAGCTGCCTCAATATTCTCACGAGCGGCGGACTCGGGGGCATTCTGTCGGGCTGTTTCGAGTTCCTGGCGAAGGCGTAGCTTGAGCTCTCCTGCCGCCTTTCGGGTAAAGGTGACGGCCACAACCCTATCTACACTTGTCCGGCCTGATTGCAGAAGAGCTACCAGGCGGTGTACCAGCACCGTCGTTTTCCCGGTTCCGGCTGCAGCCTCGACCAGAAAACTTTCCTCGAGGTTCTTCTTAATCTCCTCCCTTTCCCTATGGTCGATGAGGTTGGATTCGGCGAACATCACAGCAGCTTTCTCACCTCGATCAAATCGACTAGTTGGCGTTCGTCCTTGCGCCGGATGCGGACTTCTTCATAGGGGCCGCAAACGGGCTGGAAGTCACAATACCTACAGGCTTCCTTCCGGGGTGCAGCAGGAAGAAAGCCCTTCTTGAGGTTCCGATCGACTGCCTCGAGAACCTGCTTCAGATTGCCACAGGTTCCAGAGTGGAGAGCCACTCTCTGGCGCCGGTATTCGCCGCGGCGGGTACAATAAAAGAGCTGTCCGTATTCCACCTCCTCGTCCAGTAGCTCCTCGGCCGCCAGACCGTAGATAATTGGTTGGAGAATCTCGCCCCCTCCTACTTCCAGCCGCTGTCCTCCGGTCTGCATGCGGGGCCGGCCCGTTTTGTGGTCGGTTATCCGGACAACCGTCCTACCATCCTGTCTCGTCTTCATTTCAACCAGATCGATCGATCCACGCAACCTCATTCCGTTAAGGATCCGCACGGCCTCACTGCTGCTTCCGGGATCACGATCGCTATCTGGTTCCAGGCCGAAAGCCAGTTCGAAATGGCTTGGCCTCCAGCCTTCATCACTTCTGGCCATTTCCCGTAGCCAGCCGCGGAGGTCGGTTGAAAGCTCCTCCATCTCGCTCTCCCAGATCCTGGGAATTGCAGGTGCCAGATTCTCACGTGCAGTGCTCGCAATTTCGCCAAACATCTTATCCAGCTCGTCCATAGCTTCTAATTCGGACGCACGCGTTACCGGGAGCTTTCCGGCGCTTCGAAGTTCAGTGAGAAGGCGGAACTGAACCTCGTGAAAGAGAGACCCCCGGGTCAGGGGATCCAGCTGCTGGAGCGCGACCGGCTTTTCTCTGACTCTGAGCCTCTGGACGGCATAAAGAAAAAACTTGTACGGGCAGATTGCGTATTGTTGCAGGGAAGTTGGGGAGTAGCTCCGGTTTCGCAGCCGCTCGGCGGCCAGAATCCTGGAAGCGCTTGGTCCCGGTTCTACGAGCCCGTCGGAGGGGTAGAACTTCCGCCGCCATCGCCCAGCCCGGGCCCGCAGGGCAGCCGCCAGATGAGGATTGGCCTTGAGGAGGAACTGGGCCCTCCCGCGCCGCAGTTCTCTACCCAGACGCAGGATCGGGTGGAGCAGGGCAAGGTCGAACTCTGTATCGTCTATCGCTGTGGCCGGCTCCCTGGGGGCCGGCCACCCGAGGCGGCTCGTGGAGGCTTCGGCGGCCCGTTTTTCCAGAGTTTGCAAGTCGGGCAGTTCTCCTTCTGCCGCCCTGAGAATGTCGAGCGCATAAAAAGACGGGACGCGGGACCTTCCCCGGGCAATGTCCACTCTTGGATAAGACACGACCAGCTGCCGGGACGCGGCGGCCACGGCAACCCTGAGCAGCAACCGTTCTTCCGCGCGCCTGCGAGGCAGGACAGGCAGGATACCAATCTTCCGGCGCTGCCCGTCGAGGAGAAGCGGATCCTCCAGCGACTTACGGGGGAAGATACCCTCTGCCAGTCCGGGCAGAAACACAAGCTCGAAGGCACGGCCCCACAGTTCGGAAATGTCGGCCACGGTTACGCGGCCATAGCGGTCTACCGGGGGCGGCTCCCGAAGCAAAGTCAATCGCTCTCTCAGAACACGACGTACTTCACCCAGACCGACCGGTTCAACCTGGCCCATTGGCCGCAGTTCCGCCAGAACGGCGAGGACAGATTCGGGGTGCTCAAGTGCTCGAACTGCAATCTCCTCAAGGCTGGCCAGCCAGCCGGCCCAGCTGGCCTGGACCGGCAGCCGATCCAGAAGGTCAATCAAGGGCAGGGCAAAACTCTTGAGGTTGGCCAGCAGGGCCAATTTCCGTCGCAGATGCCCGCTTCTCCCTAAACTTTCACTTCCAAGTTTTCTGATCTGCAGCCGGACTTCATTCTCGAGCCCCCTCAGCCTTCTCTCCCAACGATCCTTGCCCCCAACCACGGCAGCATCTACCAGCAGTCGCTCCCACCGCTCCGGAGCTCTCAGGCTTCCCGAGTGGTCACGTGAATCCTCGGGAACTGGACTGCGCAGGGGTTCTGAATTCCGTTCCCTGTGGTCCGGTGCCAGTAGCGTCTTGAAGCAAAGTTGGTCGTTCTGTGGTTCCACCCATTCGACATTCCGGGCTCTTGTCTCCTCTGTCGGTTCAGTAGGGATCTGTGCAAGTGACAGGTACTCCGCAAAGCGGGTTGCTGAAAGGCCTTCTGCGGCACACTCCAGTAGGGCCAGAAAAGCCCTTCCGGCGGGATCAGGCCGGCGAGTACCCCTGGAAAAATAAGCCGGGATCCCTGCCCGTCGGAAGGCGTCCTCCAAAAGGGGCAGGTAGCTCTCCGGGTTCCGCAGGGCAACGGCTACCTGGTCAAATCGAATTCCATCTTCCACGGCCAGACGGACACGACGTGCGATCTCCACACACTCTCGGCTTTCGCCAGGGGCCGAGAAGAACTCGAAAGTTGTGTCCTCCTCCCCGGGGGACGGAGGCGGCACCCGCGGGGAGAAAAGATAGGCTCGAATTCTTTCCAAAGGAGTGTTGCCCATCTGTTCCTTGAGCGCGCGGGGTTCCGTGTCCAGAACAGCGGAAAGGGATTGAATTGCTTCCGGATCGGAATCGAGAGCCAGCGCCAGGGCCTGGGGAGCTTTCCGCGCTAGAACGGATGCGAAATGCGCCTCCAGCGGGTGGTTGAGTCTCTGATGGTAGAAAAGGATCGGGAGCTCACCCCCGGTGATGCCCTCCTTCTCGACCCTCTCTATGGCGAATTCATACGTCAGTGCGGAATCCGCCAGGCGGTCTTCCTTAAGATAGCGCTGAAACCTTTGTCCCAGTCTCTGTAAGTCCCTTCCAGCCGCCCCAATTGCCGCCAGTCTTGCCAGCTCGATTTCCTGAAGGCGCAGTTCAAGTAGGGTACGGGCCAAAGCTCGCGGCATTCCTGGAGTATCGGCCACTTCACTGAAGTAAGAAAGTTGGCCGTCCTTCAGAAAATCATTGATGGTGCGCGTGCAAAGTGCTTCCACAGCCAGTCCAGTGACCGGTAGTGTACGGCGCTCTGCCATTGCCGGAATGGCCAGTTCCGAGGCCAGCCGTAAAAGTGATTTTCGGTGGAAGCTCGATACCTTGGAGGGCAGGGCTTCAGGAGAGCGAACAAAGTCGTCAGCACAGCCAGGTGTCGGTGCAACAATGAGAACCGCGCCACAGTCCAGGCGGGCTACCCACTTCCAGGCTTCCTTAATGAGGGGGAGAAATGAGTCGGAGACGAGGACCGGACACATGTTGGAAGAGATACAACAGAATAGGAGTAGTTGTCGAGGAAGGTCGGAAGGGGACGACCACCTTTGTGGAACTTTCACCAAGGACTGCTAAACTTCTGGTCTATCGATGGCAGGTATGAAGCGCTTGATCGTCCCGTTGGTGTTTCTTGCTTTTGTTGGAGTCGTGGTCTATTCGACCCTGCAATTGAAAGTCATATCATGTTTGGTTTGTGTTGAGTATCGTGGACTAACCAAATGCGCCTCGGCTTCGGGGAGCAATGAAGAAGGAGCGCGCGACGCAGCAGTCTCGGTGGCATGCGCTCAAATCTCGTCGGGAGTGACGGAGAGTATTGCCTGCTCAAACAGCCCTCGGGTTCGGGAAGAGTGCAGACAATCGGGCGGGGGAACAGGCCGGTGAAAGATGGTAGGCTGATGGGGGGGCGGCCCCGGTTAGTTAACGGAAGCACTCCCCTTCAAAGTGGAAGGCTGAGGGCTACAGGCTCGTGGAACCTGGAGGTGCAACGCCAGTGTGGCAGGCGCCGCATTAGTGCAGGGCTCGAGCACCGGGGAACGACAAGCGTACCTGTTTGCGTTTTCCGATTTCGTAGCGGGTCAATTCCTTCACTACTTCGTCAATCAGAGTCCAGAAATGAGGTTTTGATTCGTGTACTTTCCCAGCTACCGATCAATACTATCCACCGTGGACTGGTCCTCATCGCCGAAGCGGGGGAGGCGGTTTCGTTCTTCCAGGAGTTCGGCAACCCTTTTGTCGATCATAAAGTCGAGCAAAGTCCGAAGCTGGTCAATGGACGGTGAGGACGGTCCGGTTCAGTCGAAAGCCTTCCTGCAACAGTGAACTGGACGCTTGTTGTTTTTGAGTATCACCAGCGTTGCTACCGTTTAGATTAGAGGCTGGGTCGACTCCTGTTCTTAAGGATCTGTGCGTTCTCCCTCTTCAACCCTGACATCGATCGCGCTTGCCATATAGTAACAGCGATTTTGTGGGCCTCTGTGATTACCGTTACAGCGAGCCGTCGGGTACAGTTCTCCCCGAAACCTCGCGCCGTTCCGGTCGGTAGTCGGGCAATCCGCCATCAAAGTTGACACTTATACGACTGCAAAAATAGACTTTTCCCTAACAGTCCGTGGTAAAAGTCTGCGAGCGGGCCAGGTGTGGAAGAGAAATATCACCTATGATCTTGAGAATATGTGCCCTGATTTTGCTAGCAGCCGTCGGAACTAACTGCAGGACGCAAACACAGTCTCCTCCCAAGACCAGAATCGCTTTCGTCACGAATGGTGTCGCCTCCTTTTGGACGATCGCCGAAAAGGGTGCAAAGCACGCTGGCAACGAGTTCGATGCAGTTGTATCAGTCCATATGCCGGCTGAGGGAATCACGGATCAGAAGCGCATCGTTCAAGACCTACTCACCGTGGGTGTGGATGGAATTGCGATCAGCCCTATCGACCCCGCCAACCAGGGTGATCTCATCAATGAGGCGGCCCGTAACAGCCTGGTTGTAACCCACGATTCAGATGCCCCCGGGACGAGCCGTTTGTGCTACATCGGGCTGGACAATTACCGGGCGGGCCGGCTGTGTGGGCAGCTTCTCAAAGAGGCTCTTCCCCAGGGAGGAGAAATTATGATTCTGGTGGGCCGGCTCGAGCAAGATAACGCCCGCCGCCGCCGCCAGGGCTTCATTGACGAAGTCCTGGATAGATCCTACGATCCGGGTAGGCATGATCCGCCAGGCCGGATTCTGGAGAACGAGAAATATGTTGTCGTGGGCACCCTAACGGACCAGTTCGATCGAGCCAAAGCGAAAGCCAATGCAGAAGATGCCATGTCACGTTTCCCAGAGCTTGCTGGGATGGTGGGCCTCTTTGCATACAATCCGCCTCTGATTCTGGAAGCTGTCAGGCAGGCAGATCGTGTGGGTGAGATCGTCATTGTTGCCTTTGACGAGGACTCCCAGACCCTGCAGGCGATTCGGGACGGAGAGATTTATGGGACCGTGGTTCAGGATCCGTACAATTATGGATACGAATCCGTACGAGTCCTTGCCGGTCTGGCGGCTGGAGACCGCTCGGTTCTTCCTGCTGAAGGATTTCTGGACATTCCAGCTCGTCAGATCCGGCGTGACACCGTTGAAGATTTTCGGGCGGAGCTTGAGTCCAAACTCGCTGGAACGAAACCCTGACCTTGTTGCCTGAAGGGCCTCCTCAGAAAAGCTAGCGTGACACCTAGCAGGTTTCTCTCGCGGCAAGGGGAGGTATGGACCTTCAATGAACAAAACAGTCGACTGCGCCCGGGCTAAAGACGGACCTCTGCTGTCCGTTGTGGGGATGTCCAAGAGCTTCTCCGTAGTGAGGGCACTCGACGGCGTTGATCTGGCTCTGATGCCGGGTGAACGCCTGGCCTTAATCGGCGAAAACGGAGCTGGGAAAACCACATTGATGAAAATCCTGGCCGGCGTTTTACCAGCAGACACCGGGCAGATCAGGATCGGGGGAGAACTCATCGACATCCGCTCTGTAGCCGACGCCCTGAAACACGGAATCGCGTTGATTCATCAAGAACTCAACCTGGTTCCCAATCTGGACATTGGAGCCAATATTTTCTTGGGACGGGAACCGCGCCGCCTCCAGTTTATCGATTGTCAGCGAATTCACCGGGAATCTATTCGCCATCTGAAGATGGTCGGGCTGGACCTTTCTCCGAGCCAACGGGTCAGCTCTTTGTCGATCGGACAGCAGCAGCTCGTCGAGATCGCCAAGGCTCTCGCGACAGATGCTCGGGTACTGATTATGGACGAGCCTACGTCCAGCCTCAGCCAGCATGAAGCGCAGCGGCTCTTTGACGTGATCGAAGACTTGAGCAACAGGGGCGTCAGCATCATCTATATCTCCCATCGGCTGGGCGAAGTACAGAGTGTGGCGGATCGAGTGGAGGTACTCAGAGACGGAAGGAACGCTGGCAGTCTGGAGAAGCAAGATATCACCCACAACCGTATGGTCAGACTCATGGTGGGTCGGGATATCTCGGAGTTCTACCATCATCTCGAAAGGCGGCCCGATTCGGTCACCCTAAGGGTAGAAAATTTGCGTACTCAATCCTTTCCGGAGAGTCCTCTTTCCTTTCAGATCCGTGGTGGAGAAATTGTAGGTATGGCGGGTCTGGTGGGGGCAGGAAGAACCGCTGTTCTACAGACGCTCTTCGGGATCGTGAAGCCCATGTCAGGCTGGGTTGCCCTTTCGGGCAGGAGGCTACGATCGGGTCGTCCGCGGGAGGCAATCCAAGCAGGAATGGCGTTGGTGCCCGAGGACCGGAAGGAGCAAGCCCTCATTCTCGAGGCGACGATCCGAGTCAATTTGACCCTGACTCGCCTCCGGCAGGATCAGAAGCTGGGGTTTGTGGATCTGCGGCGAGAGAAAAAACTGGTTAGCCGCATGATCGAAAATTTGAGGATTACAAGTCCGGGCTCTGAGCAACTGGTTCGGGACCTGTCTGGAGGAAACCAGCAGAAGATTGTCCTAGGAAGATGGCTGGCTATGAATCCCTCGCTACTACTTCTGGATGAACCAACCCGGGGGGTGGATGTGGGATCGAAACAAGAAATCTATAGGCTGGTTGAGGAGCTGGCGGTGAGAGGGGGGGGAGTGCTTTTCGTGTCCAGTGAAATCGAAGAAATACTGGGCTTGTCCGATCGAGTGCTAGTGATGCATGAGGGAAGAGTTTCGGGAGAGCTGTCAGGCAAAGAGTTGAGTGAGAGCAGGATCATGGAAATGGCCACCGGACTGTTGTGAAGCTGACCCCCCCATTGCTCCTCCTGCTACCTTTTGGCGGTTGAAAATCATGAAAAAAATCCTCGGGATTCTTGGGTTGCTGGTGGCTGTATGCCTGCTCACAGCTCTGCTGAGCGACCGCTTTCTAACTGCCTACAATATCGAGAACCTGATTCGACGAAGCTCGCTGTTTGGAATCATCAGCATCGGAGCCGCTTTTGTGATCATTACTGCTGGGATCGACCTCTCGATCGGATCGGTGATCTGTTTAACCGGAGTGTTTCTGCCCTTTCTGCTCACCGAGTACGGTCTTCCAGTCCCCCTGGCTCTGATGGCCGCACTGGGTCTGCCCCTTCTACTGGGTTCGTTTCATGGACTGCTGATTACCCGCCTCAAGCTCCAGCCATTCGTGGTGACGCTTTGCGGACTGCTCCTTTACCGGGGACTGGCCAGGGGACTTACTTCCGATCAGACTCAGGGCTTCGGGAATGGGTTTACGGGACTCAGGACTCTGGCTACCGGAAAAGTGCCCATGCCCTTCGTGGAGGGGTTTGGCATTCCTGTGCCCTGCCTCATCCTGGTGGTTGTGGCCGCACTGGGAGCTGTCTTCCTGAATCGCACCATCTATGGTCGCTACCTCCTGGCAGTGGGGGGCAACGAAGAAGCCGCTCGTTACAGTGGGATCAACACGGACAGGATGATGGTACTGGCCTATGTCATCAGCAGCGGACTTGCGGGTCTGGGCGGAATGCTGTTCGTCCTGGACGTGAACTCAGCACAGCCCGTGGATTTTGGAAATTTCTACGAACTCTATGCCATTGCTGCTGCGGTGCTGGGAGGGTGCAGCCTGCGAGGAGGCGAGGGAACTATTCTCGGAGTTGTCATCGGGGCTGCGGTGATGCAGGTGCTGCGCAACTCGATTACACTTCTCGGAATTCCCACCCAGCTGGAATTTGCTATCATCGGAGCGGTGATCCTGGCGGGTGTGGTGACGGACGAAACACTGAAGCTTATGATCGCCCGCCGTCGGCAATCCCTGACCACAGCCCGGTATTCAGAACCGCAAGATCGTTGACCCACATCCTCCCCCCCGCTCTCTTCCCTCTCCCAAGCCGGGTGATGAACAAGTCTGAAGGCTTGCCTCGCCAAAAGGAGAGGCCGCTGGCAGCCGGTGAGTACACCTGAAACAAACCATCCCCGCTGCGCTAGTAATAGCAGAAGTTCGAATCGAAAGATCGGAAAGGAGTTGCTGAAATGATGTCGAAACAGTGGACAACCGGATTCGTGCTAATGGGGACGCTGTTGCTGTTGACCACGGAGTCTTCCGCAGCCATGAGGGAACACGGGAGTGTTCGTTTTGGGTATAGGTAGCTTTACGCACCGGCCCCATATGCCAGTGTGAGCTTTCGCAGGTATGCGGCGCTCAGGGTTGTTCGCGTGGAGAGAGTTTGTTACGGAAGTATCGATTTCAATGTCCGGACTCAGCAATCGCGGGTCTACGTCAATGGCAGATTCCTGGGGATTGCCGACGAGGAAGACTTGAGTCACGTGCGCGAATTGCTGCTTCAGATCGCGGCTGAGAATCCCCTGGTATTGGAAGAACCCACGCCCCTGATTCTAATGCAGGGCTTTGAAAAGTCAGGGATCTCCGTGCAGTTCTCGGTCTGGGCTAAGCGTGAGAACTCCAGGCGGTCAAGAATCGCGTACTGGAAGAGGTGAAGGAACGTTTCCGGGATCATCAGATTAACATTCCCATCCGTCTTGTGATTCTGTACCAGGCTCAGGGGGCTGGCCTGCCCCCGACCGGTTTTTCGCTTCCGAAATAAGGTTGAGCGGATCGTGAACGCACGGTGTTCGCCACCGGATCCCTCCACTTCTTATTGGTTGGTGCGCGTTTCTCCGCTATCATTTTACGATGGCCTTTCGACCGGGCTTGGTGCTGTTTGTTAGCCTGCTTCCGTCCTGTGCGGAAAACTCCGACCCGTCCATTATTCACCTGGCATACGTGACCAACGGGGTAACCTCGTTCTGGCAAATTGCCCGAGCGGGAGCCGAACATGCAGCCCGTGACTTCGACGTCGAGGTAACGGTACAGATGCCGGCCGAAGGGATCGCCGATCAGAAGCGTATGGTTCAGGATTTGTTGACGGTAGGCATTGACGGGATCGCGATCAGTCCGATCGACCCTGCCAACCAGACGGATCTGATTAACGAAGCCGCTCGGAACACGATTCTGATCACTCAGGATTCGGATGCTCCAGCCACCGATCGGCTCTGCTACATTGGAATGGATAATTACCTGGCGGGCCGAATGTGCGGTCAGCTTGTCAAGGAAGCAATTCCGCTGGGAGGGGAGGTGGCAATTCTGTTGGGCCGACTGGAGCAGGACAATGCCCGCCGCCGTCGACAGGGGGTCATCGATGAACTTCTGGACCGTACAATCGATCCAGAACGATATGATTCACCCGGCGGCCAGCTGGCAGGTGGGAAGTACGTCGTGGTGGCTACATTGACCGATCAGTATGATCGTGTCAAAGCGAAAGCGAACGCAGAGGATGTCCTCTCCCGATTTCCCGATCTGGCTGCAATCATTGGACTGTTTGCTTACAATGGCCCGCTCTCCCTGGAAGCATTGAAACAGGCCGGCCGGGTAGGTGAGGTCCAGATCATCGGCTTTGATGAGGCAGACCAGACCCTTCAGGCCATTAGCGATGGCGCTATCTTCGGGACCGTTGTACAGGACCCATACCGCTACGGCTATGAATCGATTCGAGTCCTGGCATCTCTGGCCCGAGGGGATCACTCAGTTCTTCCGCCTCGAGGGTTCCTCGATATCCCGGCCCGCCGGATTCGACTCCACAATGTTGCCCGGTTCTGGGCGGATCTGGAGGCAAAACTAGAAGGCAAATAGACTGAATCTGAAAGAGAGGTTGACTGCATCGCTATAAGGCCGCAGCAGAGGATCCCTCTTTCGTTTCCCTCGATTCCATCCAATTTCGAGGTACGATTTGGATCGATGAGTCATAGCAGAAGCTGGTCACGACTCTGGGCAAGACGGCCTTCTCCATCCGCTCCCTGTGATCCTGTTCCATTATAAGTCCAGGGGTTGCTGCTTTCTGACGAAGACTGGAACCTGTGTTGGTTCAAAAACAGATTTCACGATGCAACGCTCATCCTTTCCGATCGCTGTGGCAAGTTGATAAGTCAAAGCCCAGGAATCGTCCCTCGGTCTTCCGATTGCAGATTGGACGAACTGGAACAGCCCGTGGGGAAAACTCCGCGGGCCGCGTTGTGGGTAACCGCGCGCGACTTTCACCACGACCCGCTAGACACCTCTGCGCCCCTCTCCTATAGTCGAGGCATCTTGAGCTGTCACTGGAAAGCACCGCCGACTGGCCTGCGGGGCACCTTGCGCTCCATCGGTCCTGGATTGATTATTGCAGGAGCTATTGTCGGATCCGGAGAACTGGTGGCGACAACCAAGACCGGAGCCGAGGCAGGATTCTGGCTGCTCTGGCTCATTCTGATCGGTTGTGTCATCAAGGTCTTTGCTCAGGTTGAGTTCGGCCGCGACGCCATTACCAGGGGAGAGACGACTCTCGGGAGTCTCAATCAGGTTCCGGGACCCCGTCTCCGGGTCAACTGGATTGTCTGGTGCTGGCTGATCATGTTGATGGCGGGAATAGCGCAGCTGGGCGGCGTTGTCGGGGGAGTGGGTCAGGCTTTGGCCATCACCACGCCGCTTACCCAAACCGGGACGGAATTCAATCTCTATCAAGACAGAGTCACACGCCGAGAGGTTGTGTCGGTCCTTGTCGACCGGGCAGGAAGGGGGGGGGCTGCTGCCGGCCCGGCCCGGCTGGGGGCTCTCGAGGCAGACCTTGAACATCTGAACAAGGAGCTGGCGGCAACTCCTGTTGCACCCGAGTCTCACGATGATGTTCTTTGGGCGCTTTTCCTCACTGTCGTGACGGCGTTTGTGCTGGTGAGGGGACGCTATCGACTCATCCAGACACTGGCATCGGTTCTGGTGGCCATGTTCACGTTCGTTACGGTATGGAACCTGTTTGCCCTACAGAGCCTGCCCGATTGGCGGGTGACGTGGGCCGAATTCACCCGTGGACTCAGCTTTCGCCTTCCTCCCTCCGGCGGGCCAGGGGTGGTGTCTCCGATGGCAACTGCCCTGGCCGCCTTTGGAATCATCGGAGTGGGAGCATCGGAGCTGATTGCCTATCCGTACTGGTGTCTGGAGAAGGGGTACGCTGCCTGGACGGGGGGCCGAGAAGAAAGCGAGGCCTGGGTCCAGCGAGCCCGGGGATGGATCCGGGTGCTCCACTGGGACGCTTTTGTGTCAGCGGTTGTCTACACTTTTGCAACAGTGGCTTTTTATCTTCTGGGAGCTGCCGTGCTTGGCCGGGCGAATCTCAACCCTGCGGGCAGTCAGATGATACGCTCTCTCTCCGAGATGTACGTGCCTGTCTTTGGAGAGATCGCCCACGTGATTTTCCTGTTTGGCGCCATCTCAGTGCTTTATTCGACATTCTTCGTTGCCTGTGCCTCGCACGCGCGAGTGGTTGCCGATGCCCTCTTGGTGTTTGGTCTTGTCAAACACGATGAAGCGAGCCGGCAGTTCTGGATCAGGGTCTTGAGCGGGGTGATACCGGTCTGCTGCTTTACCGTGTACGCTTTCGTCAAGGCTCCCGTTTTCCTGATACTTCTCAGCGGTTTGACTCAGGCGTTGATGCTTCCGATGCTAGCCTTTGCCGCCCTTTATTTCCGCTACCGGAGGTGCCATCCGCGACTGCAGCCCGGTAAATGGTGGGATTTTTTTCTCTGGCTGTCGAGTGCTGGCCTGATCATAGCTGGAACGTGGGCCGCCCTGACCCGTATCGTGCCTACACTGAGCTAGTAGTCGCTGGGGCTCACGTTGTTCCGAGTGGACAATAACAGAGAACGGTAGACCGCAAGCTCACCGTTGCTTGGGCTCAACGGCCGGCTGACGCCGCGCCGTCCTGTTTTCAGTTCTACAGACCTTGAGATCCGGAATCCCTACGATCCAGCCGGCAGATCAACTGGCCGGTATCCGCCCTTCGAACGGAAGTAAAGGATCAGGCCGAGATAGCAGAAGAACATGATAACGGGTAAGAGCGCTACCTTCGCCAGAGTGCTCTGGTTCGTCGCTGCAACCACCCTTTCCACGGCTCCTTTATCCTCCTGGTCCAGGGCTTCGATCTTCTTTTTGTCCAGCGCCTGGTACGTCAACAGGAATTTCTGCTCTTCGGGTAGCGCCAGCTGCCCATGAAGAGCCAGATCCTCTGACTTCAGGGCGTCGTCCAGTGACTTGTCCTGCAGTACTCCCAGGAACGGATTCCCCAGTACTCCCACGGCCAGCATCCCCACGCCAGCGATGGCGTTGAGGGTCAGCGCTCCCCCTTTAGGAAACTGCTCGGAAACCACTCCCAGGGTGGTGGGCCAGAAGTAGGTCTTACCCACACCGTAAAGAGTTGCGGCTAGGAACACGGCCAGGGCTGCCGATCCAGATTGGGCCAGCCAGAGCAAGCCGACAGCCGCAATCGCTGCGCAGGAGGCAAGCAGTCCCAGAGGGTTGATTCGGTGAACGATGGGACCGGCAAAGAAGCGCAGCACAAACATCATGAAAGAGGTGTAAATGAGGACCCAGCTACCGGCGTTTTCGCCAAAGGCTCGAAGCACAGGGTTCATGAGAGAGGCGATCCAGCTGTCTGTTCCCAGCTCCGTCGTGGCCAGCAATAGCATGACCAGCAGGAGAAAAATGAACATGGGTCGCCCGAAGCTCCTGACGGTGAAAATAATAATCAGGGTGGGGACGATGGTCAGAAGACCGATCAACAGGACAGGCAGGGCGACGTCAAAAAGATTTCGGGCCACTTCATCCAGTCCTTTAGCCACAAAGAAAGCTACAATCAAACAGCTCCCCCAGCCAAATTCCTGCATCATTTCCCGGTATGAAACCCTGGCGGCTACCCGCTCCTGAACGGGCC
>CAZMGM010000018.1:6339-42950 GCA_964565865.1 uncultured Acidobacteriota bacterium | reverse complement strand
GTTCCCATCCCGAACACAGAAGTTAAGCCCTCCAGCGCCGATGATACTGCATGGGCGACTGTGTGGGAACGTAGGTCGTCGCCGGATCTTATGCCCCTGGAACTCTTACCGGTTTCAGGGGCTTTTTGCTTTGTGTCGGTGCCCCAAGCCCGGGCTGGGAAACGATCCGGAATTGAGGCAAGCAACATATGTTGGAAATTTGAATCTATTAGGATGAGAACCCATGCAGGAAACATGGATGTCCCGTAATAAAAGGGAAATTATTCTTGAAAGGACTCGGCGGGAGCTTCTGAACGAAGATTCTGTCGCACTAGGGAAAGGCCTTCCCCAGGGCCTCCGGAAGAACCTTTCCGCCGTGGGCGTTGTCCCCACCCTGCTGCAGGGTGGCGGCATGCCCGCTTCCGTTGGTGCCATCGTGGTCGAAGCTGACGAAGTCTCTCCCGGTGGCGACGTCGTGATCCCGGGGCACGAGCGCTTCGCGCCTTTGAACGACACCAGGCTCATCGTCGCCACACTCCATAACCACCCCAACGGTGATCCGAAGCTGGTTTCTCAATGCCAATCCCCAGTCACCTGCAAGAACTGCGTTGAGAAGATCATTACCGAGCTGGGTGTTATCGAGATTGCCGAGGCTGGACTAGTCCTGACCGAAGTGTCTCCCGAGATTAGCACGGACGAAGTGAAACTCCGAACCGGTACAAGTCTGCACATCGCCGATGACATTCGAGTAATGGAGCGATGGGCCTGAAGTGGAAAACATTTCTTGTTCCTGGGATCAGTGGGGCTCTGTTGGGGTTCGCCGCCATGTTAGCGCGACGGACCGGGCGGCGGCACAGATCCCCGGAGTTTTTGGACCTTAGCGATAATAGGAAGGGAATTATCATCATCTCGAAGGAGCAGTCGCGTTCCTATCGGGGGGAAGAGTATCTTTCCCAGATGATCTAAAGCTGTGAACCAACTCAGTTTAAGGTGTGGAATTTTCTGCGGGCCGCCAGTGATGATAGCCGCGGCATTCGAAGTCAGAGGATCTATCACATCACACCGGTGGTCGAATTGAAATCTCCCCTTGGCGACGATTCCGACGTCCTGCAGGAAGAAAAGTTCTACGCGACTCTCAATAGTTCAATTGACGGCGGGGTCATACCCGACACAATCGCCCGGAACGCCCTTATCGAGTTTCATAAGTGTCACGTGGGCGGTAGCATGAATGGAATCGAAACCGGGGCGAAGGTCGTATCCAGATCGCCGATTGAACTCTTTGAATGCGTGGATTAACGAATGAGATTTGGGGCTTTTGTGAACTTTCAACCTAGGATGTTCACCTTCAAATAGTAACCGTTAACCATTCGCTCGCTCGACGACTACGGCAGTTCCATAGACGAGAAGCTCCGCAGCACCTGACATGATCATAGCTGTTCCGAAGCGAATACCGAGAATGGCGTTGGCGCCCAGGTCCTCGGCTTCTTCCACCATCCGGTCAAGGGCTTGCTCGCGCGCTTCTGCAGCCAGCTTGACATATTCATGGATCTCACCTCCCACGACATTACGCAGACCGGCCAGTACGTCTTTCCCCAGGTGTCTGGACCGCACGGCATTCCCCTTCACGACGCCAAGGGTCTTGATGATTTGACGACCCGCAATATCGTTTGTAGTTGTTACGATCATTTGTGGACTCCCTTGTACTTGTCGGTTCGGCCCTCGCGAATTCTCTCAATCAGGACCGACAGAAAGAGTAGTGCGACTCCGAGGAAGAACCCGAAAACCAGTAACTTGTCAGTCAGAGGCTCGTCCGGCGCGGTGGCCACCTCCCACAGACCGTAGAATGTGAGGCTTGCAACCCAAACGCAAAGGACAGCCCATCCAAACCCCCTGCTTAAATTCTGCACCGGCTTGCTCTGCATTTGTCCCACTCGTGCGGGCTGGGTTCTTCCAAATTCAGATCTTCGGTTTGGGTCTCGACCCCCTAAGCTGCTCCAGAATATCACGGTAGCATTCGCCTTTTTCGAGATACATCCCGACCTTCTGTCCTCGTTGCTCCGTTAGCTCTTGATACAGGTCACCGGGAAGAAGAACTTTCAGTGTTTCTTTAGACGTTCTTCTTCTCATTTAGAAGGTTTTAAGGCTCGTCTGGGCATGGTTGAGTCGTGACATTATGGTTCCGAGAGGAATTTCCATGATCTTGGAAATTTCAACGTAACTGTATCCGTTCTAGTCCTTCAGAAAAATGGATTCTTGCTCATGGTTAGCTAGTATCGCGAGAAACTTTCGCAAGGGTTACGCAACAGTTGTTTGCGGTTCTTCCTTACTTCCCCCCGCGGGCCACAAAGCTGTGGCGGAGGCAGTATTTCTACAGGATGGGGAGCCTAAACGGGGTTCAAGGGGTTTGCCCGGGAGGGGGTTCAACGACGAATTGAAATGAGCTGAGGGCTACGTAGGTTCCTTCCTCTCGGAGCACCCCCGCCTCAACCGCAGCTTCGATCCAGGGTCCCCATGTGGCTGGGCTCAACCCAACCATTTCATCTATGATCGGAAAGGGCAATTTCGGCTCTTGGCTTTCTTGGCCTGTGACCACCAGAAAGTCGCCGACCTTCCAATTGACCTGTCCCTCAGATTCGATCAGGCCAAGCCAGCGTGCCATCGCGCCGGCCTTTGGGGGATCGAAGGAGGCGACCAACACGGTATCACTCCAGAAAGTCCCGGAGAATCTTGCGTGGTCACGTATCCAATTCGCCAGGTCGGCAAGAGCGGGTCTCAGGACTCTCAGCTTTTCTTGGCGCCTCGAAAGACCTAGAGTCTGAAGCCATTTGCTTCCAGGCTTCCAATCGATCGCTCTCTCGGTGCCCAGGCGGAGGTCCGGTGCCAGCTGGGGAATGAGATAGGCCAGCAGAAGAGTGGATTGCAGGGAGAGTAATATGGAAGAACGCAAGCGCCGGCCGCGCAGCCGGTCAAGCAAGAGAGCCAAGCCGGCCAGGGAAAGAACTACACCTGCTGTTTGAAAAGGCATCAGCGCGCGAGTGTCGTAGTTGGCGGTAGACATCCACACTGCGCTTCCCAGCAACACCGCAGTCCCCAAGGCGACGGCCTGGAAGCTTTTCATAAGTGCCACGATGAAGCAGATGGAAGCGCCGGTCAGTACGTATGCGTCAATTAAAGGAATGTCAAAAGCCGTCGTACCAGCTAGAAAGGTAGTCGCGCCCTTGAGAATAATCTCTAGTCTGGATATATCTCCGTGGATTCCGGTTGTGACATAGTGAAATAGAGGCGGAGTCAGAGAAGTGTTGCCGGAAAAGATCCAGGGCGCTACCACCAGAAAACTGGATAACCCGCTGAGGAAAGCCAGGAGGCAGCGCTGAGCGAGGCCCCGTCGGCCTGGCAAGACCACCAGCCCCAGGAGGAGAACAAAGAAGAGCAAGGGAGCCAGAAGCTTGTAATGAAAAGCCGTACCGGCTGCCAGTCCGGCCAGAATTGACCGGTTACGAGCGGGCCACCGCTGCAGCGAACTGTGCTCCATAGGCGCAGTCTTAAATGCCTCCAGAATCAGGGCCACGGCCAGGCAGGAAAATCCACTCGCAGCAATGTCAGAGTATCCCGTTCCAGCATAACTGGAGACTGCTAGGGGGACCATGACGGCAGTGCAACTCAACGCCCCGGGTACCGAGAAGCAGGAGGAGAGTCTCCACACTCCGGTCCAAAGGATGAGCAGACAGAAGAAGGCGAATCCATGGGCTGCAGGTTCCTGGGTTATGTCCCCGGACAAAACGTACGGAAAGCTCATTCCCCAGGAAAGGTATTGAGGGTGAAAAAATTCAGTTCTGGAGAAGAAATCGCTTTCGAGCGCAAAGGCCCGCGCCCAGCGGTTCCAGGAGGCGATGCTGTCCCAGGCAAAAAAGGGAAGGGCAAAGGATTTGTATGCGACTATGGCCAGGACGGGTACCAACAGGGCGCTGGATGCTGCTTGCCGTTTTTTAAGCTCCGGAAGCCGGAATCTGGAGTGGATCCAGCTGCGTTCGCGGCTCATTACCAATGTGATTCCCAGGAGGACAGAAAACCAGAGCCATCCAGCAAGTAGGGTGTAAGTCTTGAACAGGACCAGGAGCATAACCACAAATGAGTTGAGGGCCGTGCTGAGAGCGACAGCCCCACCTACCTGCTCCACCACGGGTCTGTGACGCCGAATCAGGGCGACGCCGGGTAGCATGGTGAAGGTCAGCAGAGCAATCAGGGCTAAAATAAGGGTGGGCAAGGCATCTCCTTAGGCTTCACTGTAACAGGGGGTGTAAAGACCCGCCATAGAGGCGCCAGCTTGCGCGTTTCTGGTGCAATGCTCCCGAGGCTCGCACTGTTACTCACTACTGGCTGCGGTGGAAGGTGGAAGGTTCCGAGAACCTGAAGCAGGGAATTCGAAAGTCAGGGGCCTATATAGCTAAGAACCGTGACGGCCAGATAACAGACCAAAAGAATGACTCCGAAAGGGCGGGTGAGGTTCCGTTGACTGACGAGAATTCCGATACGAAAAACGACCAGAATCAATATCAGGCAGGGGAAATAGAGAGAAAAGAAGTGCCCAGGCACGGGAAGGCCGCCCTTGGTTACCGCAGCAGAGGCGCCGGCAACGAAAAGCACATTGAGGATATCAGCACCCACCACATTGCCGATGGCTAGCTCACCGTGCCCCTGGCGGGCTGCCGTAACGGCAGTAACGAGCTCGGGAAGCGAGGTCCCAAAAGCCACCAAGGTGGCGGCGATGATGCTGTCTGGTACGTTTATGCGGGTGGCGGATTCGGTAGCAGCCGGAATGAGCACCCAGGAGGAGGTGACGACGAGCCCAATCGCGAGAATCAGTTTCGATACAATTGTGAAGGTCCTGCTGTCTCCGGATTCGACTGGTTGTGAAGTCGCAGCGGGAAGAGCTCGTCGGGCCCATACGGTCGAGATCCAGAGATAGGCGAACAGAAGGAAAAGAAAGAAGAAGCCGCTTGAGCGGGAGAGGGTGCCCCCCTGGTCAAATGCCTGGGACCATGCGCTTCGGGGCAGACAGGCAACTACGAGCAACCAACCACAGGCAAACTGGATCCATCCCTGTCGGTTGACAATCTTTCGATCGAGGGGAAGAGGTGAGATCAAGCAGGCTACTCCAAGAATGAGCCCTGTGTCGCAGATGATGGAACCAACTGCATTTCCAAGCGCCAGACCTGGCTTCCCCTGAACTGCCGCCAGAACCGAGACCACGGCCTCCGGGGTTGTGGTCCCAAGGCTGACGATTGTTGCGCCGACAACTACTTTCGGTAAACCGGACCGCGAAGAGAAGAGAACGGCCTGATCTACCAGCCAATCCGCGCCTTTCGTGAGAAGCCCAAGGCTAATCACAATCGTGAGAACGAGAAGCGGCCAGGAGAACTGTGATAGCAACTCGTGAACAGCTTCTTCCATCATGGTAACCAGGGAAAGCATTGCAATACCGGTCAGGATCGGTAGCCCCGTCCGGGTTTAGGGTTCGCCCGATTTTCGGCCGTGATCCTTTTCTCTGATGCGGGCCAGCCTCTCCTTGAGCCGGCCTTCGTGACCTCGATCGGTCGCATCATAGTACCGGCTTCCGCTGAGATTTTCAGGCAGGCAGGCCATCGTTGTCAGTGCTTCAGGAGTGTCGTGGGCGTACTGATAGCCGAATCCATAACCCAGGTCCCTCATCAAGTCGGTGGGGGCATTTCTGAGATGCATGGGAACCGGCTCATTCCGCGTCAGCTCGACATCCTTCACCGCCCCGGCGTACGCCTTGTAGACAGAGTTCGACTTAGGAGCCAGGGCGAGGGCGATGGCTACCTGTGCTAGGGGCAATTTGCCTTCTGGGAGACCGAGAAACTGGAAGGCCCGTAGTCCGTCAATAGCCCTGCCCAGGGCTCCGGGGTCTGCCAGGCCGACGTCCTCTGAAGCAAACCGAACCATGCGCCGGGCTACATAGAGTGGGTCCTCACCCGCCTCCAGCATTCTGGCCAGCCAATAAAGTGCCGCGTCCGGGTCGCTGTTTCGGAGCGATTTGTGCAGGGCCGAAATCAGGTTGAAGTGTTCCTCCCCAGTCTTGTCGTATAAAAGTGCCTTTTTCTGGAGTGTTTCGGACACCACCTGGTGGGTGAGCCTTGGTGATTCCTGCCCTTTGATCAGACTAGAGGCAACTTCGAGAGCGTTGAGGGCAACCCGCGCATCACCGTTAGCATGCCTTGCGATCAGGTAAAGTACTTCTTTATCGGAGGAGATATGGAGATGGCCTAAGCCCCTGTCGTTATCGTCGAGTGCCCGCCGCAACAGCTGCACCAGGTCATCTTCGCTCAAGGCCTGCAGCACTACGACGCGAGATCTGGAGAGAAGGGGTGAGATCACCTCGAAGGAGGGATTTTCGGTGGTGGCGCCGATCAAAGTTATGGAGCCTTTTTCGACATGAGGGAGAAAGGCATCCTGCTGGGCTTTATTGAAGCGGTGGATTTCGTCGACAAAAAGAATCGTTGAGCGTGAGAAGGCCCGCCTTTGGTAGTCCGCCTCGTCCAAAACCTTCTTCAACTCTTTAACGCCCGACACCACTGCGCTGAGGGCCACAAAGTTGGACCCGGATGTCCTGGCAATGACGCTTGCAAGAGTTGTCTTTCCTACGCCTGGAGGACCCCAGAGAATCAGGGAGGGTATCTGATCCTGCTCAATGACCTGGCGCAAAAACCTGCCCTCGGAAAGCAGCCTCTCCTGGCCAACCACTTCTTCCAGCATGCGCGGTCTCATTCGGTCGGCCAGTGGCGCAGTTGCGACACCGGAGGAAGCGGGCTCGGAGCGGTGGAACAGGTCTTTGGTCATGGTCTGTGGTTCTGAAGGTATACCTGATACATGATAAGTGACCCCACGACGGAGGAATTCAGGCTATCGGTATCCCCCTCCATCGGGATCCGATAGACGCGGTCGGCCAGCCTCAGGGCCTGGCTTGTGAGTCCTCGACCTTCATTTCCGATCAAAAATGCGGTGCCTGGAGAGAATCGCTGCTGAAAAAGTTCTTCGGAGCCCCGGGGGCTCGTGGCAATCAGCCGGTAGTTGCGTCGCCGCACTTCCTTTAAGGAAATGTTTTCCAGAGTGGGAATCCGCATCAAAGCGCCACTCGACGCGCGGATGACTTTGGCGTTCCATGGAGACACGGTCCCTTGGCTGGTGATGAGGCTGAAAAGGCCTGTGGCCTGTGCCGTGCGAACAAGCGTGCCGAAATTACCGGGATCCTGCAGCTCCTCGAGGTAAAGCACAAAGGGGGAGACATCGTGCCACGTCCAGGAGGGCTTTGAGAAGAAGGCTATCATCCCCTGGTGAGTCCTGACATTGGAAAGCCGGGAGAGAAGAGTGGGTTCAACCCGAGCTGTATTCAGCGAACGTATTGCCAGTGCCTCAACGGTAGAATTCTCCTGGCTGTAAAGAAGTAGTTCAAGCTGGTGGTCCCGACTCAATTCGAGAGCCTGCTTGGGGCCTTCAACGGGAATCCAGGGGCAATCCGGCGCGTCAGGGGACTGAACGTACGATCGCCATCGCTTGAAACGCGCGTTGTGAGAACTACTGATCAGTTCTGGAGACACTTTGACATTCTATCTGACGGGGGGTGGAGTTCCGAGGCCTGAGAGTAGTCGTCTCGCCACCCTGCTATTCAGTCGTCGATGGTTCCCGTCGGTGGGGAACTTCAGAGTCCTCCTCCCCAACACGATCTGTCAGGAAACGAGATACCGAGCCGTGACCGATCGGATTCTTCTTGCACATAGCCCTGCTGGTTTTCAGAGGCCGTTTCGGCCTTCCGATGGCCCTACAGGACCCTGAGAGCGTTAACCACACCGGCGAAGAAAAAGAGGTCCAAGGTTTACCGAAGTTCATCTGGGTGCTTGAAGACGGTCCGTCCGGTCAGAGCCTGGTAAAAGGCGAGACCGTGAAGTGCGGATTGTTCAACGGTTGGCGAGGAATAGGTCCGTACACTGACGGAAAGTTCCTGGCCAACAATGGACTGCACATCGTAAAGTGTGTTGAGTGCCTGGATGCGGGCTTCTACACGCCCTCGAGCAGGATCCCGGAACCACACATTGATACGAATCACCCCTCCCTCATCGACCACTCCGAGCACCTCGTAACGCTGATTGCTCAGACTGGAGATCGACCTTTTATGGCTTTCAAAGTTAGCGATGGGCCTTATCTCCAGCGACGGGCCCCCAAAGAAAACACTGTAAAAAATGAAGGCAGGAAGGCCGATTCCCAGGATGAGAATAGGTAAAATGGCCTTGGCGCTCATAAAGAATTCATACTATCATACTGGATCGGCCAGGACGTTCCTTGCTCGGCCGGTTGTAGTATGAACCCTTTTCGGTGGCCTAGACTCTATACGGATAGTGAGAGCCGAGATGCACTGCCGAGTATTGAACTTCTGAGTGGAGGGGAAAATGGACGGACCCGATAAAAACAAGCAGTATGAAGACCCCTTGATGGACCGAGTTCGGGCGCAAACCCGATCCTCGCGCAAAAGTGGATCCAACGGTGATCAAGGAAAGAAGAACTACTGGGGGATTATAGCCGGTGTTCTGTTTGCCGTTGGGCTGGCGGTGCTGGCCTATTACCTATACGAGTCGCAGCAGCAGCTCATATTCTTAAACACGCGGTTGGAAAGTAGCCAGCAAGATCTGGTCACAGTTACCGAACAGCTCGAAACCTCGGAAGGGAAAATCAGCGAGCTGCAAAGCGGGCTATCAAGCAGCGAGAGTGAGCTGGGTGCTCAGAAGCAGCAGCTAAACCGCTATCAGAACCTTTACAGCAATCTCAAGAGCGGTCAGGCCAAGCAAACAAAAAACCTCAAGGCCTTGGCAATTAGCAAGGCAGACCAGGCTGAAGTCGGGCAGCTCAAAGACGAGATGAAGGAGGCGAACGCCGATCTGAAAGAGGACGTAAGTGCAGTCAACTCGCGGATCGATGAGACCGACGGTAGTGTTTCCGAGTTGCGGGGCGTGACTGATTCCAACCGGGCCGGGATCGCCTCGAACTCGGAGTCCCTCGGCACCTTGAGAACCACCGTTGACGGGAACACGGAACAGATTGTCGGTGTAAAGCATTCCCTCGACCGGGATTACTACAACTTTGAATTGCAAAGAACCGGTGGGGTCATGAAGGTCTTCAATGTTTCCCTGCAGTTGAAGAACACCGATTCCAAGCGCCAGCGCTATCACATCGAGATCGTGGCAGAGGGCCGCCGAATCAATAAGAAGAGAGTCAACATCAATGAGCCGATTTTCTTCTACGTGGAAGGCATCAAGAAGCCTTACGAGGTTCTGGTCAACCGCGTCGACAAGAGATTCGTTGTGGGTTATTTGAGTGTACCGAAGACCTGAAAGCCTGAATCTGAACTCCTCCTGATAGAGTTAAGAACTTTGGCTCTTGCGCTTTAGATGCCGTCTAGCCTAAGGGAGGAGCCCATGTCATCATGGTGAAAGTCCCATGGGCTAGTGGGCGGCCAGCTAGCCACCAAACGCAATGCGGTAGACGTCGGGAAAGTGCCCGGCAAAATAAACCTTGAAGCCCTTTTTCAAGTAGTCGGGAAGCCGTTCAAAATCACCCCGATTTTCATCCGGAAAGATGAGAGTCTTGCAGCCTGCCCGGCGTGCGGCAATTACCTTCTCCTTCAACCCTCCTATCGACAGAACCCTCCCCGTAAGGGTTAATTCCCCCGTCATGGCCAATCTAGAGACAACAGCCTGGTCTCGAACCATTGAGATCAGGGCTGTGGCCATGGTTACACCCGCCGAGGGTCCGTCCTTTGGGGTAGCACCGGCTGGAACGTGAAGATGTACGAAATGCTCTTGGAAGAAGTCCTCCCGGGCTCCGTAATCCTTTAAGTGGGACATCACATACGAATAGGCTATCTCCGAACTCTCCACCATGACCTGGCCCAGCTGACCAGTTTGCTTGAAGCCGTGTTGCTTGGTGAGTACAGCCGTGGCTTCTACCTGAAGCGTTACGCCCCCCAGGCTTGTCCAAGCCAGCCCAGTGACGACGCCCGGACCTGAGGTGAGGCGTTCGTCACCCTTAAAGTCGGGTTCTCCCAGAAACTCCGTGATATTCCCCTTCTTTACTACCACGCGACGGGTTGAATCCTTGGCTAGATCAATTGCTGATTTTCGTAGCACCTTCTTAATCTTTTTCTCAAGTCCCCGAACACCTGCGTCACGGGCATACCCATCGATGATTTTCCGTAGGGCTGCGGGAGTGAAGCGAACCTGAGTCCTGGCCAGGCCATGGCCTTTCAGGGCTCGCGGAATCAAGTGTCTCCGTGCGATCTCCACCTTCTCGTCCGGGATATACCCTGAAAGGCGGATCGTTTCCATTCGGTCGAACAAGGCCAGGGGGATGGTATCGATCTGGTTGGCGGTCGAAATGAAAAGAACGTTGGAGAGATCAAACGGAACGTCCAGATAGTGATCTCGGAAGGAGGAATTTTGTTCTGGATCGAGGACCTCGAGGAGGGCGGATGCCGGATCACCACGAAAGGAGGCTCCGATCTTGTCGATTTCATCCAACATGATGACCGGATTGGCAGTTCCAGCGGTTTTTAGAGCCTGCAGAAACTTGCCGGGCATCGAACCGATATAGGTCCTGCGGTGACCCTTGATTTCCGCCTCGTCACGCATACCTCCCAGGGAAAACCGATAGAAGCGTCGCCCCAGTGCTTCTCCAATGCTGCGGCCAATGGACGTCTTGCCTACTCCTGGAGGCCCGACCAGACAAAGAATGGATCCTGAGATGTCGCCTTTCATCTTGCCCACAGCAATAAACTCAATGATCCGGTCCTTCACGTCCTCCAGACCATAGTGATCACGGTCAAGAATTCGCCGGGCGCGAGCCAGCCTATAGGAGTCTTTACTTAGCTTTTGCCAGGGTAGTATGGTCAGCCAGTCCAGATAATTTCGGGTGACCGTGTACTCGGGAGAGGCCGGTTCCAGGTAGCTCAGCTTCTCCATTTCTTCAGCTATGACGCGAACCGCCTCCGTACTGGGTGAAATCTCTCGGAGTCGTTCCTGGAATGTTTCGATTTCGCTGGCCTTGCCTTCCTTTTCGATGCCCAGCTCTTGCTTGATGGCCTTCAGTTGTTCGCGGAGAAAGAACTCTCGCTGCCGCTCAGACATCTGCTCTTCAATCTGATCTGTGATGTTCTGCTTAAGTTTCGCCATTTCGAGTTCTTGCCGCAGCAAAAGTAGCGCCTTATCGATCCGGCTCCGCACATTAAAGGTCGCCAGAACCTCCTGCAATTCCTCGGAGCTCGCCGTCGTCAGGCTGGCTGAAAAATCCGCCAGCCTTCCTGGATCCTGCATGGCCGAATGGCTCAGGAAGAGCTTGATGGCTTCAGACTGCAGAGGGTCGAGCTGAACCAACTCTTTGAGCGTAGCCACGATGGCAAGAGCGTATGCCTTCAGTTCTTCGTCGTGGCTCAACTCCGTTTCGTGGTGGTACTTGACAAGGGCGTTCCAGCCCTTCTTTGTTTCCTTCAGCTCCTGAATCGTGAACCGGGCCACACAATTCAGGAGCACATAAGCGCTCTCTACTTCGGTCTGCACGGCCTTGACGACCCTGGCACCTACACCCACATGATGAAGGTTCTCAGGTGAGTCCTCGGCAGCCGGATCTTTGACCAAAACCAGGCCTACGGTCTGGTCCGGTCCTTCGAGCAGTCCCTGCATTTTGTCCAGGTGGTCTCCGCTGACAGCGACAGGTGCCATGAATCCTGGGAAGTAAGGACGCATCCGCACGGGCATGATGGGAATCAAGTCGGGGAGAACATCAGAAACGAGGACAAGGTCGGCGGAGCTCTCGTTTCCGGAGGGTCGAGGTTTAGTTGTAACGTTGCCTGGGTCGTTTTTCTTGCTCATGGTTCTCCCACCCAGAGTGACAAGATAGCACATGTGGGTGTGACCGGTATGGCCTTGCTACACTTATTTCTCTAAACAGACATGAAAATGAAAGTCAATTTCATTTAAGTATTTTGTTTTCAACAACTTATCAATTGATCTCTGGGCACAGAGTAAGTAAAATAGAGAGGTGTAACCCAACTCCGGCGTCCACCGCTCCACAGAATAAAACAACACGAAACAGAGAATAAACAAGGAGAAGCTCATGCTTTCCGCAAATATGAATGAAGTCCTCAATCGGCAAATCCAGGCTGAGCTACAGGCTGCGTACCTCTATTTGGCCATGTCCTCGCATTGTGAAGAGTTAAATCTTCCGGGCTTCGCGGCCTGGCTGCGAACCCAGAGCGAGGAGGAACGAGGGCATGCGATGCGTATCCTAGACTTCGTGCTCAGCCGGGAAGGACATGTCAAATTACGTCAAATTGATCAGCCACCTTCCGCGTTCGGACCGCCTCTGAAAATGTTCGAGACTGTGCTCGGGCACGAAAAGATCGTAACTCAAGGAATCGACGAGGCCTACCAGGAGGCACTTGATGAACACGACAACGCTACGGCAGTTGAGCTTCAGTGGTTTATCACCGAACAGGTCGAGGAGGAAAAAACAGCCGGTGATATTGTAAGTCAGCTTAGAATGGTGGGAGACGATACGGTAGCGCTTTTAATGGCAGATCGGGATATGGGTACAAGGGAGTAAGCTGAAAACCTTTACTACAAACACGTATCAATCATCTAGGCTACGGTCTAAAAGCCTTGTGTGGGAACTTGGAAATGTTGCCGAGACCGGGTAGAGAAAGCGTTTCGGAGGTTCCTTAATCACCTGCCCGGTGCACTTCTCCATAATCAATTTATCCCCTTTCAGGCGCGGATCCCTTTCATGGAAGATTCCGCCAATCCTGAGTTGGCACTTTACGAACAGGGGTAAATTGAAAGGAACCTTGTGACCCAGTTTGGCCATTTCTATGGAGATCTCCTCGAGTATGACAAAGGAAGCGCGTCCGGCAATGAGTCCCGAATCTCGTCAACGCTTGCATGGATTCCGGCACGGGCTGATTCAGCTCCGGGGAGACCTTCCCCGATAAGAACGCCCTTGCCATCTGGCTAATCGGGCTGTGCTAGAATCGGACCCGTATGGTCGAAAAGGTAATCCTGGCTGCTCCTCGGGGATTCTGTGCAGGAGTTGTTCGGGCTATCGATATAGTCAATATCGCTCTTGACGTATTTCCCAAGCCCGTCTACGTTCGGAAGGAAATCGTACACAACCGGTATGTTGTAGCCAAGCTCCAAGACCGAGGAGCGATTTTCGTCGAATCCCTAGAGGAAGTCCCACGAGAGAGAACCGTTATTTTCAGCGCCCACGGCGTTTCTCCGGAGGTACGACGAGATGCTGGACGACGAGGGCTTCGCGTCATTGATGCAACCTGTCCCCTGGTGACCAAGGTCCATCTCGAGGCAGTTCGCTATGCGGGCAGAGGCTATACCATTCTTCTGATTGGTCACGAAGGTCATGACGAAGTGATCGGGACCATGGGAGTTGCACCCGAAAAAATTCGGCTGATCACGAGTGTTAAGGACGTAGCTCATCTCCGGATAAGTCCAGAAACACCGCTAGCCTATTTGACCCAGACGACCCTGAGCCTAGAAGACACCCGCGAGATCGTGGCAGCCGTGCGGCGTCGGTTTCCACATGTTGAGGGGCCTCCTTCAGAGGACATCTGTTATGCCACCCAGAATCGTCAAATGGCGGTTTGTGAACTCGCCGAGGAATCTGATGTGATCCTGGTCGTCGGCTCCCGCAACAGCAGCAATTCTAACCGTCTGGTCGAAGAGGCAATCAAGAAAGGTACCCCGGCCTATTTGATCGACGATCATGAGGGCATATGCTCGGAGTGGTTGGAGAACGCCAGGATCGTGGGTGTCACGTCGGGCGCGTCAGCTCCGGAGATGCTGGTCTCTGGCGTCGTGGACTGGCTGTGCCGCGACGGAGCCGCAGTGGATGAACTGGTCACCCGAACAGAGAACGTCCAGTTTGCTCTGCCAACCGAGCTCGATTCGAGGTTGCCGGAGCGGCAGTCACAGGCTAGTTCTGTTTGAGCGAAGCTGCTCCTTGATTCCTGTCAACTTTCTACTGTGATTAACGGAAGGCTAGAGTTAATGGGGAAGGTGCCTCCCCTGGTGTTCTGTTATCTCATCCACCCCTGAGCTAGAATTTACTCTTGTGAAGCCGCAGCCGCTTTTCCCGACCTACCCGATCCGGACGCTCGAACATCTGCTCCGAGAATGTTCGTTCCGATATGGAGACCGGGTTGCACTGGCCACGAAAGACAGAGGAGCCTACCACACGACTTCCTACAAGCATTTGCGGGAATGGGTTGTGGAAATCAGTGCCGGTCTTGCCAGCTTGGGAGAGATGCGTGGCGACGCGATCGCCCTTATTGGTGAAAATTGTACGGCTTGGGCGGTTGCCTATTTGGCAATCGTGTCGTCCGGACGAGTCGTAGTGCCGGTCGATCGAGACCTCAAACCGAAAGAAATCCGCGATATCCTCGAGTTCTCCGAGGTCAAAACAATTCTGTCCAGTGGTCGGTTCCTCCCTAACCTCCTTGCTCTTCGATCCGATCTGTCCGATCTCCGTAATCTGATCTCTCTGGAGACAGATTCTGGAGGAGCGGACTATTCTTTTCCCGAGCTGCGTGAACGAGGGTATGAGGCTCTGTCCGGAGAGAGAGCCCAGGCCCAGCCCGAGCTGGAGCCACCTGACGTGGCAGCCATCCTCTTCACTTCCGGAACGATGGGAAGCTCCAAGGCCGTGATGTTGACCCACGGCAATCTCTGCTCCAACATAATGGCGACCTCCCAGTTTGTTGCAATGCGTCACGGGGATCGACTTCTCTCGGTGCTTCCTCTTCATCACACGTATGAATGCACATGTGGTTTCCTTACCCCGCTCTACCAGGGAGCGTCCATTTATTATGCCGAGAATCTTCGCAGGGTTCCGGATAACCTGGTGGAAGCGAAGGCAACCGTGATTCTAGGGGTACCGCTACTCTTCGAGACGATGTACCGCCGAATCAGGGAAAGGATCAAGGAAAGCGGAGAACAGAAATTCCGCATTGCCAAAGCCATAGCTTCTCTATCGGATCAGTTCGGGTTCTCCCTCCGCCGCCGGCTTTTTAAACCTGTCCACGATCGGGTGGGAGGACAACTCCGCCTGTTTATCTCGGGAGGTGCCGCGCTCAATCCGGAAGTGTCGCGCGGTTTCCGTGAGCTCGGTATCAACTGCATTCAAGGTTACGGGATGACCGAGACCTCGCCTTTGATCGCTGTTAATAGGGAGGCAAATCCCGTAGACAGTTCCGTTGGAATGTTGGTTCCAGGCGTGGAGGCGCGGGTGGTAGAAGGAGAAATTCTAGTCCGGGGTCCAAACGTGATGAAGGGCTACTACCGAAATGCCCAGGCCACCGCTGAAACTCTGGAGGATGGGTGGTTGCACACTGGCGATCTCGGCTTTATCGACAAGGCCGGTTTTCTATTTCTGAGTGGGCGCAAAAAATCCGTCATCGTGACTCCCAATGGCAAAAATGTCTATCCGGAAGAGCTGGAGGCCCAGTTGAACGAACAGCAGTTCATTGCCGAGTCCTTGGTTTGGGGCGGGGCTTCGGAGGATCCCGCCCTGACTGAAGTGCAGGCCATTATCTTTCCCGAGGTCGAGGTATTCGACGAGGAGCTTGGTGCCGGCACTTATGATGATGAGACCATTTTAAAGATGATTGGTAAGGCCGTTAAACACGTGAACCTGGGGCTTGCCAATTACAAGCGCGTTCGAAAGTTCAGTCTCCGTCATCAGGAGTTCGAGAAGACGACCACACGAAAGATCAAGCGGTATCTGTACACTGGGACTGCCGCCGGTTTGTAAAGGAGAAGAATTGATCAGTTTGCACCCAGGGCTCGAAATCGTCCCCAATGAATATCAGGGTCGCGAGTACGAAGTCGAAATCGTCTGTCCAGAGTTCACTTGTGTCTGCCCCCGTACTGGACAGCCTGATTTTGCGGAGATTCGGATCCGTTACATTCCCGACTCCGGCATTGTTGAGTTGAAGTCTCTTAAGCTCTACCTTGTTTCGTTTCGTGATACGGGAATCTTTCACGAGCATGCAACGAATCGGATCCTGGATGATTTTGTGGCTGCTAGTCGCCCGATCCGTTGTGTGGTCAAGGGTGACTTCAACATGAGAGGAGGAATAAAAACCGTGGTTCGAGCCGAATACGCCCGCGACTAAGAGTGCACTTCCACGCATGTCACGATTCTTGCGTCCTGGATCTGAGTAGCACTAACCAGTGCGGATCAGGGAGGCTACGAAATTCTGAAAAGCAGAGAAATCTGAGAAGTTGACGCTGTCGGTCAAACCCTCTGATTTGGTTTCCAAGGGAAGCCTTTTGCCGAGTGTGATGAGGGGTAGATGATATTCACGAACCGCTTCGAAAACAGCTTTCATTTCCGCCGTTGAAGCCGTTTCCGTCGAGCCGTTGTTGATTATACAGACCAGGTTGATCGGCTCCTCTTCCACCATGGAGGCCATGGCGCTAAAGGGCACAGACCAACCCAGGTTTAGGACTTCCCAGCCTTCGACCTCCAGGATCCGGGCGGCAGCATTGACGGGAAGGTACTGGGACCGATCCGGGCTGGCGCAGAGGCTGATCCGTCCGTTGTGTCGTTTTCGAATGATGTGCGGAAAGAGATACGAGACCGCCTCTTCCAGATTGATCTGGATCAGCTTAGCCTGCCCACAGGAGGAGGTCTGTCCGGAGAGGGCGGCCTGCGAGGAACGAGCCACAGGAATGACCACGAAGTCGTAAATGTGTGCGAGAGAGACGCCCCTAAGGTAAAGTCTCTTCAAGAGCTCCTCGATCTGTTCCCTCTGGTTGTGTGCGGCGAGAAAACTAACCTGGTCCCGTAAACGGGCAAAGTCTTTTCGATTGAGCAGATCCTCTACCTGGGGATCCTCCCAGTGTTCGGTCGTGAGAAGTCCGGTCGCTTCGAAGCCACGGTCCTGCTGAAAACCCCGGATATGCTCCAGGGAAAATTGGCGGTGACCCCCGGCAGTTCGCTGGCACCTTAACCCGGCTGTGTCGGCCCAGCGCTTGACCGTGGAATCACTGACATTCCACATTTGAGCTACTTCTCGTGTCGAGTAGGTTCGGTCCATTTTGACAAGCTACAGAGGTTCTTGGATACACCGAGTTGACTTGGAGGATTGGATGATAGGAGACATTGAATCGGGATGTCAAATGTCCGAACACTTGCGCCCTTCAGCTTAAGGTCTCGTCGTCGCGTCGTGACCCTGGGAAGCTCGCAGCAACCACAAAGCCATTGGTCTTGCCTTGGGTAAGTACAGGACATTGACTTCCGCGGGTTGCCTTAAAGCGCGAGTTCAGACTCTGTGGCGAGTGACCGCAAGAGACCTTAGGAGGCAAGGACAGAGGAGAGACCTCGAGACCTGGACTCGAGGTGTTTGGATCGGGCATTGCAACACGGTTGGGTTTTAATTGGAACCCGGATACCCGGGAGCTATGGTTCACCGACAACTGACGTGACTGGATGGACCAGAAACCTCCTCCCGGACCAATTGAACCGGGCCCCTCGAAAGGGAATCTTGGGGCCGCCCTGTAAACTTCAACGAACTGCTCGATGGCCCCTTCTGCTCTCCGATGAAAAAGCCAACGAAATCTAACGGTTAACTCCAAGAAACCGGCGGAAGATTCACCCGGAGAGCTTCAACGACAGTTCTCTCAACTGACTTTGGCCTACAGATGAAGGTGCACCGCACATGAGGTCCTGGGCACGAGCTGTCTTGGGAAAAGGAATCACGTCCCGTATGGAGGGCTCACCGGCTAGTAGCATGATAATTCGGTCGAGGCCCAGGGCGATTCCTCCGTGGGGAGGGGGGCCGTACTCCAGCGCCTCCAGGAGAAAACCAAAGCGCTGCTCGGCTTCCTTGTCCGGGAAGCCCAGCACCTGGAAGACCTGACGCTGCAATACAGGATCGTGGATACGGATAGAACCACCTCCGATCTCGAGACCGTTCAACACGATGTCGTAGGCCCTGGCCCTGGCCTTCTCCGGCCTAGATTTGAGTTGCCCCAGGGTCTCTGGAGTTGGAGATGTGAAGGGGTGGTGGAGTGAACAAAAACGTCCTTCCTGTTCGTCCCACTCCAGCAGAGGAAACTCGCGAACCCAGAGAAAATCGTGTCTGTCTTTCGGAATCAAGTCGAGCCGGCGGGCCAGGTGAAGCCGGAGTGCTGCCAGCCCATCCTGAACAATCCGACGATCTCCAGCCAGGATGAGTAGAAGATCACCTTCACTAAGTGCGGCCAGATGACCTGCTTTTTCGAGTTCCAAGGCGGGTACCACCTTTGGAAGGGAGGACTTGAGTTCCCTCCCCGTGCACCTGACCCAGCTCAGTGCCGGAGCACCGTAGTTGCCCACGAAATCGGCGAGTTCACCCAACTCTCTTCTTGAAAACGAGGATCCTCCCTCGATTCGAATCCCTTTCAGAAGCCCTCCTGTTTCGAGAATCTCACGGAACACACGGAAGGGTGTTTCACCGAAAGCAGGTCTGAGGTCGACGAGTTCCATACCGAAACGGGTATCGGGTCGGTCCGTACCGAAGCGGTTCATCGATTCCTCGTAAGTAAGGCGCGGAACGGTCTCGGGCAGGGCGATGTCCTTGAGAGAAAAGATCTCTCGCAACAGGCCTTCGACGAGCGAGAAAACTATTTCTTCCTGCGGAAAAGAGATCTCGATATCAACCTGCGTGAATTCCGGTTGCCGGTCGGCTCTCAAGTCCTCGTCGCGGAAACAGCGCACGATCTGGAAGTACTTGTCAAACCCGGAGATCATGAGTAGCTGCTTGAAGATCTGCGGGGACTGGGGAAGGGCGTAAAACTCACCCGGGTGGATGCGACTTGGAACCAGGTAGTCGCGCGCGCCCTCTGGAGTGGACTTCGTAAGGTACGGTGTTTCGATTTCGAGAAAGCCTTTTTCGTCCAGATAATTTCGAATTGCCATACAGGCCCTGTGGCGAAGACGAATATTGGACTGCATACGTGGTCTTCGCAAATCTAGATATCGGTAGCGTAGCCGACTCTCTTCTGCAGTGACCTCATCTTTGTTAATGGGAAAGGGAGGAGTTTTGGAGCCAGCAAGGAGTTCGAGGGATTCCGCCTGAACCTCAATCCCCCCCGTAGAAATGTCAGGATTTACGGTGTCCTCAGACCGCTTTACGACGGCCCCCGTGACGGCAACAACATGCTCAGATCTGAGTGGTCTGGATGCCTCCAAGAGCCCGTCCTCGTCGGGATTAACCACGATCTGAACCACGCCTTCCCGGTCACGAAGGTCGATGAAGATGACACCGCCTAGATCCCGGCGTCGATCAACCCAGCCCATCACGGTCACCGTCTGACCAACGTTCTCAAGGCCCAGGCGTCCACAGTATTCAGTTCGTTTCATCTCTCCAGAACGTTCCATTTGTCTATTGTTTATCCCTCGTAGTCCCCGGTCACAGCGGACCCTGGGCCTTCTCCTGGAGGATGTGTCCCAGGTGTTCTATGGCCGTCTCATACTCCTTGCCATCGGACATCCGCTTGACTTTGACTTTCCCCGTAGCTGTTTCCTCTTCACCGATCACACAACTGAAAAGGCTTTTGAGGCGGTTGGCTAGGCGAAGCTGGGCTCGCAGCGACCGGCCTTCGTAGTCCACACAGACGTACCAGCCTTGTTGCCGCAAAATCGTCGCGATTCCTACGCACTCCTTCAGTGATTTAGAGTCCAGATAGGCCAAGAAAAGGTCCGGTGCAGGGACTGCGAACCCAGGCTTCTCCCCGCCGTCACTCCTGAGGAGCATCATTAGTCGTTCCAGGCCGAGCGCGAAACCGTAGGCAGGGACGTGGGGCCCTCCCAGTAGTTCCGAGAGACCATCGTAACGCCCACCCCCCAGGATCGCATTCTGAGTAGGCCCCAGTTCTTTACTGATCAACTCGAATGTGGTCCTCACATAATAGTCGAGACCCCGCACCAGAGTGGGATCCTCCCGATATTGGATCTGGTGGACGTCCAGCCATTTCAAGAAATCTCTGTGATGGCGGCGGCAGTCGTCGCACAGATGATCGGTAAGTTTGGGCATTTCCTCCAGTAACGCGCGGCAGGAGGGAACTTTGCAATCGAAGATTCTCAGCGGATTCGTCTTCCGTCTGCTCCTGCACTGTCCACAGAATCGCTCCAGAAGAGGGTCCATGTGGGCCGTGAGGTTCTCCAGATAGGCCGGTCGACAGTTTGTGTCTCCGACGGAGTTCACTACCAGTTCAAATGCCTGGAGTCCGAGGTGGCGAAGGAAACGAATTACAGCTTCAATCACTTCTGCTTCGAGAGCAGGACTTTCCGAACCAAGGACTTCTATCCCGAGCTGGTGAAACTGGCGGTAGCGACCCTTTTGGGGCCGTTCGTGCCGGAACATGGGGCCGATATAGTAGAGCCTGCTCACGGACACCGCGCGGTCCAGGCGGTGCTCGTTGTAAGAGCGGACAATCGAGGCGGTTCCCTCCGGTCGTAGCGTAATGCTGCGGCCCTTGCTGTCCACGAGAGAGTACATCTCCTTTTGTACCAGCTCTGTAGCCGCACCGACTCCCCTGGCAAACAGTTCGGTCCACTCCAGCACGGGAGTCCGAATCTCAGCAAATCCATACCGGCCGAAGACCGCTCGAATCGCGTGCTCAATTCGATGCCAGAGTTCCACTTCTCCGGGCAGGATGTCGTGCGTGCCCTGAATCGACCGAATTGCCATCGAGAGATTATAGCGGGAGTGGTCTACCGGTTCTATTCCAGGCTACGGTCGGCTTTTCCCATGGCCGTCGGCAGGGTTGTTGTGACACACCCGTGGCTGCTGCCTGCGGACGTTTCTACTGGTGACCTGAACGCTGATTCGGAAAGCGCCGTGCTCGAAATCCTGAGCTCCCAGAAGGGAGAGTTCCAGAACAATGTGGTTATGGTGACACACGATCTGAAGGCTGCCACTTACACCAAAACCACCCATTGCCTGGAAAAGGGGACAATTCAGAGAACAGAGGAAGCCTCACCGGCCAAGGCTAGGAGTTTTCTGCTTCTCCCGTCACAAACCTAGAACCTTACGTCTTCAAGTGAGCTGCGCCGATCCTTTGGGCCAGGGCGATTACCAACGGTGTGTTGAAATCTATTGACGGGAGCCGGTGCCATCCGCTGGCAGAGAAATTGAAACGGTGGGTTCGAAAACCCTTTGAGCGACTCTTGTGTCTTCCTGGCTTTCCGGCCAACCTTAACTAACCTCATGGACGCCCGACACCCTTGCCGGCGCAGCAAATGGACAAGTTCCGTGATTTTGTGTTCAGGATCCAGTATCCTCCGAATCCCGTGGCTCCACTGCACGGGACTCTCACACCCCGGCAACAGCTCGGCAAAGAAACCTTCGATTTCGACGCTGGTCGGGACGGGCTGGATGGAGACGGTTTCAAGTCGTTCTTCCTGGTGTGCCGTTCCCCTGGGAACTTCTCGAGAAGGATTCAAATATATGCTATATGAGGGAGAAGGGGGTTCCAGAAGGACAGACGGGATCAGAGCCCGCCCTCGAGTGATCAGGGCTTGGCAGCGACGCCTCTAATAGGTTCAGATTGGTAATAATTCTCCCGTAGGAACGATTCAACACCCTCCCCGGGCAGAGACACAATTTATGGTGACCTTGCTCGAGCGGGCTGCAGATTTCGGCACAGCAGCGGCCGTCATCGATCAATCAGGGGAACACACCTTCACCGAGTTGGACAGTGCCTCCCGGAGGATTGCTAGGGCCCTCTCCCGTATTCTTCCACGGCCTACGGGCAGCCGGGTTGCCCTATTGCTTGCCCCCGGCTTTGAATATGTCGCCACTCTATGGGGTATCTGGAGGGCAGGTGGAACTGCAGTCCCGCTGTGCCCGAGTCATCCCCTGGCCGAGATGGACTATGTCCTGGGAGACTCGGGCACTCAACTAGCCGTGGCGGGGTCCAAGCACCTGAAAGTGCTCGGCGGATCAGCAGTGGACTGTCAAACACTGCCTGTTCGGAAACTCTTGATCCCCAAACAGGAGGGAAAGTCGGACCATCTGGTCCCGAAAAACGCACCTGCCCTGATCCTCTACACCAGCGGGTCGACTGGACGACCGAAGGGTGTTGTTTTGTCCCATGCCAACCTGGAAGCCCAGATTCGAATGCTAGTTTCGGCTTGGGGTTGGGGGCCTGAGGACAGGATCCTTCATACTCTTCCTCTACACCACATCCACGGCCTCGTAAATGCGCTACTCTGCCCTCTCTGGTGCGGGGCTGTATGCGAGTTCCTCCCGCGCTTCGATCCTCCGGAAGTCTGGAAGCACCTGACAGGGAACCAGGTGACGGGTTTCATGGGTGTTCCCACCATTTATGCGAAGCTGCTGGGGTACCGTCAGGAACTCTCCGGAAAACAAGACCTCGTACGAGCTCTGTCTTTTACCCATTTGAGACTGATGGTTTCCGGGTCGGCGCCTCTTCCGGTGGATCTCTTCAACGAGTGGAGAACGGCCACCGGCCAAATCCTGTTGGAGCGCTACGGTATGACTGAGATAGGGATGGCCCTTTCGAACCCCCTAAAAGGCGCGAGGCGTCCGGGTTTTGTCGGTAAACCGCTCCCAGGAGTCCAGATTCGCCGTGTCGATGACACAGGCGATGTGATCGAACGGGATGAGGTAGCGGGCGAGATTGAAGTACGGGGTGAGGCTGTCTTTGGCGAATACTGGAGGAGGCCTGAAGAAACAGCCCAGGCCTTTCATAACGGGTGGTTCCGGACAGGTGACGTAGCGGTGATCGAGGATGAATACTGGAAAATTCTAGGAAGGATATCCGTTGATATCATCAAGACCGGAGGCCATAAAGTGACTGCACTGGAAGTAGAGGACGTGCTGCTGGGCCACCCATTCATTCGGGAATGTGCGGTCATCGGGGTGACGGATTCTGTCTGGGGACAGCAAGTGGGTGCCGTAGTAGCACTGAACAAGGGAGAGGATCTCGATATAGAGGAACTGCGCAGCTGGACAAAAAAGCACCTCGCTGCCTACAAGGCCCCGACCCTCCTCGAAATCGTTGAGTCGCTTCCTCGCAATGCCATGGGTAAAGTCGTCAAGCCAGCCCTTGCACGTATCCTTTCCGGAGGATCCCTGCCGCTCGGGGAGAACTCGTGAACTTCCGTGAAATCGCCTCGAAACCTGGCACTGAAGTTCGCCGGTTGATTGAGAAACGAGAACTGTCTCCGGTCGAGTTGGTCAAGGCTTGCCTGAAACAGGTCGAAATCTGGAACGGAGATGTCAACGCGGTCGTCACTCTTTCCCCCGAACTTCTGGAGGAAGCACGTCGGGCGGAACAGAAGGTCATGAACGGTGAGGACCTGGGCCTTCTGCACGGTCTTCCAGTTGGAATCAAGGACATGACGCCCGTGCAGGGATTGAGGACAACCTACGGCTCCAAGGTCTACGCGGACAATGTAGCGGAACAGGACTCCCTGGTAGTCGAGAGGCTGAAGAGGGCAGGGGCCATCATCCTCGGAAAGACAAACACATCCGAGTTCGCGGCCGGAGCCCACACTTACAATGACGTCTTCGGATCTACCCGGAATCCCTGGAACCTGGACCGGACGCCTGGCGGATCGACTGGTGGCGGAGCGGCGGGCCTGGCGACTGGCATGTTTACACTCACCGAGGGCACCGATCTGGGTGGCTCTTTGCGCATTCCTGCCTCCTTCTGCGGCGTCGTCGGCCTGCGCCCAACCATTGGTCTCGTTCCAATCGCTCCATCCGACTACCTTTGGGACAGTCTGCTGGCGACCGGACCTATGGCTCGTCGAGTCGAAGATGTGGCTTTGATGCTGCAGGCGATTTCCGGGCATTCGGACCGGTCGGTGCTGGCTCAACCAGCCGAAGTCGGAGATTTGCTGGTCGCCGTGTGCCAAGACTCAAAGCCAGAGCTGGCCGCCGCTTATTGCGGCGATGTATCTGGGATAGGCATCGATCCTGAAATCGAAGAGTGTTGCCGAAAAGCTGCCCTTCTACTTGACTCAGCAGGCCTGAGGGTGGATGCCGTGGAGATGGATCTATCCTTCAGCCGCAAGGCATTCCTGGATCTGAGAGCCCATTGGATGCTGTCGCACCATCAAAGTCGCCTGGAGCACCTGGAATCCTTTGGTCCCAATCTGTCCGGTAATATCCGAGCCGGCATGCAACTCAGCCCACAGGATCTGGCAGCAGCTGAGCGGGTGCGAACCACCATTTGGCACCAGTTCCGCCGATTTTTCCAGCGTTACCATGTCTTAATGACTCCCACTACAGCAGTCAAGCCTTTCCCGGTCGAGGCTCCTTACCCGAAGATCGTGGCTGGCACGAAGATGGAGACCTATATCGATTGGGCCGCCCCCACCTTCGTGTTGAGCCTCCCGGGTCTTCCTGTGGTCTCTGTGCCCTGCGGAAGAGACTCGCAGGGCCTTCCAGTGGGAATCCAGGTGGCCGGCCCACCCAGGAGCGAGGGGCGTGTCTTGAACGTGGCCCGGCTGATTCAGGAAGCCCACCCGATTGGCATGCCGCCTTCCGGTTAAAGGAAGAGGACATCCTACTCTGTCCTCTCTTAGGACAACCAGAGTTTCACGGCGAAGATGACAATCGCGATTGTCACCACCCGGCGCACCCAGGTGTGTCCTTGCACCACGGTCAGCCGGGCCCCTGCCCAGCCGCCCAAGGCAAAGCCGCCAGCCAGGACGAGGCCAGTCGACCAGAGCACCTTGCCCTGCCAGGCAAACACGCCCAGCGCCATTACTGTAAACACCATAACGGTCAACACCTTGACGGCGTTGCCCCGAACCAGATCGAGGCCAGCCCAGGTGGTCACCGCCAGCAGGAAGAACCCCACGCCGGCCTGGACAAAGCCGCCGTAAATCCCAACCGCAAAGAAGGCCACGCTCAAGAGGGGGATTCCCGGTCGCTGCCTATGGGTCGCATCCAGTTTCCTCAAAGGATTCCAGAGTGTCCACAGGGTAAGCGCCACCATCAGGATCGCCAGAATTTTTTGGAAGGCCTGATCGTCAATCCGGACAGCGATGAGGCTTCCTACGACAGCTCCACCGGCCGCGGGCAGTGCAGCCCACCAGAAGGCTCCCCAGTCCAGCACACGCTTGTCCGAGAACCCGTGGGTGGCGACAATGCTTTCCACCAGGATTCCCACCCGGTTGGTGCCGTTGGCAACGCTGGGGGGAAGCCCCAGAACAATGAGAACTGGAAGAGTGAGAAAGGATCCTCCCCCCGCTATCACGTTGAGTGTGCCGGCCAAGATCCCGGCGAGGAGCAGGAGTAGATATTGAAACCATCCTTCCATCGGTACATTCTGGTCTTTTTGTGCCGCAACTTCCAGGCTCTAATGGACCATCCAACCAGTCATCAGACGATTGCCATCGCTCGTTGTTCGTGGCGGTCCATGTTCTGCGTTTCACGTTTTACACTGAGACGTTAGCACTTGGACTTGTATCGTCCCGGACAGACTATTAGTTTATATCGACCCCTTCCCTGAGGGGCCAAGGGGATGTAAGAGCCAACGAACCATTGGGCAGCAAAACGATGCAGAAATAGGAAGAGATGTTTTAAGGGCTGAAGGTTATCGGGGGACATCTATCCGGGGTGGCGCTAATGGTGGAAAGGATGCCTACTGCATTGATGTGGTGCATCAGCTACTGGCGGTGCACAAGGCCATTCAGCGAATAAGTAAAATGATGCTGAGCCGACACTTGAGAAAATGCGTCATCGATGCTCCCGAAGAACAGGATACCGAAGTAAAGGAGTATGTCTTCAGGTAATTTATAATAATATATGAGTCAAATAGTTGCAGATAATACGTAAGATATGAACACAAAAGGGCACCGAGTGAACCGGTTCCAAATTGGAGGCATGCACTGCCAGAGCTGTGCGGTGGGAATCAAGCGGAGATTGAGGGAGCTGCCGGGTGTAGTGGACGTAGAGGTGAGCTACGGCGCGGAGCGAGCCAGCATCCAGTATCGAGGAGGGGAAACCTCGCTGGCAAAGATCTCAGACCGAATCTCCGAACTTGGATATCAGGTCCAAACAGACCGGTTCAACCTCCTGATCGAGGGCATGAGGTGTGCAGCCTGTCAGTGCGCTGTGGAGACCACCCTGGCGCGTGTTCCGGGTGTGGTCAAATCTAACGTAAACCTGGGTTTAGAGCAGGCCTCTGTCCTTGCTCTTCCCGGTGAAGTGAAACTTGGTGATCTCCTGGATGCCGTTCAAAAGTCAGGATACGGAGCCAAATTGGCGGGCGTGAGCGAAAGAGGCAAGGGAGAAACCGGGGACGGGGTAACAACAGGCCTCGAGGCTTTCTGGTGGGGCCTTACCTTTACGCTCCCGTTGTTCTTGGTCAGCATGGGGAGGGACTTTGGCGTCTTGGGTAGATGGGCGCAAGGCACCTGGGTGGACTGGATCCTTCTGCTACTGGCCACGCCCGTGCAGTTCTACGTAGGGTCGAGTTTTTACAGGGGAGCGTTTCGATCAATCCGGAACCACTCGGCCAACATGGATTTGTTGGTAGCCTTGGGGTCCTCCACGGCCTACTTTTTCAGCCTGGCAGTGCTAGTGGGACGCGCCGCGGGATCCGATGTTCTGGGGAATCATACCTACTTTGAAACGGCTGCCGTGATCATTACGGTGGTTGCGCTGGGAAAACTCCTGGAAGAGAGAGCCAAAAAGAAAACCAGACAGGCTTTGAAGAGCCTCCTCGATTTGAGGCCTCCGATGGCCGTTGTCCGGAGGGAAGGAAAGGAGGTGGAGCTTCCGGTGGAGAACGTCGCAGCCGGTGAGATCGCAGTCGTGAGGCCGGGTGGCAGAATCCCTGTCGACGGCAGGGTCATCCGGGGCGCTTCAGCAGTGGACGAGAGTTTGTTGACCGGAGAGAGCATTCCGGTTGAAAAAGCCGTTGGAGCGGATGTTACAGCGGGGACGGTGAACCAATCAGGGCTACTGGAGATTGAAGTCAAAAGAGCTGCTCAGGACACTCGACTAGCCCAGATCATTCATATAGTGGAAGAGGCTCAGGCGAAAAAGGCCACCACGCAGCCTCTCGTTGATCGGGTCTCATCCGTTTTTGTACCACTGGTGCTGGTAGTAGCGGCAGGTTCCTTTATTCTGTGGCTTTCGTTTTCGACACAGGGTGTCCCAGAAGCGCTATTCCGAATGGTTACCGTTCTCGTGATTGCCTGTCCCTGCGCCCTAGGATTGGCTACTCCCACAGCGGTAATGGTAGGCACAGGCGTGGCGGCTCGCGACGGAATCCTGTTCAAGAATCTCGATGCCCTTGAGGTTGCTCGCTCCCTTCACGTCATCGTGTTTGACAAGACTGGAACTTTGACTGTGGGTAGGCCCTCAGTCACGGAAATGGTCATTGCACCGTCGGAGGGGATCAAACTAGCCCCGCTAGAGATGGAGGAGCGAGTCTTGCAGGTGGCCGCCTCCGTCGAATACGGCAGTGAACATCCTCTGGCCAGCTCGATTGTCGCCGAGGCCAGTCACCGCGGGATTGAACTTCTTCGGGTTGAGCGATTCCAATCCCTTGCAGGACAGGGCGTCATGGCGCGGTCGGAGGGGGAGATTTGGGCGATTGGGAGTCTCCGCTTCATGCAAGACCGGCAGGTTGATTTGAAAGGCCTGGAAGACGAGCAGAAGCGCCTTGCCAGAGAAGGGAACACGACCGTGTGGGTGAGTCGGGACCAAACAGTAATCGGCGTCATTGCAGTGGCGGACCGGACCAGGCCCGAAGCCCGCCGCGTGGTGAAGAACCTCCTCGATCTGGGGCACCAGGTCCTGCTCTTCAGCGGCGACAATTCCGAGACAGTGGCGGCACTTGCTCGGGAGCTAGGAATATCCCGGTACAGCGGCGAGCTTACGCCGGAGGGTAAGGCACAACGGATCCTGGAGATGCAGACCCGTGGGGTCGTCGTGGCCATGGCTGGTGACGGAGTCAATGATGCCCCGGCTCTTGCGCAGGCCGATCTAGGGATCGCCCTAGGTAGTGGCACCGATGTGGCAATTCAGACCAGCGATATTACGATTCTGGGAGAGAAGCTCGATCTGATTCCCCGCGCTTTCAGAATCAGTGAAAGTACTATGCGCACGATTCGCCAGAACCTGGTCTGGGCATTTCTCTACAACGTGGTTCTGATTCCGACAGCTGCCGGAGCTCTTTATCCCTTCGAGTTTCTGCCCCACTTCATCCGGTCGCTTCATCCCACCATGGCAGCAATAGCCATGGCGTTCAGCAGTCTCAGCGTCGTCACTAACAGCCTCAGACAAAAGCGTTCTCTGGCCTAGAATGTTCCGGATGTCTCATAGCACAACGTTATGGAGTCCCCCCCTGGTGGCTTGTCACTAGGTGATGTTCTTCACGGCCTGCTGTCGGCACCCATATTTGAGGCTAGTCCGTGCTCGAGGAGATCCGTGGAACGAACAAGACCGGCACCCGCGCGATGCATGTCCTGGAGGGCTCTCTCCATATCACCGTCCTCCAGGTCGATGCCCCGGCAGGCATCGGTCACCACCCGGGTGGTGAACCCGAGTTGGATCGCATCCAGTGTTGAATACTAAACACAGTAGTCGGTTGCCTGGCCCAATAGGTAAATCGAGTGTACCCTATGCCGGTGGAGATACCCGTAAAGGCCGGTGGATCGTCGCCTGCCGTTATCGAAAAAGATACTGTGGCTGTCGATCTTCTCATCGACGCCTTTCCGGAAAGACTGCTCAATGAGGTCCTCTCTCAGCTCAGCAACAAGCCGGGCTCCGGGTGTTCCCTGGACACAATGGACCGGCCACAGAATCTGATTCACAGCGTAAAGATCAACGATGTCGCCGCCGGCCCGGCCTGGATGATTGACTGCGAAGCTTTGGTGATTGGGCGGGTGCCAGTCCTGAGTTGTGACCGCTAGCGGAAACAGTTGGGATTCGAGCAGGCGGTTGGCTGGGTAGATTACCTGGTCACCTTCAGGAACGGCCAAAGCGCCCCCTGGGCAGAAATCATTTTGGAGGTCTACCAAGATCAGTGCTTACATAACCAAGGCCCCCGTTCTATCACAGCGTCAAGATCCGCCGGGCGCCTTTGCTGGGACCACCGGCTCAACCTTGTTCTCACCCTGGGTAAGGTAGCGTTCCAGTTCTGCGAGTTCCCACTGAAAGCCGCCGGAAAGAATCGGAAAACGGCACCACGTCTTGGGATCCAGGTTCTGATCGTCGAGGTGAAAAGACGGGGCATAGCGTTCCCGCTTCCACTGGTTTTGGCACCACAAGACGAAGAATCTCCTAACCCACTTTCCCAGCTGCTTCCTTGAGTACTGTCCGAAGCGACCTTCCATGAGCCGAAACACCTCCAGAGGAGACTTCTTGTCCCCAATGGCAGCCCGTTCGATGGCGTCGAGAAGATCATACGGCATCAAATCCCCTTCGTCCGTCTGCTCCTGATCAGGTGGACGGAGCTCAGCCGTAGGGTGCTGGATATTGACGCTTGAAAGCGCTGCGACGCCGCCATGCTCCTCGGGTCCTGCCTTCTCGAGCCACTCCAGCCAGTGCCGTAGGAAGGCCTTATCAACTCCAGCGATAGGACTCAGGCCGCCGGATGTGTCTCCATCCATCGTGGCATAGCCAACGGCCGCCTCGGAGCGGTTACTGGTGGAGAGGAGCAAAGCCCGGCGCAGGTTTGCCAGCATCCAGATGCCGGGAGAGCGAACTCGGGCCTGGATGTTCTGCAGAGCAATATCGTCCTTCCCCCATGTCAGGTGGCGACCCAGTTGCGAAGACACCAGTTCCTGATAATCCCGGGCAATGGCATCCACGTCAAATTCAAAATAGCTGGCCTTCAACGCCGCTGCCAGGCAGCGGGCTGCCTGTCGCGTGGTGTCCGAACTGTTTCTGGTGGACTGGTAAACGCAGCTAAGAAGAGCGGTCACCACCTTCTCGGCGGTGTTGCACCGGCTCAATTCGGAGACATGAGTAAGCCGGGATCGAATTCCCTCCAGCCCTAGTTCCGTGACGACCAGATGAATCATTAAAGCTGTCAGACAGGCTACCGCGCTGGAGTCTGCCCCTCCGCTCAGGGACACCACAAATCCATTTGACCTGCTCTTCCGGAGATAATCAAAAAGCCCAATCGCCACCCCCCTGAAAAACTCCTCCTCCTTGAGACAGTCGGATGTCTCCCAGCCGGGAAGCTCCAGGGACGGCACCTCTGGAGGGGTCTCAGGAAATTCAAACTCAACCGCAACGCTATCCGATGAGTCCGCTTCTACGGCGCTGTGCCGGCCCGCGCTGCGGGCCTGACCCATACGTGTCAGCTCCACATCCACAGTCGCATGCGTTAACTGAAAGGGTTGGAAGGAAAAGCGGGGGCTATTGGCAAGTAGTTTGCCGCCCGATGCGATCATAGCTCCGCCGTCGTAGATAGCCCGGCCTGCTTCATTCCCCAGCAGATTCGAATATATATAAGTGACACCAAACGCGCGTGAGCCCTCCAATACCAGGCGCTCCCGAATAGCATGTTTCCTGAAGGCAAAGTGACTCGCACTGGGGTTGAGAATGATGTCCACGCCCTTTAGAGCCAGGCTGCCGGCAGGACGCTCGGCCACCCATGCATCCTCGCATATCTCAAAAGCGATACGAATCCCTCTGCAGTCGAAGAGAATATCTCCAAAGGGATATTTATTCCCCCCCACTTGGGCCATGATACGTTTTCCCACGGGCCAGGGCTTGAACCACCTGGGCTCGTAGTGGATTCCGGAGCGTGCCAGGTAGCGTTTCGCCACAAATCCCAGAATCCGGCCATTCCCCACCAGACAGGCCGTATTAAACAGAAGGTTGTTGTAACTCACGGGAAGTCCCACCGAGACCAGTAGCCCCTCCGTGTAGGGAAGAATCTCATCCAGGACGCGGAACGCGGTCGAGCGCAGACTGGAGGAAAGAAAAGCATCCTCACAGCCATAACCACAGATGCAGAGTTCAGGAAGGCACAGGACCGACACCTGCCGCCTGTGTGCTTCCCTTATGGCGCCCAGGATGTTCGACCGGTTGTTCTCCCAGTCGAGAGGTGTCTGATTCAGAGTAGCTGCGGCAACCTTGACAAGTTTCATTCCCGTCTTTCGGGCTCCCGAACCAAGTAACGCAGCTTCTCCTCCTCTTCGAGTCGGCTCTTGAGCCCAGAGGTTTTAATTGGAGAGGTGATCTGCATAGCCCTCCACCCAGATCTCGCCATCGGCGTAGAACTCTTTTTTCCAGATCGGGGCTCTTGTTTTCAGCCTGTCAATCACAAAGGAGCAGGCGCTGAAAGCGTCAGAACGGTGGGCGGACGACACGGCGATGAAGACACTGCTATCCCCAATTTCCAGGCGACCCGTACGGTGTACAATCACCAACTTTCGAAGAGGCCATCGGCACAGAGCTTCCTCCCGGATCGACTCCAGTTCTCTGGCTGCCATCTCTTCGTATACCTCATAGAAAAGATGTGTTACCGCTTTCCCCCGGGCGTAGTTACGCACAGTTCCGTCGAAGGTCACAACTGCCCCGGCGTCCGGGCTCTGCACCGTCTCTAGCACTTCCTGGATATCGATTTCTTTCCTTGTGATCTTGATCAAATCCTTCCCCCACTGACAGGGGGGAAAAACGCAACCTCATCCCCGTCGCTTAACGAACTATTCCAGTCCGCGTATTTCTGGTTGACCGCCACCAAGAGACTGGGCCGGAACCGCTCCAGGTCTGGGTGCAACAATGAGAGCAGTTGAAAAACGGCAGAGACAGTCGGTGTCGCCCCCGGGAATTCCATTTCAATCTTCGACTGTCCGGCTGCATCTCTCATTCCAGCGAAAAGTCGGATCGTGAGCATTCTCTAGCCGCCCATGTTCAAAGGCCCGCGCCGGGCCGCGTTGAGGCCACCGTTGGTCCAGTTGTAAGGCAAACCGACGCAGTCCATGCCCAACCTTAGGCGGGCACGAGCAACGCAGCAGATTGGTCTGCGGCTCCCATACCCAGAAGTGTGCCAGGGCTGTGTTTCCCCTAGCTTTGTTTCTCGTCGTCTCCCATGAGCCAGCAATCGTTTTACTCCTCGTACTTTGCCTGCGAACATAGTTCGCTGGCGGTCAACCAGGCTTGACTCTTACCACGGACTACCAAGACAGTATTATACTGGAGATCGATGGAACATCCGTTCGCGAAAAATGCTCTTGTTGGTGTCTTTCTTCTTGCCGCCCTGATTCAAACGCAGGAAGCAGGAATCCTGAAAATTGAAGTGGTTGGCGCGATTGACCCCGTTCAGGCAGAATTCATCAAGGGGGCGCTTGACCATGCAGCCGAGATAGAGGCCGAGTTTCTGTTGATCCGTCTGGAGACCCCGGGGGGGCTGGGGATCTCTATGCAGGCCATCTTGCAGGCCATCCTCAATTCCAAGGTGCCCGTTGTGTGTTATGTGGCCCCGGCCGGCAGCCACGCCGCCTCGGCCGGATTCTTCATCCTGCTGGCCTCTGATGTGGCGGCCATGGCGCCGGGAACTAACACGGGGGCGGCCCATCCGGTGTTTCCTTTCGGAATCGACGACAAGGTGATGCTGGAAAAAGTAAAAAATGATGCACTCGCTAACCTGAGAAGCATCGTAGAACAGCGAAATAGAAACTACGAATTGGCAGAAAAAGGAGTCGTGGAAAGCCAATCCTACACGGCGCGGGAGGCGAAAGACGGCGCCCTCATCGATCTGATCGCGGAAGACGAGGCCGACCTGTTCGAACAGCTGGAAGGCCGCAGCGTCAAGCGTTTCGATGGAGAAGTCCGGACCTTGAATGTGGCAGGGAAGAGCGTAGAGCGCATCGAGATGACGTTTAGACAGCGCTTGCTTTCCGCCATTGGCAGCCCCAATGTAGCCCTGCTGCTGGGAGTTCTTGGCCTGCTCGGATTGTATCTCGAGTTTCAAGCGCCTGGGTTGGTCATTCCGGGGGTTACCGGAGCCGTCTGTCTGGTACTATCGTTGCTAGGCTTCTCCCTTCTACCCATCAATTACATCGGTGTCCTTCTCCTTTTGCTGGGTGCCGGTCTGTTGGTGGCCGAGGTTCTCATTCAGGGTTTTGGATTCCTGGGAATGAGCGGCGGCGTTTCAATCATTCTGGGCCTCTTATTTCTCATCAATTCTCCGTATCCCGAGTTGAGGATCGGATGGGGCATGTCCCTGGCGGTGGGAATCCCGCTGGCCGGCATCTCGCTGTTCTTTCTGTGGGCCGTGGTCAAGGGATTCCGAAGTCCTGTGGTAACCGGAAGCGAAGGCCTCATAGGAAAGATTGGCGTCGTGCGATCCAAGGTAACGGGGCAAGAAGGCCGCGTTTTCGTCCGCGGAGAACTCTGGAGAGCCGTGTCAGAAAAGCCCATAGAGGCCGGCCAGGATTTTCGAGTTATCCGGGTAGAAAACCTAACTCTGATCGTTGAACCTCATACTTGAGTGAGCTTTTCCAATACGGGGGTAACAAAATGAACTTATTTCCAATTCTTTTACTGTTAGGCATCGTCGTGGCCTACCTGGTGTCAGTTCTTGTAGTCTTGAGAGAGTATGAGAGGGCCGTGGTATTTCGCCTCGGGCGCATCGTGGGTAAGCCCTGGGGTCCCGGGTTGATCTTCGTGCTTCGACCGATCTTTCGCATCGAACGTGTTAGTCTGCGAACCGTGACCATGGACGTGCCGGCGCAGGATGTAATCACCCGGGACAACGTCTCCGTCAAAGTGAATGCCATTGTTTACTTTCGGGTTGTGGACTCCAATAAAGCGGTTCTGGAAGTCGAAAACTATCATTACGCCACCTCTCAACTCGCTCAGACTACCCTGCGCTCAGTGCTGGGCGAGGTCGAATTGGATGACCTTCTGAGTAAACGAGAAACTCTCAATGAGAGGCTTCAGAGCATTCTGGACGAAAGTACAGACGCCTGGGGTATAAAGGTTTCGATGGTGGAGGTAAAAACGGTCGATCTGCCCTCTGAAATGCAGCGGGCAATGGCGCGCCAGGCCGAAGCCGAGCGGGAAAAAAGGGCGAAGATCATTCACGCCGAGGGAGAGTTTCAGGCCGCGGCAATGTTGCTGCAGGCGGCGGAGACGTTGGCCCAGGAGCCGGCAGCGATTCAGTTACGCTACCTCGCGACTCTCGCCGAAATAGGTATGGAACAGAATTCCACCATCGTTTTTCCTGTCCCTGTTGATCTGTTGGCGCCCTTTATCGATCGGGCTAAGAGAGAATAAACAGGCCATGCCGCGTCTGGGGGCGAAACAGACTCTGAAGGTCTACTCGTTGGTTCTTTTCTGGTCTGTTTTCATATTCTGGGCCGGTTTTATGCTTGGGACACGAGAAGCGCTACCCGGAGAGGGCCAGGACCGGGCCCATCAACCCTCCCCAAGACCCGTCCTTCCCAGCAATCGGGGCGTACCGGACCCGGCATTCGTCGATTCACAACCGGTGTTGAATCTGGTTCGTAGCGAAATGTCTGGAGATGCTGGTGAGGCAAAGGAAGAAGAGCTCTCCATGGTTGCGGCGGACCGAGCTTTCCATACCGTCCAGATTGGCGCAGTGAAGACCGAAGCCGAGGGGCGCCAGCTGCTGATGAAGCTGGAAGCAAAGGGACATCACGGGCATCTTGTTCCGCCTTCAGATTCCGGGGTGTTTTACCGCGTCTGGGTAGGGGAATGGGCGGGTGAATCACAAGCAAAGCAGATGGAACAACTGCTCAAGAGCGACGGTTTTAGCACCTATGTGCGAAAGAGAGGCCACCCTCAGCTCCGATGAAGGATCGGGCTATCGATGCACGAGTCACGCCTGGGTGTTGAGCGGTGCTCTAGCTCTGGCTGTGAGTTTCCCTTCATTCTCACTGTATCCTCTGGCCTGGATTGCCACGATTCCCCTGCTCCTCCGACTGGTAAAAAGTCAGTCACCCGGGCCTGTCTTCTCCGGACACTTCCTCTTTTTTCTTTCCTTTTTTGGATTGGTGCTGTACTGGATTCCCGCGGTGATGGTCAACTATGGTGGCCTTCACCCTGCGGTGGCCCTAGGAGTTCTCGCGCTCTTGGTAGGGGCCATGTCGCTGTTGATGCTACCGTTTTCGATTTTGACCTGGGGCTTGGCCAGAGCCTTTAATGCCAATTGTGCCCTTTTCGCCGCGCCGGCTTTGTGGACCAGCTGCGAACTCCTCCGGGAAAGATTCGTCCTGGGTGGTTTTCCCTGGGCATCCGTTGGCTACTCGCAACACGGCTTTGGGGTGCTGCTTCAGATCGCTGATCTGGGAGGTGTTTATCTGCTTTCTTTTCTCGTCCTCTCCGGCGCGTCGGCAGCACTTCTGTGGATCGCTCAGGGAAAGCGAGGTCCCGCTCTTGTTTACATGGTGCTCATCTTTCTGTCGGTACTATATGGATCCTATCGACTGTGGTGCTGGAAGATCGACACTGAACACTGGCATCGAGCCACCCTTGTACAGCCCGGGATCGCGCTGAGAGGATCGCGATCCTACTTCGAGAAGACCTATTTTCAGGACCTGGCAAGAACCTACTCTAAGGCCTGCGACGAGGGTGCTGAGTGGGTGATTTTTCCAGAGGCTCCCAATCCGTTCTCACCCGACATCGATGCCCATTTCAGGACTTTCTGGCGTACGTTAGTGGCAGAGAAGCAGCGGCCACTCGTCCTGAGCGCCGCGGGGCAGGAGACACAATCTGACCAATATTATAACAGTGCTTTTCTCTTCGACCGTAGCGGTGCAATTATTCATCGTTATGACAAAAGACACCTGGTCCCCTTTGGAGAGTATCTTCCCGGGCTGGCTACCCTCCTCGGACTCTCCGAGGCCCTGGTAAGCGAGGTTGGCCAGTTTTCCCCGGGCCGCATCTCACAGCGGGCGGCACATCTGGATGATGAGCAACTGGGATTCCTCATCTGTTACGAGATCATCTTTCCGGAATTGAGCCGGCAGGCGGTTCGCGCGGGCGCGAGGTTCCTGGTCAACACGACAAACGATATGTGGTTTGGCGATACAGCTGCTCCCTGGCAGCATCTTCAGATGGCCGCGCTCAGAGCAGTGGAGGTGCGAAAGCCACTGCTCCGGGCAGCTAACTCCGGGATTACTGCGTGGATCGATTCCTGGGGAAGGATTCGGGGCCAGTTAGGGCTCCTGGAGGTGGGTCGTCTGGAAGTCGAGTTCAGACCCAACTCCTATCGGTCTCCCTACACGCAGTTGGGCCTGGTGCCACTAGCACTCATTATAATGATCGTCATCAGCGCTGCGGTCGCTGGCGGAATACGGTCCAGGAGAAAGGAAGGAAGCCGTGGACGACTATCATCATCAGATTGAGGATTTGAGGCAACGAGTGAACCATCTATGGGAGTATCTTTGACATAGAGGGTAAAGAAAAGCGCATCCTGGAAATCGAGACACACCTGGCAGAGGCTTCGGCCTGGGACACTCCGGAAGCGACCAAACCCCTGCTCAGAACGCGCCGACAGCTCGGCGACGATCTGAAACTTGCCCAGAAGTGCAAA
>CAZMGM010000018.1:1500-6329 GCA_964565865.1 uncultured Acidobacteriota bacterium | reverse complement strand
CCGAAGGAGAGGAAGTGGAACCGGATCTACGCCTTGAGCTCGAGGCCCTCGAGATACTCGTTGCGGATACGGAAATCAGAACTCTTTTGGGAGGGGAGCACGATGCGGCCAACGCCATCGTAACGATCCATCCGGGGGCGGGAGGAACAGAGAGTCAAGACTGGGCGGAGATGCTGCTGAGAATGTACCAACGATGGGCTGAACAAGCAGGATACGGAACAGACCTGACTGATCTGCAACCGGGTGACGAAGCGGGCATCAAGTCAGCCACATTTCTTGTAAAAGGGGATTACGCTTATGGTCGGCTGGCCCCGGAAATCGGGGTCCATCGTCTCGTTCGGATCTCTCCCTATGACGCGGGAGGTCGCCGCCACACTTCCTTTGCTTCGGTGTTCGTCACTCCGGAACTGGAAAACGATGTTGATATTGTCATTGACGAGAAAGAACTGAGAATCGATACATATCGGTCTTCCGGAGCCGGTGGCCAACATGTCAACGTCACGGATTCAGCGGTTCGAATCACTCACCTACCGTCGGGAATTGTCGTGCAGTGTCAAAATGAACGTTCCCAGCACAGAAACAAGGACGTGGCTCTGAAAATCCTGCGTTCTAAACTTTACGAACTAGAAATGGAAAAACGGCAGGCCGAGCTGAACGAAGTAGAAGAAGGTAAAGCTGATATCGCCTGGGGAAGCCAGATCAGATCCTATGTACTCCAACCTTACCGGCAGGTCAAGGATCACCGGACGAAGGTCAAGCGGGGTAATGTAGACTCCGTACTGGATGGAGATCTGGACGAATTTATTCTGGCAGTACTGAAGCAGCAGGCCGCGACCCAATCAACCGGAAAGGATGATGCACAGAAAGAAAAAGGAGATACACTCGGATAACGCGTTTTCCCTTCGCAGAGAAGCGGAAGAAATCCGTCGCGTCGCGGTCGATCGACACGGACCCAAGACGGAGGGACTGGCTCCGTGGCAGAGGATTGTGGTTATGCCCCTTTTGCTTCTTGCCCTCGTAACAAGCACGGTGCTTCTCACGTCGGGAGATCTGCGCAAGAATATATTGGAAAGAATCGCGGGTCCTTGGCTTGCTGCTCTCGACCAGTCCCTGGAGATCTATCGCCTCCCGCCACCTCCCCCCAGGCTGGCCCCCGCAGAACTATCTTTCTCAACTCAGCCCCGGATCCCCCCGGCGGGGCCAATGGTCCCTGTTGTCGCCGCGGTCCTCGAACTCGAGACCTCCCCCACAGAAGTCTCTGATGACTTCGAGCCAGAAGAAAAGACAAAGCAGTGGGAGGAGGCCTTCCGGGTTCTCGAGGCGGAGTCCGAAGTGGTGGCAAGACTGCTGGCCGGGGAAGTGAGTGGGCTACGTTTTGAGGGATGGGAACCTCTACAGGCCAACCCGCCACGCTATTCGGTCAAGCTCGACATGTACAGTGAAAGCGATCTGCGCCGCATCACCTTCGCCTGGTCGGTCGATGTCTCGGGCGGCGAGACTCGGCCAGAGAATCAGGCTGCTCGCGACCTTTTCTTCAAATTCCAGAGACCGTGAACGGCTTCGGCCAGCCAAGGAAAAGGCCACTCTTTCCTGGTAACCTTATGGTGTGGAGCGCAGGTGGAATGTAAAGCGAGCGGACCCGAAGCTCGTGGATTCACTGGGCAAGAGTCTAGGGGTTATTCCACTGGTAGCCCAGGTACTGGTGCACCGAGGCATCACCGATCCTGAGCAAGCAGGCCAATTTCTAAAACCCGGATTGGAGGACCTCCACGATCCCAGCCTGATGCTCGGGATTGACCGCACAGTTGCCCGCATCTTCAAAGCCCGGGACCGGGACGAAACTGTCTTGATCTACGGCGATTACGACGTCGATGGGATTATGTCGACCGTAGTATTGAAACGGGCCCTGGAGATGATCGGGGTAAAGGTCTCCTTCTATCTGCCCCGGCGGCTGGAGGAAGGCTACGGTCTCAAACAGGAAGTCATCCGAAAAGCCCATGCCCGAGGCGTGTCCTTGGTCATCACCACCGATTCGGGCATCCGAGCCTTCGATGTGTGTGACGCCGCCCGTGAATTGGGCCTTGATCTCGTGGTCACAGATCATCACTTGCCCGATGAGACCCTGCCTAAAGCCTATGCGATCGTGAATCCGCGTCAGCCTGGGTGCCGGTATCCCGACCCCAATCTGGCAGCCGTCGGCGTGATCTTCAAGCTTGTTCAAGCCATTTTTCGTCAGATCGGCCGAGAGAAAAACGTGCATCATTTCCTGAAACTTGTGGCAATTGGAACGATAGCCGATTTGGTGCCGCTGGTGGGCGAAAACCGGGTCTTTGCAAGATTTGGGCTCCAGGGACTTTCCAGTCCTCACAACCTCGGTTTGAAGACTCTCCTGGAGGGAGCAGGTGTGGGCGATCCCGTCAATTCTTTCGATATCGGGTTCAAGGTTGCTCCCAGGATCAATGCTGTGACCAGAATGGGTGGAGGGCGAGAGGTGGTTGATCTCTTTTCCGTCAACGAATCTGGAGGCGCACACCGTATCGTGGAAGAGATGAATGCTAAGAATTTAAGGAGGAGAGCGGTCGAGCAGAAGATTCTGGAAGAACTTGAAGAAAAGGTCAGGAAAGATCCAGGGTTGCTGGAGCGGAGCTTTCTGGTCTTCAGAGGCGAGCGGTGGCATCGTGGCGTGATCGGAATTGTCGCCTCCCGTATGGTTGATCTCTACTACCGACCCGCATTGATTCTTTCTGTGGACGGCGGGGGGAGTCAGGGCTCCGGGAGAAGCATTCCAGGCTTTCATCTGCTTGATGCCCTCAGTTCTTGCCGCAATCTCTTTTCCCAGTTCGGAGGACACGCTCAGGCTGTCGGCTGCTCCGTCTCCGAGCCAGGGTTAGAGGAGAAGCTCCAGAGCCTTGAGGAGGGCCTCGACCGATATGCTAGAGAGCATCTCTCAGAAGATATGCTGGTCCCGTCGGTGAGTATTGATGCTGTTCTACCCGTTGAGCATCTCTCCTTCTCCATTCTGCGGCAACTTGACTGCCTTGCTCCTTTCGGGGTGGCCAACCCAACGCCCATCTTCGCATCCCGTAGTGCGCCCCTTGCAGCCGGTCCCTTTCTACTCAAGAAAAAACACTTGAAGTTCTACGTGGGTGCAAATGGTCATCGTCTGGAGGCCATCTGGTGGCGCAACGGAGCGCAGGCTAGCAGGCTGGACCCGTCTGCGAACGTGGATCTGGCTTATACCTTGAGTCGGGAAGTCTACCAGGGCGAGACTAAGCTTCTCCTCACCATTCAGGATCTCAAGATAGTCTAATCCAGGCAGTCCCCATTGCAACTAGACCGTGCACCGTTCAGGTGGAAAACGGCACTATAATGGGCGTAGGAGAATGCTACGAAATCGTTTGTTTAAGGGAATCTTGATCGGACTGGCCCTGATCGTTTTGATCGCCATCACGGTCAATCTTCTAGACAGGATGGGAGAGAGGCCCAAACCTCCCCTCATTGAACCCCTCGGTTCGGATACCTCCCAGCTGAGCACTCAAGTGCAGTTCTGGAATTACAAAGGCGGGGAGGTAGACTTCAAGGTCCAGTCCGCTGAGAGTCGGCTAAGCGGCCAGGGCTTACAGCGGCTTTTGCAAGTTAAACTGGATATTTTTCGCCCTCCGGACGGAAATCTGACGGAACATGTGTGGGCTGACAGTGCCAGTTACAACGCCGAAACACACTCGGTTGCGTTTGAAGACAACGTAACCATCACTCTGCATGACGAAACCGTAATCACAGCTGATAGTGCCTTCGCTGACCTCGAGGCGAAGTTTGTCCGTATTGACGAGAAGTTTCAGATCGAACGAGGTGACCTCAATGGGGAGGGACGTTCGCTGTTTTACGACGCGGCAAGGAACATGCTCCTCGTGCAGGAGGGCATACACTTAACCATTTTCCGGGAAGGCGAAAACATTAGAATCAGTGCTAACGAAGCCCGATACCAGCCTCGTCTGGGACATCTCTTGCTGGCCGGAAACAGCCGGGTCGAGAGCTCTTTGGAAAGCCTTTCCAGTGACGAGATACATTTATGGCTGTCCGAGGACCGGACGCTGGACAAAATGACTGCGCTCGGAGCGGTCGTTTTTGAAAACCAAAACGCTCGGGCCGAAGGAGATGAACTGAAGGGAGAATTTGAGCCGACAACGGGGCGCCTTCGCAGTTTCCGTGTGGCCTCGCAAAACCGCGACCGCCCTGCGCTTTATCGCGGAGGGTCCCGTGGGAAAGCTCCGAGCCTGCGGGCCCGCCTGATCACTGGGATGCCCACCGCAGAGGGCCAGGGGGGTGCAATAGAACTGCAACAAATCACGGCGGTTGATCACGTCACAATTGAATGGCCGGAGACAGGCATCGAATCCGCCATAGCGGAACGCGTAACGGCAGTGTCTTCTGCGGGATCCTACTTCGAAACAGTGGATTTGAAAGGTGGAGTGGAGCTGGTTCGCGAGGGGGAGGGGATCCGCAACACCATACATAGTGAGAGACTGCGGCTGACCCTGGCTGCGGGGCCCACTCTTGAGAGGATGAGGGCAGAAGGGAAACCTTTTCTCATCGCCGAGCAGGGCGGAGACCGGCGGACCTTGAGTGCCGAGAATGAGATTACGATTATCTTCCGCGAAGGCAAGCTTCACAGACTGGATACCGCCGGAACCTCCAAACTCCTGGATCAGGCGGATGAGCACAAGACCGTGATCCAGGCCTCCCAATTGACAAACAAGTATAGAGAGGGCATCCCCGTCTCCCTGCTGGCAAGCGGTCCAGTTCGGATGGAGAGGGGAGGGCTAAACCAA
>CAZMGM010000018.1:0-1490 GCA_964565865.1 uncultured Acidobacteriota bacterium | reverse complement strand
CACTACACGCCGGATGGGAAGTTGCGTGAGAGCGAACTCCTTGGAGAACTCCAGGTGTCGCAGAAGACCCAGGAGGGGGAAATTGAGCTCAAGGGTGAGCGGGGCTTGATCAGGACTGGTGGGGAAATCATTGAGGTGAGTGGAGAGCACCCCCCCCTCCTTCAAAGCATGACCGATACGGGTGAGGTTAGCAGCTCAACCAACGCTTCCAGTTTTTGGCTCAATGCCGTTGACCACGAGATTGAGGCCAAGGGCCCGGTGGAAACCCGGGTTCAGGGGAGTAAGGCCGTGATTATCAAAGCGGGTGGAATGAGAGTGAAAGGCGGAAGCCCCTGGATTACTTATCATGGACGCCCTCAGCTTCAAATGGGGGCAAATACAATTGAAAGCGACGACATGCGCTTGGAATCCCGGCGCCTGCTTCTGGAAGCAGAGGGCTCGATTCGGGCCTCACTGAAGATGGTGCGGGGAGAACAAGCGACGGTATATGACGTGACGGCCGATCGTCTTACGCTCGACCGAAAATCCCACCAGGCCATTTTTTCGGGTCAGGTGCAGGCCGAGTCTGAGGACATGGAGGTCACGGCCTCAAAGATGACACTTCACTTCAATGGACCCGACCTCACACAGCTCCTCAAAATGGTCGCTTTGGACGGTGTTACGATGGTGGAGGGGGATAGACGGGTGCTGGGGAAAACAGCGGTTTACGTGCCCGCCGATGGCACCGTAACGGTCACAGGAAACACAGCTCAAGTAATTGATTCTAAACAACGTAAAGCGATTGGAGGCAAATTGACCTTCACCCTGGGTGATGATACTCTGCTGATCGAAGGACAACCATGAGACCCACACTTCGGAGAGTCGAAAAGACTCTGATGGTTAACGATCTCGACAAGTCTTATCGAGGACGCAGAGTTGTGCAGAAGGTCAGCTTACAGATCAAAGAAGGAGAAGTTGTTGGCCTGCTTGGACCCAACGGTGCAGGTAAGACGACCACCTTCTATATTATTGTTGGTTTGACGCCTCCCAACCGTGGGCAGGTGCTTTTAGACGGACAAGACATCACCCACCTCCCCATGTACCTCAGAGCCAGAAAAGGCATAAGCTATCTACCTCAGGAGCCCTCTGTGTTCAGGCGTCTGAGTGTTGAAGACAACCTGTATGCCATAGCGGAAACTCTGGAGTTGGGCCATGGCCTGGAAGACCAGACTGTGAGCGACCTACTGGAGGAGTTTGGTATCGCCTCGTTGAGGACACAGCCCGCCTACGCTTTATCGGGCGGTGAGCGCCGGCGTCTCGAGATCGCACGGTCTCTCGTCACCAAGCCATCCTTTATCTTGCTTGATGAACCGTTTGCAGGAATTGATCCTCTGGCGGTTCAGGACATTCAACGTATTGTTGTTCACCTCAAACGGCGGAACATCGGTGTGCTCATTACCGACCATAACGTTCGTGAGACTTTGAAAATAACCGACCGTGCCTATATCATC
>CAZMGM010000017.1:26317-43135 GCA_964565865.1 uncultured Acidobacteriota bacterium | reverse complement strand
CCAACATCAACTGAAGTCGCAGAATTCGACCAGGACCCTCGACAGAAGGAGTCCACATAAGGGCTGCTAAGCCTTCGGATGAGAGGATCGGTAGATACGGACCAGTTCGTCAAGCGAAAGATGGGTATATTTCTGGGTTGTAGAGAGGTTTTCGTGACCCAGAAGTTCCTGAATGCTCCTCAGGTCCGCTCCATTGTTAAGCAAGTGCGTAGCGAAACTGTGGCGCAACAAATGTGGATGGGCTGACAGCGCCAGAGAACTCTGCTGCACGTAGCCTTTCAGAATGCGCTGTACGGATCGGGAAGTCAGCCGACCTCCTCTCATGTTCACGAAAAGTGCCTCCGGTAATCGGGCCGGCCGCCGTTTTTGAACGATTTCGTTTCGCACCGGAAGATAGCGCCGCAAAGATTCTGCTGCAGGCCGCCCAAAGGGAACTATTCTCTCTTTCCTACCCTTGCCAGGGACCCGCAATAAGCCTTCCTCGAGACCTGCACTTCCCAGATCGAGAGCGACCAGCTCGCCCACCCGGATCCCCGTCCCATAAAGAACCTCCAGCATAGCCGAATCCCTTTTTCCTCGGATTGTGTTCAGGTCCGGAAGGGACAGCAACTCTTCGATCTGATGTACAGAGAGGAAACGCGGGAGACGTTTTGGTTGCCTGGGAGTCGCCACCAGCTGAGCTGGATTCGAGGTCAACTCTCCCCGTTGGTGGAGGAAGCGAAAAAAGGAACGCAGGCTGGCTAGCTTTCGAGCAACTGAACGTTTCTGATTTCCCTTCCCAACCAGGTGGCCGAGAAAATCTCGAATCGTGATGTGGTCCAGCGAGCCCAGTTCGATTGGAGACGAACTGCCAGCCTTCAGGTACCTTGTGAACTCGTCAAGGTCACGCCGGTAGCTTTTCAAAGTGTGGGGAGAGTAATTCCTTTCGTAGCGCAGATAAACAAGGAAGGCCTTGGCCTGGTCCCTCATGAACGAGCCTTGATCTTGTAGGCCTTCAGCTTACGATGCAGGTGGGTTCGCTCCATCCCTATCGCGGCGGCAGTTCTGGAGATGTTCCAGGTATGTTCTTTCAATCGTGCTTGGAGATACGTCTTTTCGAATTCTGCCCGGGCGGCCTGCCAGCCGGAGACACCGCCCCGCCCGGGGCCGTCGGCCTGAAGGACTGCCTGGGGAAGATGGGTAACTTCGACCCTGTCTGCAGGCTCCATGATCACGAGACGCTCTACGACGTTCTTTAGCTCCCGGACGTTACCGGGCCAACGGTATGCCTGAAGGCGTTTGAGAACCGGCGGCATCAGGCTCTTTTGGGGTCTGCCGTTCTGCCGGCAAAAGTGCTCCAGAAAGTACTGGGCCAGCGCTTTGACGTCTTCATTGCGCTCCCGCAGCGGAGGGACCTCGAAAGGAATGACGTTGAGGCGAAAGAAAAGATCCTCTCGAAACCTTCCTTGCGAGATCTCGTGCTCGAGATCCTTATTGGTCGCAGCGATGACCCTGACGTCTACCTCTACGGCTGCGTCGCTTCCGATCGGATGAAATCGCAGTTCGTCCAGCACGCGCAGCAGCTTGGCCTGAGTCTTCAGGCTCATGTCTCCCACTTCATCCAGGAACAGCGTCCCTTTGTGAGCCAGCTCCAGCTTCCCCTTCCGATCCTCGCTGGCACCGGTAAACGCTCCCTTCAGGCATCCGAAGAGCTCACTCTCGATCAGATCCTCCGGGATGGCAGCACAGTTGACGTCTTCGAAGGGCTGATCGTGCCGGTTACTTCCCAGATGGAGGAGTCGGGCAACCAGTTCCTTTCCGGTACCGTTTTCTCCATAGATCAAAATACGGGCTTCCGTGGGGGCCGCATATCCAATTTGCTGGCGCAGGGCCTGCATTGGAACCGAGTCACCAATCATGACGGTCTGCCGGCCCAGGAGGTCGCGTAGGTTCCGATTGGCGGCCTCCAGCTGTTGCTGTCTCAGCGCATGTTCCAGGACCAGCAGGATCTTTTCTGCTGTTAGCGGCTTCTCTATGAAGTCAAATGCTCCCAGCTTGGTGGCCTTGACCGCGGTCCCGATCGTCCCGTGACCGGAGATCATGATCACATATTGGTGCTGTCGTCGCGCCATGATCTCCTCTAGAACCTCCAACCCATCCCTGCCGGGCAGCCAAACGTCAAGAAACATGATGTCAACTGAAGTCTTCTCCAGCAGTTCGAGACACTCCTCGCCGGAACCCGCTGTCTGGACCTCGTATCCGGAGTCTTCCAGGACCCCTCTAAGAGACCGTTGGACATTCACCTCATCGTCGACGATGAGCACGCTGGCCTTCACGACAATCCTCGAACTTCTTCTTGCTGAGAAAACTGGTGAACCGGGATCTCTATTCGGAATTTCATGCCCCTGGGTTGATTGGGCTCAGCTCGGACGTAGCCGCTGTGGTCATTGACGATCTGCTGAACGATCGCCAGCCCGAGGCCAGTGCCCTTTGTCTTTTTCGAAAAGTAGGGGAAGAAAAGGTTTTCGTAGTCTTCCCGCGCAACCCCCGCGCCATTGTCGGCAAATTCTACAGTGACAGAATCGTTGGCCTGCTTGAAGCAAGTGGCGATGGTCAAGGTCCGCTCGTACTCGCAGTCGGCTATGGCATCGAGTGCGTTGTCAATAAGGTTTACAAACACTCGGCGCATCTGTTCCGGATCGACCATGACAGTTCCAATGCGGGAATCGAAGTTCTTGCAAATCCGGACAGAACTCATCGAACCGTCATAGAGATCGAGGGTCTGGTCGATGAGTTGATGCAGGCCAGTTTCAACAGGCTTGCTGATGGGCAATCTTGCGAATCGGGAAAACTCCTGGACCAGAGTCTTCAACGTCCGGGCCTCAGCGGTGATGATGCTCAGCGAATCCTGCAGGACTCTCCCGAATTCCTCCAGCGCCGCCGGACTCGAATGGTCCAGGTTTGCAAATCTGCTGCTCACCCGTGCTGCTGAGAGCTGGATCGGCGTCAACGGGTTCTTGATCTCGTGGGCCAGCCGTCGCGCCACTTCCTGCCAGGCAGCAAACTTTTCAGCTCGAATCAGCTCGGTCAGCTCATCCAAAACGACCAGAAACTCCTCTCTGCTCCCTGTTGTCTGTGGATTGGCGGTCACAGTCGCAGCAATATAGACCTGTTGGTCTGCTTGGCTGAGTACGATCTCGCGGCGATAGGAGTCGTAAAGCTTCGCCCGCTGTTTCATTTTTGCGAAATGCTGATAAATGTTCCCACCCCCAACCTCTCTCAGGGGATGGTCCACAACCTTTTCCCGCTCCGCCTTGAGGATGCGGAGTGCGGCCTGGTTGACCGTTCGCACCATGTCGTGGCGGTCCACACTCATCACTCCTGTGCCGATGTTTTGAAGAATCCGTTCGATGTAGTTCCGGCCTTCGGCAAGTTCCTTGTTGGTTTGCACGAGTTCTTCGTTGGCCTTCTCCAGTTCGCGGCGACTCTCTCGGATCTCAGTCGCCATGCGGTTGAAGGAATCCACCAGCACACGCAGTTCGTCAGCAGCCTTCACGTTGACACGATAGTCGAGATTTCCGTCCGACAGCTGGCGGGCTCCAGTTGCCAGGGCCTCCAACGGAACCGTGATTTTACGTGCGATATGGGTGCCCAGCCAGACAAAGCCGAAGATCATCACCAGCGTCGTAAGCGCGAGTATCAGGATATAATTGACCTGAATCTGGCGTAACGAGCCTTTCATTGCGTTGAACGTTACACGAGCCTTGACCGCCTCCAGAGTGTTGAACTCGACACTGGTCGGGATGACGTGCTGACCCACCAGGATACCCCTGATCGTTCCGGTCCCATCTCGAATCGGTCGCGCGGCCAGTACCAGATCGATGTCGGCCCGGTTCACTTCATTGCCCCGCCGGCGGTGGTATGGGTTCTCACCCTTGAGGGCCTGCTCGAGCGCCGGGAGCACTTCCTCCGACCTCCAGCCTCGCGACCACACCTGCTCCTTTTTTAAAGAGTAAATCGCCAATCCCTCGAAGCTCAGGGGTAGATTTGCGTCCTCCCCATCCAGTCGCAGCTTCTCCAGGTTTACCGAAGCCGCAACCTGGCGCAATGATTCGTGGACGAGACGACGGTTCTGCTCATAGAAAGAGGCCACCACAGACTCAGCCGAGTCGAGGAGCTGTTCGGAAGGCGAAGTGAACCAAAGCCGGAGATTGCTGTTGATCAGACCAAAGGCCAGGAACGACATGAGTACTGCAGGGAAAAGCGAGAACAGAGTAAAGGTAATGATCAGCTTACTCTTGATGTGAGGACCCGGTCGGTTCGAGTGATACTCGAAATAGATCCTGATCAAGTTCCGCGCAAGCACGAAGCAGAGAACCAGAAAAAGAAGGAAGTTAACGGCCCAGATAAACGCCCAGAGATTGATGTTGGCGACGAAGTGAGTATTGCCCACAGAGCTGGGGTTGAGGAAGGTCACACTGACCAGGAACCCGATGACTAGGGTCGCCAGGCCGGCGGAAGTCCAGTAGATTTTTTGAATCAGCGTTCTTCGAGGCATCTCTAATTCAGTGTCTGCCCGACCAGCGCGCCGGGTCATATCTAAAACCGGTCTCCCTGAGACTTTGCTGATGGAGTGTTGCTAGGAGTTTGACCGGTCGTGTATTTTAGCACCTTCATGCTTCGAGCTAATCCTTTTCGCGCTTCAGGAAGGGGAACAGATTTAGGCTGACCCGTGCGAGGACTCTCGGCTATTCGCTCTTCAGGTCGGGATCGCGAGTAAGGGCGACGCCTTCGAAGGGATTTCCATGCTACGAATTGGAATCGACACAGGTGGGACCTTTACTGATTTCGTCGTCATAGATGGCGCTCAGGTCTCCGTTTTCAAGGTCCCCTCAACGCCGGATCGGCCATCCCAGGCCGTCCTTACGGGCCTCGGCAGAATCGAAGGAGAGCTGAACCTGATCCAGCACGGCACTACCGTAGGGACCAACGCCCTCCTTGAGCGTAAGGGGGCGAGAACGCTGCTGATCACGAACCAGGGCTTTGAGGATATTCTTGAAATTGGTCGTCAGAATCGGCCCGAGCTTTACAGCCTGACGGCTTCTAGGCCAGAGGCCCTGGTTGATCCAAGCCACAGAATCGGCGTGAAGGAGCGAACTTCCTGGAGCGGTCGTGAGCTGGTCAAGCTGGAAAAGAAAAGTCTGGACTGGCTGCGTGGCAAAGTCGAGCAGATCGATCCAGAGGCGATTGCAGTAGTGCTTCTTTACAGCTATCTCAACCCGGGTCCAGAGATGAGAATCGCTGAGATTCTAGAGTCCATAGCTAAACCCGTGTCCCTCTCCCACAAGGTACTGCCAGAGTTTCGGGAGTTCGAACGAACATCGGCAACCGTAATCAACGCCTATCTCACACCGGTCATTTCCTCCTATCTGAGTCAGCTTGAAGACAGCCAAGAACTCAAGGGCAAGAAGCTGAGAGTCATGCAGTCCAACGGCGGTACGATTTCAGCCAGCCACGCTGTTAAGGAACCTATTTGCACCATTCTGTCGGGTCCGGCGGCGGGCGTAGTCGGTGCTTTCGACGTGGCCCAGCGAGCCGGTTTCGGCAGCGTCATTACCTTCGACATGGGTGGCACGTCAACCGACGTCTGCCTTTGTAACGGTGGCATCACAACGACCAGGGAAGCGACTGTTGCCGGCTTGTCAGTGCCGATGCAAATGATCGATATGAGTTCGGTTGGTGCCGGCGGAGGCTCCATCGCCTTTGTAGACAGCGGGGGAATCCTAAAGGTTGGGCCCCAAAGTGCAGGGGCAAACCCCGGACCCAGGTGCTACGGAACGGGTGAGGCGATTACCGTGACCGACGCCAATCTATACCTGGGTCTGCTCGAGCCGGACTGGTTTCTGGGAGGAGATTTCCCGCTTCAGCCCGATCGAGTCGAATCGGGGCTGGAAGAACTGGCCTCCGGACTCACTGAAGCCTCCGGCACGGACTGGAGTCCCAGGACTGTTGCCCGAGGCATTCGGTCTATAGTGGATGCCCAGATGGAGCAGGCTATCCGAGTTGCTTCCCTGGAAAAGGGTTATGATACCCGCGACTTCACACTGGTCAGCTTTGGGGGGGCGGGTGGTTTGCATGTTTGCGATCTGGCCCGCACGCTCCTGATTCCACGTGTGCTCGTCCCCGTCAATCCTGGCACCACTTCTGCTCTTGGAACGGTGCAAAGCAGCGTCAGGCGAGACGCCTCGATCACGATCCTGGCCAATTCCGAAGATGCTGAGATAGCGCAACGGATCGAGTCGACTTTCGCTCAGCTGGAGCAAAAGGTCCTAGAAGAACTCCAGGCGGAGGGGTTTGACCGCCCCGAGGTGAAGCTCCAACGCTCCCTGGACGTTCGCTACCCAGGACAGTCTTTTGAACTCAACGTCCTCTTTGACGACGACTTCAAAGTTCGCTTTCACGAAGCACACCTGCGGAAATACGGCTACTCCAGCCCCAGGATCCCCCTTGAGATCGTCACCCTGCGAGTCTCCGGCCAGGGACAGCCGCCCGCCGTTGCCTTTGAGAGTCAAGAACTGGGGTCAGAAAAACCTTCCCAGCAAGCACTGGTGCAGGAAAAGAAAGTGCACCTTGACGATACTTCTCCACCTACCTCCTTCTATATTCGGTCCAGGCTGCGTCCGGGAAACCGCATCGGCGGACCGGCGATTGTTCTCGAATATAGCTCCACCTTGCTGATTCCTGCCGACTTCAGTGCCCGGGTCGATGGCTGGTCTAATCTCATTTTGGAGCCCCGTCAGGTCGATTAAGGAAAACAGGGGACAGAGTCAACTATCCCCTTCTTTTCATTTGTCCCGGGCGAAGATGATCTCGTACAGCACGACTCCGGCGGCCACAGATAGATTTAAAGACTGAACACGACCCAGCATGGGGAGCCCAACCCGATAATCGCAACGGTTGCGCACAGAGGGCCGCAGCCCCCTGTGCTCACCTCCCACCACCAGGACCAGGGGCACAACCAGATCGACCCCATCCAGCCTTTCTTCCCCCTGCACGTCCAATCCCAGCACCCAGAAGCCCTTCTGTTTGAGGGTGTCGAGAGCTCTTCCCGAGTTGGTGACGCGCACGACCGGAACGTGTAAAGCTGCTCCGGAACTGGTCTCCACGACAGTGGATGTCAGACCGCACGACCTCCTGTCGGGAAGGATGACGGCGTCAACACCCGTGGCCTCCGCAGTGCGAAATAGAGCCCCCAGATTCCGGGGATCCTCCACACCGTCGGCCAGCAGCAGCAACTTAGATTCGAGCACCTGCCCCAGTGAGACCGTGTCCACTTCTCCTAGTCGGGCTACTACCTTGTGGGCCCCCGGAGAACCGGCGCGGCGCGAAAGGAACCTAGCCGCTTCGAACTGCAAAGGTATGCGCCGACTGCGGGCAAGATCAAGGATGGCCTGGAGGCGCCCGCCACTGCCCCCTCTAACCACCCATAAGCGCTCCACCCTTGCGGCGGAAGACCTCAAGGCTTCCGTGACCGCCTGAATCCCAAAAACGATCATGACAAATGTGAAAGCAGTCGGCTGATTCGTTCTGAAATTCCGGGGATGGGCTGCTGAAAATCCAGGCGACTGCCCTCCTCGATCAAGGGCACAATCACCTTCAGATCCGGTCCAGAGGCTTTTCCTGTCAAGGCCAAGCGAAGCGGATGGAAGAGAGCTTTTCCTTTCACGCCGACGGTGTCCCGTATTCTGGTTACAAGCGAATCGAAGGCCTCGGCGGTAAATACATTCGTCTCCCCGGTCTGCTTTTGCAGTTCGAGCAAGACCCTGTAGGAGGTGCCCTGGGTACGCAGTAAGGCGACTTCGTCGTCTGTCAAGTCTCGCTCTGGACAAAAATCAAAGATGACCGCCCCAGCTTCAACAATGTCCTCTGCCTTGTTCAGATACTGCTTCAGGCCCTCGACCAGGGACTCGAGCCACTTCTGCCCCGCAGGGGCGACAGGCAGAGTGACCCAATTCTGGGATACCAGGTGGGGGACAGCCAAATTCGCGAGTCGGCGGGGTGCCAGCCTCCCAAGGTACTGGCGATTCAACCACTTGAGCTTGTCTCCGTCGAAGATGGCCGGAGCCCTGTTGACTCGCTCCAAACGGAAACGGGTGACTAGTTCTGATGGCTCCAGGAGTTCGGAGCCATCCTCCTCGGGACTCCATCCCAACAGCGCCAGACAATTGAGGAGGGCTTCCGGGAGATAGCCCTGGCGGCGAAATTCCTGCACGGAAACGGAACCGTGACGCTTGCTAAGCTTTGTCCCATCCAGAGCCCGAATGGTTGAAAGGTGTGCGAAGCAAGGTGGTTGTTCCCCTAGCGCCTCGTAAATCAGGATCTGTCTGTGGTTATTAGAAATGTGCCCTTCCCCGCGAATGACATGGCTTACCTTCATCAACATATCGTCGACAACTACGGCAAAGTTGTATTGAGCAGAGCCATCGGAACGCAAAAGAACAAAATCTCCAACCTCGCGGCTGTCGATGGCTAACTCTCCAAAGACAAGGTCCGAAAAAGAGATCTCGCCTTTTCGCACTTTAAATCTCAACACGGCCGGCTCCCCCGAGGCGACCCGTTTCGCCGAAGTTTCCGGCTCGAGATCGCGACAGGTTCCGGGGTAACGGGGAGACTGCCCACGGGTGAGTTGCTCCCGGCGTACGCCCACCAGAGTCTGCTGAGTACAAAAACAGTGGTAGGCTCGCCCGTCGTCCAACAGATCCTGCGCGACACGCCGATAGATCGCAAGACGCTCGGTCTGGCGGTAGGGTCCGTGAGGCCCACCCACATCCGCCCCTTCATCCCAGTTCAGACCCAACCAGCGCAGATCGCGCTGCAGCTGATCCTCGAATCGCTTTTCCGAACGCTCCACATCGGTATCTTCAATCCGCAGGATCAAAACCCCGTCACACTGTCTTGCAAAAAGCCAGTTAAAGAGGGCAGTGCGCACGTTACCCACATGGAGAAGGCCCGTTGGGCTGGGAGCAAACCGAACTCGCACGGACATTGACGGATTATACAACGCTGATCGCTACTGCCGAGTTCGATTTGCCCGCCAGCTTCCTGATATGGCGCCCATCCCGGGCCGATGAAAATGTCCTAATGGCTCGAGTCTTTGCGGTGTTTCCGTGCTCGTCTTGGTCACCACAGGAGCGGTCCCCCGCCTCTTCGAAGTTTCTCGGAAAGCCCCACTTCGGTTGGCTTAGTTCACGGCTCAGATAAGGACGAAGAGACTATCAGGATTACTTGAAGCGGAGCTATGTCACGCTCCTCATTTACTTTGGGGATAGTGACGTCTGAGGGTTCTAAGATCTCAGGTGTCAATGTGCCTCGAAACGCGCACACTTGTCATGAAAAACAGACGTTTTCGGGGGCAAACCAAGGGTTCAGTGCCCTTTTTATCTGCACTGTTCGACTCCCGACTCACGACCTCGGCTTTGCTGAACCCTCAGTTGACGCCCTTCATCTAACGAGTCTACAATGCATCCGCGAGAGTGAGGACCTCCGTGCTTGGATTTATTAGGCGGATTTCGGCGGTTATTGTATTTTTCGCCCTTTTCTTGGTCTCCATTCACGGCCTGCTTGCTAACTCTGCAGGGAATCTGGCCGGAGTTGTCCGCGATCAGGACGGAAAACTGCGTCCCGGGCTGCTCATCAGCCTTGTCGACCTGATCTCGCGAAACGCAATTCCCCTTTTGACCACTACCGATGAGGCCGGTCAGATTTACGTGAGAAATGTGACTGCGAGCTCCTATAAGCTCATGGTCAAGAGTTCTCGCTACCAGGGGCCGTTTGACCGCCTGGTGGAGGTCCTACCCGGTAAAACTGCGGTTATAAGCCTTGTCGTCCAAGAAACCCTGGGATTGAGACATGAAGGGACGCATGCTGCCGGAGTGGCGGCATTGCTGCGGGGATCAGGCAACCGCCGGCTCATATTTCGGGCCCTATCTCAAGACAGTGACCCCGAGGACCAGTCCCAACCCTTCTTCAAAGACGGCGTTTTCGAGATCTATACCAGCGCCGGGTTGGGATCGGATCTACTGGTATTCCCAGGAAATGCCTCTCACGGAACCACGACTAACTTCGGAGCCCGCGATCGACTTCCAGACGGCACCGAATACATTTTTGCCGGCCAATTCAACTCCGGAAATGACAGCCTCTTCCGCATCAAGAACTGGCTCAACTACGATTTGGGGGGGAACCACCAGCTCCGTCTGTTGATGGGATATGGAAGAGTCGCCTTTGCCGAACCCAATCTTGCTCTCCTCAACAACCCGTCTCTGATTGCGGGTGAAGACGAATACCGGAGAGCCTCAGGCACCACGAAGATCCTGACCCTGGGATTCGAGGACAGCTGGCAGGTCGCCCCCGGGTTGTCGTTCATGTGGGGAGCGGAAATGAACCAGGTAAGGAGGCGGTTCAGCAACTACTTCCTCAGTCCCAACGCTAGGGTCACCTATCAACCAACGAGAGCTACATCGGTTCAGATGTCAGTTTCCTCAAAACGCGACACCCTCAGCAATAGTATCTACCTGCCAGGCGGCGAACGGATGTACCTCAACAACGCGATCCACTTGTCCAGCGTTGGGGATCAGGTAAGGGTGGGTACAGCTCGCCACTACGAGGCCAGCATCTCCCACCAACTTTCAGCCTCCACTAAACTTCAGGTCGCAGCCTTTGATTCCCGCCTCCTGGGAACTGCCCCCCATCTTCTTACTCGATTTCCCCGTGCAGACCATGTCGAATTCCTCGACCTGCATGGTTCTCACTCCCGAACCAAGGGATATCGACTGACCGTCAACCATCGGCTCCGAGACAACATTCGGGCTGCCCTCTCGTACGTCCGCGGGAGTGGCCCGAGCATTGATCCCCTCAACCGCCAGCATGTCTTCGTCGACGCCTCTGCCCTGGGCGCACTCTTCCGTCAGCACGGATTCCACGCTCTCGCCGCCGAGCTGGAAACCTATGTTCCCCAATCAGAAACTAGGGTTACAGCCGTTCTTCGAGCGGTTCCTTCCGGCCAGCCCATTACGGCCGTAGATCCTATTGCAGACATTTACGAAACGCCCAACAGCAGCATTAACCTTTTCATCAGGCAACTTGTGCCCGTGCCGGTAATCCTCGTCAGGTTCCTGGGCCTCAATTTCCTGAAAGAGTATCGATTGGAAGCCTTGCTCGATATTCGCAATCTTTTGAACGAAAACCTTGGTTCCCTGCCGAGTTCAGGACCAGACCTCATCCTCGTTCAACAGCCAAGAAGCTTGCGGGGCGGACTGGCCGTAAATTTTTAGCCGGCTTCCCTCGACAAAACATTAAGGCTTCGAGTCTCACCACCTCCTCTCCAAAGAAATGGAGTGAACTCCAATAAAATGGATGTGCATGTTTCTCTGTCGCCTGTAGACTCCCACTGTCGGAATCCTTATGTCATTGAAACGGAAGGATTTGGGAGTCTTCCAAAGGGAACGCCACTGGCTGGCATCCATCTTGCATTTCGAATGGGAACAGGAGAAATGTGCCCAGTCGCCCTAACCAGACTTTGAGAGATTGAGATGTTTTCGTCGAGACTGAAGGCAATTCTGGTTCTAGTACTTTCCGGATGTGCGCTCTATCTCGGCGTGCTCAACGTAGTCGACAGAAGTCGCTGGCAGCAGGCTTCGGACGGAGTGGAATGGCGCGAGTCGCAGCGGGGAGTTGAAGTTGCGGGCTTTACGTCCCAATCCGTAGCCAGCGGAAGTATCGCTCTAAGAACCGGCGATCTGTTGATCGGAATCAATGGTATTCCTGTCAGGAACCTGGACGATCTGGTCGAAGTGCAGGAACTCTTAGCCGAAGGAATGCCCGGCAACCCCCCAGCGACCTATTTAATCCGGCATCGAGATGACAGTGAGGAAAGCTTTGTCGTTTCATTAGTTCCCACGAACCAACCTGCTCGCACGGATGTTCTTCTGGCCATTGTGGCCAGTGGCTATCTATTGGCAGGACTGCTCATCTTTATTCGCGGACGGAACGCGGCGGGAGCTTTCCACTTTTACCTTTTCAGTCTTGTGACATTCGTCTTTCTTCTCTATCGGCATTCTGGAAGGGTGGACTCTTTTGACCTGCTGATCTATTGGGTCGACGTAACGGCGTTCCTTTTGTTGCCGCCTCTTTTCGTTCACTACTGCTGTCGTTTTCCCCGCTCCCTAGGCTGGCTGGTCAGGCGCCCGCTGGACGCTTCGCTACTGTACATTCCAGGGCTCTTTCTGATGCTCATCTTTGCTCTCTGGTTTGGGAACTGGCTTACCATTCTGGGTTTTCCTAGAACTACATTGCTCCTCAATTTTTTTGACAAACTCCACCTTTTACACTTTGCTGCGTTTCTGGTGTTCGGTGCCTGCGTGCTCGTGCTGCGACGCCATGGCGCGGATACACTGGAGAAACAACAACTCAAATGGATCGCACTGGGGACCCTGGGAGCGATACTTCCGCTGCTGGCAGCCTACGCCATCCCCTTCCTGGCGGGCTGGCCCATTCAACCCTGGATGGAGGTGTCGGTTCTGTCACTGCTGTTCATCCCGCTGGCCTTTGGCTACGCCATCACGCGATACCGGTTGATGGACGTAGACTTTTTCTTTAAGCAGAGCCTGGCCTATCTACTTTCGAGCTCCGTGCTGGTGGTCTTGTACGTGGGACTGACTCTTTTGATCGGAAAGGCAGCGGAGGGAATGGCGGGGGAATCCAGGTTCGTGATCTTTGCCTCCGCAGCGTTGATCGTTGCCTTCCTCTTCGCTCCGCTTAAAAACCTGGTTCAGGAACAGATCGACCGTTATTTCTATAAAGATCGCTATGACTATCGACAGTCATTCGCAGACTTTGGCCGAGCTCTGGGCTCCCAGGTGAACCTGTCGGTATTGGTGACAACACTCTCCCAGCGTCTCCGCCGCACCCTCGACGTAAATCCGGTCGAAGTCTTTTTGACACGCGTCGAGTCAACTTCCGACTCCTATCCCTTTCGGCTTTTCAGCGTTGTTTCGAAGACTCAACTAGACGTCCCTTCGCTCCTACTGACCCGCCAGAACCTCCGCAGGCTGGACTTCGCGGCGGACGCTCTGGTGCGACAGAGGGAGGCTTTTCCAGCCGAGGCAGTGGAAACAGTTAAAGGTCTCGGCCTTCGGTACGTACTGCCCCTGCGCAACGGCGACCGTGTGATCGGCCTGCTTTGCTTTGGTCCCAGACGGGATGGGAGGCTTCTGGACAGCCCCGACCTGCATCTGCTTCGCACTCTCTCCGACTACGCTGCGATTGCTCTCGACAATGCACTACTGTACCGGTCTCTGGAGGCAAATGCTTCCGAATTAAGCGAGCTCAAGGCCTATTATGAAAACGTCGTTGAGAGCATTACCGCCGGAGTCTGTGTTGTCGACCCTGAAGGACAGATTACGACCTGGAACAGTGCCCTGGAAAGACTCTACGGCATGGCCGCCGATCAAACCGTAGGAAGATATATCCAGGCTATTTTTCCGGAAAGCTTTATCCAGGCGCTGCGACGTTTTACGGCCGAGAAGGACTGGACAGTCCGAGGAACGAACCGGTTAACCAAGATTCATCTTGAGTGTGCCAGTGAAGAGACCCGGCTGGTCAGCGTGATTACGGCACCGTTCGTCTCCAGCAGCAACACGAACACAGGAACCCTGATCGTCCTAGACGACGTGACCAGGAAGGCTCAACTGGAGAGTCAACTTCTCCAGGCTGAGAAACTCAGCTCCATCGGGCTGTTTGCCGCAGGTGTAGCTCACGAAGTGAACACACCGCTCGCCGGCATCTCCAGCTACGCTCAGATACTGCTTGAGGAAACCGACGAGAACAACCCCAGCAGAGAGTTACTCGAGAAAATTGAGAAACAGAGCTTCCGGGCCTCCGAGATCATCAACAACCTCCTCAACTTTGCTCGGGTCAACGGCAGTGACTTCCAAGACGTCAACCTCAACCTGCTGATGCTTGAAGCCCTGGCTCTGCTCGACCACTCCTTGAAAAAGGCCGGCATTGAAGTCAAACTTGATCTGGATCCAGGCCTGCCCAATACGCTCGGTAATGGGGGCCGGTTGCAGCAGGTTTTCATGAACCTATTCCTGAACGCCAGAGACGCGATGCCCAAGGGAGGAAAGATGGCAGTACTCTCAGCCCAGAGAGAGTCCCATCTGATTATTGAGATCCGCGATACGGGGGCCGGCATCTCTGCAGATGCGATCAAGAATATCTACGATCCCTTCTTTACCACCAAGACAATGGGAAAAGGATCGGGTCTGGGACTTTCAGTGAGCTACGGAATCATCCAAGAACATTCTGGCAGAATCATGGTGGAGAGTCGTGAAGGGTACGGCACCACCTTTACCATTCGCCTTCCGGTGAAGCGCCTCCACTAAATGAGTGCTATGTCCGCACCATCCTCAATCCTCGTGATTGATGACGAAGCGATTATACGCGAGGTGATCGCCCGGCTCTTGAGACGTCAAGGCTACGAGGTTAAAACCGTCTCGAGTGGAGAGGAGGGTCTGGCAGTCTCCAGAGATTACCCCTGTGATTTGGTTCTGCTGGACCTGATGCTGCCCGGGATGGGGGGACTGGAGGTACTCTCTGAGTTCGTTGCCAGGTATCCGAAGGCTGTTGTCATCATGGTTACCGCCTATGCCTCCATCCAGACCGCAGTTTCCGCCACCAAGAGAGGAGCATTCGATTTCATCACAAAGCCGTTCAAGAACGACGAGCTGTTGTTAGTGATTAAAAATGGACTCGAAAAGCAGCAACTTGTAAGAGAAAACCAGCAACTCAAGAAAACTCTGCGCACCCAGGCCCATTTCCAGAACATCATAGGTAAGAGCGAAAAGATGCGCCAACTCTTCGAGCTGGTCACACAGATTGGACCTCGGCGGAGTACCGTGCTGATTACAGGCGAAAGTGGTACGGGAAAAGAGCTGATCGCAAAAGCCATTCACAACTGCAGTAGCCGTCGAGACGCCGCCTTTCTAGCCGTCAACAGCGGCACGATCCCCTTCGATCTCTTGGAAAGTGAGCTGTTTGGACATGTCCGGGGGGCATTTACAGGAGCGACAAACAGCAAGAAAGGATTGTTCGAAGCAGCACAGGGAGGGACTATCTTCCTAGACGAGATCGGGAATCTACAACTGGAGACGCAGGCCAAGCTCCTGCGAGTGATCCAGGAAAGAGAATTTCGCCGGGTAGGGGGGGTCGAGAATGTCAAAGTGGACGTCCGAATCATAGCCGCCACGAACATCGATCTGCGTGAGGCTATGCAAAACGGAGGCTTTCGCACGGATCTCTACTACCGCCTCAGTGTCATCATATTGTCGCTCCCTCCTCTGCGGGAAAGGAAGGATGACATCCCTCTTCTTGCCGAGCATTTCATCAGTCGATTTTGCGAAGAAAACGACTCGCCCCTCTGTACGCTGGACCCTGGCGCGCTGCGTTTCCTGATGGAATACGATTGGCCCGGAAACGTGAGGGAACTGGAAAATGTCATGGAGCGAGCTGTTGTCCTGGCTCCAGAAGAGAAAATTATCCGGGAGGACCTCTTCCCACGGGAGGTCCTGGAATCGACGTCCATGAATATGAGGCAGCTTGACCTGGGCAAGAATGGGACGTCGCTGAAAGACCTGGTGCTGGAATTTGAGAGAAATCTGATCACGACGGCCCTGAAGAAAACCAAGTGGAATCAAAAAAAGGCAGCTGTCTTGCTGAGGATTAATCCTACGACCCTCCATGAAAAGCTGAAGAGAATGAAGATCAAAGGGCCCCAAAGCGACTAGCAACCCGTGGTGGCAATTCCACGGGCTGCTAGAGCCCGGGTGATTCACGGGTTTTCGCAGCGAAGCGAGAGAAGAGCCATTCTCACGAGGGTTGGGTGGCTCGTCGTCAATTGACTTGTTTGTCTGCAGGTGGCTATATTGGCTGTTTTCGATATTGACACTTTCAAGCATCCTGACAGTCTAAAGAAATATGTGTAGAACCTTTCCAGAGGAGTCATAAAGTGGTGTTGTTAATCGGACAAGTTTGGCAATACATCATCCAAGGGGGGACCATGATGATCCCCCTTGTCATCTGTTCTGTCCTGGGAATTATCTTCATCATAGAAAGAGCAATCACTTACTACCGCATCAAGGGAGACACCGCCGAGATCTTCTCTGAAGTCCTTGCCTCAATTAGGGAATCCCAACTTCGCCATTCGATCGAAGTGTGTGAGGACTATGATCATCCGGTCGCCACTACCTTGAAATCAGGGCTCTTGCGTTATGGGAAGTCCCATGAAGAAATCGAAAAAGCTATGGAGAGCGTCACCCTGCACGAAGTCTCCAAGCTGGAGCGAGGGTTGTGGATCCTTGCAACTCTTGCGAACGTAGCCCCACTCTTTGGCTTTTTGGGCACGGTCGTGGGAATGATTCAGGCCTTCAGTGCCCTGGCAGAGGTGGGTCTGGGGCAGCCACAGGCTGTGGCTGCCGGGATCTCGCAGGCGTTGATCACGACGGCGACCGGTCTCATCATCGCCTTGCCCGTGCAAACCGCCTATAACTATTTCACAAACAAAGTTTCCAACTATTCTCTGGACATGGAAACCAGCGCCTCGATGTTGCTGGAGACTTTCAGCGAGGTGGAAAGACAGAGCACGACTCAATCAGTTCAGTCACCCTGAGGTGGAGTGATCAACCATGCGATACAGAGTCCAGCGGATCGCTCCCATGGTGCCCACTGCATCGATGGCGGATATTGCCTTCTTGCTCATCATTTTCTTCATGCTGACCACCTCGT
>CAZMGM010000017.1:0-26307 GCA_964565865.1 uncultured Acidobacteriota bacterium | reverse complement strand
GTTCTCTCCCGAGCGAACGAATGTGGCACTGCCGGCCTCGATGATACAGACCAAGGTTACCGATGGGGCGGCCATCGTAGCGATCCAGGACACGGGCGAGTTGTGGTTTACGGACGGCGAACAGGAATCCGAGCCCATGAATTCGGCCGAAGATGTCGGCCAGCGAGCGGCGGCAATCGTCCAACTAGCTCCTGCTAAGGAGTTCTTGATCAAGGCTGACCGCAACGTTGCCTTTCAAGCTGTGGACGAGGTCATGGAGACATTGCGGAACAATGAGGTCCGCAATATTGGTCTGCTTACAAGGCTCCGGGCTCGCGAGGCCAACTGATGCTGTTCCGGAAACTGCGCCGGCGACATACGTCTGAAATCCCTACCTCCTCCATGGCGGACATCGCCTTCCTTCTCATCATTTTCTTCATGCTGACTGCAGTATTTACCTCCAACCGAGGCTTGCAGTTTCAATACCCGGAAAACGACCCTAATGATCCCGATGTGCAACCCGAGGAAGCGATCCATATAAAGATAGAAGGAGACGGTCAGTTTCAGGTGGATAAGAACGCGACCAGCTCCCTAGGAGAGATTGGAGGCTACGTTCAAGCGAAAATAAAACAGAATCCTGACAAACCGGTCATCATCGAGTCGCTTCCGAACGTGCCCTACTATGTGATGATCGACGTATTCGACCTGCTGAAACAGCTGGAAGTCAAGAACATCTCCGTCCCGACCAAGAGTGAGCGGGAACGTTGGAAGACTTTCTTTAGGTGAGGTCAATGGGAAAAGCTTTCCTGAGCGTTCCAGCCGTTGTTGTCCTCTTCTCATCCCTGGGAGGAAGTTGGGGTCTGGCTCAGGGTGACTACCGGAAAGGACTCTCCTACTTCAAGCAGGGACAGTATCGGCAGGCCATCGATGAGTTCGAGCAACTGGTCAAGGAATATCCCGATTACGAGAGCGGCCATCGGATCCTGGGGTTGTCCTATCTTCATTTGAAACAATACGAGCGCGCCATCTCGGAACTGCGGGCCGCTCTACGCCTGAAGAAAAATGCTGTTGAGACTTACCTTGGTCTAGCCCAGGCTTACTACAACTCACGGCGCTTCCAGGAGGTCGTTCCTACTCTGAACCAGGCCGTATCCCACGCAAAGTCACCCAGGACTCGATATGATCTGCTCCGGTTGCGCGGTAGCGCGGCCTACAACCTCCAGAAATATGAGCAGGCGGTCGCAGATCTTGAAAAGGCCACGAAGATCCAGAGAGCGACTGCCAGCGACCTCCTCCAGCTGGGTCTGTCCCATTATTACCTCGAGAATCTCGACCCGGCCGAACGATATCTCAGCCAGGTGCTGAACTACGATCCGGATCAGGCCGAAGCCAGTCGGTTCCTGCTCATCATCGGCTACCAGAAGGGTATTCAACACATCGAAGACGGGCACTATTCGGAAGCGGCTGAGGCCATCTCAACTTATACGGTTAAGTTTCCCGAGGACGGCGAAGCCTGGTTCAATCTTGGACTGGCCTATCTTTTCGCAGAGAACCTGGATGGGGCCGAAGCGGCCTTCTTGAGAAACACGCTGCTCAAATCCGAAAACAACGGGGAGAGTTTCGATCGGCTGGGCTACATCTACGAAAAGACACATCAATACAAGAGGGCACTGGAAAACTATCAGAAGGCCGCCGATTTAACTGGGAGCATTGAAGCTCAGGCCAGTGTTGATCGAATCAGGCGCCGGCTAGAGCAGGGTGGCTAGCACTTTCGAGTTCCGCGTTCTCCGAGCTTCCAACCTTCAACCAGCAACCCTCCAATCTCAGTCGGAATTGAGATCCGACCAAGCCTTGTTTCTCAGGAGAGGGGGACCGGTCTGAAGCTGATGATTGGTTCCTCTCCGGAAACCATCTCTCCGACTGGACCGACTAAATAAATTCCCCCTTATTTCCTTTATATTTAGCCTCACGAGGCGATCTTGACACGCCATGAAAATACGGTCAACATTGCCCGCTATGACGTTGCCGGCACGGATCATCGAGCGGGCGAAAGAGGATCCGCAGCGGATTGTTTTTCCCGAGGGATCCGACACTCGAATTGTGCAGGCTGCCCATCAAATGTCGGAAATCGGCGTGGCACACCCGATCCTGGTTGGCCGTCCCTCAGAAATCGAAGGGGCAGCCCGGAAGCTGGGCCTCGTAGCCAAGTGGGAGATTCTCGATCCTTCGAACTCACCACTACTGGAAGACCTGGCCGCGCTTCTGTACGAGAGAAGGCGCGCCCGGGGAATGAGTTACCGGGAAGCTCTGAGCCAAGTTGAAGATCCCGTCTACTTTAGTGCCCTGCTGGTAGCCCGGGGAGAATACGATGGATGCGTTTCGGGAGCGGTGTCTACTACCGGGTCAACCGTGAGGGCGGCTCTACACTGTTTGGGCCTGCAGCCGAACGCCTCAGTGCTGTCGAGCTTCTTCCTCATGGTGTTGCCTGATTCCCACTTGGGCGAGAGCGGCGCTCTCATCTACGCCGACTGTGCAGTCATTCCTGACCCAACACCGGCACAACTTGCAGAAATTGCCATTGCCTCGGCGGCCAGCACCCGTCTTTACCTGGAAGCCACACCCAGAGTTGCCCTGCTTTCTTTCTCGACCAGCGGTAGCGCGTCGCACCCGGCCGTCGACCGGGTGATCGAGGCAGTAGAAACGGCCAGGGTGCGCTCTCCGCATCTGAAGATCGAAGGCGAACTCCAGGTCGATGCTGCCCTGGTCCCGGAGGTGGCATCGAGAAAAGCCCCTGCCAGCCGGTTGAAGGGCCATGCCAACACACTGATTTTCCCCAACTTGGATGCGGGCAACATCGCTTACAAACTCACCGAACGACTGGCCGGAGCCAGGGCAATCGGACCCATTCTCCAGGGTTTGAGAAAACCGATGAACGACCTCAGCCGCGGTTGTTCGGTGGAGGATGTCGTTCTTGTGGCTGGGATGACGGCCCTTCAAGCTCAACACTCACTTTCAGAAACCAGATGAGGTTGGGCGGAACGGTATCAAGGAGGGAAAGGGACAGTGCCGGAGATCAGTAGCATCGTTTCCAGAGAGATTCTTGATTCCCGAGGCAACCCTACCGTTGAAGCAGAAGTTCTTACGACAAGTGGCAGCTGGGGAAGAGCCTCTATCCCCTCTGGCGCCTCGACAGGAAAATACGAAGCTCTGGAAGTGAGAGACGGAGAAGAGTCTCGCTATCTGGGCAAGGGAGTCCGAGCTGCGGTTTTAAACGTAGAGCAGGTTATCGCACCAGAACTGATGGGCCGGACCGTGACTGACCAGGGTTACCTCGACCAGCTCATGATTGATTTGGATGGGACCGATGCAAAGGAAAAACTTGGGGCCAACGCGATCCTGGCGGTCTCACTAGCCTGCGCCCGCGCGGCAGCCAGTCACCTCCAAATCCCCCTTTACCAGTACATCGGCCACATCGGCGGGCTACATGCCTGCCAGATTCCCCTGCCCATGATGAATATCCTCAACGGTGGAGCTCACGCCGACAACAGTATCGACATCCAGGAGTTCATGGTGCTCCCGGTAAACGGGGAAAACTTTCAGGACATCCTGCGGATGGGAGTGGAGATCTTTCATCATCTGGGCCGGTCCCTAAAGGGTCGAGGTCTGTTCACTTCAGTAGGAGATGAAGGGGGTTATGCACCCAACCTGGATTCGGACGAACAAGCCCTGGAAGTCATCGTAGAAGCGATCGAGAAGGCAGGATATCGAGCCGGCCAGGATGTCCTTCTGGCATTGGACGTGGCCGCCACAGAACTGTGGGACGAGACTTCACAACTCTACGTATTCAGGAATTCCAACAGACCGGGCATGCACGCAAATGAGCTCATCGACCTTTATGCCCGGTGGTGTGACCGTTATCCGATCTTTTCCATTGAGGACGGTCTCGCCGAAGACGACTGGGAGGGCTGGCAGGCTCTCACCCAAACACTCGGGCCGACTGTTCAGCTGGTAGGAGATGACCTCTTCGTCACCCATCCTGCCCGTCTACGGACGGGAATCGACCAGGGCGCCGGGAATTCTATTCTGATTAAGCTCAATCAGATCGGGACGCTGACTGAAACTCTCCAAACGGTCGAAATAGCGAAGAAGGCAGGTTTCACTACGGTCATCTCTCATCGGTCCGGGGAAACGGAAGACACTTTCATCTCCGACCTGGCAGTTGGCTGCGCAGCAGAACAGATCAAGACCGGTTCGGGAAGCCGAACGGATCGGATCTCCAAGTACAACCAGCTACTGCGGATTGAAGAAGAGCTGGGGTCAGCATCTATGCTCGCCCCGGCACCCGGTGCGTTTTCAGGCAAAATGCGATGAACTGGGAGGAGCCGGGAATCAGACCCCATCTCAGCGTTGTCATCCCCACCTGGAATGGTCTCCACCTGCTGCAGAATAATCTTCCCTCAATTCTGACCGCACTCGAGCAGTTCAAGAGTCAGCTGAGAAGGAACTATGAGCTCATTATTGTCGATGACGGAAGTCGCGATGCGACATCGGACTGGGTAGCCAGCCAATACCCTTCGGCTCGGCTGATCCGCCGTCCCGAAAACGGTGGATTCTCCAAGACCTGTAACACAGGATTCAACGCCTGCCGCGGCCGGGTGGTGGCATTGCTCAACAACGACCTGCAGCTTGAGCACGACTATTTCCTTTACCTCTATCCGCACTTCGAAGACGATGCAGTCTTTGCTGTCACTGCCAGGGTGTTCGAATGGGATCCCCCTACCTTTGCCGGTGGCGGGCGCGTAGGTCGCTTCCGAAGGGGGTTCTGGAGCATGCATTTCAACTACGACGTCCGGGAAAGCTCTGCAAGGGAGTGGATCGAGCAACACCGCCTGCTGTCCGCCTGTGCCATCGGCGGTTTCGCCGGATACTCCAGAAACAAGCTGAATCGGCTGGGAGGATTTAATGAACTTCTCTCGCCCTTTTACTGGGAAGACGTCGATCTGTCCTATCGAGGATGGAAACGGGGCTGGAAGCTTCACTACGAACCTCGCAGTCGGGCCCGCCATGAAATCAGCGCCACGATTGATGCCAACTATGATGAACGCTTCGTTAAGGTTACGTCTCTCAGAAACCGGTTGCTCTTCCACTGGATCAATCTTCATGCCCCTTCGTACGTGCTCCGGCACCTGCTGCTGCTTGTTGTTCTCCTAGTGACACGCTTTGTAGTCCTGGATTTCGGATTCTACCGATCCTTTTGGGGAGCACTCATGCGGCTTAGACCCGCCCTCGTCTGCAGAAAGACCGAAAAAAAGGAAGCCAAGAGATCCGATGTTGACCTGTCAAGGCTTCTGCAGGACTTCTACCGGGAAGCCCCGATCCAGATCTTCGAAAGCCAGGAGAAAGTGATTCAACACCACATCGGAGCTGCCTCAGATCCCTTGGGGGGCGGTAGCGCATCATCGATTTGAGAAAGCTTTCCGTTACGATCATAACCTGGAACGAGGAGGAAAAGATCGAACGGGCTCTTGTCAGCGTTGAGGGGATTGCCGATGAGATAGTCATCGTAGATTCCTTTAGTACCGACCGGACTGAGAGCATCTGCAGGCAATACACCAATCGCTTCCTCACTGCCGAATGGAAGGGCTACCGAAAACAAAAACAGTTTGCCCTGGAGCAGGCTCGCCACGACTGGGTACTCAGCCTTGATGCGGATGAGGCCCTCAGCAAAGAGTTGATCCGGGAGTTGCAGACATGGAAGCAACTTCCCCACACCAAGATCCACGGTCACTACCTGCCCCGCCGAACCTTTTTTATGGGACGTTGGATCAGACATACCAGCTGGTACCCGGACTGGCAACTGCGCCTCTTCCGCAAGTCCAGGGCAGAATGGGTCGGTGGTCGTGTCCATGAGTCCGTGAAGCTGACTGGGAACACGACCTATCTGCACAACCCCATCGAGCATTACAGTTACTCGGACGCCGGAGAATATTTGTCTCAGGTGCAGAACTTCTCAAGACTCGCTGCGGCCGATTACTTTGAAGCGGGCCGTAAGGCGAGCCCCTTTCACCTCATTATCTATCCCTTCGTTGAGTTCTGGAAAAACTACCTTCTCCGACGCGGTTTCCAGGACGGAGTCCCGGGACTCATGGTCTCTGTACTTTCCTCGACCTCGGTATTCTTTAAATTTCTGAAGCTATGGGAACTGCACAACCAAACCAAAACGGGTCCCGTCCCAGACGAACGCTGACACTCCTCTTCCTTGACACGGAGACAATCTGGCGAGGAGGGCAGGAACAGGTCTACTCCCTTATCGGCGGGATGCTGAAGCGGGGCCACAGGGTCTGGTTAGCAGCACCTCAAAGTTCACCACTGGCTAAACGTGCCAGCAGCTTGGGAGCCATTCTCTTTCCCTTGCGACAGCGCTTCGAGTTGAGCCCTCTCACAGCCTGGCGCCTGTTCCGATTCATGCGCCGCCAGCACTTTGACATTGTGCATTTTAATGGTCAACGCCCCCTTGTGACCGGGGCTCTGGCTGCCTGGCTTTCCGATTCCGTGTGCATTCTGGTCTGCTCCCGGCGGGTCAACTTTCCCCTGCGGACCCGCTTCAGTCGCATGAAATTCAACTTCTTCATGGACCAAGTTATAACCGTATCGGCGACTGTCCGGGACACATTGACGCGCGATGGAGTCCATCCTTTCTTGCTTCGAGTGATTCACGAAGGAAGAGACCTTGAAAGCATTGATGCCCTGCCCTATCCTTCTGTAGCCATCGCTAAGGACTGCCCAGTGATCGGTATCGTTGCCCATTTGAGCCAGGAAAAAGGACATAGTACCTTGATCAGGGCAATCTCGATCCTGCTGAAATCTTATCCCCGTGTAACTCTTCTGATCGTGGGAGACGGCCAGCTCAGAAATCACCTGCAGCAACTCGCCAACAGGTTGGGCGTAACGGAAAGAGTTCGCTTCCTGGGTTTTCGATCCGACGCCGATTCGGTGATGAAATGTTTCGACATTTTCTGTCTCCCCTCCCTCTCCGAGGGCCTTGGCTCGGTGATCCTGGCAGCTATGGCAAATCGTCTGCCTGTCGTCGCCACCGCGGTTGGCGGTATCCCCGAGCTAGTTATTGACCGGGTAACAGGGCTGCTGGTCCCTCCCAGAGATCCGAAACGGCTGGCTGGGGCGCTCCAGAAACTCCTCGAATCCTCCAGCCTCAGGGAGCGCATGGGCGAATCCGGCCGCAAGAGGGTCGAGGCCCACTTCACTCTGGAAAAGAATATAAGAACGATGGAGCAGTTATACTGGGAATTGCTCGGAAAACTTCCGATCAAGTAAGATACTGCATTTTCGAGATCGACAGAATTGAAGGGAATCATTCTGGCTGGTGGCCTGGGAACACGACTCTACCCACTGACCCGGGTTACAAACAAACACTTGTTGCCCGTCTACGACAGGCCAATGATCTACTACCCACTGGAGACTCTGGTGGAGGCGGGGATCCAGGACATCATGATCGTGACGGGTGGAAACAATGCCGGGGACTTCTTGCGCCTTCTTCGTAACGGTCAGGATTTCGGTCTTCGTCATCTACATTTTGCGTACCAGGAGGGAGAGGGAGGGATCGCCGACGCTTTATCCCTGGCCGAGCATTTTGTCGACGGCGACCTAGTTTGCGTCGTGCTGGGCGACAATTTGGTGGAGAAGTCGATACGGAGCCACGTCGATTTCTTTCGGAAACAGGGCAAGGGGGCCAGGATCCTCCTCAAGGAGGTTCCGGATCCGGAGAGATTCGGGGTTCCTGTTCTGGAAAGTGACAGGGTCGTGAAGATCCTTGAAAAGCCCAGCACCGCCCCCTCGACCTATGCGGTGACCGGGATCTACCTGTACGATCAAAGAGTGTTCGAGATCATCAACCACCTGCATCCCTCGGAAAGGGGAGAACTAGAGATTACTGATGTAAACAACCAGTACATCGAGTGGGAGGAGATGACCTACGACATCCTTGAGGGATGGTGGACGGACGCGGGCACGGTTGAGTCACTGTTACGGGCTGCTAATCTGGCCGCGGGTAAACAGCCTGAACGCGGTCAGGCCACTCCCCCTGCAGAATCTAAAGATCGCTGAGAGCGCCGCAAGGGCAACCATGGAATGAGGTTAATCGTCACCGGTGGTGCAGGTTTCATCGGGTCCGGTTTCATCCGCTACATCCTCCAGGCTCGTCCCGATTATCAGGTCGTGAACTTCGACGCCCTGACCTATGCCGGAAATCTCGAAAATCTGGCCCAGGTAGCTGACAACTCCCGCTATCAGTTTGTTCAGGGAGACATAGCTTATCCCGATCAGGTCAAGGCGCTGCTACAAAGAGGTGCAGATGCCGTCATCAACTTCGCTGCCGAGTCCCACGTCGACCGCAGCATCATGGATGCAGCCAGCTTTGTAACTGCGAATGTGCTCGGGACACAGGTCCTTCTCGAGGCCGCCCGGAGGACTACTCATCTTCGCTTTATCCAGATCTCCACGGATGAGGTCTACGGTAGTCTGGGACCAACTGGTCGATTCACGGAAAAAAGCCCGCTGGCTCCCAACAGTCCTTACGCTGCCAGCAAAGCCTCCGCGGATCTTCTGGCCCGCGCCTACCACATGACCTATGGAATGGACGTCGTGATCACCCGTTGCTGCAACAACTACGGTCCTTATCAGTTCCCCGAGAAGCTCATTCCTTTGATGACTCTGAACGCGATTCGAGATCAAAGACTACCGCTCTACGGAGATGGCCTTTACACTCGAGACTGGGTTCACGTTCTGGACCACTCCCGGGCAATCGTTACTATCCTGGAAAAGGGGCAAGCAGGGGCCGTCTACAATATCGGTGCCGGTCACGAGGAGACCAACCTCGATCTGGTGCATAGGATTCTCGCGATTCTGAACAAGCCCGATTCGTTGATCGACTCGGTGCGCGATCGTCCGGGACATGATCGTCGTTACGCGGTCGACGCTTCTCGACTGCAGGATGAACTTGGCTGGAGCCCAATGGTGACTTTTGACCAGGGGCTGAGGGAAACCGTCGAGTGGTACCAGCAGCACCAACCCTGGGTCGATCACGTCAGAACGGGAGAATACCTGCAGTACTACCAGGCAGTGTATGGCGAAAGAGAAAAGACCCTGGACGAACTCTGATTCATCGATGATCCTATGCGAGTTGCTATCACCGGTGCCCAGGGTATGCTGGGACAGGACCTCACCCGCATTTTCGCGAGCCACCACGAGGTCCTAGCTCTTTCTAGAAGCGAGCTTGATGTCACAGTCGAATCCCGGGTCAGGAAAAGGCTGCGGGAGCTCGAACCCGACTGGATCCTTCACGCTGCTGCCTTCACGCGGGTTGATGAGGCGGAAACTCGGCACGAGCAAGCCTTTGCGACGAATGTTCACGGGGCGCAAAATGTTGCCCTTGCTGCGACCGAATGCGGGGCTTCCATCCTTTACTACAGCACCGACTATGTGTTTTCCGGGCTGGCCACGGCTCCCTACCGAGAAGATGATCCCACCGATCCGGTAAACTACTACGGTTTTTCGAAACGCCAGGGTGAAAGGGTGGTTCAATCCCTTTGCCCTACAAGTCTAATCATACGGACAAGCTGGCTATTTGGAGCAGGGGGAAACGATTTCGTTAGTGCAATCGTCGAGGCGGCGAAAGACAAAGGCCGGCTGGAAGTCGTCGCCGACCAGCGCGGCAAACCGACTTGGACAAAGGATCTGGCAGGCATGAGCCACCGGCTGGTCGAAAACCAGGAAACCGGGATCTACCATGTCACAAACTCCGGAGACTGCAGCTGGTTCGAGTTTGCACGTGCCATAGGGGGTTATCTCGATCTTCCCTGCGAGATTCTTCCGGTCAGCACCGCTCAATACCCGAGGCCAGCCAAACGGCCTCCCTATTCGGTTCTGGACAACTACTCCTTGAGGAGGGACGGGTACGGAGAGCTTCGATCCTGGAACGAGGCGCTCGCGGCCTTCCTGAAAAAATCCTGATGGGAAACGAGCTCATCGCCAAAAACAAGAAGGCGCACTACGACTACCACATACTCGATGAGGTCGAGACCGGGATCGTACTGCTCGGTACTGAGGTAAAGGCGTTGCGCGAGCATCGAGCTAATCTCAAGGACAGCTTTGCCCGCATTCATAATGGAGAGGTGTGGCTGGAAAACTGCCACATTGCAGCCTATAAATATGGCAACCGGGAGAACCACAAGCCCAGAAGGCGACGTAAACTACTTCTTCACCGTCGGGAAATCAATAAACTCTGGGGGAAAGTCAGGCTCAAGGGACTGACACTGGTCCCCCTGGCCCTGTATTTCAAGAACGGCAAGGCCAAGGTGAAACTTGCTGTGGCAAAAGGAAAAAGGACCTTTGATAAACGTGAAGCCAAGCGCAGGAAAATCATAGATCGTGAAATCAATGCGCAACTTCGCGGGAGATGAATCCATGAATGTGCAGTTGATTCGTTCCAGCTGGTCGACAGTTGAGTGTGATGCTCTTTTGATACCTGTTTTTGAAGAGGATCTTGAGGGAGGATCTCTTTTCAGTGAAATCAATGGGTTTCTTGGTGCCGGCCTGCTGAGGGAAGTAACGGAAAGTGGTGAATTGACAGGTTCTCCTGGTGAGGCCATCACTTTCTATCGCCCCGGCTCGTTGAAGTGCGGGAGGTTGGTACTTGTCGGCGCCGGCAAGGAGTCAAGTTACAATTCGGCTTCGCTCCGTTCAATCCTGATGAGGGCCGTGATCAAGACCAGAGCATCCACTTTGCACAGTCTGGGAATCTACGGGCGCAGCCTCGAGAAGATTCCGCTGGCGGCCAGGGCGGCCATCGAAGGCGTGATCCTTGGATCCTGGGGAGGAGCGGAATACAAAACGGTCAGACCGCCAGCGGGAAGGCTTGAAACAGTCCTGCTCGTATTCGATGGCCAACCGCTGGATGACTCCTTCCTTGGAGATGTGCAACACCAGGCACAAGTGATGTCCGACGCCACCAATCTGGCGCGCCGGTGGGCCAATGAGCCCGGCAATATAGTAAGCCCTGAACAACTCGCAGAGCGCGCTAGCGAGTTGGCTGAAAAAGCCGGACTTGAGGTAGAAATCTGGGACGAGAAAAGGCTTGAAAAGACCGGGATGAATGCGATCCTGGCTGTGGCAAGGGGGAGTGACGAACCTGCCCGTCTGATTATCTTGCGGCACTGGGGCGCGCCCGATCCCGATACTCCCCCGGCTGTTCTGGTAGGCAAAGGAGTGACTTTCGACAGCGGCGGAATTTCCATCAAAGCTGCTCAGAATATGGAAGAAATGAAATCGGATAAGGCGGGGGCCTGTGCTGTTTTGGCAGCCATGCAGGCAATTGCCCAGCTGCAGATTACCCAAAACGTGATTGGAATTGTGGCCGCGGCCGAGAATCTACTAAGTGGGCGTGCTCAAAGGCCGGGAGACGTGATCCGTTCCTTCAGCGGAAGGACCATCGAGGTCATCAACACCGATGCCGAAGGTCGTCTTCTGCTGGCCGACGCTATTCACTATGGTCGCCAGTTCGAGCCGGCCTTCATCGTAGACATTGCAACCTTAACTGGGGCGTGTGTGGTCGCTCTGGGGAAATTGCGAGCCGGCTTTTTCAGCAACGATGCATCCCTGTGTACTTCTCTTCTGGAAGCAGCCGACCGGGCTGGAGAGCTCATCTGGCAGTTGCCGCTCGATGACGAGTACAGCAACGAACTGAAGAGCGACATTGCGGATATACGGAATGTCGGCGAACGATGGGGCGGGGCAATCTCAGCCGCCAAGTTTCTCGAGAGATTTGCAGCCGGAACTCGATGGTGCCACATTGACATGGCTGGCGTCGCTCGGTTCCCTGACAATGACATCGTAAAGGGTGCGACAGGCTTCGGCACACGCACTCTAGTTGAGCTGGTGTCAGACCCCACTTCTTATCTCATGAACCCCGGTTAGATCCATGGACTCAGCCTGATTGAAAGTTGAAAGTTCAAGGCATTTGCACTATTCCAACTACGAGTAGGCTGATGCTGCCAACTGCGACATGCATATGCAAGTTCCAGAACAAATCCGACACTACCTGGACAGCCGGCTGCGCGACATGGTCGAACTGCTCGAGCAACTGGTTTCGGCAGAGACACCCTCGCTTACCCCCTTGAGTCAGAACGCAGCCTTCCAACACTTGGAGAAAGCCCTTGAGGAAGCCGCTTACCGGGTAAACCGGATTCGAGGTCGGAAGTCGGGCGGCATGCTTCTGGCCAGACCGCGAGGGCGAGTACGATCCCAACCTTTGCAGCTCCTCCTGGGCCACATCGACACGGTCTGGCCCACCGGAACATTGTCTAAGATGCCGTTTCAAGAAAGTGGGAACCGCATGAGCGGCCCTGGCATCTTTGACATGAAGGCAGGGCTCGTACAGATGGCCTTCGCACTCAGGGCTCTTTCCCACCTTGACCTGACCCCTTCCGTGACCCCCGTCGTATTCGTCAACTCGGACGAAGAGACGGGCAGCAGCGACTCTGAATCGTGGATACGGCGCCTAGCCAGTCGCTGCAACCGGGTGTTTGTACTTGAGCCGGCACACGGCAAGGAAGGTCAGCTCAAGACTACGCGAAGAGGGGTGGGCCTGTTCAGGATCACCCTGACAGGGCGGGCAGCCCATGCAGGACTCGAACCAGAAACCGGGGCCAGCGCTATACTGGAACTCTCCTACGTAATCCAGAAACTGGACGCCCTCAATTCGCCCAGGCAAGGGATCAGTGTAAACGTGGGACTCGTGCGCGGAGGGTCCCGTCCCAACGTGGTCGCCCATGAGAGTCGAGCGATGGTGGACGTCCGAGTCCGTCGCCGAAGAGACATTCCTGCCATTCAGAACGCGATTCACAATCTGCGTCCGGAAACGCCGGGTGTCAAACTCGACATTCAGGGTAATGTGGGCCGACCTCCACTGGAGAACACACCTCGTAACAGACTCCTCTGGAAAAGGGCTCGAGCTGCCGGTAGAGATCTGGGCCTGGAACTTGGAGAGTCAGCTGCAGGAGGGGCATCGGACGGAAATACGACGAGCCTGTACACGGCAACGCTTGATGGCCTGGGACCGGTTGGCGGCGGCGCCCACGCAGAACATGAGTTTGTCTTAACCGATCGGCTTCCCGAGCGGGCTGCACTGCTTGCCCTTTTGCTTCTGCAACCTCCTCTTCCCGCATCGGTCCTCGAGCAGGATACTCCGCCCTAGCAGTCCTTGGTAAAAGTCGCACGCAGTCGCGCGCCGGGGATAATTACGGGGCCGCAAGGGCCCAGTAAATCCAGGCGAAGGGAAATCTAGGCAAAACATTTTGTTCCAGCCCCATAGAGGCGGCAGAAAGACCTGAATCTAGTTAGGGCAACACGCCCGTGGAATCTGGAATCTAGAATCTGAAATAATTAGACCTGTGACCAGCCCCCTCCAATCAGCAGCACGATTCACCGAATTGGAGCGCTGCCGCTCGAAACTCAAGGATGTCGGACAACTAGCTGATCAACTCAACCGCACCCGTATACTCGAGCCCGTTAGCAGGTTTGAGGCATACCGAAGTCGCTTTTTTTCCTGGGACGACCAACTGGACTCCACCCAGGTCCAGGAGTCCCTCCACTGCATCCTGGGCTGGCGCCAGCCGCCGGCTTCACTGACTGAAGAGAACTTGCTCGAGCTTCACTCCGTGATGGCGCCCGAATCGGCCCCGGGACACTGGCGACAAGAGAACGGACCCCTGTTGTTCAACCACCATAAAACTCTCGCTCCCGAACTAGTAAAAAGGGCCCTTCATCGATTCGTGAGCTGGGTCGGGAGCGAAGGCTTCGGTGAGATCCACCCCGTCGAACAATCTACGTTGTGCCAGCTCCGGCTGCTCGAGATTTGCCCCTTTTCCAAACTCAACCACCCCGCCTCCATTATCTTTTCCTACTACTTCTTGGTTGCGGCAGACTATCTTCTTCCTACCTTCCGGAAAGCGGAGGCAAGGCGCTATCGGACGGCCATACTGGAGGGGCTCCAGTTCTCGACTTCCAGCCTGGTCGACTTGCACCTGAAAGCCTGCCTGCGCTCCTACGCGAAGCTGGAGAATTTTCCGCCCTGACCAGTGGTCACACGCCGGCCAAGCGGATCCCCCACTGAAATGCCGACATCATGCTTCCGGGGTCGGCACACCCCCGACCCGCGATGTCAAAGGCGGTTCCGTGACAGGGTGAGGTTCGCACCACAGGAAGGCCCAGGGTCACATTGGCTGCCGAATGAAAGGCCAAGAGCTTCAGGGGTATCAATGCCTGGTCGTGATATAGCGACACTATTCCGTCAAACTCTCCCTGGGCGACCCGGTGAAAGATGGTGTCCGGGGAGAAGGGTCCTGCAAAGAACTGGTTTTTTACGCCGCGGCAAAGCCGGCGTACGGCCGGTTCGATCACCACCTCCTCTTCGTCCCCGAACTGACCCGATTCGGAGGCGTGCGGATTCAGGCCGGCCACCGCTATTCGAGGATTTTTCACGCCGAGTTTCCTCAGTGTTTCGAGCAACAGTCCTCCACAACGCTCGATCTCTCCGGCGGACAGCTTATCGGCCACATCCCGGAGGGGAAGATGCACCGTCACAAGGACTACCTTCAAGGGATCCGACAGAAATGCCATGGCGGGATCATGACCTGGAAACCGGGAAGCAATATACTCCGTCTGTCCAGAAAATGCGAAGCCTGCCATCCGAGCCGCTTCTTTGTGAATCGGGGCAGTTACTAGAAGTTCCGCCCCGTTATCCTTCATTTCCTGGATCGCCATCTCCAGACAAGCGACTGCAAAACGACCCGCGCTGCGGGAAACGACTCCCCAGCGCGGTGGGTATGAGAACGACCCGGGAACCGAGAAATGGACAGGCGGCAGACCTCCTAAACTCAACTCACGTGACAGCTTCTCCAGGTAATCAGGGTCGCCTACAACCCGAATACGGGCCAGTTGCTCGGAGTCCAGGGAAGAGAGCAGTCTCACAAGGACTTCGGGACCCACTCCGTGTGGATCGCCCATCGTCACGAAGATATGGCTGTTCGGATTCACTTCCTCTCCGTTCTGGGAACTGTGCAGCACTTATTGCAAATTCGACAACGTCCGGTCGGAGATGTCACTGGCGCAGGGATCTGCGGGGACTCTCGTCCTGCTTGAACAGATACCTTATGGAATGCTTTGGAACCAGCAGATTGGGTGCTCCTTCGCGGTTCACCTTGATGCAGTCGCGATCGTACCATTCGATGATCCCGCGGATCTCTTCCCCGTCGACGAGCTTGACAATCATCGGGGTCTTGGCAGTCATCTGCTTGAGGTAGTAGTACTGCTCGGCATTCGTCTGCTCGGGGGGGACTCTCTTGCTCTGGGCGCTCGCGTAGTCAGCGGGAACCTGATCTCTTACATCGGTTAGGGAGGGACGGATTAGCTTTCTATTGACCATTTGCATCAACCTTTTCCTTGAACACTTCGTCCGCCTGACGATCAATTCTAAATGAAGGCATTCGAAGAGAGCTTGAATTGAAACCGACCCGCTTGGTATCGAAGGATTTGACCTATTCTAGCGAACCAATCACTTCTTTGACAAGATTCAAGGGTTCTAATAGGCTTGATCAAAGGATGCGAGTATGTTTGTTTCTGCTTATGAGCCTGATCCATGCCGACTTGCTTCCCGCCGCCGTACAGGAACACCAGGCCCCCACCAGAAAGCCGGTCCTGATTCGGGCCGATCGCACGACTGACCGTGAAGGAGAAGTCGAGGTCATTTATCCAGATCCAATCGAAGCAGAACGGAACATCCGGGTAGGTGACTTTTACTTCAAGCGTAAAAACTACAAAGCAGCTCGAGAGCGCTACCGGGATGCCGTCAAGTATTCTCCGCGGCGACCTGCCCCCTATTCGAAACTGGTCCGGGTTTTGGAGCGCATGGAGGAGTTTGGTGAAGCTGTGGAAGTGTGTCGGCAATTTATCGAAACCAACCCACAGGCTCCTCAGGTCAACCGATTCCAGTCGCGAATCAAGAAGCTGGAGACGCAGGTGCCCTAGCAGTCCGGTGGCTGCTAGTCCCGACCCTTGGCCGGCTCCCTCTCAAAGTTGAGACAGCACTTCAGACGTCCGCACATCCCGGACAGCCTCGTTGGGTTAATTTCCAGCCGCTGCGCCTTGACCGTCTTCACGGTCACAGTGCGCAATTCCTTGAGAAACTTGGAGGAACAATTCTCACCCGTGCCACAACCTCCCAACCATCCCACCAGACGAGCTTCGTCACGCGCTCCGATCTGACGCATCTCGATGCGGGTTCTCAACTCGTGAGCCAGGTCATGGACCAGATGGCGAAAGTCCACTCGCCGATTCGCAGTGAAATAAAAGACGACTAGACTTCCGTCAAAGATGGATTCGACCTTGGAGAGCTTCATTGGCAATTTGCGGACCCGGATTTGCTTGCGGCAGAAACGACGCGCCCTTTCCTCTCGGAAAGTTTGCTTTTCAAAAAGGTACAGGTCACGGTCCGTGGCCTTACGAAGCGCCTTGTTGATCCTGGTATCCCGGGAACTGGCCTGCTCCACGGGCCTCCCCCTTAGTACCCTCCCCAGTTCGGCTCCACGATCCGTGCTCACGATGCACCAATCACCCACTCTCAGGCCCAGCTTGGTGGCAATGAATTCTCCAACATGTTTCTTTTCTTTGAGTTTTACGGTAACCAGCTCCAGCATCGCCGGTACTCCCTTCCTAAATACGGTGGTCTTTCTTCACTCTCTTTTGCTGTGAGTTCTTACTTCTTCTCGGTGTCCAACCACAGTGTCTCAAAGCACATCAACGGATTAACATAGGCTTCTACATCGGCCGCCGCCTTACGAATCGAGTAGAGAAATGACTCGATCCAGGACAACTCCAGTCCGGCAGCTATACTTTTTAGCTTCGCAGTGTGATCGATATTTCTTACTCGCTGGGGTGTTCCCACGACCAGATAATACAGATCTTCCACTAGTCTCTGCAGGAGTAATAGAAGCTCCAGAGCCCTCTCCCGATTCCTCAGATCAACGCCTAATCCAGAAGATTCAACGGCCGCGAACACAGAGCTGAACACAGGATTTCCAACCCACTTCTGAAGCAGGTCCATCAGTTGGTCCCGATCCGACCTAAGCTGTTCGAGATCGAGGGACAGCGCTGCGCCGATGCTTCCATCGGACAAGGCTGCACGAAGCTCCGGATCCTCAGCTCGAGCCTGTGCCTTGACGCAGCGTGTCACCTCACTGCGACGGAGACGAGAGAACGAGAAAATCTGGCACCTGGATAGAATTGTGGGCAGCAGGCTCTGCGGAAAAGGTGTTACGAGGATGATGCTGGTGGTCGATGATGGCTCTTCGAGTGTTTTCAACATCGCGTTTGCCGCCGCTTCGTTCAACTTGTGAGCCTCATCCACAATGAAGATGCGTAGAGCTCCCTGATAGGGACGAAATTGGGCCTCACGCACCAGTTCACGCACAACATCAATAGGGATCACCCTAGGGTTGGGTCGTTTCTTCCTTGACTTCAGAAAGGCCTCCATCCAGTGGAAATCTAAAAAAATTACATCCGGGTGGTTGCCGGCACCGACCTTGATGCAGGAGGGACAGTTACCGCACAGGTCTCCGTCCTGTCTCATCTTGCAGTTCGCCAGGGCGGCCAGCGATACGGCCAGGGTAGCCTTCCCGACTCCCTCCGGTCCGACGAAAACAGAAGAGGGAGGTAAAGCGTTTCTTCTCAGTAACTCAATCAGATTCCTGTTCCCGACGAAATCGGAGAATGGAACCGGATCGTATGTGCCAGTCATGATTACATTTTCTCCAGGAGACCGAAGCCCTCCAACCCGCTGACTACCCGACCAAAAACTTCGAGTTCTGTTCCTGATCCGTCAACGCAGACAAACCGGGCGGGCTCTCTCTCCAGAAGCACCTGGTAGCCTTCCCTGACCCTTCGGTGGAATTCCATCTCCTCAGCTTCGAAACGCCCCAGCACACTTTCCCCTTCTTGCGCGTTGCGGCGGCGGGCCCGCTTCAGCCCCAGTTCAACATCTACATCAATCAGAATGGTGACATCCGGATTTCTTATGTCGAGATCCCCGGCCAGAGCATCAATTTTGGCCAGGCCGAGATTGCGGGCATAGCCCTGATAAGCCAGCGTCGCGTCGTGATACCGATCGCTAATCACCCACTCACCCCTTTTTAGAGCAGGAACGACAACCTGGTTCAAGTGCTGGCAGCGGTCGGCCAGGTACAGAAGCACCTCGGCGATTGGCTCTCTTTCAATCCCGTCGTTTGTGAGCAGTATTCTCCTCAGGGACTGTCCGAATGCCGTGCCACCCGGTTCCCGGGTCAGCACGTGGGGAATGCCACGGGTGCCCAGTTCCTCGCTCAGCAGCCGCGCCTGAACCGACTTGCCGCACCCTTCGATACCCTCCAAAGTGATCATCTGTGCAGGAGTCAACGGCTATGAGATTAACTCAACACGGATGCAGGTTCCAGCTGGTATTTCGGAGTAGAAGTCGGACCTTGATCTAGCAGTCCTTGGTTGCTAGTGGCTGCAACAGGGATCCGTCTTGACATCTTTGCCGAAGATCAGGCCCCGATCGCTGAGCTGGGGAGCGAAGAAGTACAGAGACGTCACCCAGATTGGGGAGAACACCCCCTGCTGCCCGCCTATCACTTTGATTTCGACTTGGCCCAGGGCCGGTTCCGGTAATTCCGGGAGACCCAGGTCCTGAAGCAGAAATGCGCGCTGGACTCAGACCTTCGCGAATTGCTGGATTCAAAACACGAACTCAGCGGAGAAGATTTCAGAGAGCCGACCGGTCGTATTCTCCCTGTGGGTAGTAGCCCCTAGTCTCGATTCGTCGTAATTGCAGCTAGCTTTCTCCCTCCATCCTGGATCGTCAACAACCTGGAGATAGAGGTGGAGGCGGCGGGCGGATTCGAACCGCCGAATGAAGGTTTTGCAGACCTCTCCCTTAACCACTTGGGTACGCCGCCCGGGCAGTCCTTCAATTATAGACAATCGGTAATTCTGGTTCCAAGAAGTCCCCGCCATGACAGTAATCACCAGTGTTAGTGATGGTATTGGAAGCGGTTTCAGAGGCGCTTTCTAGACCATGTCTACCCTAAGAGGTCCTATGTTCCACGGCCCATGTTTTAATGACCCTTGAACTTTCAACTTTTCAACCAGGTACCAGCCAGTACAGGAAGGCGGGGACACGCTATCATAGCTATATGTGGCGTGATGCCATGATTGTACTTTTAGCCCTCACCCACCCTCTCACTTGGAGCTGTTTGACGGACCGAAACAGCGACGGAGCTTCGGGTGAAATACCCCCTTCCGACTCCCCGACGACGGCGGTGCTACAGCCAGGCCTTGGTAGCATTGCGGGAAGAGTCCTTTACACAGGTGAGGAGGTGCCCTTTTCACACGGGTCCGGAACACCACCAATCCGTACCTGTGTGGAACGACTCAGTTCCTGCACAACTTTCTCATTATCCCAGATCGAGGAATCCAGAATGTCGTGATTAGCCTCGGAGGCGTCGTCCTGCCCGAAGACTCCGCTCTAACCCCCTCCCGGCTGATCCTACACAACCGCAATTTCCAGTTCGAGCCACATGTTGCCTATTTACCACGGGAAGCGGGGTGCAGACCACCCCCAGCGACACCATTACCCACACCGTCCATTTCTACGGACTCTTCAACCTAAATGTGGCACTGGGCCCGAACCAGTCCAAGTTTGTCCGCCGGCCGGGGCTGTGGATCCGGCCACCCAGAAACTGGACTTCTTCATTCGCATTCCTGAGACAGACGAGCGGAACAATCCAACGCGTCGGGTCTGCTCTCATTTCTTTGCCATGGAAGTCACCTGGAAATGAGAAACATTATTTGAGCTTGGAATCGAGACCCCAGACACGCTAAAGTGTGCCCGCCGATGACTGACATTCCTGTAGAACGACTGCAAGCCGAATTGGAACGCAAGGTCCAGGGAGATCTACTCTGGGACGACATGTCGAGGCTCCTGTTCAGTACCGATGCCAGTCTTTACCAACAGACACCTCTCGGAGTTCTTCTTCCTGCTGACAAATCGGATATCCTGCAGGCCATCCGGACGGCAGCCAAGTACCGGGTTCCGATTCTCCCCAGGGGAGGGGGAACCAGCCTGGCTGGCCAGACCGTAACGCGGGGGCTGGTGATCGACGCTTCCAAATATCTGAACCGACTCCTCGAGGTGAATCGCGAGCAGTGCTGGGCCCGAATAGAGCCGGGGATCGTGCTGGATAACCTGAACCACGCACTGGCCCCTTCCGGCCTTTTCTTTGCACCCGATGTCGCCACCTCCAGCCGAGCAACAGTGGGGGGAATGCTAGGCAACAACTCGGCGGGTGTGCGCTCGGTCCGCTACGGCAGGACGGTCGAGCACGTTCTGGAGCTTGACGTCGTCTTGTCGACCGGCGAGCAACTCCACCTCGAAGAGCTGAACTCGGGAGAACTGGATTCCAAGTGTGCTCGCGACGATCGCGAAGGAGAGATCTACCGGACGGTTTGTGACCTTGTGCGCCGTCATCGAGGCTTGATCCAGGAAAAGTTCCCCGATGTCCCGCGGAGGTCCGGCGGTTACACCATCGATGCCCTTCTGGACGAAGACCACTTCAACCTCGCCAAACTGGTGGTGGGATCTGAAGGCACTCTTGCATTCACGACAGGCGCCAAGGTCAACCTCGAAAAGATCCCGGCTGTTCGAATGATCGCCGTACTGCACTTCGAGCGTCTGGTTCAGGCCATTGACGCCGTGAAGTTCATACTCCGGTATCGACCCACAGCGGTGGAGATTATTGACCAGCACGGGCTACGGTTATCCCGGTCGAACCCAGAGGCCTCTCGTCTGGTCAAGCATTTTGTGTCCGGTGATCCGGAAGCCGTTCTGATGGTGGAGTTCAGCGGGGCAACTTCGCCCGAGATCGAGGATCTGTTCCAGCGCATGAAAGCCGACCAGGAGTTGAGAGCCCTTTCCTACCATGTACACGAAGCGTGGACGCCGGCAGAACAGGATATCGTCTGGGGAGTGCGAAAGAATGCGCTGGGCTTGATGCTGGGGATGAAAGGAGATGCCAAGCCGCTGCCTTTCATCGAAGACGCCTGTATTCCGGTTCAGCACTTGAGCACCTACATCCGGGAAGTGCTCGAAATCTGCAGGAATTTGGGACGTCCCGTCGCCATGTATGCCCATGCCAGCGTAGGGGTCATTCATGTTCGACCCATTCTCAACCTGAAACAGACTGAAGACCTCGAAATCCTGAAAAAGATTTCGGAGCAAACTTTTGAGCTGGTCGTGAAGTACGGCGGGTTTTGGAGCGGTGAGCACGGGGACGGACTGGTTCGCAGTTTCAAGAACCGGGAGTTTTTCGGAGACGAGCTTTACGAAGCTTTTCGAACAATCAAGCAAACCTTCGATCCTCTGGGCGTGATGAATCCAGGGAAAATTGTCGAGTCCCATGACATTCGCCAGGAGCTGCGGATTCATCCGGATTACAAGACAACCATTCCCAAAACCCATTTCCACTTCCGTGAGGATTTGGGGTTTGACCGGGCCGTCGAGATGTGCACAGGGGTGGGACATTGTCGCAAGACGCTGGTAGGAACGATGTGTCCCTCGTACATGGCAACCAGAGACGAGGAACACTCGACGCGTGGCCGGGCCAACGCCCTGCGCATGGCGATGAGCGGCCAGCTTGGAGCCGACGCGCTGACGGGCCGGCGACTTTACGAAGTGATGGATCTGTGCCTGGAGTGCAAGGCCTGCAAATCCGAATGCCCCTCCAACGTTGACATGGCTCACATCAAGGCCGAATACCTGTCGAACTACTACCGCAAGAACGGCTGGCCTCTGGGCAAGCGCTTGATCGCACGTACCAGGCGCACCGCCGAACTAGCCTCAAAGATCTCCTGGCTGAGTAATCTGGCAGTGGCCAATCCGTTGTCGCGGTTTTTGCTGGAATGGCTAGCCGGCTTCGATCGGCGTCGGCCTCTACCCCGCTACGTGGACCAGACTCTGGCTTCCTGGTTTGGCTCCAGGCGATCGCAGGCTGAGGGAGAACTAGTGACACTCTTTGCCGATACGTTCACCAACTTTCATGAACCGCACATCGGGAGGGCAGCCGTCGAAGTGCTGGAAAGCCTGGGATATCGGGTAGGCCTTTTTTCAGCCGGGTGTTGCGGACGTCCCGCTATCTCCAGCGGCGATCTCGCGTCGGTCAGCGCTAAAGCCGGTACCCTAATCGCCTCGCTCTCAGAGGCCGCTCCCGACTCCCCAGTGATCGTTCTGGAACCTTCCTGCCTCTCGACCCTGAGAGATGATTACCCGGACTTGCTGGATGATGAGGCCGCCTGCCGCGAGGTGACTGATCGATGCCTGAGTCTAGAGGAGTTTCTGGAGCAGCCGGAGGTGCAAGCGCGGATGGAAGGGAAGATATCCGATGGGCCCGGGGAAGTGATGTACCACGGGCACTGCCAGCAGAAGTCTCTCATCGGAGTGGAGCCTTCAGCCCGGATGTTGGATTTGATGAAGGCTTCCAGGCTGAAGATTTTGGATGCGGGCTGCTGTGGGATGGCAGGAGCTTTCGGCTACGAGAAGGAGCACTACGAGATCTCGGAAAAAATCGGTTCGCTGAAGCTTTTCCCGGCGGTCCGGGAAGCCCCGGAGAACTGTCTGATTGTCGCGCCCGGATTCAGCTGCCGTTCCCAGATCCGACACTTCACCGGCCGCACGGCCCTCCACCCGGTTGAGCTCCTAGCGCGCTTGCTGGTGGACGTGGTTGACGGTTGACGGTCGAACGTTGAAGGAACGGGAGTGAGCCGACCGAACCTCACGGGTCGATCCTCGCTGGCAAGGTCACAGCCGGGTTATTCCGCGCTGCAGAATCTCCATCACAGCGATCAACTGGTCGCTGTTGCCCTCCAGAACTCCAAAGAAAGACGAGAGATCGAGATTGGGGAAAAGCTCGGCCACACCCACTTCCTACCGCAAGGTTGGTACGGGGCGGAGAGGACGCCACAGACCACAAATCTCCCTCCCGTTTCCATGGAGAGCAAGACAACTAACCACGCCAGCTTGTTTTACATGGCGATTCCTTGTTCACCATTCTATCGAACATCAGTCCTAGGGAATGCCTGCAGAAGAACGTACTCGGTTCGCTATACGGGAGGGTTAGAATAGGCACCGATGAGAACTCTTGCCGATTCCAGGGTCAGCTATGCCAGTGAGGCCTACTCTCAGTTTGGAGAGGTGACACTTTTCCAGCTTCCGCTGGATCTCGCTCTGACGAGGGATGTCGACCTCCTGATCATGCGGTCCGATCTGAAAATCGACGCTGAACTTCTATCCATCTGTAGGCCCCGCTTTATCGGTTGCCCCACGGTGGGGACGGACCACGTGGATTTCGATTACCTTAACAGAGAGGAAATCGCCTTTGCCCATGCGCCGGGCTGCAATTCCGACGCAGTCAGAGACTACCTGATGGCGACGATTCTATTACTGGCCGTTCGTCAAGGCCTCCGGTTGAGTGCTATGACTCTTGGGGTGGTGGGGGTGGGCAGGATTGGGAGCCGAGTGGCGGGCGCAGCCTCGGCACTGGGGATGAAGGTCCTGCTCAACGATCCGCCTCGGGCCCGGCTCGAGCCCGGCTTTGAATCCCTTCCCCTGGATGACCTCATGGACGTTGACGTTCTCACCCTGCACGTACCTCTTAATCCCGAAGGACAAGACCGAACCCTACATCTGTTCGACGAGGATCGGCTGGGTCGTATTCAAACGGGGACCATACTGATCAATTCGTGCCGAGGGCCGGTAGTCGACAACGCCGCCCTGGTATCCGAACTCGAAAAGGGCCGCCTGCAGGCGGTACTGGACGTGTGGGAGCACGAGCCAAAGATCGACATTGAGCTGCTGCAGCGTGTTCAGATCGGGACGGCGCATGTAGCTGGCCAGACACTGGAGGCACGAGCGCGGGGCGCCTGCACGGTGTTTCGCTCCTGCTGCCGGCATCTGGGTGTTGAGCCAGCCTGGTCTGCCCCGAAACTTCCTCAACCCGGCACGATGCGGTTCCCGGCGGGCGCCACTGAATTGGAGGAACAGCTTTACGACCTGGTGGGGCAGGCCTATGACATCGAGGAAGACGATCGAATGTTACGCGTCCTGGCTAACTTTACCGAGGCTCAACGAATTGAACGATTCCATCAGTTGAGGCGTACCAGTGTGCACCACGAGTTCTCGAGCTTTGGCGTGGATCTTCCTGACGAGAGCCCTCTGGTGCATGCCTGCCGGTCCCTGGGATTTCAGATTCTGGGTTCCGGGGCATGATTCGTAGGGGCAACCCTGGTGGTCGCCCGCCCCAACGCGCCGGCACAAGGCCGGCCGCATGACCATCAATTCGGGATCGTATGCTGGGGTTGACGCAGAGAAACCCGGTCTCCGGATCCACGGCGGCTCCACCCCAGTCGGTGCCTCCGTTGAACTGAGGAAATGCGATGCCTCCCTCCAGGCTGGGGGGAGGGCGAAGAGATGGGAAGGGTTCGAGACAGCGTAAATCGAAAATGGTGCCAAAGCCGCCAAGCTTTAATCTGAAGTGCCCGAATGGCAGAAGATTAGCCTTTTGATTTTGCTAAACTCTTGGGAGAGAATCATTTGGCTTCCCGTGCCCGGGTGGCGGAATTGGTAGACGCACAGGACTTAAAATCCTGGGGGCCTTAGGCCCGTGTGGGTTCGAGTCCCACCCTGGGCACTTTAGAATCAACAAGTTAGGGAGATATCCTTCTTCCTCAGAAGACCAAAATCGGGGTTTTGTAACCACAAATGTAACCGCGCCAAACCAACTCCACCCAAGATAAGCGGCAATTTTGATTGCCTTTCCACCCCCTACAGATTTAGCCATCAGTGGGTTGGGATTGGGAGCCACCCTTGGGGGCCAGTCACTCCCCCCGTCCAGTCTGGCCGTGGCCAATCACTTGTCCGTGGAGACGAGACATTTGAGTTCTTCAGACCAGTTCGGGGCAAGGATTATTTCGGCCGGTGCTGAGGGCTCCGCAGGCTTGATCATCAGAAAGCGCTGGCCGTCGGGGTGAATGTCCAAGCCAAAACCTCGGCGCCCCGCCGGTAAAGGCGACCGCACATACGACTCCATCCCGATTCACCATCGTTCCCCACATATCAAGGTTGAAACCGCCAGTTTCTTCCTTACGGGCCCTGGTGAGCGCTGCCTTCAGGTCGGCATGGCTGGGTAAGCCCTCACAGGCGCTCGTATCCGCGGACGCTTTTCCCGTCTCAGGCTTTTTTTCGACCTGGGCCAGGCGGCCAAGTTAGGCCCAGAAAGATGACACCTACAGCATGGGTTGAGCTTCCCACGAAGTACCTCCTCCGAGTGCTTAGACAACCCAATTCTGGAGGTCAAAGCAAAACTGCCGCCGAGTTTACCCGGCGTGCCCCATGATCAAGGACCTCAAACTGATTCGATCCTGGGACCAAGCGATCTATCCTATGTCTCATCGTCCCGCCTTCTGCAGCCCTGGCTGTTCTCTGTTCCTACACGTCTAGGGTCGTAACGAACAGCTCCAAAGCTTCGTCACCGGCCTGGAACGTGACGGCCGATCCGAGCGGAAACGTCAATGTGGTCGCATGGTAGAGGTCAATGGATTGATCCCCCACGATCGCTGTGCCCTTACCGGAGACGACGAACCAGGATTCCTCAATCCCCTCCATCGACCTGGCCAGCTGCTGTCCGGGCTCGACCCGCTCCAGGCGGATCGAGCGCCAGCTGCCCGTGAAATACTCCCTGGGATCGACCGATCTCTGTTCTTTTAGGCTGACAAGACTGCATTGTGCATCTGGTGGCATGAGACTCAATCCTTCGCTTCGGTCGGTTTATGTTCGGGAAGCACGTCGATCACGGACTTTGGGAACACCTCGATCACCAGCATTTCCACGTCTTCCTGTCCGATATTTGTGGCGCCATGCCGCCCGTACTGGGGGGTGACCAGTAGATCGCCGGGGCGCATCTCGCAAACCTGGTCTCCGTCGAAGCAAATCTCGGCTTGGCCCGAAACCATGAACCAGATCTCCTCGGTCCGCGACTGGATGTGTTCAGCCGAACCCGCACCCGGCTTGATCTGGTTGTAATCCACTGATTGCCAGTCGCCAAAAAGCATCTCGCCGACCGCCATCCGTTTCCATTCAATCACGCCGAAGCCCCCATGCATTCGATGCACTTT
>CAZMGM010000016.1:0-48353 GCA_964565865.1 uncultured Acidobacteriota bacterium | reverse complement strand
ATCAGAGATCATCTTGAGTCCTAGAATCAGGAGGAGAAACGCTCCCTGAAAGGATACAGCGAGGACGAAGGCACGGCGGTCCGTCAGCGCCCCTACTACCAGGTGGGAGGCCAGCTCGAACAGTGACTGGCCGAAAAGCCAGAAGGCACTGCCCAGTAGACCTAGAGCGAGAAGGCGCACCCTCAGGATCCTCCCGAAGAATTCCGCACCATTCCTGAAGAACTCCCGAACCGTCGTCCCGGCAGGATCGTTCACGAAGGAGCCCAGGACCGCCGACGTCATCAGACTCTGAAGGAGCAGATAAAGGGCCCCCATCCCCAAGATCTCAGCCGGCAGGCTGAAGAGCCCACCCATCAGGATGAGTTCCAGATGGCGAAGGAAAGGAGCCATCCCGAGCAGCTCTGGGCCAAACGTGGAAAACACACCTCCATCCTGCCCGCGAAACCATTCCATCCACACAAAATCCAACCTCTCCAGCAGGAGTTCCTCATAGGCGCTATCGCCGAGTGCCGCCTCCAACCGGAATGCGAAGGGAATTCCCAGGCTGAGCCCGACAATAAGATTCACGAGGTACGGAATAAGCAAGGCTTTCTTGTGCAGCTTAAGAGTTGCTAGGCCGTCGCGAAGGGCTACTAACATTCGATCAGCCAACTAGTCCCAGAGTCTCGATCAGGTTTTGAAACCAGAACATCCACAGCCCCGCCCACTTGAGCGCCGCCAGCGAAAAGTCACTGCCAGGGTGCTTGCGGCTGTTGTTGGCGGGATTAACGTCGATCAAGATCAGGTTATCAGGATCCACTTGGGCGAACTGCAGGCGGGATGGGCGTTCGTAGGTAAAGCGCTGCCATGGAGCCTGTCCGTCCCAGTATTCTCGAAACTCCGTCCCGTCCTCGAAAACGATCAACACCGATACTGGCAACCGTATGTTCCCGTTTCTCTCGACCACCACTTCAGACAAATAAGTGGTCTCTTCAGTCGTAGGGTGGGCATTGTCTGCAGATTGCTTCAAGCGAGGAATGATGGTCGACTGTAAGTTCGATATCGCATAATCAGCGACGTCAACGCTGTCGAAAGTCTGATCGAAGAACCAGTCCCAGTTAGAGCCCGAGACTTCATTCAGAGTTTCCTTGAACTGGGTCGTGTCTGGATGGTGAAAGGCATACCTCTGAAAGTAGGCACGCATGGCCTGAAGGAAGAGCTCTTCCCCCATTAAATTCTCCAGTGTGCGCAGAACGAGTTCTGGTTTGGAGTACGAGTTCACCCGATAGCTTAGGCGATTCCGGGTCTGCCAGCTGGTAGTCGTCATAGGGTCGAGTTTCCCGGCCCGACGAAGCGCGGACAAACCTTCGAACGGGAAAGGCCGCTCGAGGTTCGAGGTAATGGGAAGCACACCGAAAAAGCGCCGGCTGTACAGGGGGGGGGCATAGGTGTGGCTCAATACCCTGGTTTCGGCCCAGGAATTGATGCCCTCGTCCAGCCAGGCCTCTTCGAACTCGTTGTTGGCCACCATCCCGTACCACCATTGGTGTCCAACTTCGTGCACGGTCACCGACTCGGGAGAAAGGACTCGCTCAGCCGCAAGGAAGAAAACGCCGCCCGTGACCAGCATGGGGTACTCCATCCCTTCTGTGCGACTCCGGAAAGCCGGGTCGACGATGGTCAAGGTGCGGTAGGGATAGGGCCCAAACCATTCTCCGTAATACCTCAGAGTCTTGAAAGCGGCAGTGAAGTAGCGGTCCAAGTAGTACTTGTGCTCAGGCAGCAAGAGCAGGGTTACATCAACCGGGGGGAGTTGTTCGTGTTCAAAAACACGCCGGAAATGACCGAAGCGGGGGCTGGCTGTCCACGCAAAGTCATGCACGAACTCGGCAGCAAAGTGATATTCGGTTTCCTGAGCGATCCGTGTCGTTCTCATCAGGTTTCCAGTGGCTCCGATGACATAAGCAGAAGGGACCCGGAGGGTCACGTCGTAGGAGCCAAAGTCAGCGTAGTACTCGGTGTTGCGATGATACTGGTGACAGTTCCAGCCGCCATCCTCCAGGACACCGATCTTCGGAAACCACTGGGCTACAAAGAAGTAGTCTTCGGACCATCCAGTTCTGGCGATTCCCCGGGGTAGCTTGGAGCGGAACTCCATCTCGACCTCTATCTCCTGTCCGGGACTGACTAAGTGCTCCAGGTCCACTCGCAGGACCGTCTGGTCATCTTGGTTGCCGTCATCCGGCTGGACAAAGTAGTGATCCACGATTCGATTTCCAAGTGGGTCGGAAGTCGCATGGACCTTCAGGGAAGTCACGACGATCGAACCCCGATAAGATTCCGGAACGGGGTCGCTGACATCCCAGTTCAACTCGAATCTTCCTTCCCGGGCAAAGGTCGAGCGATCATTCTGGAAGGCATTGAGGTAAAGGTGAAAAAGTAGATGGTCGGTAGGAAAACGGGTGCGATTGCGCCAGGCTACCCGCTGGTTACCGGCAACGGTTCGAGCCGTTGGATCCAGTCGGCAAACGATAGAGTAACTCGCGATCAGGTCGTTGCGGTTAACTGGATAGTGTTTTTCGGCCTGCCCCCATGTGGGCATCTGAACAAGCCCAAGTCCGAAACAGACAGCAAGGCAGAATCGAGCCTTGGGAACGAGTCTGCCGGTTCTTCGCGAGAAAAGCCTAAGCAAGGAGATACTCTCAGCGGTCGTGGTAACAGTCCTACGGGTCTCGCTGCGGCTGGGTGCGGTTTTCACGAGGGATGGCTAGTTGACACAGGGGTCCCTGGGTCGCAGGTGACGAAAGCGTTCAACCATGCGCTGTTGAACAAGCAAGTGAGCGAGGATTTTCAGCACGTTTTCTGCCCGAAGAGCCAAATCATCCATTTCGAGCAAAACCTGCTTGTTGTAATCGCTGATATTGACCGAAGAGCAAATTGAATTAACCAGAGTTCGGAAGTCCAGATCCCTGAGGGTTTCAATATCCGTATCCATGGAGGCCATCTCCGAGAGCTTACCGAACGAACTAACCAACCTAGAAGTTAGACTGGACGCCTCCGCCATCCGGGGCACAGGTTCTGGCAGTACTCGCACTCGCCCGATTCGATAGGGAGCATGCCTCAAGAACTCGATCAATTTGAAGCGACGGGTTCCCCTCAGCAGGATGTCAAACGTGCCATCGTCTAACTCCCGATACTCTGCGATCTCTCCCATGCCGCCGACCGGGAAGACGTCTTTTCCTTCCGGTTGCTCCCAGGGTTGCTTGAGAAGGGCCATCCCGATGCCCCGATCCGCTTCCAAAACCTTCCGCACCATCTGCTGATAGTGAGGTTCGAAGATGTGAAGAGGCAGCAGAGTGTTCGGGAACAGAACTACATTAGGCAGTGGGAAGATCGGAATCTCTATCATTTCGAGCGCGGATGTCGCTTCCCCTGTCACGGGTTGAGGCTACGTGATTTCGACGGTGAGTTCAACCCTGTGAGAGAGACCACCTTCCGGGTCCCCGGAGACGGTTGCCAGCCACTTCGGAGCTTGGTATGGTACCCACTGTCAGCCTGTACCGGTAGGACCCGGGAAAAGCTGGCATCGTGCGTTGTCAGCAGGTGGGTTCGGGGCAGAGATGCCTCTGCACTCGGATCCCGCGAAAGAATCTGTTTGGATCTATCCAGGAGGGAATATGTCCTTTTCACTTCCAGCACTACCATACGCCTCAGACGCTCTGGAACCATCTATCGATCAAAGAACGATGGAGATCCACCATGGTAAGCACCACAATGCTTACGTCGGAAACTTGAACGCAGCCCTTGAGTCGGCACCTGAACTGGCAGGGAAGAGCCTTGAGGAGTTACTGGCCGACGGGTGTTCCATTGTTCCGGAAAATATTCGGACGGCGGTCAGAAACAACGGCGGCGGACATGCCAATCATTCACTGTTCTGGCAGATCATGAGCCCCCTTGGCGGTGGTTCTCCCAGCGGTAACCTGGGGGCAGCCATTGATGCCTCTTTTGGAGGTTTCGAGGAGTTTAAACAGACGTTTGCTCAGGCCGGAATGACCCGCTTTGGTTCGGGCTGGGCATGGCTGGTCCGGAGCGGCGGAGGCGTCGACGTCTTGTCCACGGCAAACCAGGACAGTCCAATTATGGAAGGAAGCCTGCCCATTGTCGGCCTGGACGTGTGGGAGCATGCCTACTACCTGAAATATCAGAACCTGCGGGGCGACTATATTGCGGCCTGGTGGAATGTCGTTAACTGGGAATTGGCCGAAGAGCGATTCAATTCTTGAAGCGGGGGAAAACCCGGAAAAGGGTTGAAAGCCGAGCGGCTGTGGGACCGAGCACAGAACGGCGTGGAAGCAAGCCTGGTGTGCATGGTGGGGTCATGTCCCCACCGTGCCGTCCCCGCACTCGCTGAAAAGTAGAACTCGGTACCTGGAACCGAAAAGCATGCCTTCCGCCTTCCCAGGACGGTAGTGTGTCAACGGGGGCGAAAACGCTCCTGCTAAAGTTAAACCGATCCTTGAAAATATCGGTCGTAGAGATCGACATCTTTGGGGCTCCCAATCACGAGAGGGACCCTCTGATGTAAGTCATGGGGCTCGATTTCCATGATGCGTTTGGCTCCGGTCGAGGCTTTGCCGCCGGCTTGCTCGACGATCATGCTCAGCGGATTGGCTTCGTAGAGCAGCCTCAGCTTGGCCCTAGGGTGGTTGGGATCTTTGTAGCTGGCGGGATAGAGAAAGATTCCGCCCCGCAGCAGATTGCGATGAAAATCGGAAACTAGCGAACCAATGTAGCGAAGCGAATACCGTTTTCCGTCAGCATTCCTAGAACCCTTCAACTGTTCAATATAGCTCTGGGTTCCCGGGTCCCACGTGTTTGAGTAAGCCTCATTGATGGAATAAATGAAGCCCTGGTCGGGGATCCGAATCCGGGGATGAGAAATAAGGAACTCACCGATGCCGGGGTCGAGAGTGAAGCCTGCCACCTCGTGGCCGGCTGTATACACAAGCATTGTGCTCGAGCCGTAAATACAATAGCCTGCCGCCACCTGGTCGACGCCTTTTTGGAGACAGTCCTGCAGGGTTCCTTCGGGTCCCGGGCTGCGCCTACGCAAGATGGAAAAAATACTGCCGATGCTGACGTTCACATCGATGTTCGAGGAACCGTCCACCGGATCGAAGATCAGGATATATTTGCCTTTCTTGAACCGATCCGGAATTCGGAGGACTTTTTCATTCTCCTCGGAGGCCATAAGGCAGAGATGACCTCCATGGTCCATTGCCTTGTAAATGACTTCGTCGGCGAAGACGTCAAGCTTTTGCATCGCTTCTCCGTGCACATTGTGCTTGCCCGCGACACCCAGGACTTCAGCCAGTCCAGCTTTGTTGACTTCCTTGGAGATGAGTTTGAAGGCTACAACCAGGTCGGCCATCAAATTAGTGAACTCTCCAGTGGCACCCAGGACCTGGTCTGCCTGGTCCACAAGGTGGCGTCCAATGGTCCAGGTTGTGGTTGCCTGAGAAGTTGGAACGGTAGTCATAATCGATAAACTTTCTACAAGCAGAATAGCAATCATGACTCCCGGTTGAAAGTTGAAAATTGTGGGCTGCTATAGGAGAGTTAATAGAGTGTCTGTAGACTTCCTAGGGTTTACCAAGGTAAAAGGGAAGGCCGCCCAGCTGGGGTTCCCCATGCTTATTTCTTCTGATCCCCGTACTCAGGTCGCAGAGATGTGAAGGGCGAAGCTTTCCGAGTTCCAAGTTTCAGGTGAGTCACTTACTTTTCCGTGAAGTGTAAGCAGCAGATCTACGGCGAACGCGAGTAGGACAAGGGAAAGGCATGAATAGCCGCAACAGTTTTGTTAACGTATAGAAAGCTGGAACTTATGTGGGAGTAAACAATGCTTGTAAATAGACGGCGGCTTTTGGAACTGGCCGCCAGTGAACTTGAAGCGGAGCGGAAGAAAATTGATGCAGAACTGGCCGATATCAGAAACGAACTGAAAAGCGAGAGCCCTCCATCAACCAAAAAAGAGAAAAAGGCTTCGAGCAATGGACGTAAGCGCCCCCATCTGTCGGCCGAAGAACGCCGGGCCCGCTCCAAGAGGATGAAGAAATACTGGGCTGATCGTAAAAAGAAAGAGAAGGCCGGACAATAGGTCCGGAATCGTTTCCTGCTTACCTGCCTTGCAGAAACGCTTGCTCTCAAGAATGAAGGAGTTCGCTTGCCCAGTGTCCGCGGTATTCCCACGAGACCAAGCGGTTTGCCTCCGGGTTACCGATGATCGTCTCGGTGGCAGGGTCAAAATAGATCGTGTGTCCCATCCTGGTTACGATGTTCCCCAGGTGCCCCACCTCAGCGTCGGCGTTGGGCCGTCGCCGCCGCTCTGCCCTCCTCATCAGGATCAGCGACAGCCACCATGTCGATGGAATCAAGGGGATTGCAAGCGACGTTCCACTGGTGCCCGTAGTTGCCCAGGCCGGTATGCCCGATCACGGCAGCGCGGTATCTCGTGGTTCCCGAGGTTGAGGCGGCAGTACTCTCGGCGATTCCGGTGGCAGCCAATCCGCCCACTGCCGAACTGATGAATTGACATCTGTACATAGTCTTGTCTCCAGCCTCTAACCGATAGATCCCTTTTCGAATGGATCTTTTTTCTAGGAGGTACTTTTTCAAACACCTCCTTTTACATAAGATAACACTATCGGTAAAGTGCCCTTCTGATGGAAGCGGAAGGAGTAAAGTTGATGGAAGTTATCGTTGGTAGTGCGCCCGATTCCTGGGGTGTGTGGTTCCCAGATGATCCGAAGCAAACACCCTGGCAAAGGTTCCTCGACGAGATCGTTGAGGCCGGCTACAAGTGGACAGAGCTGGGCCCATCCGGCTACCTACCCACGGATCTCTCCTCCCTGCGGAGAGCACTCGAAAGTCGGGATCTCCAGGTCTCCGGCAATTTCGTCATGACGCATGTGGAGGATGACTACGAGGAAATCGAAAATGAGGTGGTTTCGATGGCCGAACTGCTGGCAAACCTCGACGCCGGTTTTCTGGTCCTGATCGATGGCACCTACACCAACCTGTTTACCGGCGAGTCGCTGCGTGCACAACGACTGGACTCTGATGACTGGAGCCGGTTGATCGATAACACGGTCAAGCTGGCTGAAATGGTCCAGCAGCGGTTTGGTCTGCAGCTCGTTTTCCACCAACATGCCGACACGCACGTCGAGTATGCCGAGCAGGTTGAAGCATTGCTGGATCAGACGGATCCGATCGTCGGTCTGTGCCTGGACACAGGACACTATTCTTACCGGGGAGGAGACTCCGCAGACCTCATGCGGCGCCGTCATGACAGGATTCCCTACCTGCATATCAAGAGCGTCGATCCCGAGATGAAAGCCAGGGTAGAAGAAGAGAACATTCCCTTCGCAACCGCGGTCGGGAAGGGAATGTTTTGCGAACCTGCCAAAGGTGCCGTGGACTTTCTGGAGTTCCGGGATGTTCTGGAGGAAATCGGCTACACCGGGTTTGCCGTTGTCGAGCAGGACATGTATCCGGCACCTTTCGACAGGCCGTTGCCCATTGCCAAGCGTACCCGACGGTACCTGCGCGAAATTGGTATTGGTTAACCTTTGGAAGGCGAGGATTGAAAAACGAGGAGGAAAAACAATGGCATCGGAGAATCAGGAAACCATCCGCCTGACCGTGGCCCAGGCCCTGGTCAAATACCTGCAGGTCCAGTACAGCGAGCGCGACGGCGCGACACGCCGTCTGATTCCTGCCATGTTTGGGATCTTCGGGCATGGGAACGTGGCAGGACTGGGCCAGGCTCTCTTTGAGTACGGGCAGGAGTTGCCCCACTATCAGCCCCGCAACGAGCAGGCGATGGTGCACACCGCTGCAGGATTTGCCAAAGCCAATCGAAGGCTGGCTACCCTGGCCTGCACCGCCTCTATTGGTCCCGGTTCCACGAACATGATAACCGGTGCGGCTACAGCAACCGTCAACCGCTTGCCCGTGCTGTTGCTCGCGTCGGACTACTACGCAACGCGTTACCAGGGACCTGTGTTACAGGAACTGGAACACCCTGTCTCCGCGGATGTAAGTGTGAACGATTGTTTCCGTCCGGTCAGTCGTTTTTTTGATCGCATCTCACGGCCGGAACAGTTATTGGTTGCCTTACCCGAAGCTATGCGGGTACTCACGGATCCGTCCGAAACCGGTGCAGTGACATTGTCACTACCGCAGGATGTCCAGGCCCATGCCTATGACTACCCGGTGCGGTTTTTCGAACGCCGGGTCTGGCGGGTGGACAGGAGGTCTCCAGACCCACAGCGCATCAATGAGGCGATCGCGTTACTGAACCAGTCCAGGCAGCCCGTGATCATCGCCGGTGGAGGCGTCCACTACTCCGAGGCCTGGGATGAGATTCAGGAATTCTCCGAGCGATTCGGTATTCCGGTGGGTGAAACCTTCGGAGGAAAAGGCTCGATCAGAGGAAATTCCGATTTGTTGCTGGGCGGACAGGGTGTCACGGGAACGGCCCTGTCCGGATCGATTGTGGCCCAGGCGGACCTGGTCATCAGTGTCGGAACACGGTTGACCGATTTCACCACGGGCTCTCAATCGGCTTTCGCAAATCCGGACGTAAGGTTTATCAGCATTAATGTCTGTGGACATGATGCCTATAAGCAAGGTGCTCTTCCCATCATTGCAGATGCTCGTGAAGGTCTGAGGGCGCTCATCGAGAGCGCGGAATTGGCAGGAGTTAAACCGGACGCTGGATACATAGAGCGCGTTTCGGAAGCAAAAAGGGAATGGAAGGACACGCTCAAGAACGAAGCTTTCGCTCAGCATGCGGGGGAAGCCATGAGCCAGGGGCAGCTCATCGGCGTTTTGAATGAAGAGTCCCGAGAGAGCGACGTCGTGATCGCTGCCGCGGGTACACCACCAGGTGATCTACACAAGCTCTGGGATGTGAGCCAGAGTGCCGCCTGCCAGTTGGAATTCGGTTTTTCCTGCATGGGCTACGAAATACCCGCTGCCCTGGGAGTGCGGATGTCCCAACCCAGGGGCGAAGTCTATGTCCTTATTGGGGATGGAACCTATTTAATGAACCCGACCGAGCTGGTAACGGCCGCGCAAGAGAATTTGAAGATCACCGTGGTGATCTCAGAAAACCACGGGTTTCAGTCAATTCGCGGGCTCCAGATGGCCCGGGCCGGCCGCAGCTTCGGAAACGAGTTTCGCCAACGAGACCCCAAAACGGATCGCCTGGAGGGCGAATTCGTGAATATCGACTTTGCCCGGAATGCCGAGAGTATGGGTGCCCGATCGTGGAATGTTGGCACACCTGATGAGCTGCGCGAAGCCTTAAGGGAAGCTCGGGACGAGAGGCGCACCTGCGTCATCGTAGCCGAAACCGAAAAATACCGGGGGCTGCCGCCATCGCAAGTGTGGTGGGATGTCGCAGCCGCGGAGGTAAGCCAGGATCCGGTGACGCGCGAACTGCGAACCTCCTACGATCAAGAGCGGAACCGGGTTCAGCGGTTTCATTACGATGGGTAATTTCTGGACTGACCTTTTGCCGAGGTCCCCTTCTCTGCGCTTGAGCCCTCTTACCGTGGGAGGGGCTCCATGGCCAATCAGCGGGTCTCAGTCGCAGGGGGCCTGCTATAGCAGACTCTAAATCAGCCCACTAGGTCTTGGTATAATGTATCTTAGAGATGATGATGATGATGAAACTAGTATTGCTTTCTTCTGTTCTGGTTCTCGGGCTGCCCGAAGCCAATGGCCAAGCTGAGACACCGCCTCTACAGGAAGGCGAGGTAGCGACGGCTCCACTTCCACGCGTTCTGGGCGAGGCTAGAACCAGAGAGGAGAAGGAGGCTTATCAGGCCATTGGGGAAACTGAAGATGTGGCCCAGCGAGTCCAACTTGCTGAGGCATTTCTTCAAAACTATCCTGCCAGCGGCCTGACGGCTTATGTTCACCATATCCTGGCCGACGCTGCGTACCAGGAAAATGACTTCGATGGCTTCATGCTGTACGGCGAAAAGGCTTTACTCGAGCTGCCCAACACACCTGAACTGCTGGCCCAGCTCGCCTCCCTCTATTCCCAGAAAGACCAGCCACTCAAGGCAACCGAGTATGCCAACCGGGCACTACCGCTGTTGGACGACTTGGAAAAGCAGGGCTCCATTTCCTCGATCCAATGGGTAACGATGAGGCGGACTCTGAAAGCTGATGCCCATTACGCTCTGGGGTTTTCTCACCTGCAGAGGTGGCACGCTTCTTCGATCAAGCCACCCAAGCAACTGGAACAGGCAATCGACCATCTGAACCAGGCACTCGCACTGGCTCCCGACTATGCCTATGCCGCTTTCCGGCTGGGGTTTTCCCAGAAGCAATCCGATAACATGGAGGCCGCCCTGTCTGCCTATGCTCGCGCCGCTGTCATAGAGGGGCCGGCTGCCGGTCCTGCCAAGAAGAATGTTGAGAGAATACACAAGAACCTGCAGAGAAATGTAATGGCCAAGTGGGGCGAAATAAATGTCGACGTGCTCCTCAAAGACGAGGGTGACCGATTGAGAGTTCTGTTAGAAGAAAAAGAGGAGGAACTGACCCGGCTGGCTGCGCAGATCGACCTCCAAGAAATGCTGCAACTGGCACTTCCCCCGCCCACCCTGCCCGGGAATTAAGCCCTACCTGAACAGCCAGTCAGACCGCGGTACGGAACCCCCTTCTATGCTTCGCCCATGACCTTGACCTGAGGGGTCCTGCAAACAGAACGGCGGAGGGTTAGCTCGCCGTTTAACGGTGGACTCACGGCCTACCGGTTTGCAGTTGCTTGGCCAGAATCCGCCAGCAGCCAGCAAGGAATAGCTTTGAATCAGACCGCTATACTGCCTTGTGGGCACTTCCGCACCGAGCTCTAATCACCACCGGCTGTGAAGCTCTCGGCTGGGCAGGCCTGTCCACTGATTGAAAGAACCTGTCTTGAGATCCCATCCCAAAACGAGGTGGACAATATCCTGGCCAAAGGCCAGGAGGCGGAGTAGATTTCTTTTCCTCCGGCTCCCGCCGGGGGTCTCTGATTCACCCACTGAGCAAAACCAACGTAGGGGCGCGACCCTCGTGGTCGCCCGTCCACCGGGCCCGCACAAGGCGGTCCCTGCGACTATCCACCGCCAGAACGATCAGAACCAGGTCCAGAAGCAGGCGGGAGGTACTATGCGCCTCGAATCAGTCAAATTTCTTTAGGTAGATGTTTCGAAACTGCACCGTCATGGGGGGACCGGTGTGTAACTGGAGTGCAAGCAGGCCTTTCGCCCGCCGGTGCTTCCTGTCCTCGTCGGTGCTTTCACAGGTCACCACGCCGTTGATCCTATGGACGAAGTGAAATCCCCTGGCAACGATGTGGTAATCGTTCCAGTCTTCCTTCTTGATGTTGGCCTGAATCACGTCTGCATCGCCAACCGTGCCTATGAGCCTTGGTTTCGAATCGTCGCCGATGATGGTCTTTTCGCCTCTTCGGGCCAGGATGCCGCGGAAACGTTCACCGTACAGGATGCCGGAATAGTTATCCCCCGCCTCCAGGTCTGCTTGATACCCGCCGATTCCCCACTTCTGGTCGGGAACCTCGAAACTGCGGTACTGGATTCCCGAGTTGCCTTTGAAGATGCGGTACTGTAGTTTCAGTTCGAAATCGGCCGGTTCACCCCCCCGCCAGAGGATAAACGTGTTGCTTCTGGTGGGATTGTTTTCTGTCGTTTTCCCCGTGATGGCGCCGTCGGAGACACTCCAGAAGTTCGGGTTACCGTCCCAACCATCCAGCGTCTTGCCGTCGAAAATCGAACAGAAACCATCTTCGCCCGCGTGCAGCGTTGAGGCGACCAGAACGGTCAGACTCAGGACGACGAATGTAAGTATTTTCACTCCGTAATACATGGCTTCTCCTTCCCTCTCCGTCAAAGTCGGCTGCCGTGACTCCCATGCCCGACTCAGCCACGCCGTCAAGAAAGTAGAGGGCGGTTCATAGCCTGGTATTCACTTGGCAAAGTTCGCAAAGGGCGATGAGAGTGCGCAACAAGGGTAGATACTAACGGTTTTCAGTGACAACCATATGTGGTAAGACAAGTAACGATTGGAGGTGACCATGGGCCTGGACGTTAAACAGCTGGAAACGTGTGGAGTGGGGTGCCAAAAACTTAACAAGTTAAAAGCGCTCTCAAAAAGAGCATTGTGGATATTTACCCTGGTGGCTGGAACTTCCTCCAGTTTTACCTCGGCCGCGCTGCATGACCCGCTGCGACCACAATTTTCCGCGAGTGTGGAGATCGTAACCGTGCACGCGGGTACCGGAGAAGTAATCCCGGCTAGGGTTTATCTGTTCAAAGGGAGCAAGCCTTTTCGACTCCGCCCTGTGGATTCCCTGCTGCCACTGAGGCCTGATTTGTTCTATCGAGAGCGGCTGTGGCGAAGATCAGACCGACCGGAGACTCTCGAGGTGACTGCCAAAGATCTGTCCCATTTTATCCTGCTTACGGGCCGGGCTCGGTTTGACCTGCCTCGTTCGCGAACGGACATCGGCGAAAAATATCGATTTGAAGCCTATCGGGGAACATTTTTTGGGCCCGCGACTGCCGAATTCACGCTCGAAGCGGGCGAACAAAAACTGGTCAAACTCGAACTACATCCGATCGCCCCCGGACACCAGGAGGAATGGCTGTCGGGTGACGACCACATCCATTTGATGCGAGCCGCAGAGGACAATGAAATCTTTCTGAGCTGGCTGGAGGCGGAGGACCTTTCCGTCGGGAACTTTCTGGAGTTGCAGCGGCAACAGCATGCTGCCGTTCAGTACGCCTTTGGACGCAATGGAGAGGCTCGGTCGGCAGGGCACTCGATTCGCTCGGGCCATGAGTCGCGCAGCGTCTTTTACGGGCACACCATTTTTCTGGGTCCCGACCGCATGGTTGGCCCTCTTAGCGTGGGTGAGGTCTACGCGAACTCACCAGAGGCCTACCCCTTTCCGACCGTCCTTTTCAACGAGGGTAGAGAACTGAACGCTATCGTGGGCTTTGCCCACTTTGACGGGGGTGAGCCCCATTCAACCCTGATTCTGAATCTGGTCAGGAATACGATCGACTTTGTGGAACTCTTCCAGTTTGGAAAGCTGCACACCGAAGACTGGTATCAATTGTTGAACGCCGGCTTTAGGGTGGTAGGGAATGCCGGAAGCGATTTCCCAGCTAATCTGCCCAAGTACGAATCCTGGCCCCGCGCATTCCCCCTGCTTGGACCCGAGAGAGCACTGGTTCGGGCGAAGGCCGGAGAGTCAGCTTACGAGGCCTGGGCTGAGGGGGTTCGAGCCGGAACAGCCGTCGTGAGCAACGGCCCGCTGCTGGAGTTCTCTGCCAATCGCAAAACTTCCGGCGCGATCCTGCCGTGGTCAGGCTCTTCCCGGCGGATCGAAGGAGTGGCCCGGGCGTTCTTCCACAGGCCGATCGAGAAGGTCGAGATCATTGCCAACGGTAGAACCGTTGCCGTCCGGGCCGGGGACCTGCTCTCTACTGACTTGTCTTTGCATTTCAGTTTTCCTATCCACGAGAGTACCTGGGTTGCAGCACGAACCAAGGCTCGGAGTCTAGCAGGGGAGAGTGAGATCTGGGCACACGCCAATCCTGTATATTTTCTAAAGGATGGAAACCCAGTCCATCTCCAGGATGCCCGGGAGGCTGTGCGTGCAAGGTGGGCTAAGGAGACACAGTACTATCGGAGCCCGGCACTCAGATTTTCCAACCCCGAACAGCGTCGAGCATTGCTCTCCCTGGTCGAGAAAACAGACAGGATTCTGGCGGCCCCGCCTGCTCCGTGGCCTCTTGACCTGTCCGGTCCCGATCAATAGACGTTCGCGTATACTTGGGATCCTGAAGAAGCATGGAGGAGTGGCCGAGTGGTTGAAGGCGGCGGTCTTGAAAACCGTTGTACCCGAGAGGGTACCGTGGGTTCGAATCCTACCTCCTCCGCCATTTTCTTAGAAAGACGCTTCTCGCTCAGGGAACCGTAGGTTCCCACTTCCCCTGGACGACATAGGCTTCTCCCTCGCCTGGCCAGGGCGGCATCGTTACGGCTACTGCTGAGAGGGGCTTGTTACCTAGAGAGCGAAACTGGAAATGAGTCCCCAGCGGGATCGTCAGGCAGACACCCGTATCTAAAGAAACCACTTCCTCAGAAGCCTTCTGTCGGCGCCACATTTCGCCCTGACCTGTGAGAATAAACCAGATCTCCTCCACCGTCTTGTGGGCTACTGCAATTGAAATTTCTCCGGGCGCGAGCTCAAAATGGGCCATCCCGCCTTTCTTGAGCCCCAGGAGGACTCGTACATCGGATCCGTCGGGAGCAACGACGTCGGGGGCAGCGGGCAAGCGCCTTGTACTGAAATTCATCCCGGTTAAGCTTAACACCGAGAAGCGGGATATACTCGTCCATGTGCATGCTTCTTCACCCCACCAGTCTGCGGGCTCAATTGCGCTCAGATCCAAGCGGGGCCATGGTCACAGCTATGACGCCGCCGTGGTCGGGGCCGGAATTGCGGGATCAGTCTGTGCTGCTCTTCTGGCCCGTTCCGGGTTCCGGGCCGTGTTGATCGACAAAGCCAGGTTCCCCAGGCCCAAGATCTGCGGGGAGGGCCTCATGCCGGCTGGGAGGAGCCTGCTGGAGGACCTGGGGCTGACCGAACAAATCCGGCAGGCCGGAGCCCGGAGTTTTTCCGCTCTCCGTTTTCACCTTCCCAACCGGGGTATTCTCAAACTGGATTTTTCAGAGCATGCTCCCCGCCGACTCGGCTGCGTATTGACAAGGGAGTCGCTAGATCACCTATTGGTCCGCTTCGCTTCCTCTCACAGGAAAGTTGACTTGAGGGAGGGCTGCCGCGTTGTGCAATCTCGAGTCGGGCCCCGGGGTGTGGAACTCAAGATCCAGGAGGGTGACCGCTGCGAGCGTGTTATAGCCCGGGTTCTGGTTGGCGCAGACGGAATCCGATCCCGCGTTCGGGCAGCTGCAGGTATCGGTAGCCTTTCCTGTGGCCGGCTACGCTTTGCGCTGCGCCGCCTCTACGAGGAATACTCCCACACGTCGGGTCGGGCAGTGGAAGTTTACTGTGCGACAGGGGCGGAGGCCTATGTAGCTCCCCTCTCATCTCGTAGCGCCCGTATTACCTTGCTTGCAGACAGGCGTTTTCTTCCGGTCTCAAAAGGGGCGGATGCTCTGTATGAAGAACTCCTGAGAAAGTTTCCCGCGATCCTGGATCGTCTGGGGAATGTTGGCCATTGTAGCCGGGCAGAGACCACTTCCCCCCTGTCAGCGCGATTCGCGAGCTGCCACGCAGAGCGCTTGCTTCTAGTGGGTGATGCGGCTGGTGCCGTCGATCCCATCACCGGCCAGGGAATGACGATTGCTCTCCGGGACGCCCATCTGGCAGCCGCTGTTCTAGGACGATGCCTGGAAGAGAATCAGTTGAGCGCTGCGCACCTCAGCACCTACACGAGAAGGCGCGAGGACTATTTTCTTCACGCAGATCAATTATCCCGAAGTCTCCTCGGCTGGCTGCGTTTTCCCTGGCTCGCGGAGCGTGCCAGGCGGTCCATAGCTCGTTCCAGCCGACTGAGAAGGAGGGTGGTGGCATTAGCCGCTGGTCCTGGAGCCAGGACCCGGCTGTCACGGCTAGATCGATGCCGTCTGGTGCTGGGGTTTTGAAGGAGTTGAAAGTTCATGATTTGAAGCCCGGCCCTTCAGCTCAGATCCTGCTTTTTCTCTCGCCTCCTTTGGGGGCTGGGTAAGGATTCTATCCGTGATTTCCGGGGCCTGGCGGCCCCGGCTATTTCCCATTGCCCCTCCGGGTCTGTTTGGTACCTTAAAGCGGCCAGTGTCGCTTCCTCCAGGGCTATTGATCCGCCCACAAACAAAGCCCTGGAGTGGCGAAAGAGATCGGGGAATAGCCTGTGCCGAACGCGGCCCAATCTTGATCCCTAAGCCGTCAGCTCGTGAATTGAATCCTGGAACTCATTCATCAGCTTCATGCGCTCCTGGTGGGAGAGAAAGGAGCTGCGGACTCCCTGCAGAATGATATGAGACAGGTCGCTTTCCCCCAGCTCAAAACAACGGACAGCCCTGACATACTCCTGCTCGAGAGACGTGTCAAAAAGTCCTGGATCGTCGGTGTTGAGGGTGACCGGTACGCCCCGTTTGTAGAGGAGATGGAACGGGTTTCTGGAGAGCGGTTTCCAGGCCCCTGTCCTGGCATTGCTGGTGAGGCAGATATCCAACCCGATTGCGTGATCCTTCAGATAGCTCATCAGTTGATGGTCGCACGCGGCCTGGATGCCATGACCGATGCGATCCGCCCCCAGTATCTTTACCGCGTCCCAGACCTGTTGCGGTCCCCCGATTTCGCCCGCATGGACGTGCACGTATAGTCCGTGAGCTCTCGCCCAGCCGAATGTTTCTTCGAACTCCCGGCTTTCGACTGCCGTCTCATCTCCGGCCAGACCCAGGCCCACGACGCCCTGCTTCTGGTATTCTGCGGCCTGTTCGGCGGTTTCCCGGGCCGGCTCAAGACCAAACTGACGGACACAGTCAAAAATCCAGCGGAGCTTTATGGACAGCTCGTTGGCAACTTCTCTACCAGCGGCCAGGGCGGCCTCGAGAATCTCCCGTGTGTTGAAGCCGTTCCTGGTGGGGATGGACGGAGCAATGAACAACTCGGCATAGCGGATGTTTTGACTTTGCAGGTAGCCACGGAGGTCCGCCACCAGAGCCACGTAGTCTTCTGGTTCTCTCAGGTGCTCGCAAACTACCTTGTAGGTGCGCAGGAAGCTAACGAAATCGGAGTAGGTGAAAAGCTGTCGTTGAATCTCTTCGACCGACCACTCACGGAACTCCGTCCGATACTTTCGGCTCAGCTTCAAAAACCGCTCGGGCCGGATCGATCCTTCGAGATGCAGATGAAGCTCAACCTTGGGAAGGATCGTTATTAGAGAAATCAGTCTTTTCGTGTCGCTGGGATTGGAAGTCTTGGGCATATAAGCGTAGCTCTCCGGATCGACAATTCCATCAGCGCTCTTCTTCTGCCTTCAAGTCAACTCAGCAGCTGGATCTGTCGCAAGTCAGCCAGTGTCTCCTCGGAGATGAAGTTCTCGTAGGTCTTCAGTTCTTTTCCTGAGGGGGTAAGTCGTCGCATTTCGTCCCAGCACATCGGAGAAACAAAGATGAGATCCGCTTCCTCAATTATCTTCTCAATCAGGTCGGTTTCGTGAATCGGTGCGATCCAGAAACGCTTGTTGGTAGAAGGATGGTAGATGCTCATGAAGACTTCCCAGGACGCATGCATCGTCTTTTCGTCGCGAATGACAATCCCGACATTGCGGTCCTGGGCTGCGCTCAGAATCTCTGCGTAGATCTGATGGCTGGGTTTGATTTCGACAACTTCTTTCCCCAGTTCCCGGGCTAGGGAGACAACCTCATCCAAATGCCAGCTGGTGGTGAGAAGAATGTCGCATTGCTTCAGGCGTTTGGTGCCCTCAGGGTGCGGCGCTTCTTCGAGAGAGACAGGCAGGGCACTGGCTCCCAGTCTGGCCTCGAGCTCACTTGCGAATATGAACGCTTCTTCCTCGTCATCCACGACGGCCAGCTTCAGCGGTCTCAAACTTCGACCGCTGGTGTAAGCTTCCAGCAGGGCCAGAAGTCGTTCGGTTTTCAGTCCCAGATCCCGGCCTTTTTCCGTAAAATCTCCCAGCATTCGGAAGATGGCCCGTCGGCGCATGTGTTCAAAACTCTCGCTGCCTTTCCGCTTGCGTAGGAAGGCGCCGCTACCGGCCACGATTTCAAGAAGGCCTTCTTCTCCCAATCGCTGATAGACACGACGGATGGTTTTGTAGTTGACTTCCAGGTCGTCGGCGAGCTCCCGGATCGAGGGCAAACGATCACCCTCGCTGATTTTTCCACAGTAAATCGCCGAAAGGAGCTGGCCCTTGATCTGATCGAAGTAGGGCAGTTGGCTTGACTTGTCTAGATTGAATTTAAGCATCCCGCTTCGAGAGCGTCGGATCCTTCAGGTAATCCTCAAGAGTCCTGGATCCCGGGAGGATATTGACTCCAGCCCCCCCATATAACCCCGTAATGCCTCGGGGATCAGAACAGATCCATTCTCCTGCTGATAGTTCTCGACAATCGCCACCCAGGTGCGCCCAATCGCCAGACCGGAACCGTTTAGCGTGTGGGCGAATCGGGTCTTCTTGTGTGACGAACCGCGACAACGGATGTTAGCACGGCGAGACTGAAAATCCTCAAAATTACTACAGGAAGAGATCTCCCGATAAGTGTTCTGACTTGGGATCCAAACTTCAATGTCGTAGGTTTTTGCTGAACTGAAACTCGTATCGCCGGTGGAAAGAACAACCACACGGTAGGGAAGACCAAGCCGCCTGAGAATCGTCTCGGCGTTGCTGGTCAGAATCTCCAACTGTTCGTAGGAATCTTCAGGTTTGCAGAAATGCACCAGCTCGACCTTGTTGAACTGGTGCTGTCGGATCAGGCCCCGCGTATCGACGCCATAGGAACCGGCCTCCCTCCTGAAACAGGGTGTGTAGGCGGTGAACCGGAAGGGCAGGCCGTCTTCATTCAGTATCTCGTCGGCGAAAATATTGGTCACCGGCACTTCTGCCGTGGGAACCAAAAAGTAGTCTCCCTTCGAGTCGTCGGCTATTTCGATTTTGAAGAGATCCGATTCGAACTTGGGCAGGTTGCCGGTTCCGAAAAAGCTTTTCCGATTTGCCATGAAGGGCGGAAGCGTTTCAAGATACCCATGCTCAGTCGTATGGATATCGAGCATAAAGTTGATCAAGGCCCGTTCCATGAGAGCTCCAGCCCCATAGTAATTCGTAAAGCGCGATCCGGTTATCTTGGCAGCCCGACCCGGGTCCAGGATACTCAACTCCTGGCCCAGCTCGACGTGATCCTTGATCTGAAAGCCAAAATCCGGAACCTTGCCGACCTGGCGGATCAATTTATTGGCGATCGAGTCCTCACCCACCGGCACCGTTTCGTGAGGAAGGTTGGGAATCACCGCCAGGAAGTTGAAGAGGTCGCTCTCCGCGCCTGACAATTGCCTGTCCAGCTGTTTAATCCTCTCCGAGACGCTTTTCATTTTCCGGATCTGTGCAGAGACATTTTCGCCGCTCTTTTTCAGCAGCGAGATTTCCTCGCTGGTCTGATTGCGGAGCGCGCGGAGTTCTTCACTCTCGATCCTGAGGGACTTTTCCCGCCCATCCAGTGCGGAAAATTCTTCCCCATCGAGCGCATACCCCTTGCGGGCCAGTCGCTCCTGGACGAATTCCAGCTGGTCTCGTATTCGACTTCGTTCCAGCATCTCTTTTAGAACCGGATGTACCGGAGCTGGCTGCTGACAGACTGCTAGGGCCGGTCGTTTTCCAGTTTTAGATGGAGAAGGTAGTCACGAAACGCCGGCCCCACTTCCTCGTGTTTGAGAGCGAGTTCCACGGTAGCGATCAGATGCTCCAGCTTGTCACCGGCATCATAGCGTCTCCCGTGAAATCGATGGGCAAAGACTGGATATCCCCGCTCAATTAGTCCTCTTATTCCGTCTGTCAACTGAATCTCTCCAATTGCACCGGGCGTTGTTTGCCGGAGGCTCTGAAAAATCTCCGGCATCAGGATGTAGCGTCCCATAATCGCCAGATTGGAGGGCGCCTCTGATAGAGCCGGTTTCTCCACCACGTCTACCACCCGCAGAAGGCTTCCTGTGTTTCCCTCCACGGGAACAGTCTTCACAATTCCGTATCTGGAAACGGCAGCAGGTTCTACTTCTTGCACGCCCAGAATGCTTCCTGGATTTCCCCCGAAGACATCCAGCAGCTGTTGCATGGCAGGAGTCTCACTTTCGATGATGTCGTCACTCAGGAAAACGCCAAAGGGCTCGTCCCCGACAAAAGGCTCCGAAACCAAAACTGCGTGCCCCAGGCCCAGAGGCTCCTTCTGTCTGACCGAGGTCACCGACACCATTTCAGCCACCCTGCGTACTGTCTCGAGAAGTTTCTGTTTTGCCCTTGCCTCCAGCATGTAATCGAGCATGAAGTCGAAGTCAAAGTGGTCCTCGATGGCGCTCTTCCCCCGGGAGGTGATGAAAAGGATATCCTTCAGCCCGGAATCCACTGCCTCCTCCACCACGTACTGAATGGTGGGCTTGTCGACGATGGGCAACATTTCCTTGGGAATAGCCTTGGTAGCCGGAAGGAATCGCGTACCCAGCCCGGCGGCGGGGATGACTCCCTTGCGAACGGTACTCATGGATGCCTTCGAGTTGTTACAGGCCTTTCTTGGCCGGTCAAGACTGAGATCATAGCACTTTTGTCCGGCTGGGTGATGGTTGAGGGTGGACAGTTGACCGTTGAGAGGCCGATGGCCGTTCTTCAACGGTGAGCTGAGGCTGCACCGTTCTGTAAGAAGCTTGGAGCTTGATTGCACCCTGAGCCATGCTTTTGCTACCTTCTTGGCCATGACGATTGGGCCTCTTGCCTATATGGATCCCGGAACCGGGAGCATGCTGCTGCAGCTGATTCTGGGAGGAGTGGCCGGCCTCTTCGTCATCATCAGATTCTTTTGGAACCAAATTTTGGCTCTGGTTGGAATCAGGAGAGAAAAACCAGCTTCAGAGTCCGAGCCAGAAGTGAAGGATAAACTGGCCAGAAGTTAGCAGTACGGGCTGCTAACCTGGTTTGTCGATCGAACCCAGCAAGGTGTCTCCCGCGCGACTAGGAATGAATCATGACCGACGCCACAGCTGAGTCGGGCTCCTTTCGCGATCGCCACGGGAGAATCTTCCGCTCAAATGGCCGGATCTTTCGGGCCCTGAGCAGCAAGGGCTGGAAAGACTGGCAGCATCTTTCTTCAACCAGTTTTTTCAGGAAGTACACGGCCAAGGGGCACATCATCCCGACTCGTGCGGCCTCCGGTCTCGATCCGGAAAAGCTGGAGGGCAGCTGGGCCGGTGTCCTGGAACATGAGCGGATCCCGTTCGTCTCCTACCCCTACGAATGGAGCTTCAGCATGCTCAAGGATGCCGCCCTCCTGCACATTGATCTGCTTTTGGCAGCGCTGAGGGAAGGTATGGTATTGAAGGATGCCACCTCGTACAATGTCCAGTGGATGGGCACCCGCCCGGTGTTTATCGATACGGGTTCTTTTGAGGCCTTCCGGGAAGGAGAACCCTGGCAGGGCTATCGACAGTTCAGCCAACTCTTCCTCTACCCCTTGATGCTTCAAAGCTATAAGGGTTTTCCTTTCCAGCCTCTGCTGCGGGGACGCATCGAGGGAATACGGCCGGCCGACTGCAATTCCATCATGTCGTCCCGGGATCTTCTCAGGCCTGGTGTGTTCTCGCATGTGTTCCTGCAGAGCAAGCTGGAAAAACGCTACGGTTCTGCCGCCACTGATGTCAGGAAATTGTTAAGGGCGGCCGGTTTCAAGAAGGAACTCATCACCGCCAACCTGCGAAAACTCCGCAAGCTGATCGCCCGCCTGGAATGGGGTCCGGCTGGCTCAACCTGGGCCGACTACGCCTCTGACAACCCCTACTCGGATGCGGCCGGTCGGCGCAAACGGGAATTCATTCGGAGGGTGACTCGAGCCCATCCCCGGACGCTGGTTTGGGATCTGGGCTCCAACATGGGAGGCTTCAGTCGCATAGCCGCCAGCAACTCTGACTATGTAGTTTCGATCGACTCGGATCAGCTGGCTGTTGAGCGCCTGTACCTGAGGCTCAAGCAAGAGCAAGCCAGGGGCATACTCCCGCTCGTGAACGACCTGGCGGACGCTTCACCGGGGCTGGGCTGGAAGGCCTCCGAGAGGAGGGGGCTCACCAATCGAGAACGACCGGACTTGATTCTGGCCCTGGCTTTGATTCATCACATGGTCATCAGCGCCAACATACCGCTGCCGGATTTTGTAGAGTGGCTGGCCCAGAATGGCCCTGAGCTGATCCTTGAATTCGTCGACAAGTCTGATCCCATGGTTCAGGCATTGCTTCGAAACAAGGATGATCAGTATGCAGCCTACGAGAAGGCATTGCTAGAGAAGAGTTTGAGGCAATTCTATCGGATCGAGAGCCAGGAGACTCTGGAGTCAGGGACGAGAACCCTCTATTACTGTGTGACCCGGCAGTGAGGGGCACCATAACCTCGCCCCTCCCCAACACGGAAGAGCCGGGTCCGGGACCCCATCTACACTCGCTCCACCTTGCGACCCTGTTTGGGTTTGCCGTAGCTCAACCCCTTTTCGACCTGATCGGTCGGTATCCGGAATTTTTGGTGGCTCAGGAAATCGGCAGCGCCGGCCTGGTGTCCTTTGCACTCGGCCTGGCCCTGGCACTCCCCTTGTTCGGATGGGGCTCCCTCGTCCTCCTGAACCAACTGAGTAGGCGGCTTGAAACGGCGGCCGCAGTCTTGTTGGTCGGGCTTCTCAGTGGGCTGCTGGCACTGCAGGTTTTTACTCGAACGATCCCGGCACCGGGCCCTCTCCTCGTCACTGAGGCTGTGGGCACCGGCCTGGGCTTGGGCTGGGCCTATTCCCGTTTTGCAGGGCTGCGATATTTCCTGAGTACATTAAGTCCATCCCTGTTTATTTTCCCGGCCCTGTTCCTGCTCGGTTCTCCACTTTGGAGCCGCGGCTCAAAGCCCTTTGGAATGCCCGAGGTCGACAGCTCGACACCCGTGGTGATCGTGATCTTCGACGAGTTCCCCGCCATTTCGATGCTGGGCCAGGATGGCCAGATTGATTCCGTACGGTATCCCAACCTGGCCAACCTGGCCCAGGGAGCACACTGGTTCAGAAACACCTCCACGGTAAGTGAGGGGACACTCATTTCGATTCCGTCTATTTTGAACGGACTTTACCCGAGACCGGGGAGTTATCGCCTCCCCACCTGGTCAAATCATCCCCGGTCTCTTTTTGCTCTCCTCAGACACTCCCACCATCTCAACATACACGAAAACATAACCCGCCTGGCGCCTCCCGATGTAGCTACTCCCAAGCTGGATCCGGCGATGCTTTTCTCAGATCTAAAACTGGTTTACCTGCACCAGTTGCTGCCCTCTGATCTGACCCGTGGGCTACCCCCAATTACGGGGTCTTGGAAGGACTTCGCGGTTGGTGCGGAGTACGGACCGACACAATGGACCGAGTTCAAAGCGAACTTGTCCGGGCGGGGGGCGCAGTTTCGAGATTTTGTTCAGTCGATCCAGCCAACCATTCGCCCGGGTCTTCACTTTCTCCATTCCACGCTCCCTCATGCCAGCTGGAAGTATCTTCCTGACGGACGGATCTACACTTTGTTCGAGAAGCCGGGAGTTGCCGGTGTGGTGGGGCCCAACCACGAAGGATTGGACGTGAATCAATGGCTGGAGGACGAATGGCTGCCTATCCAGGCCTACAAGCGCCACCTTCTTCAGGTTGGCTACGTGGACACTCTAGTGGGGAATCTCGTGGCCCGCTTAAAGGAGCAGAATCTCTATGAACAGACTTTGCTGGTCTTGACCTCGGATCACGGAGCCTCCTTTCTGCCCGGTGACTCCCGTCGACGCATTACTCCCTCGAACTACCCCGGCCTCATTCCCATCCCCTTGATCGTCAAGGAACCCTTTCAGAAAGCAGGTCGAGCCCACGATCGAAACGTGGAGACAATCGACATTCTCCCCACCATCCTCGACATTCTCGCCATTGAGATTCCCTGGGAACTGGACGGGGCCTCCGCCCTGAGCTCCGTGCCAGAAAGGCCCCTCAAGGTCGTTTACAGTGATCAGGGCGAACAGTTCACTTTCGATGCACGGCTCTCTGCCCGGGAAAAGTTTGTGGAGCAGAAGCTCGATCTCTTTGGATCCGGGGATTGGGCAAGACTCTTTGAGGCCGGACCCCACCCGGCACTCGTGGGGAAAGAGCTGGCCAGTTTGAGAATGAGAAAGACGCGAAGCAACGACCCTGGTGTTGCACTCGATGGTGGGAAGTTTTTCAGAGATGTGGACCTCGGGAGCTCCTTCCTTCCCTGCCTGGTGGGCGGCAGACTCGAGTTGACCGGTGAGGACTGGAAACCGTTTCAACTGGCTATTGCTGTAAACGGAGTAATCCGATCCACCACACGGACCAGCCCTGTACTGGAAGGAAACCGCTTCTTCACCGGTCTCGTCGATCCCACCTCCTTTGTAGACGGGTCGAATCGAGTGGAGGTCTTCCTGATTGAGGGAAGCGGAAACAATCCGAATCTCCGCAGGTTGAGGAGGAGAGACTCTCCGCTGTTCGTTGAAACGAAAGGGGAAGGGGAAGAGCGTCTCGTGTACGAGAGCGGGAACTTTAAACCCGTCCGGCAGGATGTTATCAAGGGATGGGTGGTCGGGGGGGAGAGCGAGATTCCGAATCACTTTTTCGTGGGTGGTTGGGTGGTTGACCAGCAGCAAAGCTCCCTCGTTTCCTCAGTGGTGGCCCTTGTGAACGAAGAGGTCGTGGCAACGGGAGCCACGCAGTTCGAACGCCCCGAAGCCGTGAAAATGTTCGACAACCCGGCGTTGCTGCCGTCCGGCTTTCGCCTGGAGTTCCAGCTTCCGTCTGACTCCGCTCCTGGAGCCGCCGGAGTACGGGTACTGGCCGTTTCTGCAGGGGTGGCCGGAGAACTTCATTACCCACAGGACAGACGATGCTGGCCTTTTTCCCCCGAGAGCGCAGGAACCGATTTCGTCCCGGTCTACACCTGGGGAGAGATTCTAACCTTCGGAGTCAAAGGTAGCGGCTCTCCCTATCTGCAGGAGGGATGGGGCCGTCCGGTGGAAGGAATGAACTGGACCCTTGGTGAAAGCGCCACCCTCCACTTTCAGGTGGACGGAACGAGAGGGCCGGTTGTTCTGGAGGCTTTCTTCAAGCCATTCCTCGCTGCGGGGCGCCTTGACGTGCAACGGATTTACATTCATGCCAACGGCGTCCGGGTTGGAGAGTGGGTGGCTTCTGAGGACGCTTTCCAGACCTATCGACTTGAGATCGCCGCAGGATGTATACCTGAGAGTGGAACGGTTACGCTAGAATTCCGGACGCCGGATGCGGCTGTACCCGTCGCTCTCGGTGTGGGTCCCGACCCTCGTGTCCTGGGCCTGGCCATGATCTGGATCCGCTTGAGCCCGGCTTCCTGAAGGCTTGTAGACTTCAGATTCTGTTGACTTGGCCACTGTGATTCCTCACCTTGTTTCTCTGGCCAGGCTTTCGAGCTTCTGCTGGGGCTTGTTCAGAGAGTCAAGGACCATTCCAACAAAGCCTGGCAGGAGAGTCAGATCCTGCCCCCAGAGCCGGCCCTCTCCACACACCCGGGTAACCAGAGGCCGGAGACCCGAGCCGGTCGCGTCACCTGCTTCCTGCCACAGTTCATAAAAATAGGGGGCCTCGTTATCATGAATCGGATAGGCCTTTCCGTCTCGATTTCCGAAGAACGCAGCTTCTTTTCGCTCGACAGGCCGCATGAAGCGGAGATAAGAGGCAAATCCGAGGCTAAGTCGGGGTGGTATCTGTTCAGTCGTTTCGTAATAGCGGAGAACGGATGGCAGGACCCGAAGTCGCATCTTTGAAGTCGACTGAAAGGTGATGTCGAGCAGCCGGTGATTCAGAAAGGGGTTCCTGAACCTGTCTAGAACCTGATCCACAAAGTTTTCCGTCCCAGCGGTGTCCAAAGCGAGACTAGGCGCGATCTCATGACGCAAGAGCGCCTCGACAAAGGCGGAGAATAGGGAGTTCTCCATCATCTCCAGAATCGTGTCAAAGCCGCTCAGGAAAGCCAGGGCTGCCGAAGTCGTGTGAGCGCCGTTGAGAATGCGAATCTTGCGCTCCCGATAGGGCTTGATATCGGGTTCGACGATGACCTCCGGCCGGCTTTTCGGGAAGGCCAGAAACTTCCGCAGTAAGCGGTCGCCTTGAATGGCCCACAGCGCATAGGGCTCACCTACCGAAAGCAGCTCATCCCGGTAGCCCAGACGTTTCCAGTAATCCTCGATCCGCCCTGAACCGGGTCTGCCCGTGACAATGCGGTCGACCAGTGAGTTGGAGAATCGATTGGATTGTTCGATCCACTCGGAGAAACCTGACCCAAGCTTCCAGCAGCGTGCCAGGCGCAAGACGATTTCCCGCAGCCGTATCCCGTTGTCGGTTATCAATTCGCAGGGAATGATGGTGAGGCCCTTGTCCGGTGATCCTGAGAAGTGGCGGTATCGCTCGTAGAGAAAGGCGGCCAGCTTTCCAGGGAAAGATTGCGGAGGCTCTGCATCCGGTTGATCATCGTCATCGAAGGCGATCCCAACCTCGGTTGTGTTGGAGAGGATCAGCTCGAGATCTTCCGACCGGGCAACGGCCAAGATACTGGCCCAATCCTGGTCCGCCGCCAGCGCTCTGCTGAGGGACGATATGATGCGGTGCTTCTCGACAGAGCGGCCCTGTTCCAGCCCTTCCAACCAGATCGTGTAGAGCCCGTCTTGGCGCCGCAGCAGCCGCACCGTATCGTGGCTGGTTGATTGAACCACAACAATCCGCCCGTTGAAGATCTCCCGGCGGTTAGCGCTATCGATAAAATCTCCCACGAAGGTTCGCAGGAAACGGCCCGACCCGAATTGGAGCACCTTTTCCTTCAAATCCGCCATGCGGTCCACCACCCGGGCCTCGTCGGGGTCGAGGTCGGCCAGCGTTTTCCTGTTCAGCTGGGAAGGGGGCACTTTAGCTAAAGGAATTCTTTCTGGAGATTCACATCGGCCCAGTTGCGGTCGACTTCCGGTCGCAGCCCCGCCATGACCCACACGTAGTTGATACCGTGACCAGGAATCCCAACGTTGGGGTGGTATCCCTCGGTGATGACGAAGGCATCGTCTTCGGATACCAGCTCCACCTGGACGGCTCCCAGGTCCTCGTAGACCATCTGGAGACCGAAAGCCGGCCGGGGCAGGTCAATGTAGAGGTACACTTCCTCGCGGCTGGCGGCGTGCTCGTGGGGAGTCCAGCTGGTCCAGTGCCCCGGCTGTCCGAAGGTCACTCCGCAGAGAAGCCGAGAGGCATCAATGTTGTTGTCCAGGAGCTTAAAGACGTCCCGCCTACCCGATTCCGGCCCGACCGTAATGTGGTACTCGGGATCGTCCTTGAGATCCCGAAATGCTGCAAACTGGACCCTGGTTTCCCGGGCACACGGAGCCGACGCCTCGACCAGGTCGGTGTAGGAACCGGTCGTGACCCGGTAGGAATGATCAGGAGGGACGTAAAGCGTGTCGTAGGACTGCATCGAGTATGCCTTCGAAGCAACCTCGATCTCCGCCTTTCCCTTGAGACAAATCAGACTGACTTCCTGACCGTCTGAATCAGCCTGAGCCTCCGGGACCTCTGAATCGAGTATGATTCTCCCGAACGAGAGAACCTGCAGAGCCGTATTCTGAGGTGTGATCATCCGGTGGAGCCCTTTTTGGTTGGCGGTTTCACGTATTACCATTGCCTTGGTTCCTTTCCATTTTCGTGGAACGCTCATTTACCCGCTTCCGAAGAGCGCGCCCAGAGCATCGATGACCTTGACGCTCGCTCCCACAATTGCAATCAGAACTACGATGAGCATGCCCACGTTCCAGGCCAGCCGCGCCTTGCCCTGGGGCAGATCATCGCCGAGGTACGCGCGACTGTTGCAGAGGATTAGAAACCCGATATAGGCAATGGGCAGGAGAATCAGCGCAAAGGACGAGATCAGAGGTCCGAGCCAGAAGGGAGCCTGATAGGCGACCCCTAGAATACCGAGGGCCGGAAATACGGTCCCGAGTTTGAACCAGAAGCCCTGGTGTGGAACTCCCAGAAGTTCGCAAAGGGCCAGCCCGGAGATCAGCATGAGAATCATGATCGTACTCAAGGGCATAGCTGCAATTCCCAGGTCGAAAAGCACACGCCCCGTGGCAGCCGGGAATACGCTGCCTTCAAACAGCGGTGCCATCACTTTGGCCACGGCGGCCGGGCCGTCAGGGCGCTCCGGCGAACCCTGGATAACGTTGGCGGTTGTGACGATGACCAAAGTGCTGACGACCGCGAAGGGAAGCAGCATACCCCCGATCAGGTCGGATCGGGCCAGCCCTAGATGATGCTTTCCCCAGCTGTGGGCTCGAAGTGTGATCGGAAAAAGAAACGTCATATTGATCCCCACGGCGCATCCCAGAGCCCCTAGAACCATGGTCCGATCTTCCGGAGAGCTGGGCAGGCCGGTGGGAATTAGCCCGGCCAGCAACTCGGACCAGCGGATCCCAGTCTTCCACGCCACCAGTGCAAAACAGATAACCATGAACAGTACGATCCCTTTGAGGGTCGACTCGTAGAGCCTCACTCCAGTCCCCCGCTTTTCTGCATAGGCCCAGGTCAGGGGAATGCTCGCCGCCAGAATCAGGAAACCGATTACCCATTTGGCAACCGCAGATTCGTCGTTCCCGTCGAGCAAGCCGGCGGTCTCACCGACATCGACTAGACAGGCGACAGCGACAGCAAACTGGTTCAGGCACCAGAAGATGGAGGTGATGACCGCGGCCAGCGCCCAGGAAGCAGCGAGCGAGGGGTGGACGTATTTGCCCATGGCTCGATAGATCGATGTGCCCCGTAAAAGCGTGGGTCGCGCGATCGCGGCAAACATGATGGCACCCATCGCCATTCCCAGAACGTTGACCCAGAGCATCTCGTAGCCGAATTTCCAACCCAGGTAAAAGGCCGACGTCGCCGTGCTGGCGCCCAGCGTGATGGCTCCCTGAATCCAGCCGGGTCCAGAAAGCCGAGAGTAACCCAGCAGCCGGCTCACCACGGGCCTGGCATTGAGTTTCTTAAGGTAGGCGAGTTCGGTTTGCGCCTGGCTATCTGTCGTCATTCAACCGTGCCTCCTCGGTAGGCCCCCCCGTTTGGCCGTGGCAAGAAAAGTCAGGGAACCTTGTATCCACGGCTGCTTCTTCGATACGGTCCAGGAACGGCCGTCAGCCACTCCGTCACGCCCTGCGGAGGTTCGTATGTAACCCAGCTGGATATCTAAGTCAAACATGAAAGTCGGCTTTTGAATCTGCCGGCAGTCCGTGGGATGGTTACTATGGGCTGCGCTAGACTGTCGCGCGGTAAACTGCAGCGGAGGGGAATTAATGCCGAAGACGCCGCGAAACAATGGTGACTCGAATCGATCGAGTTGCCGAATCAGAGCAACCACGCCCCGAGTCTCCATTGACCGCCGTAGTTTCCTGGCCAGTCTTGTCGTCGCTTCAGCCGTCTCGTGCCGACCGGATAGTCTGGAGAAGCCCCAGTCGCCGGCCATAAAGCTGGGTGTCGCCAGCTATTCGCTGCGCAAGTTCCCACTGGTTGAGGCCATCGCCATGACACGGGAGCTCGAGACGCGCTACGTCAACATCAAGTCGTACCACCTGCCGTACGAGGCGTCGCCCCAGGAGCTGGCAGCGGGTCGAGCGGAGATCGAGCAGGCCGGCCTGGAAATCGTCGGTGGTGGCACGATCACCCTCAAGGAAAATGATGATGAAGATATCCGCAGGCATTTCGAATATGCCAAAAACTGTGGGATGCCGCTGATGGTGATTGCCCCCACCCCCGAGATCGTACCCAGAATCGAAAGGTTTATTAAGGAGTACGACATCAAGGCCGCTATCCACAACCATGGCCCCGAGGACGAGTATTTTCCGACACCTCAGGATGCGCTGAAAATCGTCAGGGGTCTGGACCCCCGTTTCGGGCTCTGTATCGATGTGGGTCACACCGCCCGAACCGGCGTTGATGTCGTCGGGTCGATCGCCGAAGCCGGCCCGCGGCTGTTGGATATGCACATGAAGGATCTCGGGTCGTTCGAGGACCGAAAAAGTCAGTGCGCCGTGGGTGAGGGCCTGATGCCGGTCGAGGACATTTTCCGACAACTTCAGGCCATCACCTTCCAAGGTTTCGTCAACCTGGAGTATGAGATTTTTCCGGAAGATCCACTGCCTGGCATGCAGAAATCCTTCGCTTTCATGCGAGAGGTGCTCAGCAAACTCCCAGAATCTTGAAAGTAAGAGAGGCCTCGGTTTTGGCGACCGGAGGGCTTCAAACGGCCGTCGACCCCGAGCCCCTCTCACCCAATAAAACCGAAAATCAGGAACCCGAACTTCCAACATGGGTTGCTGGAGCATCAATTCGCGGGGACCATCAGCGGCGGATGCGTGCCGAGTCTCCCCGGGCGAAAGCTCTGACCTGGGCCAGTGACGCCATCGTCGTGTCTCCCGGAAAGGTCCCCAGTAGGGCGCCATGGGCCCAGCCCAGCTTGAGTGCGTCCTCAGGTTTTTCCCCGGTAAGGAGGCCGTAGATCAAGCCGGAGGCGAATCCGTCCCCACCTCCGACCCGGTCGTACACATCGATCTCACAGGTCGGGGCGGTGTATCTCTGGCCGTTGATCCATGCTACGGCGCTCCAGCTGTGGCGGTTACTGGAGTGCACGTCGCGGAGAGTCGTAGCAACGACTCTGACCTGTGGGAACTCCCCGATGACCCGATTGATCATCCCGAAGAAGACACCTGAGTCTAACTTGGACTTCCTGCTGATCTCTGGACCGGGAATACCCAGTCCCTTCTGTAAATCTTCCTCGTTTCCCACCAGGACGTCAACGTTCTCGATGATCCGCTTGAGGACAGAGACAGCGCGGGCCTCGCCCCCGGAGATTTTCCAGAGCTTCTCACGGAAATTCAAATCGAAGGAGACCACCAAGCCGCCGGCCTTGGCCGCCTGCATCCCTTCGATAATCACCTCCGCCGTCGATTCCGAGAGCGCGGCAAAGATGCCGCCGCTGTGAAACCAGCGCACGCCGCCGGAGAAGATCGTCTCCCAGTCAAAGTCGCCGGTCCGCAGTTGGGATGCCGCCTCATTGGAACGATTGTAAAAAACCACCGGAGCACGAACTCCCTGGCCACGATCACTGTAGACGGTGGCCAGGTTCGGACCCAGAACGCCGTCGCGCTCGAACCACTTATAAAATGGTTTCACGCCCATGGCTTTCACCCGCTCGGCGATCAACTCCCCGATCGGATAATCAACCATAGCAGTAACGATTCCGGTACGAAGGCCGAAGCAGTCCGACAGGTTGGCAGCACAATTGAATTCACCGCCGCTGACATGGATTTTGCACTCGGTGGCCTTGCGGAAGGGGACTCTCCCCGGGTCCAGGCGGTGGACCAGGGCGCCCAGAGATACCAGATCCAGTTTGCCGCCCTCAGGGATACTCAGACCGTAGTCCATTGAGACCTCTCTCTGCTCCTTGGCCGGTATTCGCAGGGGCCGGACTCGTGCCGGCCCGCCTGTCTCTCTACTGCTGTTGTGCACCTGCCGGCTCGCCTGCACTGAGATCAACCCTGGCTCCTTCCCGAGCTGAGCAGTAGGCACTGTAAATCATCTTCACCACTTCCAGACCTAGCCGCCCCGTCGATATGGAGGGACGACCCTCAGCCACAGCCAGCATGAAATCCCGGCACATGGCAAGCTGACCGGAGCTCCAGTCTTCATCGGGAATGGGAGTGCTCCAGCCTGCCTTTGTTTCAACCTTCTCCATCAAGTATTCACCGCCAAACACGTGCGTGTCTGGAGCAAAAGCCCGGACTAGGTTGTTGGGGCTCAGGTTGCACTTGATGTGAGCATTGGAGAGGAAAACATCCAGCCGGCTTTCCATTCCTCCCAGTAGCGTGTCGGAGGACCACACAACTCCGCGGGAGCCATCTTCGAACGTTATGATCAGGGACGCCCAGTTCTCGACATCCTGCCATCCGGTCGCGATCCAGGCCTGTTCTTCTTGAGCGACAGCCGGAATGCGAGTGAGATCCCCCACCTCAGCAACCACGGATACGGGGCGAACCGGGCGACCCTCGCGGGCCCGGCCCTCCAGATCCTTGAGATACAACATGGCACCAATGGGATGGGACCCTAGGCGCAGGAGAGCCCCTCCGCCGGTGTAACGCCAGATCTTGGAGTAGGGAGAGTGGGAGCCGCTGTGGCACTCGCCTCCGCGCATCTCCAGAATCGCGCCACCCGATTCCCGGATCAGGGCAGTTGCTTTGACAATTGATGGGGAATAAATCCAGTTTTCGCCGTACATGAGTTCAACACTGGCTCCTCGAGCCGCGTCTACCATCGCCTGAGCATCTGCCGCTGCCACCTCCAGCATGGTCCGGGGATCCTGCCCTGATACCTCCTCGTCCTTGCTGCCCTCAGGAAGATCCTGCCCCGTATAGGCGGTCAGCGGCTTTGTGCAGATCACATGTTTTCCCGCCGCCGCCGCCGCCTCTGTGGCCTCGCGATGGACGTGATTGGGAATGCACAGGTCGACCACGTCGATTTCGGGAAGATTCAAGAGTTCTTCATAGCTCGTCAACACCCTGGGCACGCCGAAGCGCCTGGCAAATTCACGCGCCTTCTCTTCTGTCTGGGAGGCCACGGCCCGTATGCTTCCAAGGCCGTGCAGCTGTCCGTAGCAGCGGGCCCTCGTTTCCGCCAGAAAGCCGGCTCCAATGATCCCAATACCAATCGATTTATCAGTCATGTCCCTAACCTTTTGCTCACTGTCAATGAATCACCGGATTCTAATTCCTTCCTCGAGTCAGACACAAGATCCACGGCCCTGGAGGCGCATAACATGCCCTGGAACTGCCTTCCCTGCCGTGACTTGCACTTCGTGTGGAAGACGACGATGCCGGTGGCGTGATTGCTCTCCAGCCCGTAGACTGTGGACCGATCTGGAGGTCAAAATAGGAGGTGGAATACCCGGTCTGCGAGTGGCACAAAGGACTTTTAGCCGGTACAAGGAGGAGCAGTTAAAGCATTGGTCAAATTGAACAGGGGCTGATGCGAAGGCCTTTTAACTGGCGGTTCTGGCGCTCACTGGATCGGTTTCCATCTCAGCTCTCTGGGAAGGGTTCTCTGGCGGATCAGCGAGCCGTTGGCTATTGCAGGTTTTACTTCTGGTCCTGTTCTCCGTAGGCGGGCAATCGTGGTCGCCTGCCAGGCAGGGCGGGTCAAGACCGGCCCGTGCAGCTACACTTAGTCAAGGTCGAACGGCCGGGTTGGATCATCCAGCTCGTCTTTGGCTTCCAGCGCTTTCTTGAACTTTTCCTCAAGCGACTGATGACGATTTTCTTCGTCCTGGAATGCTTTAGCAAACATCTCATCGGCTTTACTTTTCTTCTCCCGCTCCTTCTGGACCGCGTCCTTGAGAGAGTAATCCACTTTCTTGGCTTCGGTCTGAATAACGAGTCCCGTCGTCGGCTCCATCGTCAGAGTGGCCTGACAACTGGGACAAATGACTTTCACCCGTTTCGCTTCTTCTGACATAGAGTCCATCTTAGCAGCTAGTGGAAAATCCGCCACTGGCTGCGGGCAATCACGAAGCTGGAACAAGACTGCCTCCTACGTCATTCTCCCAGTGGGTTAATCCGCCTCCAGCTCGCGCAGACGCGCCTGAATCCCCGGCTCGTTCAGTAACTCCGAAGCCTGGATCAGAGGAAGAAAGTTGTAGTCCTGCAGGGCTTGCCCCCCCCCCTCTTCTCGATCCACCAGGCAAAAAACCGCCTTCACCCGGCAGCCTGCCTCTTCCGCTCGTTCGATGGCCTGCAGAGTTGATCCCCCGGTCGTACATACGTCATCAACGATGGCCACTCGGGCGCCGGCAGGTGGATTGTAGCCTTCCAGGAGCCGCTTGGTTCCGTGTTCCTTGACCTGCTTGCGGACGATGAACCCTGAAACAGGATCGTAGAGGTCATCCTCGGCATGGCTGATGGCTGCCACGGCCCCCACGATCGGATCGGCGCCCAGCGTCAGGCCTCCGATTGCGTCTATACGCAGTGCCTTCTCTCTGATCGTTTCGAGAATCAGCTTGGCAGTCAAGTAGGAGCCTTCGGGGTGAAGCGTCGTGAACTTGCTGTCGAAGTAGTAGAGGCTGGATCTGCCTGATGTTAGCTTAAAGTGGCCCAGCTCTAGAGAACGGGTACGCAGCAAGTGAAGAAGTTGCTCCCTGTTGGAGTCGTCCGGTACTGCCATGAATTTCCGCAAGCCAGGTCGCCCGAAAAGGCTCGTCACCAAAGTGGCCGATTCAGCCGCAAAACTCTACCCCACAAGAGGCTTTCCCTACAAGTGGGCGTGTTATATTTGTGCTCAAATGCGGTATCGACCACTGGGCAAGACGGGTCTAGAAGTTTCAGAAATTGGCTTCGGTGCCTGGGGAATCGGCCGGCTTTTGTGGCGTGGAGCCAGCGACCGCGAATCACTGCGGGCGCTCCATGAAGCTGCCGACCTGGGGCTTACCTTCATCGACACGGCCCTGGTCTACGGTCGGGGCCACAGCGAGCGATTGATCGGTCGTTTTCTGGTGGAGCGCCGGGACCGGGTCCTCGTTGCCACCAAGGTGCCTCCGGAGAATGGGAGGTGGTCAGCCCAGGGCAAGGTAACAGAAGTCTTTCCCCGGAAGTATGTCAACTCCTGTGCCGAACAGAGCCTCCAGAATCTGGGAGTGGAGCGTCTGGATCTACTACAGTTGCACGTTTGGTCTGCGGATTGGATTCATCAGGATGAGTGGCATGACACGCTGATCGACTTGCAGGCATCCGGGAAGGTTGCTCACTTTGGGATCTCTGTGGGAGCTCACGAGGCCGAGACAGCTGTTGAGATTGCACGCTCGGGACGGATCGACACGGTTCAGGTGATCTACAATATCTTCGATCAGAGCCCGGAAAAGAAGTTGCTCGGGGTCTGTGAGGAGAGTGGCGTTGGTGTCATCGCCCGGGTTCCCTTTGACGAGGGGGCGCTTACAGGAGAGATTACGCCCGAAACCAGCTTTGCCAGGAAGGACTGGCGCAACCGATATTTCAGTGGAGATCGGAAGCAGCAGGTTCAGGACCGTGTTCAGAAGCTCTTAGAGTTGCTGGGAGAAGAGGTGCAAACCCTTCCCGAGCTGGCACTGCGCTTCTGTTTGCAGCCGGAGGCGGTCTCGACCGTCATCCCGGGTATGAGATCCAGTGCCCACGTGGTTTCCAATCTGGCCGTCTCCGGCCTTCCACCTCTCAATGCGGAGCTGATGCAGGAGCTCAGCGGCCATGCCTGGGAGAAGAACTTTTATCAGTAAAAAAGGTGGCAGAGTATCCAGCCCCCTTTTTTCCTTAAGGGCCTCTGTAGTTTTCCCGGATCCAACGCTCGATGGCGGTGCCCGGATCGTCGACCCCTTCCGTGTCCACCTCCAGCTGTCCCAGCTTGGGAACTTTCTGGAGCAGGTTTAGGCCATGCTGGTAGTCCCTGAACAAGGTGTCGCAGAACTCGATAATCGATTGTCTGTGCTCGGAAGTCTTCTGCGCGATTCTCTCAAGGGCCTCCTGGCTAAAGCTAAGCTGGATTCCATGCTTTTCCAAAAAGTGACCCTTGAACTTCTCGAGTTGGAATTCGGCAACTCGCAATCGGTACATAGCAGGATTGTCGAGTAGCTCGGCGAGCTTCTCGGCAGGCCTTTCGACCATCTCCCGCGTGACCACGAACTCACGCACTTCCTCGTGATCGGGGAGCTGGTACTTGTATTCACGAAAGGCCTTCTCGCACACTGTCATTAAGCCGCGGGCCCCAGTCTCCTCCGGGACCGCCAGCTCGGAGATGGCGTGCATCCCTTCGTCCGTAAAATAGACATCAATGCCATAGGCCAGGAAGTCCTTCTTGTACTGTCTGAGCAGAGAGCCTTCCGAATACTTGAGGATCTCAAATAGATCTTGCTCATAAAGGGGGTTGCAGTGAACCACCACGGGCAGCCTCCCAACGAACTCTGCCTCAAACCCGAACTCGATGAAGTCTTTGGAACGAACCAGGTTGAGAAGGTGGCTGTCGTCTCTCTCTCTGGAGGCACTTTTCTCTGTCATAAAGCCGATCTGAGTCGATCCAATGCGCTTGCGGACGATATCTGTGAGGCCGTTGAAGGCTCCGCTCACGATGAACAGAATGTGACGAGTACTGATCGTCTTTCGGTCCAGCTTCCCCTGGCTCTGGAACTCGAGCAGGGCCTGCATCTGGCCGGCCACGTCGCTGGAGGAGCGCAAAGGCACCTCCGTGTCTTCCATCAACTTCAGCAATCCCCTTTGCACACCCTGGCCGGAAACGTCGCGACCGAGGAGATTGTTGGCACCGGCTATCTTGTCGATTTCATCCAGGTAGACAATTCCGTACTGCGCCAGTTCCGCGTCGCCGTCGGCTTGAGCCACAAGCTCGCGTATCAGGTCCTCAACATCACCGCCGACGTAGCCGGTTTCGCTGAACTTGGTGGCATCCGCCTTCACGAAAGGAACACCGATCAGTCTAGCGATATTCTGAACCAGGTAGGTTTTCCCGACTCCGGTCGGGCCAATGAGGACGATGTTCTGTTTCTTGTAGTCGATTAGCTCGTCGCGACCCTTTGAGATCTGAATGTGGTGGTAGTGGTCGCAGATCGCGGTGGCCAGAACCTTTTTGGCTTCGTCCTGCTGAATGACGTAGCGATCGAGATAACTCTTGATTTCACTGGGCTTATATTCGAACTCAAGGGCCCGGGTTTTCTTCTGTTCCGCTTCTTCAACCGGGTCCGATGCCTCAGCTTCCTGTCTCGGAAACACCTCGACATGAACCCCGGGTCCATACTTGCCCTTCAGCAACTGCTTCAAATCGTCTGGATTAAACTTGTCTTCAACTCCCATCGTTCAACACGAATCTTCTGTCAACTCTATCAGATGGTACCCCTAGTCATAGGATCCAGGGGGCACTGTGGCAAGTCTTGTCAGTCGTTAGCTCCGGTTTGCACTCGTTAGCCGATGCGGTTTCTGGTTCCTGTGGCGAGAGACGATCAGGGCTGGCCGCGGGAGCGGCAGGAAGCACAGGTTGTAGATCCCTGTTTTCCTTCCCCGGGCTTTCGCCGGGGGCTCTGATTTGCCGTCCACCGTCACTATTTTCTTTGCTGCTTTTTTCCACAACGCTTGCGTTACGCGCCGTCTGGATGCAAGGCGAACTGGCTGTGCCCGACTCTCACGACGGACAGAATGGGGTCCGGCAAGCAGAACATCAGGAAGTTTAGACACTTCGATAAACGCGGGCGTACACGCTCCGGAACGGGGCTACGCAATATCTTTCAATGAGTTCTCTGGTGGCTCCCGGCCGGACGATGAGTCTGTCTATGTACTCCTCCGAGATCTGAAAAGTGAGTCGCATGATGTCGGCGCGACCCGCGTTCCTCTCCACTTGAAAGGCATCTTCCAGGCGGCTCTGGAGTTGGAATACCTCTCGATACATGGGCCGCTTCATGTCCTGGGGTTTGGTGATACGCAGCGATCCTGCGTGATGATAGTGGGCGAACAGCTGTTCTCTGAAGTCTTCGTAGTCGAAGTGCTCAACCTTATTGTTGACACTGATCTCGATCGCGATCTGCTTGTCGGCCCAGGTGGCTTTCAAGCCGTAAGTGATATCCAGTTCGTACTTATTGAACTTGATGCGGTGACCCTTTGCGTCATGGAATCGCTTGAGCTGTACGGTTGTTTCGGGTCGAGTCTCCGCCAGATCTTCCTCAGTGATGTAGTGGAGGGAGATGTTCCCGTACCAATCATCGATGATCTTGCCTAATATCCCGTCGATCGATTCTTTTGGTTGTGTGACCATATCCCTGTGGAGCAAGCAATTGTAAACCACCGCTCCGGAAGGATCAAAATCCTTTCAGACTAATCCCGGTACGATCCTTCAGGGTTCGTTGTCTGTAGTCGGTGTCTCCGGAAGGATGTCATCGGTAGTGAGTGGAAGGTCGGGACTCACAATTTCTGACGGTGAGTCGATAGCCCACTCGGTGCAGACAGTTCCAGCCACTGCTAAATTTCCCAAGTGGGAAGAATACGACTTCGGTCGACAACAGCCAATTTTAGCCTCGCGCTCTTGTGTTCGTTCTTCCAAAGCCAGAATCCCAGCCAACCCCCGGCAAGAGGCTCTTCGATCCAGGTGACTCGCCAGGAGGAAGCTATCTGTTTGAAGAAGGTGTCCGTCCGGTGCTGTTCTAGCAGTTGATGGCCAAATCGCTGACCGGGAAATACGGTCGCTCCAACTATATATACTCGCTTTACGGGCTCGACGGTGAGGTTCTGACCGAAGAATTTCCCGCAGACCATCGCCACCACCGAGGGATTTGTTGGACTTGGCCTCAAGTTCTCATCGGCGACGTTCGTGGGGGCGATCCGTGAATGGAAAAGAGCTTTTCGTGGGACGTTCAGGAGTCCCGAGTTCTCGAGAGCGGGGATGGGGTTCGAGCCCGATTTCACTGGAAATCACCCCATTTCCGAGACGGTCAGGAGGCTATTGCCGAAGAAATAACGGTCGTTCGTGTCCGCGAAAGCAGGGTTCTATCCAAAAGATCGACTTCGAGATCCGTCTCATGCCACAACACGATGACACTCGCCTTGGGGGTTCGGAAGATGACAAAGGCTACGGCGGATTCTCCTCCTGCATCAGGATGCTCAAGGATCTAACCATTGATAATGGCTGGAGGCCCGGTCAAAGCGGTTCGGAGAGCGATCGACTCGGGCGCATGGATGGATTTCTCCGGGACCCGGGGATCCGACGGCGGTGGCTAAGGGGGCGGAGGTCGTCTTGCGTTACCGTGTAGTCTTACATCGGGGCGGTGCAGACAATGTGCCTCTGGCAGACCTTTGGATTGAATACCAGGCTTTTGAACCCGACTCGGAGTCATGATTTCACGCTGCACTGTTCCTCGATTTCCAACCTGCAAAGGGCTCTGGAGAAGGGATTAAAAGACTGCGAAAGGTTGGAGGAAGATCAGGTTGTTGGACGGTTGCGCAGGAGCCGGTCTTTCATCGACCTGTTGTCTTTGTATGGACTGACCCCAAGCTCGGTGGCACTCGCTCCTTCGCAGGTTTCACGGTCCACGTTCCCGTCAACCAGGAACTTCAGTCCCTGTCTGACAGAACGCCCACGTAAGGCAGGTTTCGGTATCTCTCGGCATGGTCGAGGCCATAGCCCACCACAAAGCGGTCAGGGACGTCGAAGCCGAGGTAGTCGATTTCGATCTGGGTCCGTCTTTTCGATGGTTTCGAGAGAAGTGCGCAAACCCTCAGAGAACCAGGCCGACGCGTCATCAGGTTTCTGACCAGGTAACTGACCGTCAGCCCTGTGTCGACGATGTCTTCGACCAGAACGACATCTTGTCCCTGAATACTGGATTCCAGATCCTTTACGAGTCGGACTTCACCGGAACTTGCAGTGGTATCCCCGTAGCTCTTGACCGAGATGTAGTCTAGCTTGAGCATGAGGTTGACCTGGCGAACCAGATCGGCATGAAAAATGGCGGCCCCTCTGAGGACGGCAACGAAGAGGGGTGAGCGGTCCTGCAGGTCCCTCGTAAGCTGTGCGCCCAGTTCCCGGACCCGTCTCTTCAGGGACTGCTCGTCGAGCAGCACTTCGACATTCGAAAGAAGCTCAAGCATATTTGCCCGAATAATAGCACGCGATTGTGATGTGGTCGGCTACATTGGCGTTCCTCACTCCAGGTTTCACATTCCACGATTTTTAGCTTGAACTCAGCACAGAATACCCATGAAAAAGACGCCGTGGGGTGGGCAACCGAGGAAGGGAAGCGTCACAACCGACTCTGCCGAACCGTCGATTTCCCGGTTCAGGATGGGAGCGCACTGCTCTTGCTGGTCAACGGTTGAGATCGCAGAGGGGGAAAGAAAAAGGGAAAAGTACCTTGAACCCTTAACTTTCAAGTTTCAACCCTGGCCGCAGAGCGGCGCAGGCGTCGGGTCAGGGAAAGCAGGAAATGGGCAGCCTGGAGGCCATGACGGCTCAAGTCATCCATGTAGGAATAAACAGTTGGGAGGATGAGGAGTGTTAGGAAAGTCGAGGTGGTCAACCCTCCGAAAACCGCCAGACTGACGGGTGCCCACATACGGGATCTGCCCTCCGTACCGGCAAACAGGTTGGGCAGAAAAAAGGGGATAGTCATGGGAAGCAGGCCACACAGGGACGTCAGAGCAGTCATCAGAATGGGGCGGAGGCGATCCCTGCCACCCTGGATGATGGCGGGGTCTCTGTCCAGTCCCGACTTTCGGAGCCGGTTGACGTGATCGACCAGAATGATCCCGTTGTTAACGACCAGCCCAAAAAGGACTAGGATCCCAAGGTAGGCCATGGAATTCAACGTCGTTCCGGTTATATAAAAGGTGCCGACCACACCGATCATGGAAAACGGAACGGTGAACAAAATCGTAAAGGGGTGAAGAAAACTCTCGAAAAGAGAGGCCATGATGAGGTACATGAGGACGAGGGCCAGCCCGATGGCAAAGAAGTTCTCGTCTTCGGACTGACGGAAGCGGTTCCACCGTTTCCCGGATTCCCAGCTGTACCCGGGAGGGAGCCGGAGGTCTGACAACGCGTCGGTGACCCCCATGTTGGTCAGGAAGTTGGAGGCGCCATGCTGGAGTGTAGCCGTGACATTCAGTGTGGCCTTCCGGTTCTCACGACGGATCGCTAGCGGGCCCTTGCGAAATCGATAGTCGACGACGGAATAAAGAGGAACCATCTCCCCCATCCGGTTCTCGACATGGATGGTCTCGATTTCCTGAAGGCTGATCTTGTTGTTTCCCCGCATTTGAACGACGACGTCAATCTCTCCTTGGTCGCCTTTGACCCGGGTGGTGGCGCGGGTGCTCAGTGCGGAGGACAAAGTTTGTGCCACGATTTGCGGAGAGACTCCGAACTGTTCACTGCGCCGCCGGTTGACCTGCACATGGATTTCATCATCGCCCGTTTCCAGTGTGGTCTCAGCCTCTCGGATTCCCGGAACCTGCAGGATCCTCTCTTTCACGATCTCGCCGTAGAGTTCCAGCAGCGTGGGATCTTCCCCTTTTAGAGTCACGTCAATTCCCATCCCGCCTCCGCCCCAGTGCCTGAGCTGTCCGTGTTTGAATTCAACTCCAGGGATGACTGGAAGGGCAGCCGTGATCCGTTCCTGCACCAACTGGGTCGGCGTGGGATCGGCCACTTCCTTGAGGTAGATTCCGAGTCGTCCGCGCAGCCTACCACTGCGGCCGCCTCGCCTGCCGAATTGCGATGAAACCGAGGCGATCTCAAATTCTTCATGGCGCTTGAGAAGCATTTGCTCCAGGCTGGCAAAGATGGACTCGATTGCATCAAGCGCATAGGACCGCTCGAGAAGGACGTCCACCCGGATTTCCCTTTCGGCCACGCGAGGCATTTCTTCTCGATCGATGACCCCCAGCAGTTTGTAGGAACCCCAGCCCAGAGCCGCCATCACCACCAGCGCGACAAACCTCCTGCGCAGCAGGAATCCCATAGTGGCCGCATAGCCGTTGGTGAGCAGCTGCAGAGACTTCTGTTTCTGCTTTTCTCTTCCCGTAAAGATGAACCTCGAGGCTAGTGGGATCCAGGTCAGTGCTACCACCAGGGAGGCAATCAGGGCGACGCTTACGGTGGTCCCGAATCCACTCAGCCATCTGGCCATGGTCCCTTCCAGGAACATGAAGCTGACAAAGACGGAAACCGTCGTGGCCGTAGATGCGACCACGGCTAGACCAACTTCCCGGGTCCCCTCAACGACCGCCGCCAGTGTGTCCAGACCTTGTTCCTGCTTGTGTCGGAAGATGTTCTCCAGCACCACGACGCTCGCATCCACCAGCATGCCAATGGAAACCATCAGACCCATCAGCGTGATGAGATTGATGTTGATCGAAGAGCCTAGGCCGACTCGAAGCAGGAACATGAAAGAGAAGGTGCCCAAAACAGAGACTGGAATCGCGACCGCGATGATCAATGTGCTGCGGAACTTGCCGAGGAACACGAACAGGATCAGGCAGGCCAGGACTACTCCGAGGATACCCGCCTGGGTCAGGTCGTTGATGCTCGAGAGAATGTCTTTGGACTGATCACTCATCACCTGGAACTGGAACAGATCTTCGTAGCGGGGGAGAGCGGCCAGCCGATCCAATTCATCCCGGGCTTCCTGGCAGATCTGGACGATGTTCGCCGTGGAGGCTTTATAGACAGAAACATTGATCGACGCGTGGCCGTCCAGCCGGGAGAAAGAGGTCTTGTCGGGAAAGTCGTAACGGACCTCGGCAATGTCCCCGAGGATGAGCCGCCCCCCCGCCAGGGGGAGAGATTCAATCTCCGCCATGTCTACGAACTCGCCTATCGTTCTGAGCGTATATTTCCTGTCGCCATGGAAAACGTATCCACCGGAGAGAGTCACATTATTGGATCTCAGGGCCTGGGCCAGACTGAAGATATCCACCCCGTGGCTCTCCAGCCGGAACGGATCCACCTCAACGAGAATCTGTTTTTCTTCGGTCCCCGCCGTATCGACGTTCGCCACCCCCTGGATTCTCTCCAGGCGAGGCTGGAGGACATCTTCCAGGAAGTTGTAGAGTTCCCTTCGGTTACCACTCCAGCCCACCGAGAAGCGAAAGATCGGCCAGTTACCGGTATGCCAGCGCCGGATTCTGATGTGTTCGACATCATCGGGCAGAAGGCCCCGTACCTGGTCGACCTTGTCCCGGATCTCCAGCGCGGCCATATCCATGTCCGTCCCCGGTTTGAACTCCAGGACAACCTCCGAGCTGGAGCCCAAAGACGTCGAGTTGATGATATTCAGATGATCGAGAGTCGAAAGAGCCTCCTCCAGGGGTCTGGTAATATCCCGCTCTATCTCGGTGGGGGATGAGGAAGGGTAGCTGACGCTGACACCCATACTCTCGGCGGAGAAGTCGGGGAGAGCTGCCAGAGGCAGACGCTGCAGGGAAATAAACCCCAGCACAACGATGGAAACCACGATCGTCAGGATCGTGACGGGACGGCGCACCGAGTATTCAGCAAAACTCATGGCCGTGTCTCCCGTACTACCAGAGTATAGACGACCGGAACCAGCACCAGGGTCAAGAGAGTTGCAGTGACCAGACCGCCAATGATGGTGACGGCCAAAGGAATGCGTAACTCGGATCCTTCTCCGAAGCTCAAGGCCATCGGAATCAGGCCCAGGACCGTTGTGCTCGTGGTCATGAGAATAGGACGAAGCCGAATAGAGCAGGCCTCCCGAATGGCATCGAACTTGGCCTGACCATCCCGGCGCAACTGGTTGGTCAGGTCCAGTAGAACAATCGCGTTGTTGACGACGATACCGGAAAGAACAATGAAGCCGATGAGAACGACAACGTTTAACACCTGGTCGGTGACGTACAGCGCCGCGGCAACCCCGATGGCGGCAAAAGGAATCGAAAACATGATGACGAAAGGCTGTACCAGCGACTCGAACTGAGAGGCCATAACCAGATAGACGAGGAAAATCGCCAGTAGAAGTGCGAACTGCATGCTCTCAAACGCCACGGACCTTTCCTCACTCTGCCCCCCCACGTAGGCGTAGAAATCACCTGGTAGTGACATGACAGCAAGCACCTTCTTTATGTCGGTGACGATGCTCTGCAGATCACGGCCCACAATGTGTCCGCTGATCACGGCAACTCGTTCCGGTCCGATCCTGCGAATCTCGGCTGGGCCCTGTTGCAGACTCACTTTGGCAACCGAGGACAGAATGATGGGATTCGCCTCGCCGGGATTGATGACCAGGTTGCGCAGGTCCGCCAGACTGGATCGATCGGTTTCCTGAAGCCTCACCCGCACGTCGATTCTGCGGTCTCGTTCGGCGAATTCCGTAGGAATCTCCCCCTGGACCTTGTTCCGAATCAACCCGGCCACCTGGTTAATGTTGAAATTGTAGTTGGCCAGTTGCCGCCGGTCGAAGCGGATCTGAACCTCAGGGTTGTCCTCTTCGGTACTGGACTTGAGGTCCCTCAGCCCCTGCACGGCTTGAAGGCGGGATTTCAGGCGCTCGGCGTATGCCTTAAGGGTTTTCAGGTTGTACCCCTGAAGAATCACTTCGATCGGGGTCTTAAAGCTGAAGAGATTTGGTTTCGAGAACTTGTAATCGACGCCCGGAATGGTGCTGAAGCTCTCCCTCAACTCTTCCATGACCTGAGCTTCTTTCCCATGCAGAATACCGGGCTGCAGCTTGACCAGAATCTGCCCGATGTGCTCCTGTTCCTCCACGGACTGCACGCCCGTTTGGTTTCCGGATCCGGCCATCGTATAGAAGGACGCCGTCGCGGGATATTCGGTCAGGAGCTGTTCGAACTCCTTCAACCGGTTGGATGTCTGCTCTACGGGTACGCCGCTGGGTAATCGAACATCTACAAAAAACTCGCCCTGGCTAATCTCCGGAATGAGCTCGGATCCCAGGCTTCCCAGGAATCGGACGGACACTACGAAGAGCACAACCGCCACCAGAATCGAGGGCAACCGGTAACGTAGTGCCCCGGCCAGGAACCACTGGTAGGGCCGAATCAGGAAAAACTGACTCGATACCTTGTGTGACCGGCTTCCGGTCCCGGGTACAGCCTGCTTTCCCAGGCTCGACAGCATGGGAATCAACATGATAGCCACGACCAAAGAGGCAACCAGGGAAAATGTCACGGTCAGAGCCTGATCCGAGAAAAGCTGTCCCGCCACGCCCTCCACGAACACAATGGGGATGAACACACAGATGGTCGTAATCGTGCTCGCCACCACCGCGCTGCCGACCTCAGAAGCTCCCAGGTTAGCTGATTTTCGAGGACCGTGCCCCAGGGCACGATAGCGGAAAATCGATTCCAGAACGACGATTGAATTGTCGACCAACATCCCGATTCCCAAGGCCAGACCGCTCAGCGACATGATGTTCAGGGAGATTCTGGAGCTGTACATGAGGAAAAAGGTAGTGACGATTGAGATAGGGATGGACAATCCGATGATGAAAGTGGTCTTGAGGCTCCGCAGGAAAGCGAAGAGCACAATGATCGCAAGGAGCCCTCCCCAGATGGCCGTGCTCAGAACTTCATCGATTGACTGCTTGATAAAGCTGGACTGGTCAAAGACGGCGTCGAACTCCAGTGGATCCCGCGTGCCTCGGTAGTCTGTCTCGAGTTCGTCGAGGCGCTCCCTCACCGTGCGGGCCACTGCCACCGTGTTGGCATCGGCTGCCTTGAAAACAGCTAGCTCTACGCTCTCCTGGCCATTCATTCGGGTGATGACATCTCGTTCTCTGAAGCCGGAATATGCCCTTCCCAGGTCCCGAACCCGAATGGGGACGCCGCTTCGCTGCGACACAATGACATCGTTGATTTCTGTGACATCCTGGAATTCATTGAGGGTGCGAACCAAATACTTGGCTTCTCCGTCGCGCAGTGTTCCACCGGTCAAGTTGATGTTTTCCTGTCCCAGGCGGCTCGTGACCTCCTCGATGGAAATGCCCAGAGTAGCCAGCAAGTGTTCTTCCAGTTCAACCAGTATTTCCTGCTCCAAGCCGCCCGAAACCCGGACTGCGGCAACGCCCCCAATACTTTCCAGATTGGCTTTGACGAACTCGTCGCAAAGATAGCGGATCATCGAGAGGTTGGGTGAGCCGGAAACACCTACCCTCATGATGGGGTCGGTGGATGGATCGTAGCGAAGAAGGATAGGTTTTTCTGCGGTCAGGGGAAGCTGGACCAGATCAAGCCTCTCGCGCACGGCCAGTGAGGCAAAGTCCATATCCGTTTTCCAGCTGAACTCGACAACAACGTCCGAAACCTCGGCCCGCGAGATGGAGTTCACACGAACTACGTTGTCAATCACGCTCACGGCATTCTCAACCCTCTTGCTGATGAGATTCTCCACTTCTTCGGGGGCAGCCCCTTCGAACTCCGTACGAATGGTCAGCGTGGGATATGAGATGTCGGGTAGAAGGTTGAGGGAGAGCTTGCTATAGGCCACTGACCCGAAGACCGCCAGAGCGACGAAAACCATCGTGACCGTAACGGGCCGACGAATGGAAAAATCGACGATTTTCATTGACGGCCGCGACTGAACTGGGAGCGGATCTTCATCATGAAGGCCCGGGATTGTTCTGGGTCGTTCAAAAAGTTGGGATTTTCGGAGAGTCGAGCCTCATAGATTTTCTTGATCTCTGGGTTTCGTTCGGCCATCCGTTCCAGCATGATCTTCATATGCTCCGGATCAAAGGACCAGGATCCCCCGTACTGTTCCCTGCCTCCCTGCGGTCGGGTCTGGTCAGCAGGGGCTGACCCGGCCTCCGGAGCCGAAGCCCGCTGAGTGGGAGCGGTTTCGGCAGGAGCTCCTTTCTCACCGTCCTCCCACTCCAGAACCGAAACCGGATAGCCGTCATTGAGCCCCTCTTGACCTACTGTCACAACCGCTTCACCCGCAGAGAGTCCAGACACGATCTCGAGTTCGTTGTCTTCCCTGAAACCGATCGTGACCTCGCGTTTTTGGACCCGATTCTCGTCACCAATCACAAATATCTGATTCTCGTCACGCTCACGGACGATGGCCCGTATCGGGAGAACCAGTGCCGAAGAGCGGGTCTCGGTCGCAATGTAGACCGTGCCGAACATTCCGGGCCGGAGGAGATTTCGGTGAGTGCGGATTTCCAGGGTTACCTTGATCGTTCCGGATTCGGGGTCTACAGTGGGACTGACCATCTTGATCGTTCCCTGGAATGTGTCCTTGGGATAGGCCTGCATCCTCAGCTCGGCCCGTTGCCCGATGCGAATCTTCGAAAGCTCTCTTTCCGGAAGGTAGATGCGTGCCCACAGCGGATTGAAGTCCTCGACAACGAACAAAGCCTCGTTCAAATTCACGCGATCCCCGATGTCGATGAGACGCTCAGTGATGGTCCCTCCAATGGAGGAACGAATCTCCGTGTACTCGAGCTGAAGCTGAGCGGCTTCCAGCCTGGACACCGCAGCGTCGCATTGCTGGATGGCAACGGTGACGGCGAGGGCATCCGTTTCATTGGTGAGAGCTGCCTGATCATGCTCCTGGGGGCTGATAAGCTGCTGCGCCACTAGGTCCTCTGAGCGTTTGTAGTTGGCCTTGGAAAGCCGGGCCTTGACCTCCGTCTGCGCCAGAGTGAGCCGGGCCTGGTCCACTGCAATTCGGGCCTGATCGTGCTCATTCCTGATTTCACGATCCTTCAGTCTGGCAAGCAGCTGATTGCGCTTGACGGAGTCGCCCTCCTCCACACGAAGATCCTCAACCAGAGCGTTCACCCTGGCATAGATCGTGACTTCTCTAATCGATTCGAGAGAGGTGTTGGAAAGGAGGTAGCGGGAAATGGAACGCCGGACCGGGTGTGTAGCCTTCACGCTCACGGGCTTTTCGAACAAATCTCCCCCAGAAGGTCCGCCCCCTTTTGTCCACTCTCCCACACGGTCGTTATCAGAGGCACTGTCAGCCGAAGAACAGCCCAGGGGCAGGCAACACAGAATCAGAATGGATAAGCGCGGGTACACGCGCACTACATGCGAGAAGAGCATCTCCCTTTTTATACGCAAAGAAGTCTCCAAGAGTTACGCAAAAGTTGACCCCTTTACTCGCACCTCAATACAATTGCCGCCAGAGATACTGGAGGCAGGCGTCTTGAAATATCGGAGAGAGCTGAACCGGGGACGTCGAACCAGGCTGTTGGAGTCGTGAAGTGAAGAAAGTGAGTCTAAAGGAGCCCATACATTTCGCCGTTCGATTTCTTCAGAACCCTCGAGCCGTGGGAGCGTTCATGCCAAGTGGCCGAGCCCTGGGTCGCAAGATGGCAGACGCTGTGGACTGGCAGCAGACCCAAACGGTTCTTGAGATCGGCCCCGGATCGGGCGCGCTCACGGCCGAATTCCTGCCTCGGGTGCAAGAGAACTGTCGTTTCCTGACCGTCGAAATCGATCCCGAATTCGCGGCCTTTCTAGAATCCAGGTTTCCCGGGCTGGAGGTGGTGAGTGACAGTGTGGGAAACCTCCCGCGGATTCTCCATCAGCGCGGCATCCACGAAGCCGACGCCATCATCAGCGGCTTACCCTGGGCCATTTTTACACGTGAACAACAGGACCGATACATGAAAGCTATCAGAAGCGGCCTCAGCCCGTCTGGTGTTTTCGTGACGTACAGCTACCTGCAGTCGCTGACCCTGCCCGGCGGTCGCCGGTTACTCCGCAGGCTCAAAGACAATTTTACGCACATCAGAAGAAGCAAGCCGGTGTGGTCGAATGTGCCGCCTGCTGTTTACTTTACATGTCGCGTGTGAGGAAGTCTTGCCGGCCAGCGATGTGAACTCCCCGGACCGTGCACGAACATGACCTCTATCTTTTGCGACTTTGATGGCACCATAACCAATC
>CAZMGM010000015.1:21677-53214 GCA_964565865.1 uncultured Acidobacteriota bacterium | reverse complement strand
TTCTCAAGGGAGAGGGGGTCGAATTCGTCTCTCCACCCACATACTGGGGGGCCGGAGAAGGGGGATGGGTGGTCGTGTTCTTCTACGATCCGGACGGCTACTTGCTGGAACTGAATCAGCCCCAGCCCCAGAACATCAAAACCGATCCCGGGGCGTGACCGGCCGCCGGAATCGTTAAGGGCGACTCTGGAGTCCGGCTGCTAGTTCTTCATCAGTCCGCAGATCTGTCAGCAATGGCGTGAGGTGCTTGCTGCATTCCCTGGAGTGCGGCACTCAAAGTGCCGCCTTACAAGGCGGAAGTCCAACTTCCGCACCCCAGCCCCTTTGCCCTCTGGTAACTCGTAGGTGGTGCTCCGCCAGAACGGACCCCTGCATGCACCGTGTCCCGAGGGGAAAGGGACCACCAAGAGTGCGAATGGAAGCCCGCGAATCCAGTACCCCACCCTGACAGCTTCTGAAGCTACTTATCGTAGAAACAATCAAACGCACCAAGTTGCTTGACAAACATTGGCCTTCTCATGGAAACGGCAAGGCGTAAGCCTGCCGTTTCCCCAACGGTTAGCTTCTACCGTTCTGTCGCATTTCCTGCAGCGACAAGATCGACCCCTGCGGTTTTATGCGAGACCCGCCGGTGTTCAAGAGGCTCCCGGACCTCCCCGGCGAGTTCGCCCCAGGAACCTGGCCGCACCCTCCTCGAGTTGTCTGGCAGAGGGTTGGATCGCCGTAAGCCCGGCATCCACCATCAGCACAGCTCCGGTGATGTAAGAGGCTTCATCACTGGCCAGGAATAAGATCGCGCTGGCGACTTCGCCCGGCTCGGCGAAACGGGCAAACATGGTCATTGCTGCGTAAGAAGCGACATTCTCGGGCGGCGTCTTGGCCATCATGGGAGTGTTCATGCCGGTGGGGCAGACCACATTGGCTCGAATCCCATCCCTGCCGCAATCCTGGGCTATACAGCGAGCCAGGCCGATGAGGCCGTGCTTGGACGAATTGTAATCCGCCTGGTGCTCATTGCCCCTCACGCCCGACACGGATGAGACGCAGACGATGCTCCCGCCACCCTGACGTTTCATATGCGGAATTACAGCCTTTGAGCACAGAAAGGGCCCTTTGAGGTTCACCCGCATCACATGATCCCAAACGGCCTCGTCGATATCAGCGATGTGTGCGCCGCTTCCAGAGGTAGCCGCATTGTTCACCAGAATATCAATACGTCCGAATTGATCCAAAGTGGCTGCCGCCATGCGTTCAGTATCCTGGGAGTTGCCTACATCGCCTACCGTTTCGATGGCGTCCCCACCCGCATCGATGATCCCTTCCACCGTCTCCGCAGCCGTTCGTGCATTCAAGTCCGAAACCACGACCTGAGCGCCCTCTGCCGCAAACAGCTCCGCCGTTGACCGGCCCAGACCCTGACCGCCCCCCGTAATGATCGCCACCTTGTTTGCCAAACGCCCCATCATGTACCTTCTCTCACCGTTCTAGTACTCCATCGACTCGTCGTCTCAATTCGATGGACTCTCTCTCACGCTCCCAACCAACGTCACCGTATTTGTGAAAGCGGGTACTCAAGCACCTCTCCCTGTCGCAATCGGCCAGACAGGTTCTATTGCAGAACCCGATTCAGAGCGCGGGTGATCGTTAAGGAGCCATGAGTAATGGTTGCCCCAAGATACTCCCTGACCACAAGCGTCTTTAGAGCCTCCACGATATCCACGTTGGCCGGATTTGTCTCCCAGGTCAGGTCGTTGCCGTATCCGATGCGCCCCTCGCCCTTCCACGCCTGGCTGAATTGGGTCTGGCGTCCAATCAAAGTCGGCTGGCTGAGGGCCGCTCCCACGCCATCAATATTAGGGATATACTTCCAGCCCATCATAGCTTGGTTGGCCTGATCGGCGTTCAGCTGATCCACGAAAGCCTCTCTGCGGGGTCGCGCGTTCTGGATCTCCATTTCCAAAAGAACACGATCGTTTTCCGAAGCATATACGCGCCAGTCATCGCCGCTGCGAGACGGGTCGGGGACATCGGCAAAGAGCTTGGGCACTCCCAGGAGTTCACGACCCCGCATCACGGGATCCATCAGGTTCTCCCACATTACCAGCGAATAATTCCCGGTCAGTTGATCCTGGCGGCCGTTGAAGACGGTTGCCAGATCGACACCGATCAGGTTGTAGCCCCCACCGGCCAGGAACTTCACCTTGAGGCACTGTGCATAATGCACGGTGACGAGAGGCTCATCGGCCGGTTCGAAAGGAAGGGGCAGTAAGGCTGCCAGGACGTCCGTGTCGGTTCTGTACGAGGTGGATAACATCCATACGTCTTCGAAGACACCTACCTTTAGCGGTCGTTGGGGGACACTGACCGGCATAAAGTAGCTGCCCTTTGGGTCAAGTTTCACCATGTTCTCTCCTCAAACAAGTGTATGGGGGACACTGACCGGCATAAAGTAGCTGCCCTTTGGGTCAAGTTCCACCATGTTCTCTCCTCAAACAAGTGTACTGGATCGGGAACTTTAGAAGCGCTGGCACGACCTACATGGCCGCTGGACGGCGTTCCTCCGCCTGGAACTGAAGGGACCTCTGCTCACGACATCCCACAGTTCGCGTGGGACTTGGCGAGTTGCAAAAAGCCCCTACAAAGTCGCCACTGCGCCTCGTCAGACGGCAGTTGAACGCGAGTCTCGGTAAAGTTCGAAGCCGCGAATGATTACGTAGGCGATGAGAGCGAACACGAAGAAAATCAGGAGGAGCCAAGCCGTACTCTGGAGTGTTCCGATCAGCGTTCGGTAGACCTCGAGAACCCAGCGATCTGAATTGAGGACGACCAGCTCGACGTCCTTCGAGCGAGCGGTGATGTACTTCTCAAGCTCCCAGATCCGAACACCACCGGAGACACCAACGACAACCACGGCAAAGCTCAGGTAGCGGTGCCAGGCGCCGCTGAGCTCCGCGGAGACCACGCGATCCAGGATGATCCGGATGGTGTTGCGAAATAGACGCACAACCAGGAGGCTAGTAGCCAGCGCAATTAGGAACGTGACAGCGAGTAGAGTGATGAACATGCGGGCTCCTTCCCCTAACAATGGATATTACTAGGTCAGTGTAGTATCCCGGTTGTCCACACAAAAATGCAACGAGCGCCACATTCTGTTTCTTGTCAAACGTATTTTTTGAGTTTTGAACGAACTAGTGTAGGACTGTAGTGCGGCACTGAGAAAACGTACGGAACGGTAGGGTGTAAGCTTACCGTTTAACGGCCGGCCCACGCTGCGCCGTTCTGTTCTTCGTTGTGTCGAGTAAACAGTGGAATGTTGTGAGCCGGGACAGCCTGATTCCTAGGAAGAAATGCTAAAGCGATGTCCGGAGCTGCCGGTCCTCGGCGGCGCTTTCAAGTGCCAGCTGGACCAGGCTCTCTATGAGCTTTGAGTAAGGGATCCCGGTAGCTTCCCAGAGTCTGGGGTACATACTGATTCTGGTAAACCCCGGGATGGTGTTGAGCTCATTCACGATGACGTGCTCTGCAGTCACGAAAAAGTCTACCCGGGCCATTCCCCGGCAGTTGAAAAGCTGGAAGCACGCCAGCGCCAGCTCCCTGACACAGGTCGACTGCTCGGCCGAGATCCGCGCTGGAATCAGGAGTTCTGCCCCGGCCGGATCCACATATTTGGCAGCGTAAGAGTAAAAACTGTGCCTGGGTAGAATCTCCCCCACGATGGAAGCCCGGGGATTGTCGTTTCCCAGGACCGCGCACTCGACCTCCTGGCCTTCTATGGCTTCTTCCAGAATGACCCTATGGTCGAACCGAAAGGCCTTATCCAGAGCTCCCTCCAGTTCTTGCGGGCTGCTGACCCTTGAAATCCCGACCGATGACCCGAGATTAGCCGGCTTGACGAACAGAGGCAGGCCGAGGTCGGCCACTAGTTGCGCAACTCGCTCCCGGGAGCATTCTCCTTGATACAAGCAGTGCCCTGCGGCGTGAGCAATCCCGGCCTGGGCGAGGAGGTTTTTCGACATTCCCTTATCCATGATTAGCGCCGAGGAAAGAACCCCGCTGCCAACAAAGGGAACCTGGGAGAGCTTTAAGTGTCCCTGAATCGTTCCGTCTTCTCCGTAGGGACCGTGAAGCACCGGGAAAATGACGTCGACCTTGCCGCAAACGCTGCCGTCCGATACACGAACCAGCTGGTTTCCGGAGGACCAGGGCAGGAGAGTTACCGGTTCGAAGGGGCCAGAACCCAGGGTGATCTTCTCTGGATCCTGCTGGTTTTCTAGAAATGGCTCTTCCTGGCATAGATGCCAGCACCCCCGTTTGTCTATCGCGATCAGCATGGGTTCCAGACGGGCCGGGTCCATGGCGTCGACGATGTTCTGGATCGACTGCAGGGACACCTCGTGCTCAACCGATTGTCCGCCAAAAAGAAGTCCGACTCTGAGTACCTGACTCATCAAGAGAATAGTAGCAGTCCATGGTGAAAGTCGCGCACACCCGCGTGTCGCAAAACAAGGGACAGAATAGACTGTCCCCTGTTTCAGTCCGTCTTGATGGAATCGATAGAAGGATCCATGAAATCACCACCCAGGACGGCTGTCCTTTGGTTTTGGTACTTAGATGCTGAAGCGAGCTTCCTGGTTCCGGAGGCCGGAATGAGGTGCGGGCTCAGCGGCCTTTTTCCCCGCAGTAGGCTACACTCGTGCGATGCAGTTTCGGAGAACGGTTGTCCTGCCTGGGTTAATCCTCCTGGGCATCGTGCTGGCTCAAGCTCTTCCCTCCCCTTTTGGCCTGACGCCGATTCAGCAAAATACGTTCTTCCTGTTCCTGGGAACGATCTTGGCGATTCTCTGGAACCGTTTACCAATTCCGGTGATCGTCCTGATTGCCCTAGCCGTTGGGATGGTTCTGCAAGTCATGACGCTGGAGCAGGCACTGCGAGGATATTCCTCCACTGTCACGTGGATCATCTTGATGGCATTCATCTTCGCTCGCACCTTCGTTAAGACGGGGTTGGGTAGGCGAATTGCCCTGCTCCTAATCCGACACCTAGGTTCGAGTTCTCTACGCCTGGGATACTGTTTTGCGTTATCCGACCTGGTGTTGGCTCCGGTGACAGCGTCCAACACCGCTCGGGCGGGTGGAATTATCTATCCGATTGCCAGAAGCCTGGCACTCGAGTTCAACTCCAAACCGGGTGAAAGCGCCCGGAAAATCGGAGCTTATCTTCTTTTCACGGTCTACCAGTCAAACATCGTGACCAGCGCGATGTTTTTGACCGCCATGGCGAGCAACGGGTTGTCCGCTCAGCTGGCGGTGACCTCGGCGGGGGTGAAACTCGACTGGGCAACCTGGTTTCAGGCGGCCTCGGTTCCCGGGATCTGCTCGCTTTTGCTGGTCCCCTGGGTGATCTATCTAGCATACCCGCCACAGCTGCACAGGACTCCGGAAGCCCCCCGTTTTGCGAGCCGGGAACTTGCAGCCCTGGGACCAATGAGTGGGGACGAGAAAATTCTGGCCAGCATCTTCATTCTGCTCGGCCTGACCTGGGCATCGGCCGGCTGGCATGGAACTTCCACGGTCGCGGCTGCGTTTTCCGCCATCTGCCTACTCCTGCTGGGTGGAGTTCTAAATAAAGAGGACATCACGCGAGAATCCTCGGCTTGGGAAACCTTTCTCTGGTTCGGGGGAATTCTCTCCATTGCCGGGGCGGTCTCTGATAGTGGCTTGATCCAGCAGCTCATGTCCGGTCTGGTGCCCTGGCTGGAGCTCTGGAACCCGATGGTAATGCTTGTCTTTATGACCGTCCTGTACATGTACCTTCACTACCTTTTCGCCAGCATGACCGCCCACATCGTAGCCCTATATGCCGCCTTCGTGACGCTGGCCGTTTCGGCGGGGGTTCCGCCACTACTCTCGGCGCTGGTGCTGGCCTTCTTCTCCAACCTCTATGCCTGTCTGACTCACTACGGAGACGGGGCAGGACCAATCTTTTTTGGATCGGGCTATATTGACCTCAAGAACTGGTGGAAGGTCGGTTTCCTGCTTTCGCTGTTACACCTCGTTGTCTGGCTAGGGATCGGATTCCTGTGGTGGAGGATGATCGGGATTTACTAGTTGCAGGTTACCGATGTTACTGGTTGACGGTTGACTCGGAACCCAGAACCTGGAACGGGCCAGCGGGCTAAACCTCTGGCGCCCGACCGGGCGCGACTTTTACCACGGACTGCTCTAGGCTCTCGGGTGGGTGCGAGCATAGACTTCCTTGAGTCGCTTCCGGGTAACATGGGTGTAGATTTGTGTGGTTGAGATGTCGGCGTGACCCAGCATCATCTGAACCGCCCTCAGATCGGCTCCGTTTTCCAGCAAGTGCGTTGCAAAGCTGTGCCGAAGCATATGGGGGTTCAGCTTTCGTTTCCAGCCCAGAGACCTGGCGTAGCGGTTGAGCAGGATCCAGAAATACTGCCGGCTCATAGGTCCTCCCTGCTGGGTCAAGAAAACGAAGCGCGAAGTGCGTCCCTTCAGAAAATGCGGGCGAGCGGAGTGCAGATAGTTGCGGAGGGACTTCCGGGCCGTCTCTCCAAACGGCACCAACCTCTGCTTGTCACCCTTACCCACGGGCTGCAGGATCCCGATTTCCAGATTGACTTCCACTAGCCTCAGGCGAACCAGCTCGGTAACTCGAAGTCCCGTTGCATAAAGCATCTCGAGCATTGCCAGATCTCGAATCCCATACGGTGATTCGAGATCTGGATGGTTAATCAGTGCTTCGACTTCAAGCTTCGTCAGGTATTCCGGAAGGTTCCTCCACACGCGAGGTGTGTGGAGGTGCTGAGCAGGATTCTCGGTGAGATAGTCGTCCAGAATCAGAAACTTGTAGAACGCCTTCAGACTTACAATCTTTCTCATTACCGAGCGCGGAGAGAGCCGTTCGTGGAGCCTCTGTAGGAAGCAGCTAAGGTCACAATCCCCAATGCTGGCAAGTTCCTTCTTTTCCTCCTTCACAAACTCTAGAAACTCTCCGACATCGGAACGGTACGCTTTCACCGTATTGACGGCGAGACCCTTCTCGATTCTCAAGTAATTCAAGAAGCTATCGAAGGCTCGTCCTGCCAGATTCACTTCGCCGGATCCCCTCTAACGGACAGGAGGATTTTAACTTCTTCCAACCGCAGCGCCAGAGCGGCAAGCAGATACACAATGCCCCCTACACCGATACAGAGTCCGAGCACCAGCATGCGCTCGACTCCCTCCCTTTCCCAGAGTGAGAGCCAGCAGGAAAGCATGTAAACACAAGCAGCCATGATCAGGGAGGCAAGCACAGCCTTCTGCACGACCCGTCCCACTCCCAAATTCCGAAATGATCCCAGTTTCCCGGTCAACCTTCTCACCAGCAGTGTCTGATGCACCAGTAGAGAGAACGATGTGGCAAGGGCCAGCCCGAGGAACTCGTAACCCTCCGGAAAAAGTACAAACACCAGAAGAAGGTTGGTCAACACATGAATCACCGCCGTGATGATGCTGACACGGACCGGTGACCGGGTGTCGTTGAGAGCGTAGAAAGTAGGCACATAGATCTTGACGCAGCTGTAGCTGGTCAAGCCTATGGCGTACAGCATCAGCGCAGAGGCAGTCTGGTGGGTGTCGAAGGTTCTGAATAGCCCTCTTTCGAAGATAGTACCGACGATGGGTCCGGCCAGGACAATCAGACCAAACGATGAAGGGATGGAAAGACACGCTACCATCTTCACCGAGTTGGCTACGGTCTCCTTGAGTTCACTCCAGTTTTTTTCGGCTGCGTAGGCGGAGACCTCCCTCAAGTTGACGATCCCAACTGCAACGCCGAAGAGTCCTATGGGCAGGTAGATGATGCGAAAGGCAAAGCTCAACCACGAGATGGGACCGTCGCCCAGGGTGGAAGCCAGAATCGTATTGATTACGACTGTGAACTGGGTAACGCCCACACCCACCAGGGCTGGACCGATGAGACAAGCGATGTGAACAAGCTCCGGATGTCTGAGGTTAAGCCTGAAGCGGAATCGAAAGCCGAGCCTGTAAAGAGTCGGTAACTGGACGAGTATTTGCAGTCCTCCTCCAGCTACCGCTCCGAAGCCCACGGCATAGATTCCGGGAAGCCCCCGGCTCTCAAACCAGGGAGCCACCAGGATAGCCGACCCCACGATGGCCACATTGAAGAAGGCCGTGGTCACTGCAGGGAGAAAAAAACGGTCGAAGGAGTTCAGCATTCCCATGACCACCGAAGAAACGGCCACGAGCAGCAAAAAAGGAGAGATGATACGGATCAAGTGTGAGGTCAGCTCGAACTTGCTTTCGACCGGGCCGAAGCCGAAGGCGAAAAGATAGACGAACCCATCGGAAAAGACATAGAACACAATTGAAGCGGCGCCCAGAAAAATTAGCAGGACGCTCATCACCAGGCTGCCCAATCTCCAGGCTGCCTCTCTCCCCTGGCGTGAGAGAACTCGATTAAAGGTTGGGACGAAGGCCGAACTGAGAGCCCCTTCCGCCACTAGGTCGCGCAGCATACCCGGAACACGAAAAGCTACCAGCCAGGCGTCCGTGATGGCCCCGGCTCCAAAAACCATCGCGATCGTCAATTCGCGGACCAGGCCCAGCAAACGGCTGATCAATACGGCTGCACTGACACTGCGCGCTGCCCTGGCCACTTTGCGCTTTCTGGCCATTCGATCTCCTGTCTGTAGAGCCGACGCTCCCTCCGTCTGCTCATCGCCCCCCGATCGGCTTCGCCAATTTGCGAGGTCTGGACTTTGAGTCTCCTGTAGAAGCGATGTTCCCCGTTTTCTTGGGGCGGAATCTCAACTAGGGGTGAGCGGCCCCGCCGGATGGGCTTTTCCCCGGCAACTCGCTATAACTCGAGGGAATCTTACGTTATCATTCCCATCTGAACAGGGCAGGAGTCACTAAAAGAAATGAAACTTGCCGCTATCGCGCAGCACCTGGATTGTGAACTCGACGGGGATGGAGACGTCGAGATTCGGGGGGCAGCGGGAATCGAAGATGCCGGACCGCACGAGATTACCTTTCTCTCCAACCCGAAATATGTTGCTAAAATCAGTAGTTGCCGGGCGGGAGCCATCATTCTCTCTCCAGAGTCCGCTCCAACTGACATCCCCCGCCTTCTGGCCGCCAACCCCTACCTGTCCTTCGCAAAGGCGATCGAGCTATTCTATCGTCCTCCCAAGCCCATCCCCGGCATTCACCCCGCGGCGACCATCGCCGAAACCGCCCAACTGGGCGACGACTATTCGATTGGCGCCAACGTCGTCATTGGGGAAGGCGTGGTCCTCGGAAAAGGAGCGGTAGTCCATCCCAACGTCATTATCTACCCGCAGGCTCGGATTGGTGACGACTTCGTGGCCCACAGCCACGTGGTCGTGAGAGAATACTGCCAGATCGGAAACGGCGTCATTCTGCAGAATGGAGCGATAATCGGGGCAGATGGATTCGGTTTCGCACCCAGGGGAGATGGGAGCCATCACAAGATCCTGCAGGCGGGGATCGTTGTTCTGGAAGACAACGTCGAAATCGGAGCACACACCTGCATCGATCGGGCTACGGTGGGGGAGACACGAATCGGGGCCTCCACCAAGATTGACAACCTGGTGCAGATAGGCCATGGATCCCAGGTGGGTGCAGACACCTTTCTAGCCGCTCAGGTGGGACTGGCCGGCACTACCCGCGTCGGAAACCGCGTAATGCTGGCGGGCCAGGTGGGAGTCTCCGGCCACCTGACCATCGAAGATGATGTGATCGCGACAGGTCAGACGGGAATCGGTCACGACGTCAAGGCTGGAAGCCGCGTCTCAGGATCGCCGGAAATGGATTCCGGACTGTGGCGCCGAAACACCGTGTTGCTGCGTCGCCTTCCGGATCTGGCCCGATCCATTCGATCGCTGGAGAAGAAACTGCGCGAGTTGGAGAAGGCCGTCCAAAACGAGGATGATTCCTTCGACTGAGCGGATTTATCGCCCCAAACCAGCGCTCTCAGCTCACCCACTTTGAGACCTAGAAGCGCATAGCAGCAGCCCTCTGGAATAATCGGAGTCTGATCGGTCAACTTTTCTGGCGTTTCGGCTCGATGTCAGGGGACCTTCTTCGCTGTCCGATAAAGAGTGTCGCGCTGGGCAGGAGTAAAACCTGCCTGCTCGATGAGCCGAATTAGATCAGACCGTGAGGCCTTATGCCGGGCGCCTGCCGTGCTAATCACGTTTTCCTCGATCATGATGCTTCCCACGTCGTTGGCACCGCAATGAAGGGCGATCTGGGCCACGCCGAGGCCCTGGGTAAGCCACGACACCTGGATGTTCTTAATGTTGTCGAGAAAAATTCGGCTCACGGCAAGCAGCTTCAAATACTCGACAGGACCGACCGACTTGGTAACTGTCTCGCTCATCGGCGTATCCTCGAGCTGCACATTCCAGGGAATGAACGAGACGAACCCACCTGTTTCGTCCTGCATCGAACGGATACGGCTCAAGTGCTCAACCCTCTCCGGCAGCGTCTCCCCTCCCCCTATCATCATGGTGGCCGTCGTAAGCAGACCTTCTTCGTGGGCCACCCGCATGACTTCCAGCCACTCCCGGGCAGTGCACTTGCCGGGGCTGATCTCGGCGCGCATCCGTTCGGTGAGAATCTCGGCTCCGCCCCCCGGGATAGAATCGAGGCCGGCCCCCTTTAACCTCTGAATCGCTTCTCTCAGCGAGACATGGCTGATCCTGGCCAGAACTACAATCTCGGGCGGTGAAAAGCAGTGCAGATGGATCTTGTAACGGACCCTTATCGAACGCAAGAGGTCCTCGTAGTAGTCAATCTTGAGTTCGGGATTCATGCCTCCCTGCATAAGGATGCCGGTTCCACCCAGCTGGATCGTCTCTTCGATCTTGCTAAAGATCTCTTCCTTCTCAAGAAGATATCCTGTCGCGTCCCTGGGCTTGGCGTAGAAGTTACAGAAGGTACATCGGGCCATACACACATTCGTGTAGCTGATGTTCCGGTCGATCAGAAAAGATACCACCCCGTCCGGATGTTTGCGGCGCCTCACGCCGTCAGCGGCCGTCGCTATGAGGTTGTAGTGTGACGACTCCAGAAGGCACAGGGCGTCTGAACGGGAGATCCGCTTTCCATCTTGAGCCTTCTGGAGCGCTCGGTCTGTGGACTTCATCTACTCAGATAGTTTACTCGCTTCCAGGACGCTTTGAGCAATGGCGTCCCACTCCTCCTTAAGACTGCCAACGAATGCGAGCTCCGAGGCTCTCCGATACCAGTAGGCGGCGTTGCCCGGGTCGCCTTCCTTACGGTGCAGATACCCGTGAATTCGGTAGCCGACCCTGGTATGGATATCCTGAGCGGCATCGTGAGCCCGGTTCCAGTCCCCCTTCAGGTCGTACCACAGCGCCAGAAGGGGTTTGGGGAGATTCTCCGGAGGGTTCTCGCGGGCAGAGGATGCCTTGAATTCTTCCAGAGTCACAATCCCTGCAGAATAGCACCTACTGGTTGAAGGTTATAGGTTGACGGTTAGGTGACCAGGCTTCTGAACATCACACCCTACGGTCATGGACCAGGACGATCGATGTTCATCCAAACCCAAAGCGATCCGGATTCCGACCGATCAGGATGGCAGTTAACAGTTTAGGAAAGTATTCTCTGTTTTTTGGACCTCGAATCAAAGTGTAGGGACTCGCTGTAGCTGGTGCGTCTGGTGGTTGTATTCGCAAGAGCCTGACAAAGCACGCCCCAACGGCAGGGCATAAGCCTTCCGTTGGGGCTCAGGGAAACGGGGAGCTTACGCTCTACCGTTCCGTGTCAATTTCTGGCACCAAAAAAGGTGGCCCTACCTCATCCGCCAACTTTCAACTCGCAACTTTCAACCGATAATCGGTAACGAGAAACCTTACGAGCACAGCGAGTACCTATTCCGGGTAAACCATAGTGGCCGGGTCGGGAAGCGGGATCCTATGGATCTTCCCGTCCGGGGACAGTTTCTCAAAGGAGTACTCAGGACTGTCGGGATCCCCTTTCAGCATTTCTTCGACATTCCCTACCGCCAGTATCACGAACCGGTCCGGGTGAATGTACTTCTGCGCGACACGCAGAACATCTTCAACCGTGACCGCCTTGAGCCGCTCGCGGTAGGTGAGCCAGTACTCGGGACTCCTTCCGATCAGTTCATCGGTCGCAAAGGTCTCTGCCACGACCCGGGCCGATGCAAAGAAGCGGGGAAAAACCTCTACTGCGTAATTCCTCACTGTCTCCAACTCCCCAGGACTTACGTATTTCGATCTGATTCGCTCAATTTCATCGAAGACGATCTGTGTGGCCTGGGCGCAGGTTCTCGATTTGGATTGAAATCCAGCTCGAAAGGTCCCTTCATAGTAGGCTCCCGCAGGAAAACTGGACCCGGCACTGTATGCCAGGCCCTCGTCGGAACGGACCCGGTTCATGATCCTGGACGTGAAGCCGGAACCGCCCAGGATATCGTTCATGAGATCAATGGCAAACTCGTCGGGATTGCCCTGTTTGATACCCAGGTGACCAAGCAAGACACGGCCCTGGTTGACATCCGATTTATCCACCATATAGATACCGGGAACGGGCTGGTAGTCGGGAGGAGTGATTCTGGGCGCTACCGGACCGACCTCCCATCCCTCCATTCGCTGCTCCAGGTCAACCTTCATTCGCTCCGTCTTAAAGTCCCCCGACACAGCAAAGATGAAGTTGGCCGGATGAAAATAACGGCGATGGGTAGCGACCAGGTCTGGCACGCCAAGAGATTTGATCGTAGCCCGGGTGACCTGAGCGCTACTCGCGTGATTCCCCCTTATCAATCGGGCCCATTCTCGCCGCTCGATGGAATTGGTCCGGTCGTTTCTCCGCTCCAGATTCTGCAGGACCCGGCTCTTGTAGAGGTCAAAGCGATCTTTCTGAAAGGCCGGATTTCTCAGCATTTCAAAAAAGAGATCCAACCCCTGACCCAGATCTTTGGTCAAAACGTTCAGGGTTACATCAGAGGAATTGAGGCCGGCAGAAGTCGAGATGCTGGCTGCCAGAAAGTCCGCTTCTTCATCAAACTCTTCTGCGGTCCAGCGTGCTGTTCCTCCGGACCGCAGCAGCGAGACTGCAGCACGGGTTAACCCCAGTTGGTCAGGCGGGTCGAGATGAGAACCGACCCGAAGTACCAGGCTCACGTTCACCAGAGGCAGGTCGTGGTCTTCAACGAAGAAACCGACAACTCCGTTCCTCATAACGTGTCGATGGTGGCCGGCCTGAGGGGGATCGTACTTGAGCGGAGCGAACTCCAGCTGGTCCGGGTGCCCGGCGATGTCGCCCTGTGCCCACAACGACGGTGTCCAGAGAAATCCCATCATCAATAGAATCAGCGACACCATCCTTTTCATTGCCCTTCCTCCTCCAGCTTTTCAAGCGATTTTTCCAGGAGCGCCTTGAAAACCCCAAACATCTTCTTCTGGTCTTCGGGGATCTGATCCTGGACCTGATCCATTTGTGCCAGTTGCTGGCGAATCTGCCCGGCAGAAGCCTTGTCCACACGCGCCAGCATCGGTTGAAGTGCCGCTCGCTCCTGTGGGGAGAGCGCAACCAAGAGCGGATCCAGGGCCTGAGCTTCACCCATGGCCTCCTTTGTGTAGTAGATGGCCACAGCCCGGTTCTCAGGCTTGAAATACCTTTCCACCATCCGGAGGACGTCGTCGGAGGTCACTGCCTGGATTCTGGCGGGATCCGTATTGAAGGTCTCCCAGCCCCGGTTGTTCGCGGCCAGCAGAAGCTGAAACATGAGTGAGAAGTTGTTCTCCATGCGCCGAAATCCAGCGGCTGCAAAGCGATTCTTGACCTTTTGGAGCTCGCGATCACCAACAGGCTCTTCCCTGAGCCGATCCAGTTCTCCGTAAATGGCCTGCTCCAGCTCTTCAGGAGTATTGCCCGGCCTCGTGATGCCCGTAACCGAAAAAGAGCCGGCCCACTTACGAGAGCTCTGACCCGCCGACACCTGGTTGGCGACCTTCTGGTCCTCCACCAGGGCCTTGTAAAGGCGGCCCGTGCGCCCACTCAGTAGTACGCCGGTTACCGTCAGAGCAGCGTCATCCCGGTGCCCATCCGCTACCGTGTGGTACCGGATCTCGACCTCCGGATTGGTTTCTGCATAGGCGATCATTCGTTTTTCGGCCATCTGCTCAATCTCGCGGGTCCGTACTGGAGGCTGTTCAGAGGGACTCCGTGGGAGCCTTCCAAAGTACTTATCAGCCAGCCGCTTGGCTCCCTCGATGTCGAAATCCCCCACTAGGCAGGCGGCCAGGTTATTGGGGGAGTAATTAACGCCGAAGTAGTCGAGTGCTTCCTGGCGGGTAATCCCATCCAGATCGCTGGGCCACCCCACTACCGGCCAGGAGTAGGGATGGGAAGTCCAGAACAGGGAGTTGAATTCCTCCCGGAAGCGGCCGGTTGGAGTACTCTCAATGGCCAGCCGTCTCTCCTCCCGGACCACGTCCCGCTCCGAGTAGAACTCTCGAAACACGGGATTGGTGAGCCGCTCCGACTCCATCCAGAACCACAATTCCAGTTTGTTGGCAGGAACATTAATGTAGTAAATGGTGAAGTCCTCGCTAGTGCCGGCGTTCATCTGACTGGCGCCCGCCGTCGTGTAAATCCGGTCGAACTCATTCTTGACTAGGAGCTCCTTCTGGGAAGCCAACAGACGGTTGAATTCGTCCAGCAACTGCTGATGTTTCGGAGTCCGGTTATCTGGACCGGTCAAACCTTCGATCTCGCCCAATCGTAAACGGCGGATCATTCCCTGCTCCTCCCCCGCCAGCCCGGCCTTGACCTCATCCAGCCGGGAAATGATCCGCAGATCCTCTTCAATGTCCCGGGTGCCGATAACATGGGTGCCCTTGAACATCATGTGTTCGAAGAGGTGGGAGAGCCCCGTGATGCCCGGTCGCTCGTTTACCGATCCGACCCTGGCAATCCAGCCAGCAGCAACATTGGGATCTCCCCTGCGGGGCACGAGCAGGAAGGTCATCCCATTCTCCAGAACGTACTCCTTGACATCCACCTGTTGGGCCGAAAGAGGTGGGATCAAGAGGGCAGCGGTCAGGACACCAAAAATAGCCAGTTTCTCCATAGCTCGTCTCCCTGTTCTCAATTGGGTTTTGTCCCTGATGTCACTTTATGCTCATCTAGGAACCCCTCGATGGTCGAAAGATATCGATCCGGATCTGACTCCCAGGCATCGCCGTGACCAGCCTCGTCGAAAACAATCAGCCGCTTATGCTCCGTCGGCAAGGCCCCCAGCAGCGTCTGGGCGGTCTGAGCAGACATCCGCTCATCCTGTTCTCCATAAACAAGGAGAGTAGGCGGCCAGGTCCCGGCACGGCTGAAGATCAGCGGCAGATCGAACTCATCGGCCGAGAAGTTCCCCAGGCGTGTCAGGTTCCACACAAACACATGATTGAATGGAAATCCAGGGACACCCAGAAACAAGGCGCTGTGCTCTCGGACCGTATCTCGCAAACTCACAAAACTGCTGTCGGCAATGATCGCAGAAGGGGCCGGGTCCATTTCTGGTACGGCCATGAGCGTGGCCGCCGCACCCATTGACACACCCATGATCACGAGCCCGGAGGAGTGTCGCTGATGAACGAACCGGGCTGCTCCCAAAACATCGAATCGCTCCCGGTACCCCATAGTGGTGGGTGCCTCTTGGCTTTTCCCATGCCCCCTCAGATCGTAAACCAAAACGCTGGAACCACGCTTCTGCAGCCTGCAGCCCCACTCGGTCACTTCCTTTCGATCCCTAAACAGGCCGTGAGCAATGATGAAAGCGGTTCGTTCCGGTTCGCCCTGCATCCACCAGCCACTGACTTGGATCCCGTCCTGGCCGGTAAAAGTCACTTCCTCGAAAGTGCATCCGAAGTCCCCAGGATGTAGCGTCAGGCGGAGGTCCTGGGGACGTGTTCCTGCACTCGAGAGCATCTGCGCAAAAACAAAAGGTACGATCAGAAAGGCAGCCGCAGGATAAATGCCGGCAAAGGAGAAGAGAGAGACGTTGGTCACTTTCCTGCCCCAGAACCGACCCAGCAGGCGAGAGCCAATCCAGGTAATGACGGCCAGGACCAGAATCGGAGTTCCCACCAACAGGCCGACAATCAAAAAGAACATCGGTCTACTTTATAGGATTCCAGATTGTTCCCTCCGATCACTGTTGTTCCTTTTGAGATCAGGCCCGCCTTGACCTGGGAAGGCCCAACCGATGCACGCTCATCCGAAGACAACTCCCAGATTCCGGATTCCAAGCCCGGAACCCGAAACCTGGAACAGCTCGAGCAACAGTGAACAATCCTAAAACCTCCTGCGTCACAGCCAACCGTTCATAATGATACCTTGTCGGTGATGGAAATGGACCAGGAACGGATTCGTAATTTCTGTATTATCGCGCACATCGATCACGGGAAGAGCACCCTAGCAGATCGATTCCTGGAACTGACCGGGGCCGTCGAAGAGCGTCAGATGCGAGCACAAGTCCTGGATAGAATGGACCTGGAGCGAGAACGCGGGATCACTATCAAGATGGCGGCCGTCCGTCTTTCCTACGCCGCTTCCGATGGACAGACTTACCAGTTGAATCTGATCGACACTCCGGGACACGTCGATTTCACGTATGAAGTCTCCCGAAGCCTAGCCGCCTGTGAAGGCGCAATTCTAGTCGTGGATGCAGCTCAGGGCGTAGAAGCCCAGACTCTGGCCAACGTGCACCTCGCTCTCAACCACAACCTGGAGATCATTCCGGTGATCAACAAGATCGATCTTCCCTCCGCTGATCCGGGGCGAGTGGCAAGGGAGATTGAAGAGACCCTGGCAATCGACTGCTCCCAGCCGCTGCTGGCCAGCGCCCGGGAAGGAACCGGTATCAGCGAGATCCTGGAAGCTGTCATTGAGCGTGTACCTCCTCCCACCGGGTCCCGTGAAGCGCCCCTGCGAGCCCTTGTTTTCGACAGTCACTTCGATCCCTATCTGGGAATCATCGCCCATATCCGCGTCTATGACGGCGAAGTGCGCAAGGGTATGTCCGGTTCCATGATGGCTTCACAACATGAAGCCGAGGTCAGCGGAGTGGGAGTCTTCACTCCCGAAATGCGTTCGACCCGGGCTCTGACAAGTGGTCAGGTAGGTTTCGTACATGCTGCCATCAAGTCGATCGGACAATGCCAGGTAGGGGATACCCTGACATCGTCCGATCGGCGTGCTAATCTGGCTCTGCCTGGTTATCGCCCGGCCAAACCCATGGCCTTCTGTGGTCTCTACCCGGTAGAAACGGATCAGTTTCCCGAGCTCCGGGAAGCACTCTCGCGGCTTCAGCTCAATGACGCGGCCCTTTCCTTTGAACCCGAAACTTCGGCTGCCCTGGGATTCGGCTTCCGCTGCGGGTTCCTGGGCCTGCTCCACAGCGAGATCATTCAGGAGCGCCTGGAAAGAGAATTCGGTATCGAGCTGGTGGCAACTTCTCCCTCGGTGATCTACCGACTCAATCTGAAGTCCGGACAGATTCAACTGATGGAGAATCCCAGCGCCTGGCCAGACCGGGGGGACATCGATTTCGTCGAGGAACCATATACCCTGGCCACGATCATCACCCCTCATACCTATGTAGGCGCCTGTATGAAACTCTGTACGGATCGGCGGGGGGACTTCAAGCACATGGAATACACGGGGCCGGACAGGGTCCTTCTTACCTATGACCTTCCCCTGGCTGAGATTCTGCTGGACTTTTTCGATACCCTGAAGAGCCGCACTTGCGGCTACGCCTCTTTCGACTACGACTGGATCGGCTACCGACGCGGCGAACTGGTCAAACTAGATATTCGCATCAACAACGACCCTGTGGACGCTCTCAGTTTTATCACCCACAAAGAGAGAGCCTTCGCACGGGGAAAGGCTCTGGTTCAGCGCCTGCGGGAGATTCTTCCGCGCCAGCTGTTCGAGATCAGACTGCAGGCAGCGCTGGGCAGCAAGGTCATTGCAGCTGAGCGAATCAGCGCCCTACGCAAGGACGTAACCGCCAAGTTATACGGCGGGGACGTTACCCGGAAGAGGAAACTGCTGGACCGGCAGAAGAAGGGCAAGAAACGCATGAAGTCCGTTGGCCGCGTCGAGATTCCCCAGGAGGCTTTCCTGAGTGTTCTCAAGCTTGGAAGCGAGTGACCATCCAGCCCAAGGTAAGAGTCCCATGGCTTGCTGGTTGAAAGGGCGCGAGTTATCCTGAGAAAAAAGTCCAGAAGATGTCATTGACATCAGATGGTTGCCGTTTCATGAAATGAGTTGAGCTTTTCATTTTGGGGGAAAAAGATGTTTTTCGATCCAATGTACATCCTGTTCAGCCTTCCGGCCCTCCTGCTGGCTTTGTTTGCGCAGGCCAGGGTGAAGGCGAACTTTTCAAAATACTCCGGGGTGGCCACGATGCGGGGTGTCACCGGTGCCCAGGTAGCCCGGAGTCTGCTTGATGCCAACGGGCTCCAGCAGGTCAAAGTGGAACGGGCCCAGGGATTTATGTCGGACCACTACGATCCCCGCGCCAAGGTACTGCGACTCAGTCCGGCTGTTCACGACCGTCCCAGCATAGCTGCAGCTGGAATCGCTGCTCACGAGATGGGCCATGCCCTGCAGGATGCCCGGAATTATGCGCCTCTGGGGATGCGTTCCGTGATGGTCCCATCGGTGCGGCTGGGAAGCTGGGCAGGGCCGATATTGTTCTTCATCGGCTATTTCGTCAACTTTACAGGGCTGGCCTGGTTTGGCCTAGCACTGTTCGCTGCCACTGTGGTCTTTGCTCTGGTGACACTGCCGGTGGAATTCGATGCCAGTCGCCGGGCCAAGAAGCTTCTGGTCAACCATGGAGTTCTTGTCAGCCAGGAGATGGCCGGGGTCAACAAGGTCTTAAATGCAGCGGCTTTGACCTATGTGGCAGGGGCCCTCCAGGCCATCAGCACGCTACTTTACTACGCCTTTATCCTGATGGGGAGAAGAGACTAAAAGGGGACAGCCTACTCTGTCCCCTTTTAGTAAAGCTCTTCCCAGGCGGCCTCGAACTCATTGCCTTTGACCCAGCGGGGCCTCTCACCCTGATGTGCGGTTCTCAGCGCCGCGCGGAATAGTACCCGCATATCGCGTTCGGCACCAGCCAGATCCCAGTATTCATTGACCTCGTCACTGACCTGATGGTAGTGCTCCCTCCGGTATACCTCCGTGTCGAAGTCAAGGGGTTCCACGTAGCGTGTCCCTGGCCCAATGAAGAGGGCCGGGATTCCTTTCTTGGCGAAATTAACCTGATCGGAACGGTAGAATCGTCCGGCCCTGGGGTCCTGGTCTCCGACCACACGCAGCGAATATCGGCGCTCCTGGCCTTCCCATCCGGCAGCCCATCGCAGATCGTCTCCCAGAGTGTTCGTGTCATGACCTATGGCGGCAATGTCGGTCGTGACTCCAAAGATCTGAGTCATGTCGATGTTGTAATTGGCCACAATCCTGCGAAGCTCGAGCGGGGGCCTGGAAACAAACCAGCGGCTTCCCAGGAGACCCTTCTCCTCTGCCGCACAGGCCAGAAATGCAACTGAGCGGCGAGGTCGCTCCGCTAAAGAAGCAAAGGCCCTGGCCAGGTTCAACAGGCAGGCAGTTCCCGAAGCATTGTCCCAGGCGCCGTTAAACACCTTGTCCTCTCCCTCCATCTCCGGGTTGATGCCCATGTGATCATAGTGTGCGGAGAAGACGATCACTTGATCCTGGAGCGCGGGATCGCAACCCTGCAGCATCCCGATCACATTCTTGCTCTCGAGACGCCGGATACGAGTGTCAATGCGGGCCGTGACCCGGTAGCCCGTGTCGATGGGCCGAAAGTTTCGGCTGGCGGATGCCGCAAAAAGCTCCTCCAGGGTCATCCCCATCGAGCCGGCGATGGCCTCGCTCCGTTCCCGGTCGATCCAGCCCAGCAGGCCGACCTGGTAGCCCGTATCCGGAAGGTCCAGCGCAAAGCTTTCGGCGACTCCGCTGTGCTGGACAACCGAGAAGGGATAGCTGGCCGACTCGGTAGTGTGGATCATGAGGGCGCCGGCCGCTCCCAGTCTCATGGCCTGTTCGAACTTATATGTCCAGCGTCCATAGTAGGTTCGCGCCTCTCCGCCAAACAGTGCTACTCCCTCTTCCACCACCGGAGGATCGTCGTTGAGAAAGAGCAGGACCTTGCCTTGCAGGTCGGCGTCCTCGAAGTCGTCCCAGTCGTATTCGGGAGCCTTCACCCCGTAGCCCACGAAATATAGCGCTACGCCTTCAATCTCGATTGTGCTCTTCTGGGCGGTCGACCAGTAGGTGAGCGATTGGCCGGCTTCAAAGGTGAGTGGGCCCCGGTTGTTTCTGATCTCCAACCGTGAAGTCTGAGGAATCTTCTTCATCCCCACCAACTTTACGGCCTGAAAGTAATCTTCGGGGTCACCCTGCTTCGTCTCTGAACCACCGTTCGTTGTCAGCGGCAGTAGCCCGGCATGGGCAAACTGTTCGGAAATGAAAGCTGCAGCTCTGTCTTCGCCCCGCGTTCCAGTTCCGCGGCCTTCCATGTCGTCCGAGGAAAGAACCCTCACATCGGTCAGGAGCGATCGGGCAGTGATCTGGTTCTCGGCAAAGCGGTAGGGCACGAGCGGATCGTTGTCACAGCTCCAGTGAATCAGTCCCCCCAAAAGTACAAGCAGGATTGTTCGCCATTCTCGCATACAGAGATCTCCCTCACATTTTGATGGATTGCATCCCTTTGTCAAAGGGTTTTCAGCAGTGTGTTCCGCCGGGTGAGATGAGGCTAATTGTGGACGGCTTCCCCCCGTGAGAGAATGGGTCTGTTCCCTCACGGGGGGACGGGAACAAGAATCAAAACAGGAGGAGGTTCTGGTGAAGAAATATTGGTTGGTTCCATTCATTGCAGCGCTTGTCATGTCGGTCGTCGGGGCCGACCCCCATATACGCAAATCCGTCACGGCGATTCTGGACGGGAATGAAGTTACTCTGCGGTACGTTACCGTCCCGGTCAACATGGACCACGTCGCTGAAGTTGTTACAGGTGATTTCCGCCGTGGAGCAAGTCTGAAGCTGGGAGGAGATCTTCAGGCCGGTGAGAAGTTGATTGCCGCCGGCGAGTACACCGTGGGCTGCATTCGCGACGGTGTCGACGCCTGGACGATGGTTCTCTATCCCGGCCGCCTGGGCCGGCAAGAGGCCCCCGACAGGAGCAAGCTGATCCCGCTCGACTCGATTTTCTCGACGGATAAAGGGAGTGTGGATCACGTATCATTCGACATCGAGCCGGGTTCCGGGTCCCTCACCAGGCGAGCTGTCGTCGTTTGGCGCTTTGGCGACCTCTACCTGGCCGGAGCGCTTACCTGATACGACTGCAGCGGCCGTTGTTGACGGTTAACGGTTGACTCGGAACCTGGAACAGAACGGCCAAGCGTAATCTCATCGTTAACGGTGGGATCTGAAATCAAGAAACCAAGATCACCTACATGCACACCGCCGGCTCCAGCAGCCGGATCGTTCCGGGTGCCGCGTCAATTTCGGCCTGGATGCCCTGGGGAAGTGTGAACTGATCGTCTATGTGACCGATCATTGCGCCTCGCCAGGCAGGTATCTCCAGCGGCAGGACGTGGTCCTCGAGAACCTCGTCCAGCGTGAGCGAATCGAAACCGCTTCCCAGCGTGCAGTCCGTGCAGTGCCCGAAGACCAGGCCGGAGATGCGACCAAGAACACCTGCCAGGCTAAGCTGCGTCAGCATCCTGTCGATGCGGTAGATCTCCTCGCCCACATCTTCCAGAAAGAGGATGGCCCCATCCCAGTTGGGCAGGTAGTTCGAGCCCATGATTGCGGCCAGAACCGACAGATTCCCCCCCAGCAGTGGGCCTCTGGCCCGGCCTTCACGAATCGTGCGTACTCGGTGGCTCGGCGGCGCTGGCTGTAGCGTGCCCGCGGCTGGGTTGGAAAATACCGGGGCCTTCCCCTCGAGCAGCAGGCGGCGCACGTTTTCGGTCGTGAAGGAGGTCCAGTTGGAGGAGCCTACGGGACCGTGGAAAGTCACCAGACCGGTCTGCGAATGGATGGCCATGTGCAGCGCGGTAATGTCACTGAAGCCCATGAACACCTTGGGCTGCCTGCGAATTGAGTCATAGTCCAGGAGGTCAAGGATTCGGGCGCATCCCCAACCACCTCTCAAGGCGATAAGCCCGGCCACACTGTTGTCTGCGAACTGGGCGTTGATGTCAGCCGCGCGGTCGATGTCGCTTCCGGCTAGGTAGCCTCGCCGGTCGAAAAGATGGTTGCCTTCCCTGACCTTGAGTTTCAGGCTTTCGAGATGCTCGGCAGCAACGTAGGCGTCAACACGGCTGAAGGTGGCTCCGGCTGGATTCACGAGTACCACAGTATCCCCCGACTCGAGCCGGCGGGGTTTAATCACTCGTCGTGGATTAGCACTCGCCGTTGGGAGATAACAGGACGACAGGGTGAGACCCATCGTGGAAAGAAAAGTGCGCCGCTTCATATCTTTACCGCCACTGTAGCAAGATTTACACGGGCAAAGGGCCAAAACAGAACGGCAAGGCATGAGCCTGCCGCTTCCCAACGGTTAGCTTACGCTCTACCATTCCGTTCTTGCCCTTCTGGAACTCAGCAATCCTCTCCTCCTTCAGCCAGCCACTCAGCCACCCGCTTCATCCCGGTCTCCAGGTCAACCAGGGGTCGGTATCCCAGGTCCTTTCTGGCAGCGCCAATGTTGAACCAGTGTGACGTCGACATCTCCTCGACAAGAAAGCGCGTCAATCTGGGTTCCGATCTCAGCCGCAGGACCCGATATACCGCCTCCAGCAGGCCGGCAGCAGCATAGGTGATACCCGGATGGACGCTCTTCTCAACTGCCGGGAAACCGGCAATGTTCAGGATCCGGTTGACAAATCTCCACAGTGGGACGGGACAATCGTCCGTGATGAAGAACGACCTCCCGCTGATCGCAGAACCGGGCGAAAGACGCTCAGCTGCCAGCAGATGAGCGTGGGCTGCATTATCGATGTAGGTGAAATCGACCTTTTTGTCCTTCTGACCGAGTCGGCGCAATTGTCCCTTATGGGCGCGCAGCAGCAACCCCGGGATGATGTGAGTGTCATGCGGTCCCCACACCAGGTGGGGCCGGAGGGCGACGGTGGCGAGTTCTGACCCGTTGGCCTCCAGCACCCGTTTTTCCGCAATGGCCTTGGTAGCCGGGTAGGGGCCCTTGAAGTGGGCGGCATAGGGCGCGGCTTCATCGGCTCCTTCCATATCCTTTCCGTTGAAAACGACGCTTGGAGAGCTGGTGTAAACAAGCCGATCGATTCCCTGACTCAGACAGGCCTGCAGTACATTCTCCGTTCCATTGACGTTGCTTTGGTAGAAGTCACGGTAGGGGCCCCAGATCCCGACCTTGCCGGCGACGTGCAAGACCAGGGAACAGTCTCGCAGGGCAAGCTGAACAGCCTCCGAGTCGGCCAGGTCTCCCTGCACCTGTTTCACGCCCAGGGCATCCAGCCGGGGATAGTGATGCCGGGACAAGGAGGTCACCCGCAGCCCCTGCTTGCGGAGCCGCCTGACGATCGCCCCGCCCAGAAAGCCCCCACCCCCTGTCACCAGGCTTCCAGATTACAAGGGAAGATTGAAGCGGGAAGCAGGCCAAAACTCGTCGATATTCATTGCTCGATGCCGCCTCTGGGTCATCCTCTTTCAGATTCGTGGTGCTGCCCACTTCGCCAGCTTCTCGCGGAAAATCTTTGAGTTGTGCCGGACGTCAACGGGAAAGCTCTTGTGAAACAGCACGCGGCGGATGCTGCGGGTATTCCGGTTCTGGGCTGCCAGTTCCAGCAGCTCGGTGCGAATCGCCTTTTTACTCCTTCTTTTCGTTTGGTCCAGCTCGACACAGAGAACAGGTTCCTGATCCGCCCCCCTCCCCACACCCACGAGAGCCGTTCGGACGACATCGGGGTGCCGGTTGAAAACGCCCTCGGTCGGTACCGAAAACAGAACGCCATCCTGAGTCGCTACCCGGTGGTTCTTTCTTCCACAAAACCAGATGCGACCCTGATCATCGAAATACCCCAGGTCTCCCGTCCGATGGCCGATTCGACCGTCCTCCAGCCTTATCTTTGCCTGCTGATTGGCCGTGGGCCGCCCATAATATTCCGCGGACACATTGGGGCCGGTCACAACCAGCTCCCCGATCTGTCTGCGATCTGCCAGAAGTCGCTCCTCAAGCGCTTCGACAGGCTCATCCGAAATACGGATGACTGTCACATCCACCCCTTTGAATGGCCGCCCCACACAGACTCCTTCACTCCCACCCGATCCTTCCAGGCCCAACACCTCCGAGGCAGAAATGGACGAGACAGGCAGTGCCTCGGTCGCTCCATAGGGAGTAAACACCTCACCCTCGACCAGGAAGTCAGCGAAACCCCGAAGGACTCTCTGGGAGACGGGGGCCCCAGAGGTGAGGACTCTTTTCACACTGTTCAGGCGAAGCCCGGTTCCCTGATAGTAGTCAATAACACGTTTCAAGAGTGCGGGTGAGCCAAACATGTGAGTCACGCGATGGCTCTGAATCGCCTCAATTATGACGGGAGCATGAACACGGCCAGGTCGAGAGAAATCCATTTTCGGGAACACCGTAGTCACTCCCAGAGCCGGATCGAAGAGAGCGAACAGTGGAAAAGTTGCCAGATCCACTTCTCCCGGAAGTATGTCGTACTGGTCTCTTAATTGCCGGTACTGCGCCTCGAACATTCTGTGGGTATACACAACGCCCTTGGGGACTCCAGTGCTACCCGAGGTGAATGCGATAGCTGCCGGATCCTCGGGTCGCATGTCTGATTCGGGGATGCTGCCTCCACTTCGGCTGTGAGTGAGGAAAGAGTTCAACGGTGTTGCTCCCCACCCGGGCCGGCCGACAGCCAACCTGATTCGAACCGTGCCGGAAGCCCACCTCAGAATCCCGCGGGCAAAGTGGGACAGAGGAACACCTACGAAGGCCTCGGGAGAAGCCTCCTTCAGACACTTTCCTAGATTTCTGCGCCCCATTCCCGGGTCCACCAGAACCATCACAGCTCCCAGCTTCAGAAGGGCAAAGCAAATGGCCAGGAAATCTCTTCCGGGCCGCAGCATCACGACTGTCCGCGTACCTTTGCGAATACCCGCCCGATGCAGGGCCTCTTTGTACTCGTTCGTGCAGGCCTCGAGCTGGGCAAAGGTGAGCCGGCAGCCCGGTGCGATCAAGGCCGTCTGGCCGGGCGAGTCCCCGGCCCTCAGGCTGAGGTGCGAGGCAATATTATGAACCATCGTTGTGTTTGAGCGGCGCTGTCAGGAATTCTCTCACAAGGCGCACGATCGTCTCCCGGGCATCTTCCAGGATGTAGTGGCCACCGTTCGTGAACTTCTGCAGGAAGGCAGACGGAAAACGCCGTTGCCACTGGAGAAGGAAATCCCTGTCAAAGACTGGATCCCGCTCACCCCAGCACAAGAGCATCGGTTTGTCTCGCAGTTTCTCCAGACCGGCCTGGATGCGGGAGACCTCAGCATGGGAGGGATCTTCCCGGTAAAGAGGGATGTCCTGAATGAATCGCAGAATCGCCCAGCGATCGGTAGGATGGCGGTAGGGGTACCGATAGGCCTTGCGAACCAGTCGGGGCATGCGATGCATACCACAACCCCAGTTGGTGGCAGCCCAGGAGAATAGGTTCAGCCTCCTGATCAGAAACGGGGCCAGCCGGGAGGACCGACACCAGAGAAGAGCTGGGTTTAGCTGCTTCCCTCCCGGCACGTGGAAGGCTGCCGAATTGAGGACCACCAGGCGGGCAATGCGGTCAGGATAACGGGTGGCATAGGAGAATCCGATCAACCCTCCCCAATCGTGCACGACCAGCGAAACGGGCCGTTCTAGGCTTAGAGAGTCGAGCAGCCGTCTGAAATCCCGGGCGCGCTGCTCCAATGTGTAAGGATATTCCGAAGGTCCGGGGTGGTCGGACAGCCCACACCCGATATGATCCGGAACCACCACCCGGAACCGATCTCGCAGACCCTCAACCAGGTGTCGGTACATGAAAGACCAGGCTGGGTTCCCGTGCACCATCACAACCGGGTCTCCCTCACCCTCATCAAGATAGTGTGCTGTCCAGGGCCCCAACTGAAGGAAGTGCGAATCGTAGTCGTACAGGTTCCTGAGCCAGCCGGGCAGTCGAGCAGTCACGGGCACGGTGAATCACTCGGAAGCACAGAGAACACCGCAGTAGACACGACCCTAGCCTGACCCAAGATTCAAGGAGCGCTCCGCACCAGAGAAGCCACCCACCTGGCAGCTCCCGGCACCTTTATTACCACGGACTCTAGTATTCCAATGAGCCCAGCCCCGTGGTTACGCCGGCGCTGCCCATCAGAAGCAGCACTTGCATCCCCCTTTTCAACCTGCCCTCTTTTTCCGCCACCGCGAGTCCTAGAGGAAGGGACGCTGACACCGTGTTCCCAAAACGGGGATGGGTCTCGAAGACCCGGTCCGGGTCGAGACCCAGCTTGCGCACGACCCTGTCCGTTGCAAAGCCACTGACGGCATGCCCGATGATGAGGTCGTGATCCTTCTCCGCAATTGGAGCAGTTTCTCGAAAATGACCGATCAACTTGTTGATTGTGAAGGTGAAGAGCTCCGCCGGAGACGTGAAAAAAGCTAGTGGCGTGGCCGCCCGATGACCATTCTCAGGCGTGAAATCAGCGGCGTTAGGTAGAGGAATCTTGCACAATCCATGCTTTTCGCCCCAGGTCCTGAACGAGAAGCGACAGTTTCCTTGATCCCCATCATTAGTGAGAATCGTCGCGGTCGCCGCTTCTCCTATGGTGTAGGCGGAAAAACTGTTCTGAAGACAGTCGAGGTCTTTGATCTCCATCCGGGCATATTCTCTGAAACTGAACTCGCAGTTGAGAATCATCACCATCCGATAGGCCGCCTGATCGAGAAAACTCTGAGCGATGGAAAGACTTCGAATCCAGCTGGCGCAAGCGTCCATCACATCAAAACACGTTGCCTTGGCCAGTCCCAGCTCGTGCTGAAAAAGGTTCGCAGTCGCGGGCTCTATCCAACCGCGACCTACGCCGGCATAAATGAGAAGGTCGATGTCCTCAGGGTCGACTCCGGCGGCGGCGAGAGCCTTCTTCCCTGCACTGAGGGCGAAATTCCAGGCTCTCTCTCCAGCGTTGCGATGATACCGAGTCTCGGATCCGGACATCCGAAAGAACTTCTTGATCCTTCTCTCCAGCTTTTTCAGATCCGCGAAAGAAAGATGCTTTCGACTTCTCTCCAGGACCTCCCGCACCACATCCTGGTTTGAAACCTTCAGGCTCGGAATGGCATAGGAAATATTGAGGATCTTCATCGTCATCCCTCTACCAGCGGCTTATTTTACAGGAACTCTCTCTTGGTGCCTGTAGTGGCACAGGGCTCGGTTCGCACCGAATCGTCGCCATAAAGACACCCTATCGAGCCACAGCACCAATTGGTAGAAGACCCCCACCGGGCTCCCAGTTGTTCAACCTGCCAACACCTTCCCAGCAGAGGAAGCGTTGTCCGGAGTATTCCGGAAACAACCCACCTAGCCGCTTATCATAACATTACACCCCCACGGGAACGAACAGTCCTAGCGACTGGCAAGAGGTCAGCAGCAGCTGATGGCTGATGGGCTGAGACACGGTCTAGGACTCCCTTTACGGATCCAATATACCGCGCCAATCGCCAATATAAGTAACTGGCGGTAAGGCTGATCTCTAAAAGACAGCCATTCCTCACCTCTTAACAAGCCTATATGGGAGGATATTAAAGGTGAAAGTGCAAGGTTCAAGGCACCTCGATACTTTCCACCAGATACTGATCGTGTTTCTACAAGCAAGGACTAGCAGCCCGCGTTGCGGGCGCCCTGGGTGCAGATGCAAAGCGAACCGACACAGGCCATTCCAAAGCATCGGCGAGGAGGGACAACAAAGCAGCTGGGCCTGCACCCCGCCCGTAACAAGGAGGGCGCCAGGGTCGTTGCGCCCCCCTGGCGCGCGACCGCGCGCAATTTTTACCACGGACTGCGAGACATTATAATCCCTCTTTCGCGAGGCACTTAATTGATAGGAAACAAACACAGCTTGCTTATCGTCGATGACGAGATATCCAATCTTCAGAAGCTGAGGCGCACCTTCTTCGGAGACTTTCGGATCTTCGAGGCGATGAACGGTCCCGATGCCATTCGGCTTCTGCAAGAACAACCCGTTGACGTCATCATTACAGACCAGAGAATGCCCGAAACGACAGGTGTAGATGTTCTGCGGAAGTCGCTACTCCTGGCACCAGAGGCGGTACGGATCATTCTCACCGGCTACACCGAGATCGATTACCTGATGGACGCGATCAACGAGGGACAGGTCCACCGCTACATCACCAAGCCTTGGGAACCTTTTTCTTTAAAGCAAACCGTAATGCAGGATCTCGAGTTGGTCCAGCTAAAGCGGGAAAACCGGCTGCTCCAGGAACAGTTGCGAATTGCCCGTCAGGTTCAGTCCAGGCTTTTCCCCCAGAAGCTTCCAGCGATTCCGACGTTGAGGTACTCGGGAGTCTGTCAACCCGCTGGAGAGGTGGGGGGCGACTACTATGACATTCTGAAACTCTCTCGGGAACATTTCTGCCTGGCGGTGGGCGATATCTCGGGGAAAGGCATTTCGGCGGCACTGCTCATGGCGTCCCTACAGGCACTGCTGCGCAGCCACGTTTCGCAAGCTGCAGAAGACCTGTCCGGCGTAATCTCCGAAGTGAACCAGCTGCTTTGCTCTATGACGGAGGAGAACCGGTTTGCAACCTTATTTTGTGCAGTATACGAGGCTTCGACCAGGCAATTGACATACGTGAACGCGGGACACAATCCTCCCCTTTTATTTCGCGCTGGATCGACCCGGAACTGTACGAAGGCTGCTGTGCCCGGTCCTGAGGCAGACTCTACACGGATTCTCAGACTGGAGGGAAGCGGGACAGTCCTAGGGATGTTTCCGGACGGAGCCTACAGCCATCAACAATTGGTCCTCGAATCCGGAGACACCCTGATCGTCTATACCGACGGGGTTACCGAGGCTCAAGACAGCCGGGGCCGGGAATTCGGCGAGAAGAGGCTCACCGATGTCATCCGGACACAGTTGTCGCTCTCCCCTGCTGGGCTCCAGGAAAAGCTGCTTGCCAGCGTGCAGGAGTTCGTGGGTACAACTCCGATCCGCGACGACCTGACTTTGCTTCTACTCAGAGTTGTCGCTTAGAGTCATCCCGCCGCTGAATCCCTTGATAAGCGCAGGAAAAGAGCCGTTCCGAAGGCCAGAAGGACAGCACCGACCAGTACGTGGGATCCGGCGTGCCAGACATAGGAGAGAGATGGCTGTCCTATCGACCCGGGCTCCGGTACCTGCAAGAGAACCGTAACCCCTAGAAAAATTTGGGCCAGGACGCCCCCTCCTATGGCATAGGCAATCCCGGACCTCCATCCTTGTAGAACGGTTCCCAGTCTGAGCGCGACGGTGAAGCCGGAGACGGTGACACCAATGGCCAGGACAAGGTGCAGAATCAAGGCACCCAGCATTACTGCCCCGGTTTCCGTATGCCTGACGACCACACCCGCCAAAATCTGCAGGAGTATCATCGAGATAAAGGATCGAACTCGCCTAAGGCCCTGCGCATTTACCACCTTTCCAGCCGCGACTGAATCGGGATGAAGCACAGCCACCGTGGCGGCGACCAGACCCACAAAGAGGTGAGCCAGAGCAGCGTGCAGAACCCGCAGCAACCATGGGAACTCCTGCAGTACTCCGAGTCCTCCCAGCATAATCTGCACTAGAATCAACGCCATCAAGGCACTTCCGAGGCGCCGCAGGAGCGGATCCGAAGTCTTCAGCAACATAGCTCCCAGGACCAAGGAGATCAGACCGGTGATCAAGGCCAGCATCCGGTGAGACAGTTCCCAGGCGATGCCTGCAACCATAGAAACGGGAACCATACCTCCCAGGGCTAGCGGCCAGTCCGGGATGGCGAGCCCGTAGCCACTGCTCGAAATCACACTTCCGACCGTCAGCACGATGAGACTCAGGAACAACAGGGTTAAGGAAAGAACTCTCATCGCCTCAAACCTCGACTTTCTCCGCTTCATTTTTCTCGGTGTCATAGATGGCAAAACTCGAGATCTTCCCCTGAGACAGACCGCCCATGATCTCCCCGGGGTTGATGAGAAGTGCGGAACCGGACTGGCTGATCTCGAACTGGTGATTGTGCCCGCAGCATACGAGGTCGAACCTCCCGCTGCGGGCCAGTTCGCGGGCGACGTTGTCGAAGTGGATCATGGCAATTCGTTGGCCTCCCAGTTCAAGATCAGCGAATTCACCGTGAAGGTGAAGATTTGGATAGTTTTTGGCCTGCTGGGAAATGCGGAAAAGGTCGCCGTCGTTGTTTCCAAAGACGATGTGAATATCGCCCTCAAAGTTCTCTCCCAGACGGGAAATGATAAAAGGAGAACAGAGATCTCCGCAACACAGGATTACGTTGACATTTCGAAGCTTTTGTAGAGCTGCGCTCAATTTCCAGATGTTGTCGTGAATGTCCGATATGATCCCGATTTGCAAGAGGAACTGCTCCTGACCCCGGTTGGGAGTTACCTTTGCCGTTGATCCGTCGTACTCAGAGGTGTCATCGAGGTCCCCCGAAAGGCCGGGCACTCATCCCAGGAGATGGCCACTTTTTCGAGCCCCCTAAAGGTCCCGTTGTTTTGAATCAGGAGCAACTCGAAATTAGCGACCCGATCAGTGGGATTGGCCAGCGCCAGCCCCATCTGGCCCATGACTGCCCATCGCACATGAAAGACCAGAACGTTCTCAGCAGGGGGCTTGCCGGCAATGGAAAACGGGAAGCTCAGACCCAGGAGGACAACCCCCTGCAGAGTTCGTCGGAATGTGCTCTTCAGTCGCATCTTGTGTTCTCGTCCAAGCTCACGGCTCAGGAAGCATTTCGACTCGCTCAACCAGGACGAAATGCTACCACGGGCTCATCTTCCTGAAAGAAAGGCCGTAACTTCGCCCTGCCCGCCTGACTGAGTCTCCGGTGAATCTCCTGCAGAGCTTCGCGCTCGAACGACTCAAAACTGAGCTGAATCTGGCCGCCCTGCGACACCAGAAAGCCGGCAGGCACATAGTCTAGCTCCAGGTCTTCACCAATAGAGTACGGGTCCTCATCCAGGAGAATGGGCATCCTAAGCTGGTTCTCGGCTGCCATCCGCCGTGCACCGGCCTCACTTTCCTGAGCCAGCAGAACCACCGGTACCGACCGACCGTGCAGCCGGTGCAGCCTCTCGAAAAAGGGTAGTCCGTAGACACAGGTCGGACAGTCTTTCTTGACAAC
>CAZMGM010000015.1:13654-21667 GCA_964565865.1 uncultured Acidobacteriota bacterium | reverse complement strand
CGATGAAGGCCTCCGCCTGGGAAACCAGGGTCACTCCGGACACGGTCTCGGAACCTACCTGCGGCAAGTCCTGCGCCTGACCGGGCAGAATCCTGGCTTCAAAATCTGGCAGAAATTGCCCTTTCTTCAACACTTCGAGGGCACCTCCCTGAGCGCTACCGGAACCGGGGTCGTATCGACTTCATTCACAGGCCATGCCCCCCCTGTTCCATTATAAATATCCTATCCGTGTGTGGTAAGAATACCAAGGGTCGCGCGATTTCCAGCCAGGCTGCTAATATAACGCCATGACCGAGCGAACCAAAACCCCGACACCCCGTTATTCATCTTCTCTCGTCAGTTCCCTGGAGGCGATCGCCAACCGTCTGCGCAGGCACTCCATTGTCTCCACGTCCGAGGCCGGATCCGGGCACCCGTCCACCTGTCTTTCCTGTGCTGATCTCGTCGCAGCTCTGTTCTTCTATGCCCTGCGCTTTGAAGTTGCCAACCCGCCAAATCCCTTCAACGACCGATTCGTTCTCTCCAAGGGGCACGGGGTTCCTGCGGTGTGGGCCGCCTGGGCGGAAGCGGGAGCCTTTCCCGTTGAAGAACTCATGAACCTGCGCAAAATCGACAGTCCCCTGGAAGGACATCCGACACCCCGCAGCCCCTGGGCCGATGTCGCGACAGGCAGTCTGGGACAGGGACTGTCCATTGGCCTGGGCATGGCCATCAGCGCCAGGATGGACCGCCTCGATTCGAGAGTGTATGTACTGATGGGCGACGGAGAACTCGCAGAGGGTTCGGTTTGGGAGGCCGCCATGCTGGCCAGCCACAGAAATGTTGACAATCTGGTCGGAATCCTAGACATCAACCGCTTCGGCCAGAGCCAGGGCACCATGTACGGGGACGATGTGGAGCTCTACGCTCGGCGCTTCCGGTCGTTTGGCTGGGAAACTGAAATTGTGGATGGGCACGACATGGTGCAGATCGTTACAGCCCTGGATCGGGCAATGAGCCATCAGAGAACGCCCTATGCCATCGTAGCGGACACGCTGAAGGGAAAAGGTGTCTCGTTTATGGAGGACCGGGACGGCTGGCACGGCAAGCCGGTCGGCCGAGGCGAAATGCTGGAGCAGGCCCTGGCCGAAATTGGAAATCACCCGGAGCCTAGGGAAGTGCTGACTGTACGCCCCCCTGAGGGAAGGAGCCTCGCAGTCGGTACTGCCTCGCCCATGCCGGCTCCGAAGTTTCCGGCCAACACCCATCTGGCCACCCGTCAGGCTTACGGAAAGGCCCTGGTAGAGCTGGGTCGAGTAAACCCGCGCGTGGTGGTGCTGGATGGAGATACGAAGAATTCCACATACTCTCAGGAGTTCTTGAAAGAGTTCCCAGAACGATTCGTGGAATGCTTCATCGCAGAACAGAACATGATCGGAGCAGCCGTGGGATTGAGCGCCATGGGCAAGATCCCCTTCGCCTCAACCTTCGCCTGCTTCCTGACCAGGGCCTGCGACCAGATTCGTATGGGGGCCGTCTCCCAGTCAAGTATCAAGCTGTGCGGATCCCACTGCGGGGTCAGCATTGGTCCGGACGGTCCGTCCCAGATGGGCCTGGAGGACATCGCAATGATGCGCGCGCTCCCAGGCTCTACGGTGCTTTACCCGTCGGATGCAGTGTCGGCTCACTGGCTGGCGGGAGTAGCAGCTGAGACGGACGGGATCGTTTACATTCGAACGTCTCGCCCCAAGACTCCCCTGGTTTATGAAAACGAAACGGAATTTCAGATCGGTGGTAGTCACGTCTTGCGTTCCAGTAACCGTGACCGAGCTACACTAGTGTCGGCAGGGGTCACCCTTCACGAAGCGCTACGGTCCGCGGAGATACTGGCGGAAAAAGAAATTCCCGTGCGCGTGATCGATCTTTACAGCATAAAGCCTGTCGATGAGAGCACCTTGCGCCAGGCGGCAGAGGAAACGGGACTCGTGGTAACGATCGAGGATCACTATCCGGAGGGGGGGCTGGGAGAGGCGGTTCTCACGGCGCTGGCCAACACAAACAGTCGTTATCACAGGATCGCGGTCACCGGTCTTCCCCGTTCTGGACCCGGGGACGAACTGCTGTGTAAGTTCGGTCTGGACGCCGTCTCGATCACCGAGACGGTGGAGAGACTGCTTTAAGCCTCTTCATCTCATCACCTGGCCGCCGCACAGATTATAGGACTGTCCGGTGATATTGCGCGCCTTGTCGGAGGCAAGAAAGCAGACCAGTTCTCCAACCTCACGAGGCTGCACCATTTCCTTGAGCGGCACCTGATCCAGAGCCTGGCGCCGGAATTCCTCATACTCAATGCCGCACCCCCTGGCCCCAACTTCCATACCCAGCCGAGCCATGTCGGTTTCTACCCAACCTGGACAGACGGCGTTAACAGTGATTCTCCGTGGTGCCAATTCCAGGGCCAGGGCCCGTGTGAATCCGATCAACCCGTGCTTACTGGAACAGTACGCCGTGTAGCCCGGGACGCCGAATCTCCCCAGGACAGAGGAGATATTCACGATTCGACCACCCTCGGGGATCCACGGAAGGGCGGCTCGCGTACAGTGGAAAGGGCCGTCCAGATTGGTAGCCAGAATCGTCCGCCAGCTTGCATCGTCGGCGTCATCGATGAGGTTAGGGCCACCCGTACCGGCATTGTTGACCAGCACGTCCACTTGCTTCCATTCTTGTCCCACCCGGTCTAACAGGCTGGTTAGCTGCTCAGGACGCGTCACATCGCAGACCATCGCCCGGCCCGAACCACCGGCCTTTCGGAGAAGCCCGAGAGTCTCCTCCAAGGTTTCCTTGTGCCTCCCGCAGACCATGACCCTGGCCCCGGAGTCGGCAAGAACCGCGGCAATTCCTCGCCCGATGCCCGATCCTCCACCTGTCACAATGGCCGTTTTTTCTTTTAAACGCATGGCGGGGACTATACAGGTTCCACGTTTAACGTTCCAAGTTTCACGATACCGTGGGCTGCTAGATAACTGCAGCCTTGAACTTTGCACTTTTGACTTTCAACTTAAAACTTCTTACTGCCAAACCGGTAACCAGCACCGGGTGACAGGGCTGCGACCCGGCTGAAACACTGACGCACCAGAGAATGGCATCGCCTTTGACGGGACACACTTACACACGGGTCAAAACTGGGGCAGAGTTCTACTCTGAGCACCTTCTCAGGGACCTGAGCAAGGAATTCGAAGACGATCACTGGATCATATTCTCAAACCAGCGTGTCTCTACATCCCAGCCGCTCCTGGACCATCTCCGATTCGATAGCTGGTGAGCCGCTGCGCTCATCGGGACCCGGCCATTCTCGCCGTCTCTGAAAGCGCCTGCCGCAATATCTGCTCTATTCTGGAGATCGATGAGCCGCGCAAGAGCCTGGTGCAGTCAGCTTGAGACTTTTGCCCGGGTCCGGATAAGCTCGGAACCACAATCGAGCCTGGTTCTGGCCGGGCCCTGGGGCTGGGGCCTTCGAGAGGTGAGTAAAACAATACAGCGCCTGGGACAGGGCGCCTCGGTCAGATTCTCCGGATACGGGGACCTTACCCAACTTGCTGCTCTGATGCTCGACGGATTGGATCGTGGGAGTATGTTCAGAGCTATCGTCCGACTTCTCGATCATTCCCAGCTTCGGCAGGAACTATCCGGTAAATCGATCAAGAACGCAGGTCGCTTCTCGTGGACAGCGGCGACCAGGGAAACCCACCAGGTTTACTAGGCAGTAGCTACTCGCGGGACCCTGGAATAATACTCAGTTCGATTCTCTCGCCCTCTCGAAGAACCAACACGCCGGTTTCCTGGCCGATCTTGAGGGCGGCAATGGCATACGTGTAGTCGTAGATATTCTCGATCTTCCTGCCGGCCAGTTCGACGATTACGTCACCAGTGCGTAAGCCGGCCCGGTCCGCCGGGCCGGCCTTGGCGACCCCGGACAGCTTGACTCCTTTGATATCCCCCTGAGCGTAGTCCGGAATGGATCCCAGATACACCCTCAAGCCGATCTTCGTATCTTGGTTTTGGGGCCTCTCCTGCTCTAAATAGTCAGGAGGCTGTTCGCTGCTGGCCAGCGAACGGGCGATCAAAGCCACCAGGCGGGAAATGTCTTCCATCCCCTGGTAGTCGAGCTTTTCGGCCGTATCCCGAGGTGAATGGTAGTCCTGGTGAATTCCCGTGAAGGCACTCAGAACCGGCACCCCGGCAACATAGAAAGAGGTTGCGTCGGTGGGCAAGTAGCTATCATCTGAGGTCGTGATGGGAAGGCCTACGACGACATTTCGCTGTTCGATCTGGCGTCGCCATACAGAACTCGAACCTACACCCTGAAGAGACAAGCGTTCACGCAATCTTCCCACCATGTCCAGATTCAGGTAGGCACTGACCTTATCCTCAAGCGGACGGGATCCGGATGCGGCTTCGGAGCCCGATTTCCAGGCCACGAAGGCCCGAGATCCAAGGATGCCCAGTTCTTCTCCCGACCAGGCTGCGAAGAGCAGATCCCGCGTCTGGTTCAATTGTCCCTCGATCTTCTGACCCACCAGATACTGGGCAATTTCGAGTAAGGCCGCGGTCCCCGAGGCATTGTCGTCGGCCCCGTTGTGAATCTGTCCCCGCTCCTCTTTCCGAGCTAGGGAGCCACCTCCCAGGCCCCTGCCCAGATGGTCCATATGAGCGCCCACGACTACCGCACCTCCCGGGGGTTGGACTTCGGGGCCGGGGAGGCGGGCGATCACATTCCTGGCCAGGTGTTTTTCGTGGAGAATCTGAGTTTCCGCCTCTAATGTAAGCTCTGGGATCGGAAACCCCATGACCTGTTCTCCTGTGTCAAGTTGATCCTGAAGAGTCTTGAGGGCCCGACCGGAGTTCTCCAGCAGATTCTGAGCGACTGCATCTCGGAGAGAAAGTACTACGATGCCCGAAGCTGCCAGGGAAGCATCCATCCCCAGACCGACGAGTTCCCTCTCGACACCGGAGTTGGGGCCGCTAACAATGAGGAGCCCTGCGGCCCCCCGATCCCTGGCCGCCATTGCCTTGTATCGAAGGCTGGAGTGTCGTGAGAGATGCTGCCTCCGTTCCGGGTTCACCTGCTCGGGAAGATAGCGAAAGATCAGGACCCACTTGTCCTCTACATCGAGATGTACATAGGAGTCGTATTCCTCTTGAGTCTCCCGGGACGGTGCCACAATGCCGTAACCGGCGAAAACGACCCCGCGCGGACCAACCGGACCGGTCTTTGAGAAAGCAAGCGGTCGCCAGTCATTGTCCAGTTCCAGCCTTACTCCGGGAACCGCAATGAGTCGGTTTCGCTCACCCAACTGCACTCCGGAAGTGAACTCGAAGCTTTGAAAATAGGAGCCGTCTTTCCCGGCGGGCTCCAGTCCCAGTCGTGAGAAGAAGTCGGCAATATATTCGCCAGCCTGCTGCGCTCCCGCTGATCCGGTCAGTCTTCCCTCCAGTTCATCGGATGCAAGAAACTCGACGTGGCGCCTCAGGTCTACCGAACGGATGGGCCCGCTGGTCCATTCAATTTCAGGATTCAGGCCGTCCAGGGTCGTCGACTGAGGCACCGCTCCGTCCCCGAACAGGAGGGTGAGAGCCCGTTTGTGGTCCCAGTCGGCAAAGAAGATCTGGGAACTTCCCGACGTGGTGGTCCGGGTCCAGGCCAGGTGCCGACCATCGGGAAGAAAAACCGGCAGACCGTCGAAGCCTTCCCTCGAGGTCACCCGTACAGGGTTCCGGCGACCTTCATGATCCACCAGATACAGTTCAAAGTTCGAAAACCCGTGAAGATTAGTCGTGAAGATCAGGTAACGGCCCGAAGGATGGAAGAAGGGCGCCCAAGACATGGCACCCAATTGAGTCAGGCGACGTTCGCCGGAGCCGTCGGGGCGAATGGTAAAAATCTCGGCCCTGGCCCCATCTTCCGAAAAGCGCCGGAAACAGATCTTCTGGCCGTCGGGACTGAAAAAAGGGCCACCATCATACCCTGGAGCGATGGTCAGCCGTTCGATTCCTCCTTCCTTGATTTCGAGCATGTACAAATCCAGCATGGAGGACTTGTCCGTTTGGAAAAGCTTCTTCTGATGGGGTGCGAGTTCACCGTCGTAGGCATGCCGATTGGAAGAAAAAACGACTTTAGATCCGTCCGGGGATAATGAGCCTTCGGCATCGTAACCGCGGGCCCGGGTCAGCCGCCGGGGGGCTGAGGCTTCCGGATCCAACAGATAAAGATCGAAATTCTCATCGTAATCCCACTGGTAGCGGCGAGTCTTTCCGGAGGCCCGAAACGCGAGTTCTGCTTTCTGCTTTTTTTCGGCTTCTGGATCGGCGTGGGTAGAGGCGTAAAGTACTCGGCCGTCCGGATGAATCCAGCCACAGGTCGTCTTCCCACTACCCGGAGAGACCCTCCGGGTGTCTCCCGTAGTGAGGTCCATCAAGAAGATCTGATAGAAGGGGTTGCCGGCATCTCGTTCGCTTTGAAACACCATTTTCCGCCCATCCGGTGAAAAATAGCTTTCTCCTGCGCGCCTGCCTTCGAAGGTCACCTGACGGATGTTACTGAGTAGTTCCTCCTGCAGGGTGTCGGGCTTTCCCTCCCTCATCCCTCCCGACAGGGGAGCGCTCAAGAGAGCACCGATGAGTAAGGCAAATAACGGACATGTGATTCGGTTTGAGACTCGAACCCGCTCCTGCACGTCTCCCACTTGTCCCGTCCCTCTCGACAAAGCTCTCATTTTACCCTACGACCAACCGGCTAACGATTATCTGGTCCACAGTTGAAAGTTGAAGGTCCAAGGTTTGACCACCAAACAAGAGCTTCAACCGTCAACCTACAACTATGAACCAGCAGCTCATCCATTGACCCTCAACTGAGGCACCGAATATGCTCAGCTTCATGAGTGAGCAAAGCCGTCTCCAGCGCATCCCCTTTCAGGAAGCAGAGCCTGTTCTGATCATTGACGACAGGGGGCGTCAACACCTGCTGCACCTGCAGAAAGGTTATAAGTCCCACCATGGGCGAACGGGCAGAATCGCACACGATGACATCATCGGCAAGCCTCCCGGTCTCCAGTGTTTTACCGATCAGGGGAGGGAGTTCACTTGTCTGCGACTTACTCTCGAGGAATTCGTCCTCCAGAAGCTCAAGAGGCACACCCAGGTCATTTACCCAAAGGACATGGGCATGTTCGTGGTGCAGGGAAACCTGTTTTCGGGCGCTCGCGTTCTGGAGGCCGGGCTCGGTTCCGCATCGCTTTCGACTTTCCTACGCAGCCTTCTTGGATCTGACGGCTACCTGGTCTCCTATGAGAGAAGACCGGAGTTCGTGGAACTGGCCGAATCGACGCTACGGCTCTATACCAAGCTCTACGGCGAGTCGATGGCCCGGCATCGAATCGAGGTGCGCGACGTCTACGAAGGTATCGACGAGACCGATCTGGACACCGTCTTGCTGGACGTACCAGAACCGCAGCGCGCGCTGCAGGCAGCAGCTTCCGCATTGCGAATCAATGGTGTACTGGTTTGCTGGGTGCCCACGGCACTACAAGTTTTTGAACTGGTTCGGTCCCTGCAAGACTCCCCCGAGTGGGCCCGCGTGCGCAGCAGTGAGACCCTACTGCGCCCCTGGCGGGTGGGACCCCGTTCCATTCGACCAGCTCAGAGGATGGTAGGACACACGGGGTTTTTGATCAGTGCCCGTCGGGTGGAACGGATTGAAATCAAGAACATTTGATTTCTGGTTGAAGGTCAAAAGTTGAAGGTTCGAGGTTTGACCACCAAACAAGATTTTCAACCGTCAATCTTAAACCGATCTACGGGGCCAATCGCTCGATCTTCCAGCCATCGTCATCCTGGAGCGTGAAGAGAAAACGATCATGCAAACGGTTGGGCCTTCCCTGCCAGAACTCCATGGCCTTGGGTTGGAGACGGAACCCTCCCCAGTGTGAGGGCCGTTCAGGTCCGGGCAGTTTTTTCAGCTTCTGGTAGCTGTGCTCG
>CAZMGM010000015.1:0-13644 GCA_964565865.1 uncultured Acidobacteriota bacterium | reverse complement strand
GCTCGATTGTCTCGCGGCTCTCGATGACCGTGCTCTGCGGTGAAATCGAAGCGGCGATCCGGCTTTCCCGGGGCCGGCTTTCAAAATACGCGTTGGACTCGCTTTCGGTAATCCGCTCGACCCCGCCTTCCACTCGCACCTGTCTTTGCATCTTTGGCCAGTAGAAAACAAGTGCTGCAAAAGGGTTGTCCTCAAGCTCGCGAGCCTTGCGGCTCTCATAGTTGGTGAAAAAGACAAATCCATCCTGATCGGCCTGCTTGAGCAATACAATCCTGGCCGAGGGACGCCCCTGGCCGTCAGCCGTGGCCAGGGTTGTGGAATGGGAATCCAGATCATCCACTTCCATTGCTTGCGCCAGCCACTTCCCGAACAGAACAAGGGGATCTCGATCCAATCTGGAGCGCCGCAGGCGGGACCTGTCGTAGGGCCGCTGAGGCGATGCGAAGAACTCGGAGTCAGCCATGGGTCCTGCAGAATAACATGCCGGGTTTCGAGTTTCCCAAAGCCTAGCAGCACACAGTGGAATCGCGCGAGGTCGCGGTCGCGGCCCATCCTCTGCCCTGCCCCTCGCCGCCGATGCTTGGGCGCCAGCTGTGGGAGCGAGGGTCCCGTTTTCCTGCTAGAATTCTTGGATGGCCGAGATACGGAAGCTGTTTCCATACATCAGGCCTTACCTTCCCTTTCTCTTCTCCGCCCTTCTGCTCGTCATCATCAGCGGTGCTTTGGAAGCGTCGATTGTGATGCTCCTGGAGCCTGTCTTTAACACGCTCACCGAGAATAATCCAATTTCCTCCGCTGGCCGTGCCATTCAGCCTGCCACGTTTGAATTCATCCATCGATTCCTAAAGCTCGAGGGTGGAAACGTTCTGGCTCGAGTGGCAGGCTTTCTGGTCCTCTTCTCACTCCTGAAGGGCATCTTTCTGTACGCCTCCGAATACCTAATGGCCTATTCGGGTCAGAAGGTAGTCGCCAGGATTCGCAAGTCCCTCTACTCCCATCTCCTGGACCAGTCGATGGTCTTCTTCTCCAACCGATCCACCGGACAACTGATGGCCCGGGTCATCTCGGACACTGAACGTCTCCAAGAGGCGGTCAGCAAGACCATCACGGATGCCGCCCGACAACTGGTTCTTCTTCTGGCCTTCCTTGGTGTAGTGCTGTATGTAGACTGGAGGCTTTCGCTGTTCTCTTTTCTGGTAGCTCCCCTGGTGCTTTTTCTGACCTTGCAGCTGGGTATAAAAGTGCGAAAGATCAGCTGGGCCAGTCAGGAAAAAATCTCCGATCTGTCCAATGTGCTTCAGGAAACTATTTCGGGACGGCGTATCGTGAAGGCCTTCGGAATGGAAGCGTATGAGAGGTCGAGGTTCGAATCAATAACCGATGGCCTGCTTCGGCTCAATCTCAAGCTTACTCGCACTGCCGGCCTGAGCTCGCCTATGATGGAGTTTTTGGGATATCTACTCTTCGCACCTTTTCTACTCTACGCAAGTGCACAGATTGGGCAGGGCGTCTCAGCCGGTGCCTTTGTCGCCTTTGTAGTGGCTCTTTTCAAACTCTACGAACCGGTCCGGAAGCTCTCCCGAATGCATCTCCATTTTGAACAGGCGTTCGCCTGCGCCGGACGTGTTTTTGAGTTGCTGGAAACAGACGTGGAGATCAAGGAAGTGGAAAACGCCAAGGTCCTGCCCCCATTGCGGAGGGCTATTGTCCTTCAGCGAGTCTCCTTCCACTACGGCCCGCCTGATTCGACTCCGGTGCTCAAAGAAATTCAGCTCAGGATTGAAAAGGGTGAGATCGTGGCCCTGGTGGGAAAGAGCGGCGCCGGGAAAAGCACACTGGCAAGTCTACTACCACGCTTTTACGATGTGACCTCCGGCCGGATCACGTTTGACGGGACGGACATCCGTGAGGTGACCTTCAGCTCTCTTCGAGAGAAGATTGCCATCGTTACTCAGGAGACCCTGCTCTTCAACGATACGGTTCGTAACAACATTATCTACGGACGCCCGGATGCCAGCCAGGAAGAAGTTGTGGAAGCCGCCAAAGCAGCCTATATCCATGATTTTATTCTGAGCCTGAAAAGTGGCTACGAGACGCTGATCGGAGAGCGCGGCGAGAGGATGTCGGGAGGCCAGAGACAGCGCATCGCAGTGGCCAGAGCCATTCTGAAGAAAGCTGCGGTACTGATTCTCGACGAGGCCACGTCGGCCCTTGACAGTGCTTCCGAAAAACTGGTTCAGCGCGCCCTCTATAACCTGATGCGCCACTCCACAACTCTGGTGATCGCTCATCGCCTTTCCACGATCATTCGCGCTGACCGCATTGTGGTGATGCAGAACGGCCGAATCCTAGAGGTCGGTGACCATAGCAGCCTGCTGAGCCGCCCAGGCTTGTACCGGGAACTCTACGAGATGCAGAGTGCAGGCCAGAGAGGTGAACCCAGCGACCGGCACTCGGGCGATGTCCCGGACTCTTCGGAGGGGACACTCCAATGAGAAGCATGACCGGATTTGGCCAGTCTTCCATCTCTACCGATGTGGCCGAGGTTGAAGCCCAGATTAAGACGGTTAACGGCCGCTATCTCGATATCAAGTCCCGGCTTCCCCGGGATTTACTGGGAATCGAATCACTCCTCCACAAAGTGCTCCGAGCACGGCTCCACCGTGGCCGCATCGAATTGCGGGTGGAGATTCGACGTCGAGAGGCAGGAACAGCCCACGTCAATCTGGGTCAGGTGGAGTCTTACCTGAAAGCTTCGCGGGAGCTTGCTGAAGCAGGAGTGCAAGGTGAACTTACCCTGGACACTCTGCTCACGCTCCCGCATATCTTCGACAGCCGCACCCGCCAAGAAAATCATCCGCAGGCTATCATAACGGCAGTGGAAGAGTCCCTGGACAAAGCTCTCGATCAAGTGGTCCGGCATCGTGAAACAGAGGGCCTCTCGCTCAAGAATGACCTGTTGGATCGCTTGTCGATTGTATCCGGGCTGACCGATGAGATTGAGGAAAGCTCGAAGTCCATTTTCAATTATCAGAGACAGCGTCTTCAGGAAAGAATTGCGGCCCTGGAGAACCTAGCCGATTTTGAACCCAACCGGCTGGCCCAGGAGGTGGCCTTCATCGCCGACAAAGCCGACGTCAGCGAGGAGATCACCCGATTACGGTCACACTTGAGTCGTTTTCGGGAACTTCTAGAGGATGGGGAACCGGCGATTGGAAAGAACCTGGATTTTCTATGCCAGGAGCTGAATCGGGAGATCAACACGGTGCTTGCAAAATCGGGAAGAGTACAGATCTCAGAAGCAGCCATCACCGCTAAAACAGAAATCGAGAGAATTCGTGAACAGGTGCAGAATGTCGAGTAGGGGAGATCTGTTTATTGTCAGCGCACCCTCCGGGTCGGGGAAGACCAGTGTTTCCACTTCCACCCTTGCTCAGCTGGAAGGACTCTGCTTCTCGGTGAGCTACACGACCCGGCCTCCCCGGGAAGGGGAAAGGGATGGAGTAGACTATTATTTCGTGACCAACGAGGAATTCCAGGAGATGACTACCAGCGGCCGGCTGCTCGAGTGGGCTCTCGTGTATGACCACAATTACGGGACCGGTCGCGAGTTCGTGGAGCAACAACTAGCCCAGGGAAGGGATGTCCTGCTGGATATTGACATCCAGGGTGCCCGATCCGTAAGACGGGAGCTCCCGGAGAGCCACCTGATTTTTGTTCTTCCCCCGTCCTTCAAGACACTCAAGCGACGGCTCGAATCGAGACGGCTCGATGACCGGGAGGCGATTCTTTCCAGACTACGAAACGCTCGCAGCGAGATGCTGGCCTTCAGCAAATATGACTATCTGATTTTGAATGAGGATATCGAGGAGGCTGTTTCTGAGTTAAAATCAATTATTTGTGCGGTCCGATGTAGACGCCATCGGAGGACTGAGCTGGCACAGGAAGTCCTGGCCAGTTTTGAAGAGAACACCTAAGAGGAAAGTATGATTATCAACATTCCGAGGGATTACGATAGTAAGTTCCGTTTCATTCGAGTGGCCTCCCTGCGCGCCAAACAGCTCCAGTCCGGAGCTCCGTCCCATCTCGATCTGAAATCCGGGAAACCAGCCTTTTTGGCCATTCGCGAGGCCGAGCAGAACCTGGTCAATTACAACATTCTGGAACCGGAGGAAGCCAAAGCTTTCGTCGATTGAGTCATGAGAATCGTTCTCGGAGTCACGGGCTGCATCGCCGCCTACAAGGCGGCAGTCGTTGTCCGCTTGTTGCGAGACAGCGGTGCCGACATTTTTCCCGTCATGACTCAGTCGGCACGCCATTTTCTAGGAGAGTTAACGCTGGAGAAACTCTCCGGCCACAGGGTCATCGCGGGGCTTTTCGAGGATCGTGGCACAGAGATCGAACACATACGGATGGCTCGAAACAGTGACCTGCTGGCGGTGGCTCCTGCTACGGCCAATATCCTCTCCAAGTTTGCGAATGGCATCGCCGATGACTTCCTCACGACGCTTTACATTTCCACCACTACACCGGTGGTGGTAGCCCCGGCCATGAACGTGGAGATGTGGAAACATCCGGCAACACAGAACAATCTCAGACTCCTCCGTCAAAGAGGAGTTACGATCATCGAACCGGAGTCGGGCTATCTGGCCTGTGGTGAAGTCGGGGAAGGCCGTCTTCCCAAAGCAGAGCTCATCGTCGCACAGATTCTTGACAGCCTGCGGTTCTCCAGCCACCTGCAAGGGCTCGAAATTCTTGTGACAGCCGGTCCCACTGTTGAAGATATCGACCCCGTGCGATTTCTCTCCAACCGCTCTTCAGGGAAGATGGGGTACGCACTGGCCGAGGAGGCGCAGAAAAGGGGCGCCAGCGTGACCCTGATTAGCGGGCCCACTCATCTCCCTCCTCCAAAGACCCGCAACAACATTCAGGTTCGTTCAGCCAAACAAATGAAGGAGGCCGTCCTGGAATGCTTCGAAAAAGCCGACATAACCATCATGGCAGCCGCCGTATCTGACTTCACTCCAGCCCGACCCGCCGATCAAAAGATCGAAAAGCGGGCGTTCTCCGATACGCTGCAACTAGAGCGAACTTCTGACATCCTTCATTCGCTGGGCCGGCGCAAGAGAGAGGATCAGATCCTGATCGGCTTTGCAGCCGAGACCCAGCATCTCCCAGAGTCCGGTCTCAAAAAGCTGAAGAGCAAGCGACTCGACCTGATTTTCGTGAACGACGTTTCCGGGGAGGATCGGGGCTTTGCCTCAGACCAGAATCAAGTCCTCTGTTTGGACCGGCTCGGCTGTCAGACTCAAAGCCCCCTTCTTGCCAAACCCGAAATCGCCCGATTCGTGTGGGACAGGATCCTGGGATTTTGGCACAGCCACCAAACAACCGGCCTCGAAGCACCTCTGTCTGGTTGATCCATCATCATGTCCGAGTCTACCCAAAACGCGGGGGGGAAATGCGGCGATGTCGCACTGGTGGGACGCCCCAATACCGGGAAATCTACCCTTTTAAACTCATTGATCGGGGAAAAACTCGCCATTGTCAGCGACAAGCCCCAGACTACGCGCAACCGGATTCTTGGAGCGCGCACGGAAGGTACGGCCCAGCTCATCTTCGTCGACAACCCCGGTATCCATCGACCGGGTTTCCTTCTCAACGAGCGCATGATGGCTTTCGTTTACCAGTCGCTTCGAGAAGTCGACGTAATTGTTCATCTGGTAGATGTCTCGAAGCCCTTCGGAAAAGGAGAGCTCTTCGTCCTCGATACCCTCCGCTCTGTCGCGCAGCCAAAGGTGCTGGTTCTCAACAAGATTGATCTGGTGAATAAGGGCCGGTTGCTTCCGATCATAGAACGTTATGACGCGGAAGCTGTCTACGAGACCATAATTCCCATCTCGGCAAAGAGCGGAGAAAATCTGGAAGATCTCGTGAAGAGCCTCGTTCTCCTCCTTCCGGAAGGCCCCTGGCAGTACCCGTGCGATTACCTAACAGATCAAACGGAGCGCTCTCTAGCCGCCGAGATCATCCGCGAGAAAGTCCTGCGCAATACCCACAAGGAGCTGCCCTACTCGAGTGCCGTGGAAGTCGAGGTATTTGACGAGAGTCGTCGGCCGGAAGGCTTCCTTCATATTGCCGCCTCCGTCATCGTCGAGAAGCCCGGCCAGAAAAAAATTGTGATCGGTCGGGGAGGGCAGATGATCAAGAAGATCGGCTCGGAGGCTCGTCAAGATCTCTTAAAGGTCCTCAGGGTAGCCAAGATGTACCTGGAGCTACATGTAAAAGTGGTCCCCAGCTGGCGAAACCAGGAACGCCTCCTGGACGTTTTTGGGGTCAGGTAAAGAGAGTCGTACTTACTTGTAACAATACGGTAAAGTTTGCCAAGGGGCTTGGGAAGCTAGATGGCGAAGAGTGAGATCGCCCACAACCTCCAGATCTGCCCAAAAGGCTGGAGCCGGATGCCATCCCAGAAGACATTCTGGTATTTCCGCAAGGAAGTATACAGCGGGCGATCAGGAGGCTTGTCTCGTGGAGCAAATTAGAAGACAGCTCGAGTTTTTTTCAAATCTCGGGGTGACTCGTTTCAACCTCAGCCCCGCCCCCGAGCTCGCTGCCGCAGAGCCTCTTCTCACTCTGGACGGAATCCGTGCCGATTTAGGTGACTGTCAGCGCTGCAAGTTGTGCAGTCACCGTACGAGCATTGTCTTTGGAGTCGGACCCGAGAGTGCTGATCTCATGTTCATCGGCGAGGCGCCTGGACGGGATGAAGATCTGCAGGGGGTCCCTTTCGTGGGGAGAGCTGGACAGCTTCTAACCCGCATTATCCAGGCTATCGGACTGCAGCGGGATCAGGTTTACATCGCAAACATTCTGAAATGTCGCCCTCCTCAAAACCGGGATCCGGAAGCAGACGAGGTGAAGCAATGTGAGGGCTTCCTCTTTCAGCAGATTGCCTCGATCCAACCCCTCATTATAGTTGCTCTGGGCCGCTACGCCGCTCAGACGCTGCTGCGCTCGAGCACGCCAATCTCGAAGCTCCGCGGAAAGTTCCGCGACTACCGAGGGGCGTTGCTCCTTCCGACCTTCCATCCTTCCTATCTGCTCCGAAATCCGGGTGCCAAACGAGAGGTCTGGGAGGACATGAAGGTGGTCCGGTCCAGACTTCGGGAACTAGGAAGCCGCTATTATCAAGCCTAGTGGAAATCGAGTGGGTTCGCGCGCCAGGGAACTGAATCAATGCCTAGTACTCGCTGCCGCTGGGAATCTATGTCAAAAAACAGCCTCCCGCAGCTGGTTGAGGTCGCGGTCCCGATCCCTTCACCCCAGGCCTACACCTATGCGCTCTCTAGTAGCACGTCAACTATAGTTCGACCGGGCGTACGAGTCCTGGTGCCCTTCGGCCCTCGTATCCAGCTGGGACTGGTCCTGGGCCGGGCCATGCGGCCCCCTGACACGTCAACCGTCAAAGAAGTACTTGAAGTTCTCGATCCAGAGCCGCTGCTACCCCCCGGGCTGATGGCACTGGGGAAATGGCTCGCGCGCTACTACATGGCGCCTGTAGGGGAGGTTTTCCGAGTAATGTTTCCTCCCTCCTTGTTCTCGCGCCGTGCGGCGCGTAAACAAAACAAGGAGAGTCTGTGGCCGACTCGAAAGCGCCGGATGATCACTGCCGCTCTCCCTAATGAAGCAGAAAATATCACTCCCAGGCAAAGCCAAGTCCTGTCCCAGATTGCAGCTATGAAACTTCCAGTGGCCGTGCAGGAGGCCGTGCTTCAGACGCGGTCCAGCTCTGCACTGGTGCAGCGCCTCCTCCGGGCCGGAGTGTTACATATCGAGGATATAGAACTGTATCGATCTCCCTGGGGGGAAACTGAATACCATCCTGCCGAGGTCAGAAAACATCCGCTGACAACCGGGCAGAGGCGGGTTGTCGGAGAGATAATCCGGGCGCTTGAAGCGCCCGGATTTCGATCCCTCCTGGTGCACGGAGTGACGGGAAGTGGGAAAACGGAGATCTATCTGCACACAATCGAGGCGACCCTGAAACAAGGTCTGTCCGCGCTGGTTCTTGTCCCCGAGATCAGTCTGACTCCCCAGGTGTCTTACCAGTTCAGAGCCTGGTTTGGAGAACAGGTGGCAATCCTGCACAGCAGCCTGTCGGACGGCCAGAGGTTCGATGAATGGCGACGAGTCCAGGCGGGAACAGCACGAGTCGTGATCGGCACCCGGTCGGCCGTCTTTGCTCCTCTCAACCGGCTTGGTGTAATCATCGTCGATGAGGAGCACGATTCGGCCTACAAACAGGATGAGACGCCCCGCTACAACGCCAGAGATGTAGCGCTGAAGAGGGGGATGGACGAAGAGATCCTGGTGATTCTGGGGAGTGCCACACCCCAGTTGGAGACCTACCACCAGGCGCTGCAGAACGACGTACACCAATATCAGGCCCTCCATTCCCGAGTCGGTCAACGCCCTTTGCCTACTGTTCACATTGTGGACATGCGGGTGGAGTTCCAAAAGCACGGGCATGAAAAGCTTTTTTCGAGCCTGCTTGCGACTGCTATCCAGTCTCGACTGGAGAAGCGGGAGCAGGCCCTTATACTTCTGAATCGCCGTGGGTATGCCAGCTCCCTGCTATGCCGGTCCTGTGGTTACACGGAAACCTGTCACAACTGCAGTGTGTCCCTGACCTATCACCAGAAGTGGCAGCGTCTCGCCTGCCACTACTGCGGATACTCCCGCACGCTGCCCCAACGTTGCCCCCGGTGTCGTAAACAATATCTCCATTACCTGGGGATGGGGACAGAGCAGGTGGAAGAACAACTGCAGGCCCTGTATCCCCGGGCCCGAATCGACCGGCTTGATCGCGATTCGACCCGGCGCAAGGGAAGTCTGCAGTCGATTCTGCAGAGTTTTCACTCCCGGAAGACCGATATCCTGGTGGGAACCCAGATGATCGCGAAGGGGCACGACTTCCCCGGCGTCACACTGGTGGGGGTACTGGCCGCTGATCAGGGTCTTCGACTAGCCGATTTTCGCGCGGCGGAAAGGACCTTTCAGCTCTTGACTCAAGTTGCCGGCCGCGCCGGCAGGGGCGACCAGCCTGGAGAGGTGGTTGTTCAGACTTACTATCCAAACCACTACAGCCTCAAGTATGCCTGCCTCCAAAACTATGAGGGCTTCTACAAGCGTGAAGTCCAGTTCCGGCAGAGATTCCGTTATCCGCCCTTTACGGCTCTGGCCAATCTCTTGGTCCGCGGGCACAAAGAAGACGAGTCTCGATCCATAGCTCTGGAGCTCGCCAGGTCTCTAGTCGAAATCAGAAACCAGGTCTCAAATGCCCGACGGTTGAGAGTCCTGGGACCCGCCCCCGCAGTATTTCAGAGGCTCAAGGGACAGTACCGGTTCCAGGTAGTCTTGAAGACTACGAGCCGAAAGGAGCTGCACCGAGTTGTTGGTCTGGCACTCAAGGAGCTGCCCGCCCGACATCGCAAGCGAATCACCGTTGATATCGACCCGGTCAACCTGCTGTAGCAGCCATCGGGAACAAACTCCTGGCGCGAGACCAAGCGCGACTTTTACCACTGACTGCTAGCCTCCCGATGGGGCTGTAGGCAACTACGTGGAAAGATGATCCGAGCAAGGCTTGCTAGGAGGGTCGCCGCCAGCGTACTGTTAAGATGAATTGAGGAGTGCTGCAGTAGCCATCTTTGCACGAGCCAGGACTTTGAGCAGCGTGTACATACCTCGGACCGTTCTTGAAGAGATGATCGACCACGCGAGGGAACAGTTCCCCCTGGAGTCTTGCGGGCTCCTGGCCGGACACGGGGCAAGAGTGGCGCAGTTTACCCCAACTGAGAACGTGCTCGCGAGCCGGCGGGAGTTTGCCGTAAACCCCGCGGAGCTCGCCAGCTTCATGCGTGAGACCCGAGAGCACCAGCTGGAGTTTGTGGGCATCTACCATTCCCATCCCACCTCCCCCGCCTGGCCTTCGGTGCGCGACAGACAAGAGTTTCACTATCCGGAAATAAGCTACTGGATCATCTCGCTGGGGGCTCTTGCCGTCAGCGGTGAGGGCGGAGCGTTGCCGGGTTCTCTAGCTAGGCACACGGAGGAAGCCGATCCCAGGTGGGCAAAGATGAGAAGCACAGCCACCGGACATAAGTCCCTGCCCTCGGGGTTCCAGGCAGGGATCCGCTGTTTTGCCTGGCACTCGGATCACTTCGTGGTGCAGCCTTTCACCATCACAACTACCTGATCTGGAAACGATGTCAGAAGTCGACTCCCCCAATCCCCTAAACAAGCTCAGAGATCTTGCACCGCATAAAGCCTTGGATTTTCTGGCTCAAATACTGTGTCTTTTTCCGCCTGAGTTTCAGCACCGCGTGACGACGACCATTGATACGCTTCCCTCAAGCGGCGACAACATGCAGAGGGTGCTGGAGGTTGTGAGGGCGCAGTGGAAGGGTATTCAATCCCGCGACCGGGTACGGATTGACATTGTGGGCGCCTCTCAGACTGGGAAGACAACGCTGTTAAAGGCGATCGAGGAAGGCCAGGCCCCCGGTTCCCCAAGAATCTTCAGTTTGGTTGAGACGACCGGACTGGAGGAGTTCCTAGGGTACGACAATGCCCGCCGGTTACCAAATAGGCTGAAGCAGGCTGACCTGGTTCTACTGCTGCTCGACTGCCGGTACGAGGTGTCCGATCAGACTCGCCACCTGGTGAACAGACTGAAGGGCCTGGAAAAGCCGCTGCTCGTTGCTCTGAATAAGTGTGACCTGATATCGCACCCTTCGGAAGCTGCCAAAAAGGCGCAAAAGATCCTGGGAGAGAGGACGGTCGCCGTTTCGGCTTTCAGTAAACCGACGATAGAGCGGCTCTTCCGGTCTGTAGTCGCTTCCAACAGCAGCGCTCTCTACCCTCTTGCCATCAGCTTCCCGGACTTTCGAAAAACCCTTTGTCTCGGTATTGCAACTCAGGCAGCCATTGGCTCCAGTCTGGTGGAAGCGATCCCCATTCCTATCAGTGATCTTCTTCCCATTACCGCTATTCAGACCAGCATGGTGCTCAAAATTGCCCGGGCCTACGGCCATCGAATCGACAGGAATCGGGCCCGCGAACTGGTTCCGATGCTGCTGTCGGGTCTGGTCATACGCGAGGCAAGTCAGCGTCTTAGGAGACAATTCCCCGCGAAATCAAAGCTGATCAGCTTGTCAGCTGCAGTAGTGGGAACCTATTTTCTGGGCCGCGGGACGATCCACTACTTCGATCGCTTCTCGCATCTCATGGAACAAAAAGAGTTTCCCAGGTCGATACCGGCAGCTGGATAAGACTACTCGCCTCCAGAAAGGCAACCATTTCACCTTTCGGGGGAGTGACAATGGGAACCGAAGTTGCTAGCACAATTACCAGAGGCGGCACCTTCAGTGAAAAGAGCCTCTACAACGATCTCTTGACCCGGTTCGCGCAGCTGCTGGCCTACGCTTCCACTTCGCGGGCGACGGCACTGCTTGTCAAAGGGATCTTTCTGGTTGCAATTCTGCTCTGCTGGCCCCACTGAGCCGCTGGCTGGACGGCTACGTTCAGGAAATATTCAGCCCCAACTGAGTCTCATCTCAAAAGATTCACACGTGAGATCTGAAAACATTCCTCCCCAATGCAATAACTGGCTCTCGGCCCCAGCGTCCAGGCCGACTATCCGGTAACGGATGGCTATGCTAACTTGGTCTGACTTGGAAACAGATTCTAATTCCTGGAGGAGAAGGACCAGCCTATGCAATTAGGACGGAATGGAGGAAGAGAAAATGTCTGAACTCGACCGCCGAGACTTTGTCAAACTGGGTGCGGCCACGGCCGCGGGCGCCGGCGTGCTGGTGCGATGTTCCAGGGAAGAGCAAGAAGTTCCGGACACGCTGGACCTGGCTGAGCGGGCCGGGCTGTCGGTGAATTCCCTGATGAAACCGTTCGACTGCGACGTTATTGTAGGCCGGCGTAATGTCATTACAGCCGATAGTTTCTGGGAAACGGGGAAGATCCTCGAGGCCATGGCACGTTTTGAGATCACCCAGGCGCTAATCTACCACGCTGCGTCCGAGGAGGTTGATCCACAACGTGGCAACGAATGGGTCGATGAAGAGGCCGCTGAAGCTGGCGCCATGAGGCCATCGTGGGTCCTCAGCCCTGCTATCCGCGGGGAATGGCCTGAACCGGGACAGATCGTGGAAAGCCTGATAGGCAGTGGGGCACGCGCAGCCCGACTGTTTCCGCATGCGCAGTTCTTTCCGCTTTCAGTTTTCATGCTCGATAATCTGCTGGCGGAGCTGGAGCAGCACCGAGTACCCCTGCTTGTACACGCGGCCACGACCCACACCTGGAACGACCACACGGACTGGCGTGGGCTGGAGGAAATCTGCACCGCTTTCCCCGGCCTCCCGGTGGTGGCCATGCGAGTCGGACTGCGTGTTACACGCTCCCTATACCGGATGCTGGAGAAATTGCCAAACTTTCACTACCAGCTCAGCGCGATGAACTGCAATTTCCGGGGTATCGAGGACGTTGTAAACCATTTTGGATCGTCCCGGATCATTTTTGGGTCCATGATGCCCGTTATCAGCCCGGCTATTCCGTTGACCCAGATTGCCTATGCCGACGTGACGGATGAAGATAAACGCAATATCTGCGGTGAGAATCTTCGGCGCCTGACAGGAGGAATCAAATCATGAACCTAGCAGAGATGGCCCGGAAAGGCATGCCCCTGTCTTCGGAAATAGTTATCGACGCCCATGCACACGTGGGTCCTTTCGCCAGTTACTACATTGCCGACAATACGCCGGCCGGGATGGTCGAGGGTATGGACCGCATCGGCGTGCAGTCCTGCTGGCTGTTCCCCTTCATGCTCGGGTGCGAGTGGAAGCGCGGCAATGACGATGTACTGGCGGCAATGAAGGCATTCCCGGGAAGGTTCTGGGGCCTGGCCACTATGTCTCTGAATTACCCGGACGAAATCATTCCGGAACTGGAACGTTGCCTCGAAGCCGGCTGCGCTGGTGTCAAACTCCATTCTAGCTTTAGCCTATTCGACCCGGACACCGTGGACATGGACAATCTTCTCTCCTACCTCAACGAATACGGTCTCGTGTGCTTCTCCCATAATTTTGGATCCCCGGAAACTATCGCGCGTTATGTCAAAGCATATCCCCGGATCACTTTTGTTACCGCACATTTTGCCCGACACTATGCAGGTGTCGTCAATAGCTGTGACAATCTGTTCATCTGCGCGTGCACGCCCTGGGGCATGGGCGACCTGGAGGCTTTCGTGGCCGAAGTCGGCGCGGAACGTGTGCTGCTGGCCACCGATTTTACCTGTCTGGACTTCGCGACTGGGCTGGGCCCGGTCCTGTACGCCAACCTTCCAGACCAGGAGAAGCGGCTGATCCTGGGCCTGAACGCCAGGAAAATCATGGATAGAGTGAATCCGAACACCCGTCTCTGGCGCGAATCCAGAGACCGTGCCGCACGAAAGTTCGTACCAGAAACGGAATAAGCAAATGGTGAAACTCGCCTTAGGAATACAGTTTCGCGCCGAGGTGGCCTTCGATGACTTCGCGGGGGGCCAAGCAGACCTTGCTCGCAATCGGA
>CAZMGM010000014.1:0-53271 GCA_964565865.1 uncultured Acidobacteriota bacterium | reverse complement strand
GAGACGAAGGGATTCGAACCCTCGACCTCCTGAGTGCGATTCAGGCGCTCTTCCGAGCTGAGCTACGTCCCCACCTTTCGTAGGGAATTGTACAGGATTGCGCCCCGGTCGGTCAGTCCGGGAGGAATCCGACGTTTTACCCGCGGCAGGTGAAACATGCTTAGAGGCCAAACTGATAAGTACAGACACAAGGTAGAGCGGGGCAGATGGAAGGATTCCGGCACCCTCGTCCACTGCATATTTCACCTTAAATCTTTTCTTTTCGGGCAAGGGAAAGAGCACCCGTGGAACGCGGGACTTGGAACGTGGAAGACTCCCAAGTAAAATACGCCAGCACAACGAACCCGAGATCAAGCCACTGTGACAGGAAGACTCTGGACCACGCTCGCCCTGATACCTTCTCTCGCATCCTGCGGTAATTCTTCGGTACCTTCCGAAGCTCCCACAGGCACCGGCGAGTCAGACTTTAAGCTGGTCCTGGTACTGACGGTGGATCAGTTTCGAGGGGACTATCTGGATCGCTTCGAGCCGCTTTTCCGAGGTGGATTCGACCGTCTCAAAAAGAATGGGGTCCTGTTCGTGGACGCCCACCAGGACCACGCCGTGACCAACACCGGACCCGGCCACGCCTCCATTTCGACTGGGACCTACCCGAGCCGTTCCGGAGTGATCACCAACCAGTGGTTCGACAGGCAGCGGCGGACCTCCATGTATTGTGTGGGGGATGCCAGTTGGCCCCTCATCGGGTCGATTAACGCGGCCGGTGGTCGGTCTCCAAACAATCTTCAGGTTTCTGCCCTGCCCGACTGGCTAAAGAACCGCTGGCCCAATTCCAGAGCATTCACCAGTAGCTACAAGGATCGCGCCGCGATTCTCCTGGGAGGCCACAAAGCAGACAGTGCCTACTGGTACAGCGGCGGCGATTTTGTGACCAGCAGCTACTATCAAACCAGCTATCCTCAGTGGGTCAGGGAATTCAACGCTCGAAAGCTTCCCGATCAGTACTTTGGTAAGCTCTGGGAGCCTCTGCCCGTCGACGCGGATGTGAAGAAGGACCTGGCTATAGTTGATACTGATTTCGGATGGTTCAGTGCTGGATTCCCCCACGCCCTGGGCGGGCGAAGTCTACGTCCCGACGACAGCTTCTATTCTTCCTTTGCCAGAACACCCCTGGTTGACGAATACCTGGTCAATTTCGTCAAAGAGCTGATCCTCCAGGAACACATCGGTCTCCAAAATAGCCCTGACTATCTAGGCGTGTCCTTCTCGGCCCTCGATCTGGTGGGTCACACCTACGGAATCAACAGTCCAGAACTCCTTGACACACTGATTCGGTTGGATCGCAATCTAGCAGATCTCTTTGACTTCATCGACCGTCACATCGGATTGGACCGAACCCTGATCGTGTTCAGTTCCGACCACGGCGTCTCCCCCATGCCCGAATACCGGCAAGCTTACCACCTGTCGGGACGTCGCGCGGACTACCTGGATACCGTCTGCTGGCAGAATCAGCTTTCCGAGATCTCTTCCAGGCTAGGAGTCGAGGCCAACTGGCTGCTGACGGATTACTACCTGGACTACGAGGTAATCGATGGCCTGGGACTCGATCGCGAGGCGGTCGAGAAGGTTGCGGCGGAGGTCCTCGAAGAGTGTCTGGTAATTCGACGGATCTGGACCCGGAGTGAGCTGCTTTCAGAATCCGATGACCCTTTTCATCATCTGTTTCGGAACAGCTTCCATCCGGATCGAAGCCCCAACCTGATGCCTCAGCTCGAAGAGTACCAGGTAACCATCGGCCGTGGCACCAGCCACGGGACACCTTACCGCTACGACACTCACGTACCCATCCTCTTCGTGTCGCCTGGTGTTGAGCCGGCCCGAATCGAAGGACGCGTTGGAACCATTGACATAGCTCCTACGCTGGCTGAAATCCTGGGCCTGGAGATTCCAGCCCACGTGCAGGGGAAAAGCCTGGCTCACAAACTGGCCGGACAGGCAGGCAAGCTCCCCTAGACCGTCGCCAGGTTCAGGCTCCACGATGCGAGGCCTTGGAACCAGTAACCGGTAACCAGCAAGTGGCCGCGGCCTTGCGGTAAGATTAGGACTTGCGCACCGGGATACGATCGGCTATCAGTGGTCGGACAGATTGCAGGCAACGTTGCCAGTCGCTCCCTCATTCTCGGAGGTAAGGACCCATGCAAAAGGCTCTCGATCGCTATTTCAAAGTGCTAATCATCTTTTCGTTTGTCTGGTTCATGAGCGGGCCCGGGCTGGCACAGGACCCCATGGAGGCACCCGAGGGGATCCCCGTCGAATCCGATTGGCTGTACCGCAAACACTACGCCGAGGTTCAGAAGATCATGAAAACCCCACTACCGGGGCGGGAGGCAAACCTGACGAACTACTACAGCAAGCTGCACAAGAAGGCAAAGATGCGCCAGAACATAGCCGGGTTCTTTGGCCAGATTGTTAGTGACTATCAGAAGGCCGGAAAGACCGGGGAGGTAGAGGCCCTAACCGCCAAGATGATGGAGCTCTTCCCGCATTTGAGGCCCAGTCCCGAACAGGAGCTGCAGCGAGCCTATCAAAGCAAGGATTATGCAAGGGTAATCGAGCTGGGAGAAAAACAGTATGCTTCCAAACCCGCTTCGTCCACAGCCGCCATGCTGGCTCACAGCTATATCGCGACACGGAACGGATCCAAGGCTGTTGATTACAGCAAAAAGGCCCTCCAGGCCCTGGGGATAAAGGAGGGAGTCTACTTCGCGGTCTGGCTGGCTGAGTACTACGCCGGGCAGCAGGACGTGAGTAATGCGCTGCACTATTACGGCCAGTTGACCCGGACTTTTGCCAATGCAGGCCCCGCCGGATGGGACGCTAGGCAATGGCTCCAGATTCTGTCGTCCGCTCACAACCTGAAAGCCACCGATGCGTATCTGAAAGAGGACTTCAAGGCCGCTATCAAAAGCTACTACGAGGCTCTGAAGTACAATCCCAAAAACGAGCAAGCCTATCTTTTCATCGGCCTGGCCCATTGGAAGCAGCAGGAAATGGACGAGGCCATGGGAGCTTTTGCAATGGCTTCAGTCCTGGACCGGGCGGGCTCAGCCAAAGCCCGTGCCTATCTGGAGCAAATCTACAAAGCCCGTAACAGCGACTCTCTGGACGGTATCGACGACTTACTCAACGGTGCAAGAGAGGCACTCAATCAGTAGAAGTTGATTTCATGTTCAAAGTGCCGCGTTCCACGCAGCACTTTGACCCGCCACACGCGACTTTCACCACGGACTGCTAGGTAATGTGCGCCCCCTGCGCTTCCACGTAAACAGCGTATACGGACTGGCTGGCAGTCATGAAGAGGCGATTGCGTTTGGCACCACCAAAACAGACGTTGCTACAGATCTCCGGAAGCAGAATCTGGCCGATTCTCTGCCCGTCCGGGGCAAAAATGTGCACTCCGTCGTAACCCTCGCCAACCCAGCCCGCACTGGCCCAGATGTTGCCGTCTCGGTCAGCCCGAATCCCGTCGGCAAAGCCCTTCCTGCCATCCAACTCCATGGAGATGAACTCCTTTCCCGCTGACAGACTGCTCCCGCTGACCACATCCCAGACTTTGATGTTTCGGTTTCTTCCCGTGTCACTGATATAAAGCTTTCCATAGTCCGGTGAGAAACAAAGTCCGTTGGGCTTCCCGACCTCGTCCGTCACTTTTCCGAGCCGTCCAGTCTGCGGGTCAATTCGATAAACCGCTTCCTTGATCTCGAGTTCTCCCTTGTTTCCCTCATAGTTCATCATGCTTCCGTAGCCGGGATCGGTGAACCAGATTCCCCCGTCTGGATGAACTACCGCATCGTTGGGAGCATTCAGTGGTTTTCCCTGCCAGGCATCGGCCACAACGGTCGTGGCCCCATCGGTTTCATACCGCACCACGTTTCGAGTGCTGTGCTCACAAGAAATCTGCCGACCTCGGAAATCAAAAGTGTTTCCATTACTGTTTCCGGACGGATCGCGAAAGACACTGACCCGACCATTTTCAGCTAACCAGCGCAGTTGCACGTTGTTGGGAATATCGCTCCAGACCAGAAACCGTCCCACTCCGTTCCAGGCGGGACCTTCGGCCCACAGCATCTGTTTACTGTGGTAGATGCGCTGAATGGAGGTGTTCCCGATCTTGTATGGGGCGAATCGCTGCTCCAGAATCCGGATATCAGGGTCAGGATAGCGTACGGGAGGCGCCTTTGGACCGTAACGATTCTGAATCAGTGTCCCACCGGCCATGGCCGCCGTTGCACCCAGAAAGGATCGACGGCCCAACGGAATCCGCCCGCCCGAAAACTGCCTGTTCTCCTCTCGACCAGTCTGGCGGGGTACTCGTTTTCTCAACATGCTTCTCCTCTTGCCAATCCTTGCTCTACGGGTCCCAAGGGCCTGAACGGATGGGGTTGGATGCATTCTCCCGGGGCACTACGACAGGCAAGGCAGGGACCGTTCTCCTGTTCAGACTCCAGCGCCGCTGGATCTCCTCTACGTACTCTTTTGATTCCTTAAGTTTCTTAAAACCGCGTCCAGAAGTTGACCGGTACGTCTTGATGGCCCTCATCTTCTCAACCCAGAGGATCTCGTTTCCCACTTCGGGAGGCTCGTTGAAGAAAAGCTCTAAATCGACCCCGTCCTCTTCCATCAGCGGATCTGCTTCGGTGTAAAGACGACTTAAGGTCTGGAGCCAATGCCTGATAGCAGCGAGTCTGGCCAGACCAAGAAGCATCAGAAAAATGACGACAACCAGGAGTATCTCGACCACCGACCTGATCTCCAGGTTAAAGGTTGAAGGTTAAGAGCTGAACGTTCAAGGCCAAAGTCGAAACTGCAAAGTTCCAGGTCAAGCCGGTCCAGCTCTTCTTGCGGCCCGCGCGACTTCAACCACACACTCCTAGGTCCCACCCTCCGGAAAAACGCTCGCCGCAGTCCAGCCTCCGTCGACGGTAAGCAGGCAGCCGGTCGTGTAACTCGACGATTCGCTGGCCAGAAAGACGGCCGAAGCCCGGATCTCCTGCACACGTCCCCACCGAGCCATGGGGACGACGGAGCGGATAAACGATTCGAGTTCCTCAACCACAGACTGGTTCATGGGAGTCAGAAAGGGGCCGGGACAAATCGCATTGCAGGTGATCCCGTGGGGGCCCAGTTCAGCAGCCAGCGTGCGGGTGATTTGCACGACGGCTCCCTTGCTGGCGCTGTAAGAAGTTCGATAGGAAAGCCCTACGATGCCGAGGGCGCTGGCGACATTTATGATTCGTCCGTAGCCTGCCTTCTTCATGTGAGGCACAACTGCTCGGCAACCCAGCCACACGCCCTCTGTGTTTACTCTCTGCACCGCCCGAAAGTCTTCGAGGCTGATCTTTTCGATGCCCCCCCGGATATTTACGCCTGCATTATTGACCAGGATGTCTACTTTCCCCCACAGGTTGATCGCGGTGTCCACCATCGCCTGGACATTGTCGGGGCAGGTCACGTCGCTGACCAGTCCGACAGCCCTGCTCCCACTCTCCTGGGTGAGGGCTGCAGCCGCGGCCTCGATCTCCTCCTGATGCCGAGACGTGATCAGAACCTCGGCGCCTTGACCGGCTAGAGCGGCCGCAATCTCAAAGCCCAGACCCTTGGACCCCCCCGTGACTATGGCCGTCCGATTCCGCAAATTGAAAAGCTCGTTTTCAGGGGGCATTATTGTCTACTCTCATTTCTATTGGACCAAACGGTGTAATCTCTAGTCCAGCGGAAGGGCCGATTGGTCCCGGGGAACGGCCAGCAGGCTATGGGGAAATGCCCTGCCTGCAACCAGCAGCTCCACTAGCGCTTCTTCAATGTGTTCGTCAGTCATCTTTATGGTCTGTCTCCCCAAAATTCTTCGGCTCGCAGCAAAGCAACCTTGCACAGGAGCCCGCGGATAAAGACTGGGCTGACTCTCCTGATCCTTCTCACCAGAGTTCCCCAATCACCAATCTTCAGCTCGCGACCCTCAGTGTACAGTTCTGTGAGGCATCTTCTGCACTCGGCATCGGGAAGGGTGATCTCAATGGCCAGATCGGTTCCGAAGTGTCGTGTGAGCCAGCGAAAAGGTCCGGATTCTTGCTTCGCCTCTGCCCAGATCAGCTTTCTTCTCAGAGGGCTCATGAACAAGTACGGAACTTCAATCCACCGGGATTGCAGGTGCAAACTATAAACGGTGGCACTCACTGCCGCTGGTGGTGCCCCGAGCCCGAGTTGGTCTTCACTCGTACTCAGCCCGTCCATTGCCCCTTTGGCACCCTCTCGACCACCTGCCGACTCCATCCGATCCCGTTCCAGCTCGTCAACGATGACAATCGACCCAAAAAACGAGATACTGATTCCTGGAATGACCCGTTCGGCCGATCGCGTAACGCCTTTGTGTCAAGGTGGCAAGACGATGGCTAGTCTTTCGACCGACTCAGTTTCCGTTGCCAAAGTGCCACCCGAGTAGGATCTTGGAATTAAGAGAGCGTGAGACGTTAGTGATGGATTCACATGGCCAGGAAGCATATCGTACCGCCTGATCCCAGCAGCGAATCCGAGGCGAACCAGCCCATCGCCATCATCGGTTTCGGTTGTCGTTTTCCCGGCCCGTCCAACAGCCCCGAGGAATTCTGGGAACTCTTGCGCACGGGGGTGGATGCGATATCCGAGGTTCCGCCTGACCGCTGGAGTCTTCCAAAATTTTACGACCCCGACCCGGCAGAGCCGGGGAAAGTCTATTCCCGCTGGGGCGGATTTATTGAAGGGTTCGATTACTTCGATGCTCGGTTTTTCGGCATCTCTCCGAGAGAGGCCTCGCGAATGGACCCTCAGCAGAAGTTACTTCTAGAAGTCGCCTACGAGGCCCTGGAAGACGCCGGCCTGCAGCTGGAGCGGCTTGCCGGGTCCAGAACAGGCGTTTTCGTAGGCATCTCCACCTACGACTACGGGGCTATGCAGGGGCAACCGACAGAGGCCCGACTCGTCGACGGTTACACCAACCTGGGAGGGGCCCTGAGCATTGCTGCCGCTCGCCTTTCCTACGCTTTCGATCTCAAAGGGCCCTGCCTTTCTGTCGACACAGCCTGCTCTTCCTCTCTGGTCGGAATGCACCTGGCCTGCCAGAGTATCTGGCGAAGGGAATCGGAGCTGGCCCTGGTGGGAGGCGTAAACGTGCTGCTCAACCCGGCCCAGACCATGGGCTTCAGCAAAGCTTCGATGCTCTCTCCGGATGGCCGCTGCAAGGCCTTTGATTCCAGGGCCAACGGGTACGTCCGTGCGGAGGGTGCCGGCGTGGTGGTTCTCAAGCCACTGGACCGGGCTGTGGCCGATCAAGACCCTGTCTATGCAATCGTGAAGGCAACCGCCGTCAACCAGGACGGTCGCTCCAGCAGCCTCCCGGTCCCCAATCGGGATTCCCAGGAGGCAATGCTTCGTGTGGCCTACCGGGAGGCCGGAGTTGCCCCCAGCCAGGTTCAGTATGTGGAAGCTCACGGTACGGGAACTCCAGTGGGAGATCCGATAGAGGCCGATGCCCTGGGATCTGTTCTGGGTGAGGGGCGTCCGTCTGCAAACCCCTGTGCGATTGGCTCTGTGAAGAGCAACATCGGACATCTCGAGGCCGGATCGGGTGTCGCCGGGATCATGAAAGCAGCCCTCTGTCTAAAACACCGTGAAATCCCTCCCACGCTGCATTATCGGGAGCCGAATCCCGAGATACCGTTTGCAAACTTGGGCCTCCGTGTTGTGGACCGGCTCGAACCCTGGCCGGAAGTCGGCGCAGGCCCCAGGCTGGCGGCCGTGAACTCGTTCGGATTCGGGGGAACCAACGCACACGTGGTGTTACAGGAAGCTCCGCCGGTTGAGAATCCGGAAGCTCATTCCCAACTGGATGAGAAACCCGTTCTTCTGTCTATCTCGGCCCGCAGCAAGGAAGCGCTGGAGGCTCTCGCAGATGATTACCGGCGGCGCCTCATGGCCGGTTGGGCCGGCGATGATGTCTCTCTAGCCTCGGTCTGCCGTTCCGCCGGCCTGCACCGGTCTCACCATGATTTCCGCCTCGCAGTAGCGGCGTCCTCCAAGCAAGAGATTTCCGAGCATTTGGCCGCTTTCACCGCTGAAGAGGAGCGGCTCACCCTGTCGTCGGGGCGCCGCCAAGCCCCACGGAAACCGACGATTGCCTTCGTTTTTTCGGGAATGGGTCCTCAGTGGTGGGCGATGGGGCGCCAACTCCTCGAAGAAGACCCGGTCTTCCGAAGAGCCCTTCAAGAGTGCGATTCGCTGTTGCGACCTTTGAGCGGCTGGTCCTTGCTCCAGGAACTTTTGGCGCCCGAAGAAGAATCGAGGATTCAGCAGACACGGATCGCACAGCCTGCCATCTTTGCCCTGCAGGTGGGTTTGGCGGCTGTGTGGAAATCTTGGGGAATCCAGCCAGCTGCCATTGTGGGACACAGTGTGGGTGAAGTGGCCGCCGCCTATGTGGCTGGAGCCTTGGATCTGAAGGACGCAGTCCAGCTCATTTACCACCGGAGTCGCCTCCAGCACGAGATCGAGGGACAAGGACGAATGCTGGCAATCGGACTGTCAGTGGAGGACGCCAAAGGGTTCTTGAAGGGTTGGGAAGAAGTGGTTTCGATCGCCGCTGTGAACAGCCCGGAAACGACCACCCTGTCTGGAGAGGAAGAGGCTCTGGAAGAGATCAACCGGATGGTGGAGGAGCAGGGAATATTCTGCCGTTTCCTTAGCGTCGAAGTTCCGTATCACAGCCCCCGGATGGACCCCATCCGGGAAGAGCTGGTGAACAGCCTGCACGGCCTGAGTCCTAGAACCGCGTCCTGCACTCTCATTTCCTCCGCCCTGGGTAAACCCGTAGAAGGTCATGAGCTGGGCCCCAAATACTGGTGGAAAAACGTACGGGACCCGGTTCTTTTTGCGCAGGCCACCACGGAACTTATGGAGGCAGGCTGTAATCTGTTTCTCGAGGTCGGCGCCCACCCGGTTCTGACGGCGTCGATCTCGGACTCAGTCACTGCTGCCGGAGCGGAAGCCTTCACGGCCTATTCCCTGCGGCGAGGTGAACCAGAGCGCACGATGATGCTGAGTAACCTGGGAAAACTATACACGTTTGGATACCCCGTTGACTGGAGCCTGCTCTATCCAAGGCCAGATGCTCCCCTGAAGCTTCCGCCCTATCCCTGGCAACGGGAACGCCTCTGGGCTGAGACTGAAGACTCTCTGCTCTGGAGGCTGGGCAGTGATTGGCACCCCCTGCTGGGAGGGCCCCTGGGGACGGCACGCCCAACCTGGAGCGTGACGCTCAATGCCCAGAGCCCACCTTATCTCAGAGACCACTGCGTTCAAGGTGCTGTGGTCTATCCGGCAGCCGCCTTCGTGGAAATGGCTTTGTCGGGTGCGCGGAGAGTCCTTGGAGAAGGGCCCATCATCCTGCAGGAGGTCGATCTGAAGAAAGCTCTGGTCCTCAGCAAGGTAGATGCATCGGAGCTACAGTTTGCTCTGGATCCTCAGGATTCCTCTTTCGAGATCAGTACCAGGGCAAACGGAGGGGATGCGAGTTGGGATCTCAACGCCACGGGTAACCTTCGTCTCGATCCGGATCCTGGTCAAGGCCTTTCAGACCACCTCGAAGAAATCCGCCGCAGGTGCCGAATCGAATTGTCTGTGCCCGACTTCTACGGGAAAATGCGCGAAGCAGGACTCGAATACGGACCCGCGTTCAGCCAGATCGATCGAATCTGGGCCGGTGAGCAGGAGGGATTGGCTGAGATCCGTGGTCTCGAAAGCGAGCTTTCTGAGGAATACCTGTTTCACCCCACCCAGCTTGACGCCTGCCTTCAAGTAGGCTTCTGTACTCTAGATATCCAGGAAAGCCTATATTTACCGGTTTTCCTGGAAAGATTCACTTTCTACGGCAGGCCCCACGGGAAAATCTGGTGCCACGCTCGCATAGCCAGACGAGACAAGAACTCATTTGAAGTTGACCTCCAGATATTTGACGAGGCCGGGAACCGACTTGCCGAGCTGAGACGCGGGCGCTGCCGGGCACTGGGGAAGAGAGATCCAGTCCGCCCGGCCAGCGCTGAGGATTCATACTACGCTTATCAGTGGGTCGTCTCCACCCAGGATGAGCCTTCCCCAGTTCAACCCCCGACCTTTCTTCCAGAGCCCGATGAGCTTGGCCAGTTTTTGCAAGAAAGTCTGAGGGCGAGGAGTGGGGTCCTGGATCGGGCGCGGCACTATGAGGAGGTGTCCCCAGCTCTCAATGGTCTGCTGGCCTCCTATGCGTTAAGAGCCCTCAATCAGCTTGGATTGAGCCGGGTACTCGGGAAGCGAGTTTCCACATCCCTTCTGATAGAGGCACTCAAGATCAGCCCCGAAAAACACGTCCTCCTCGGAGGATTGCTTGAGCTTCTTCAGTACTCGGGGGTGCTTGTCGAGTCGAAAGACGGCTGGGAGATCCGTTCTTTGCCGCAGACGAAGGATCCGGAATCAATGTGGCGTCACCTTCTGAGCAAATATCCAGCCTATCTCGCCGAACTCACGCTGCTGGGTCGCTACGGTGCGAGGTTTCGAAAGCTGCTGCAGGGTGAAATCGACGAGCTTGATGTCTTGTGCCCCCAGGGCTTCCGAACGGCGGTCGACCACTTCTTTCAGGACGCACCGGCCAATCGAATCTACAATGACCTGCTAGGCGCAGCTGTCGCGGAGGCACTCAGGGCTCTTCCACAAGGCCGGAAGGCCCGTTTACTGGAACTGGGGTTGAGCTCCGAAGCAGCAGCAGGATCCGGGTTTCCGGGGTGGCCGACCGACCGGATTGAGCAAACCCTAATCTCGGTTCTAGAAGAAGGTGATTCCGCAACCTCCTTGCCTGGAAGCGCTGCAGACGCAAAGCATCGAATCGTTGATCTCGATGAGAGTCTGAGCGAGCAGGATCTAACAGACTTTTCCTTCGACTTGGTTGTCCTGCCGGTTGGTTTGAGCTTCTCCCGAACTCCCCAGGTGGATCTGGAAAGAATCCGGAGACTACTCGCACCGGGCGGACTTCTAGTCGCTCTCGAGGAAACCGGGCAACCCGTCTGGAGAAACCTCTTGCTGCGACCTTTCCGCAGGCAGAAGTTTTACTCGGATACCACACCCGAGACTCTTTCAAACGGGCAGTCGATCTCGCGTGAACTTCTCCAGGTTGCCGGTCTTGGCCGGGTCACCAGACTGGAGGAACAGGTCTCCGAGCCTGAAAAGTCACTGTATCTGGCCAGCAACCGGGGCGACAGAGAGGTTCCCGAGACACCGCCCTCCGTAGCAAGCACCTTGACACCGGACGAGAGCTGGCTGATCTTTTCCGACAACTCTCTGCTCACAGATCAGATTGCCGAATTTCTTCGAAACAAGAGTCAGACTCCGATTCTAGTGGAAACAGGAAGTAAGTTCGAGACCCCAGATGAAGACAGGTTCCGAATTCGTCCCGGAGAGGCAGATGATATTCGGGCCGTTGTTGAAGCCGTTGCCGGGACTGCAAAAACATGTCGTGGCATTATCCATCTCTGGAGTCTCCTTTCACCCTTGGGAAGCTCCACGACCTCCTCTTCTCTGGAGGCGGCTCAGACACTATGTTGTGTGAGTCTCCTCCAGCTTGTTCAGGCCCTGGAGCCTGTAAAATGGCTGGGTTTTCCCGGAGTTTTGGTGGTCAGCCGAGGGGCTCATTCCGTAGGGAACACTGCCGCGGAATCGATCGCGGCTACACCTCTATGGGGCTTCACCCGTGTGCTCATGAATGAGCATCCAAACCTACGCCCGCGCCTTTTGGATCTGAACCCTGTCCCCGAAGCGGATGAGGCCGAAGCTCTTATAAGGGAATGGGAGCGGAAGGACGGAGAGGATGAAGTTGCGTTTCGCTCGGGAGTCCGTTATGTCCATCGGCTGGCTCGCCTTTCCAGGTCCTCACAAGCCAGGAACAGGCCCGAACAGGACCTGGAGTTCCGCAGCCACCGGGTTATAGCTGAAATTGGAACGCCGGGAATTCTTGACAGTTTGAGATTCGCGTCCGAGCCCAGGCAGAGCCCTGGGCCCGGGCAGGTTGAGATTGAGGTGGGAGCCTCCGCTTTGAACTTCAAGGACGTAGCCAAAGCGATGGGACTATTAAACGATATCACCCTGGAGGGGACAGCCTCAGGCCGGAGCCTGGGCCTCGAGTGTGCCGGAAAGATCACTGCGGTGGGAAAAGACGTGAATCGTTTCCGGGCGGGAGACCAGGTAGTGGGGTTTGCAGCAGGCACGCTGGGTACCCACGCCCTGGCGGATGCCCGTCTCATGGGTCATCGTCCTGCTCACCTCACTGAAGAGGATGCCGCGACCTTGATGACCGTCTCGATGACGGCCCACTACGCGCTCAACCACCTGGCCCGAATTGCAGCTGGCGAGAAGGTCCTTATTCACGCTGGCTCCGGTGGCGTGGGGCTGGCGGCCATCCAGCTCGCACAAAAAGCGGGAGCCGAAATCTTTGCCACCGCCGGCAATCCTGAGAAACGCTCATTCCTTCGTTCTCTGGGCATTTCCCACGTAATGGATTCCCGTTCGATTTCGTTCGCCGATCGGATTCTGGAACTGACAGGCGGGAAAGGTGTGGACGTTGTAGTCAACTCCCTGAGCGGTGAGGCACTCACCAGGAGCCTTGCCGTTCTGGCTCCCTTCGGCCGTTTTATCGAGATTGGAAAGAGGGATATAGAGGAGAATCACCGGTTGGGCCTGCGACCCTTTCAAAACAATCTCTCTTTTTTCGCCGCAGACCTGGACCGAATCAGTCTGCAGCGCCCGGATCTGGCAGCCACTCTCTGCCGGGAGGTGCTGGAGCTGGTGTCTGATGGATCCCTTTTCCCGTTACCGTATCGGGTCTTCCCGGCTGCCAGACTGGTAGAGGCATTTCGCTACATGGCTACAGCCCGCCACATCGGTAAGATTGTCATTTCGATGGAAGGAACCCGCAGCCTTGCTTCAGCTCCGGAGACCCGACTGGAGCTGAGACCGGAGGCCACTTATCTCATCACTGGCGGTCTCAGCGGATTCGGTCTGGCCACAGCCCGCTGGCTGGCCGACCATGGAGCCCGGCACCTGGTTCTGATGGGAAGATCCGGAGCTTCTACCAATGAAGCTAGGGAGGAAATCTCCGCCCTGGTGCAAGACGGAGTCGAAGTGCTGGTGGAAACGTCCGACGTCACGGATGAGGACCAGGTTCGATCGGTCCTGGAGCGCATGCGGAAGTCGATGCCTCCCCTGCGCGGTGTTATCCATTCTGCCATGGTTCTGGACGACGCAACCATGCTCCAACTATCTCCCGAAAACCTGAAAAAGGTGCTGGGTCCCAAGGTCGCTGGGGCGTGGAACCTGCATACACAAACTCTGTCAGACCAGCTCACTTTCTTCGTCATGTATTCCTCCTTCTCCTCTTTGTTCGGCAACCCGGGCCAGTCAAATTATGCGGCGGCCAATGCGTTTCTGGATGCTCTGTCCCACTGGCGGAAGAACCTTGATCTGCCCGCATTGACTGTCAACTGGGGAGCGATTGCCGACGTCGGCGTGGTGGCTCGCAGCAGCGATCTCCAGCTCCACTTCTCGCGGCTGGGAATAGAACCGCTGCGGGCGACGAGGGCGCTGGCGATCCTCGGTCAATTGCTGCAAAATGATGTCGTGCAGGCCGGCGTGTCTCCTCCCTTGACCTGGAATCGCTTGAGCCAGTTCCTTTCCTCTGTCAACTCTCCCAGGTTCTCTCCCCTTGCGGGACCGTCTGAAAGGACCACTGAGGAACAGAGCGCCTCGATTCGTGACCTGCTGCTGAACGCACTACCTGAAAGGCGCCAGGAAATCCTCGAATCACATCTTCGAGAAACGCTAGCGGCCGTAATCGGAATGTCACCCGCCAAGGTGGATGTTGACCAGCCCTTGCTCGACCTGGGCCTGGATTCCCTGATGGCAGTCGAGCTGATTACCCGAATTCGGGGGAGTTTGGGCATTGAGATTCCTGCCATTAAATTCGTCGAAGGAATCAACCTGGGCGCCCTGTCCATTTATCTGATCGGTCAGCTTTCGGATGGCGAGCCGGGTGCGCCAATCAGAACAGTGTAGAACGGTAGAGCGCCAGATCAGCACTTGGGTTGCAGAAAAAATCTGGACGGGGAGTCCCGGGTTTCTAGTGTTTAGCCCCTTTCGGGGCTGGGGTGGGGAAACTCAGGCGCCTGAAGGGATGGGTAGGCTACTTCGACCCATCAGATACTCGTCGATAGCATGGGCGACTGCCCGTCCTTCGTTGATCGCCCACACCACCAGGGACTGTCCCCGGCGACAATCACCAGCGGCGAAAACGCCGGGTACGCTGGTTGTGAACTTCCCGTACTCCGCCTCATAGTTCGAACGACCGTCACAGGAAATGCCCAGCAACCTGGCAACCGAGTGCTCCGGACCTGTGAACCCCAACGCAAGTAGAACCAGATCCGCCTCCCAAATTCTCTCGGTGCCGCTGATCTCGCTGAAAGGCGCCTGATCTCCAGGCCTGGACCAGTCGATCTGAACGGTCTTAATGCCCACCACATCACCGCTATCGTCGCCGATGAACTCCTGGGATAGGATGGAGAAGCCCCTTGGATCCTGCCCAAATTTGGCTACAACTTCTTCATGACCATAATCGACCCGTAAGATTCTGGGCCATTCCGGCCAGGGATTGTCAGGTCCGCGTTCGTCGGGCGGCTGGGCGAGAAGTTCGAAATTGACCAGGCTCTTGCAGCCGTGCCGAACCGCGGTACCAATACAGTCGGTGCCCGTGTCGCCACCACCGATAACAATGACCTTTTTTCCGGCAGCCGATATATAAGTTCCATCCTCGAGACCCGAATCGAGAAGGCTCTTGGTATTCCGGGTAAGAAACTCCATGGCAAAGTGAACACCGTTTAGATTCCGCCCGGGTATTGGCAAATCCCTCGATGAGGTCGAGCCGGTTGCCAGAAGCAGGGAATCGTTCTCTTCGAGCAGTTTCTTCGGATCCAGGTAGCGAACCGGTACCCGATTGTTTGCCATGATTTCGAGGAGGTGCCCCTCGGGAAGGGTCGCCGGCTTCCCTACGCAGGTGTTTGTTTCAAAGAGTATTCCTTCCTCCTGCAGGAGGCTTATCCTGCGCTCCACAACGGCTTTTTCCAGCTTCATATTGGGGATGCCGTACATGAGAAGTCCCCCAACGCGATCGGCGCGCTCGTAGACGGTAACGGCATGGCCGGCCCGGTTGAGCTGTGCTGCAGCAGCCAGCCCAGCCGGTCCGGATCCGACGATGGCAATCTTTTTACCCGTGCGCCCGGAGGGCCTATAAGGTTTTACCCAACCCTCGGCAAAGCCTCTGTCAATGATCTCATTCTCAATATTCTTGATGGTGACGGGCGGCTGAATGATGCCCAGAACGCAGGCTCCCTCGCAGGGAGCAGGACAGGTACGACCCGTGAACTCCGGGAAATTGTTGGTCTGATGCAGTCGGTCCAGAGCCTCCCGCCAGTGGCCCCGATAGACTAGATCATTCCATTCCGGAATCAGATTATCGATGGGGCAACCGCTGTCCGACTGGCAAAAGGGGACGCCGCAATCCATGCACCGAGCACCTTGCTCCCGGAGTTGATCCTCGTCGGGGGTTGTGAAGATCTCCTCAAAATCGCCGATCCGTACTGGAGCTGGGCGGTAAGGTACCGCCCTTCTCGAGTACTTTTTGAAGCCGCCATGCTTACTCATCCAGCTCAGCCCGAAAGGTTGGTACTTGACGGTCTGCGCCTGGACGTGTGCGGCAACACGACCGGAGCGGTCCATGTCCCAGCTCGATCTTCTTGTTCCTGACCGGCACCGGACTCCTGTTCTTTTGCCTCGAGAGCACGGCGGTAGTCCACTGGAATCACCTGCACAAACTGCCTGGCCATCCGGGGCCAGTCCCCCAGGATCTGTTTGGCCACAGGCGAACCAGTGTACTTCTCGTGAAGACCGATCAGCTCCCTCAGCTCATCGAGGCGGTTCGTGTCGAGGGGTCCCAGCTCGATCATTTCGAGATTGCAGCGACCCGCAAAATCTCCCGCCAGGTCCCAAACATAAGCAATTCCTCCCGACATACCCGCAGCGAAATTCCGGCCTGTGGGCCCCAGAATCACAGCCCGACCTCCAGTCATGTATTCGCAACCGTGATCTCCCACTCCCTCGATTACAGTGCGGGCTCCGCTGTTGCGTACGGAGAAGCGCTCGGCTGCCCGACCTCGAATGAAGGCACTGCCTCCCGTGGCGCCGTAGAGAACTACGTTCCCTACAATCACGTTCTCCTCCGCCACGAAACCACTGGACCGCGGGGGATAAATGATCAACCGTCCCCCCGAAAGCCCCTTACCCACATAATCGTTGGCATCACCTTCCAGCTCCAACGTAATCCCACTGGCGAGAAACGCCCCAAAGCTCTGTCCTGCAGAGCCGTCCAGCTTGAAGTGAATCGTATCGTCCGGCAGGCCATTCTCACCCCATTTCTTGACAAGTTCGTTGCTGAGTATCGCTCCCACTGAACGGTCTGTATTGTGGATAGGAAACTTGGAGTGGACCTTCTGGGCACTCGCCAGAGCGGGCTTGGCCCGAGGAAGCAGCTCCTGAAGATCCAGGGCCCGGTCGAGTCCATGGTCCTGGTCGATCGTACAGTAGACCGAAGTTCCTTCCTGGGGCTTTTGTACGGGCTCCAAGAGAGGTCGAAGATCGATGCCCTGCGCCTTCCAGTGACTGCTAGACTCGTCCGACTCGAGCAAGTCGGTTCTTCCGATGATGTCCTGGAACTGTGGTAGCCCCAGACGAGCCATGATCCGCCTTGCCTCTTCAGCTACCATGAACAGGTAGTTGATCACGTGCTCGGGCTTGCCCCGAAATTGTTCTCGCAACACCGGATCCTGGGTCGCTATACCTACCGGGCAGGTGTTCAAGTGACATTTCCTCATCATGATGCAACCCAGGGTAATCAGGGGTGCGGTGGAAAAGCCAATTTCTTCGGCTCCCAGGATGCCCGCAATGATTACGTCCCTGCCAGTCTTCATTCCGCCATCGGTCTGCAGGATCACCCGGCTTCTCAGGTCATTCATGACTAGAGTCTGATGCGTTTCAGCAATGCCCATTTCCCAGGGTAGACCCGCGTGTTTGATGCTGGTCCATGGGGAAGCTCCGGTGCCACCCGAAGCTCCGGAGATCAGAATTCGATCAGCGTGTGCTTTGACCACTCCAGCCGCAATTGTGCCAACCCCGACCTCCGAGACGAGCTTGACGCTGACCTGGGCCGCCGGGTTGGCATTCTTCAGATCGTAAATGAGCTGGGCAAGGTCTTCGATCGAATAGATGTCATGATGGGGGGGAGGGCTGATTAAACCCACTCCAGGAGTCGAGTAGCGAATCCGTGCGATGGTCTTGTCAACCTTGCGTCCGGGCAACTCTCCACCTTCACCCGGCTTGGCTCCCTGGGCAATTTTGATCTGCAGCTCATCCGCGTTGGTCATATACCAGGCCGTCACACCAAACCGGCCCGAAGCCACCTGTTTGATCGCTGAGCGCCTAGAGTCTCCATTCGAAGAGGGCTGAAACCGTTCTGAATCCTCACCGCCCTCTCCCGTGTTACTGCGTCCCCCAAGCCGGTTCATGGCCACGGCCAGAGTTTCGTGAGCTTCTGCTGAAATCGAACCGAAGCTCATGGCGCCGGTACAAAAGCGCTTTACGATCTGACTGGCGGACTCTACCTCTTCAAGCGGAATGCCCGCTCCGTTGACGTCCTTGAACTTCATTAGGCTGCGCAGCGTGCACTGGACCCGAGAATCGTTGTTCACATAGTCGGAAAATCTCCAGTAGGCATCCTCATCCTGTTCGATGGCCGCAATCTGAAGGTCCGCAATCGACCTAGGATCCCACATGTGACGCTCTCCGTCGGCGCGCCAGTGGAACTCTCCAGGGTTGGGCAAACCCTGGAGCCCTGGTGAACCCTCCCTCGGATATCCCAGGCGATGACGGCGCAGACTCTCTCTGGCAAGTTGTTCGAACCCGACTCCCTGAATCCGACTGGCAGTGTTGGTGAAGCAGCGCTCGATAACCTCATCCCTGAGGCCGACTGCCTCGAACACCTGAGCCCCCTTGTAGGACTGCAGTGTAGAGATCCCCATCTTGGCCATGACCTTGAGGATTCCCTTCGCCACTCCCTTTCGATAGGCTTTCACCACGCTGCCGTAATTCTCGAACTCCCGCTTGTCCAGCCAGCCTTCCTGGCGGGCTTTCCACAAAGCCTTAAAGGCGAGATAGGGGTTGATCGCATCCGCTCCGTAGCCAATCAACAGACAGTGGTGGTGAACCTCTCTTGCCTCACCCGTCTCTACGATCAGCCCCAATCGGGTCCGTTTTGCCTTTCGAACCAGGTGCTGGTGAACCGCGCCACAAGCCAGCAGCGCACTCAGTGGGACACGCTGCGGGGCGATTTTACGATCCGAGAGGATAACCAGGCTGAAACCCTGATCGATCGCCTCCTCGGTTTGGTCGCAGATTCGGTCCAGTGCTGCAATCATGCTGGTAACCCCACCCGTACGCTCGAAGGTGATGTCGATCGTTTTGGAGCGCCAACCCCGATAGTCCATCTGCTGGAGCCCGGCAAACTCCCGGTTGGTGAGGATCGGGTGGGGCAAGTGCAGCCGGTGACAATGATCTTCCCTAATATCAAGCAGGTTTCGCTCCGGCCCGATGTAACAGGACAGCGACATGATGACCTCCTCCCGAATCGAGTCAATCGGGGGGTTCGTCACTTGAGCGAATAACTGCTTGAAGTAGTCGTAGAGCATGCGAGGCCGATCGGAGAGGCAGGCAAGGGATGAATCATTCCCCATGGAGCCCACTGGGTCCCGCTTCTGTCGCACCAACGGCAAGAGCATGAACTGCATGGTTTCCAGCGTATAGCCGAAGGCCTGCATCCGGGAAAGCGCTCTTTCCGAACCAGACTCTTGAACCGTCTGTTGTTCGACATCTCCAAGAGAGATCCTCTGTCTTTTCAGCCAGGAGCCGTAAGGCCTGCGCCGGCAGAAGTCTCGCTTCAACTCCTCGTCGGGAACCAGCCGTCCCTGCTCGAAATCCACCAGAAACACGCGGCCGGGCTGAAGCCGGGCCTTCTCCTTGATCAGTTCCGGGGCAATCGGCAGTACACCCGCCTCGCTGGCCATGATGACCCTATCGTCGTGCGTCAGATAATAGCGACTGGGCCGCAGGCCGTTTCGATCCAGTACGGCCCCGATATAATGTCCATCAGTGAAGGCGATTGACGCCGGTCCGTCCCAAGGTTCCATCAGGCAGGAGTGATACTCATAGAAGGCCCGCTTGTATCCCGGCATATCGGTATGATTCTGCCAGGCCTCCGGAATCATCATCAAAACAGCTTCCTGAAGAGTTCGTCCCGTCATCAGCAGGAATTCCAGAGCGTTGTCGAAGTTTCCGGAGTCGGAACAGTCAGGCTCGATCACTGGAAAGAGCTTTTCCAAGTCGTCCCCGAAGAGGTCCGTCTTCATGACTCCTTCGCGGGCACGCATCCAGTTGATGTTCCCCCGAAGTGTATTGATTTCGCCGTTGTGGCTCATGAACCGGTTGGGCTGGGCACGATCCCAACTGGGAAAAGTGTTGGTGGAGAAGCGAGAGTGAATCATTGCCAGATGGGTTTTGAAATCCGGATCTGAAAGGTCCGGATAGTAGGACTTCAATTGCCCAGTTGTCAGCATGCCCTTGTAAACGACCACCTTGGTCGACAGACTACATACATAGAAAGCCTTCGCCTGTTCCATTGAAGAATCTCTTCGCAGCAGATGACTGGCGCGCTTGCGAATCAAGTAGAGTTGGCGTTCGAAAGCCTCGAATTCCAGACCGGGACCGGCCCCCACTAGAAGCTGCTCGATGTGGGGTTCGCAGCGTCGAGCCGACGGCCCCAGATCCGCCGCTTCCCGGTCAGTAGGGACCTCTCTCCAGCCAACAAGATGCTGGCCCTGTTCATTGACAATTTGTTCTACGGCCTGCTTGCATTTCTTGCGTTCATCACTCTTGGTGGGAAGAAACACGATTCCAGCGCCCAGCTTTCCGGGTGACGGCAATCCCGTACCCAGTTCTTCCCGGGCCACCCTTACCAGGAATTCGTACGGCAACGCTGTAAGAACTCCCGCTCCATCTCCGGTATTAGGTTCACAGCCCCTGGCGCCCCTGTGATCCATGCTCGTGAGCGCCTTGTAAGCGTCGACCAGGATCTGATGGCTTCTTTCACCTTTGATATGAGCCACAAAGCCGACACCACAGCTATCCTTCTCAAAGGCGGGATCGTAAAGTCCCTGCCTACCGGGGTAGCCAAACTGTTCTCTCGAACGCATTCTTTTTCCTCGAGACTGCAGCCTGCCAGAAAAGCGCTGCCGGACATAGACCGCTTCGATTGGTTGGCGGCCGTCCTCCGAGCTGCTACTCCTGAAGGTTGTCAGTGACTCTTCGGTGTGGTTTGCCTATGGGGGTGCCGTGGGAAGCCTGAGCCAAGATACCGGTCTGTGGGCCACTCAGAAGCGCAAAAGTGCTGTGCAGTCACCAGTCTCGAACCTCCGACCACCATTACTTCCCAGGCTGTGCGGTTGACAAGAATCCCATTGGACGAACTCTTTCGGTTCCCCATTCTTGTGCCACCGGTCCGATTCCGGGTTCCGAGTTGCAATCTAAAACACCCTTCACAGGATTGCCATGCCCTTGATCAAAAGCAAACGATTCCCTTTATATTAGCCGATTTTCCGGGTTTCCTGTCAACTCAGGGATTACGACGAACGAGACCGATCGGATGACTTCTTAGGCCAGCATAGCATCAGCCACTTTCACAAAGACGGCGAGATTAGCTCCCTTCACATAGTTGATGTGACCGTTTTGCTGGCCATACCGCACACACTAGGATCCCTGGCTGCGCCACGCCTCCCATCTATGTGAATAAATAGGCGGTCCGGATGGCAAGTAGCGGTGAGAACCTCTGGAGGCGAACCCCGGAGCGGATGTGGGTGCTACCTTCTTTCATCAGCCCTCCCGGTTGAAAGTCAGGGGTCGAGAGTTCAAAGTTGAGGGACGGCTGCAACACCGAGAAACCGGGCTGAATGAAGGGAGATATGGATGTCTGATCACGAAGACCATGAGCGACTGCTTCAAATGGTAACGGGCTATTGGACGGCACAGGGAGTCTACGTTGCAGCAGAGCTGGGAGTCGCCGGCTTTTTAGAAAATGGACCTAAACCAGTTGAGGCGATTGCAGCAAACGCGGGCGCGGACCCGGAAGCTTTGTATCGGCTTCTGCGGGCTCTGGCCAGCCTCGGGCTTTTCGTGGAACATGACAAAGGGAGATTCGGTCTCACCCCTCTTGCCCGGCTTCTTATAAAGCCTTCGAAAAGGGCCCAGGCCCTCGTCATGGGGCGGATCTTCTATCACGCCTGGGGGCATCTTCTATCTTCGGTCAGGACTGGCGAACCCGCTTTCGACGAGAACTTCGGCATGCCTGTTTTTGACTACCTTGCTCAAAATCAGGAGGAAGGAGCCCTCTTTGATTCCACGATGACAGGAATCCACGGCCCGGAAACGGAGCCTATGCTTGATGCCTATGATTTCTCCCAATTCCAGACTGTAGTCGACATTGGGGGAGGCAACGGGTCCGTCATTTCCGCCCTCCTGGCCCGCTACCGGAGGGTTGAAGGAATACTTTTCGACCTGCCATCCGTCGTGGAGCGTACTCAAGTAGCTTTGAAGGAACGTCTAAACCACCGCCTCCGCCTCGAGAGTGGAAACTTCTTTGAATCGGTAACTGCGGGTGGCGATGCCTACCTGATGCGCCACATTATCCACGATTGGAATGATGACCAGGCCACTGCAATCCTCAGAAATTGCCGGCAGGCCATGAACCCTGGAGGCAAGGTGCTGGTTGTTGAATCCGTCGTACCCGCCGGGAACGACCCGTCGTTTGTGAAGTGGCTGGATCTGATGATGCTCGTGATCGGAGGAAAGGAAAGGAGCGAGGAACAGTACCGCCAGCTTTTCTTGGCTTCGGGACTCGAGTTAACCAGAATTGTTCCCACTGCGGTCGAAGTCAGCGTAGTGGAAGGTGTGAGTAGGGACTAAGACCGGTTCATGAGTGCTGCTAGCCCAGAATCCTTTTGAGTCCGGACTTGATGGCACCTTCGTGTTTCTTGACCACAAGAACCGACGTGGGCGAGTACCTGGCCACCTTCTCGGGGATTTCCCCAAATATCATTCTTTTAAACCAGGGTTCCTTGGCTGCTCCAATAGCGACCAAATCATAGTTGCGGCTGGCCCTGGCGATTCCGCCTGCTACCGAAGCAGCTTCAATCAATCGAGAATCCGGGCTAATTGACAGCTCCGAAAGCTCCAGATTCTCCCGAACCAGCCGAAGGCCCTCTTGCCGCTCCCGGTCCGAAGCATCCGGAGAAACGACGTAGCCGCCGGTTACGGTCATTTGAAATTCTTTTCCCACCGAGTTCAAAATCGATGCTGCAAATTGAGCATTAGGCCCTCCCGCACTGGGCAGTAAGCAGGTTTTGAAGTCCTCCCTGTTGGCGAATTTCAGGAGCATCAGATCGCAGGGTGCCTGGCGAATGATGTGATCGGCGATCTCTCCGAAAATCCGGTCACGGGCATTCGCATAACCCTTCCATCCCATCACCAGGACCGCAGCCTCATGTCGCTCGATCGCTGCCAGGATTCCATCCGAGGCCAGGTGAGCCACCACCAGATCAGTCTCTAACTGGATCCCTTGTGCAGTGGCAAACTTCCTGGCCCGATTGAGCAGTGCCTCTCGGTGATGGGCAAAACGGATCCCTTCATGAATCGGCATTTGCCTGGGAACCTGGACCACACTAAACGCGATCAGACGAAGACCCTGATCGCGGGCCACCGGATAGGCGAGGCGAAGCAAGGTCTCAATGTTGTCTGGATTGTGCAACGCCACAATCAGTGAAGGCTGTTGCTCAACATCTGCACGCACGGGCTGCAAGACCTGGGGCTCTAGGTGGGCCGCCTTTCTCTCGAAAACAGCGTAATAGAGAAGGAATCCCACGATGATCCAGCCCACCGTTACGAACCAGGCAATCGGCTGGAAGTTGAACTGATACAACGCCAGAAAGATATTGAGGACGAAGCCCAGCAGAGGAATCACGGGGTAGAAAGGGACCCGATATTTTCGTTGAATATCCGGGTGTTTCCGGCGCAGGACAATCACCGACAGGTTGACCAGAGAAAAGGTCAGTAGGAACATGAGGCTGGCAGCCGAACCGACCGTCTCGAGTGGCAGTGTGAGAGAGACTACGAGCAGGATGATTCCTGTCGTCACGATAGCGACTTGCGGCGTTCGGCGAACTGGGTGAATGTCGGCAATCCGCTTGGGCAGCAATAGATCTCTCCCCATCGAGAAGGCTACTCGAGACGCTGCCATGACCGTCGCGTTCAACGCCGACATAGTTGAGAGAAGCCCTCCAAAAACAATAATCGCCACTCCGAAAGCTGGCATGATGTCCTCGGCGGCCCGGACAATTGCCGTCTCCCCGTGCTCTCCCAAGAACTTCCATGAGGGTGCCCCATCGGCATTAATAGCTCCTAGTGAAACGAAGAGGATAAGGAGGTAGAAGATCATGGTCACGCCAAGGGAGATAAAGGTTGCGCGTGGGATCGTCTTTTCGGGTGACTTGATTTCCTCGGCCACTGTAGCAATCAGATCGTATCCCTGAAAAGCTATGAAAGTGAGTCCCATGGCCACAAAAACGCCCCCCAGACCGGCGGGCAGAAAGGGTGTGAAGCTCTCAGCTGCCTGCTCGGGTCGATCAAGAATCTTCCGGAGGCCAAAAAGGATGAAAACCGCCAGAACCACGAGTTTGGAGATCGTCAGGACGTTCTCAGCTTTCCCTGTGACGGCTGCACCCCGGGCGTTGAGCCATATGAACGCAATGCCTACCAGCAGCGTAACCAAGAGCAGAACACTGTGTTCCCCAGCGGCTCGTACCAACCCATGGGTAACCTCCGGGATATACTTGGCGAAGAACTCCAGGAAATAGCTTGCAAAGCCGAGTGCGTAAAGACTGCAGGCCACGATGTAAGCGAACCAAAGCATCCATCCCGCTACGAACCCTACACCACCGGGAAAAGCCATGCGGACGAACGAATATCCTCCTCCCGCCCGGGGGATCGCCGAGGCTAGCTCGGCATAGGCAAAAGCCGTCAGCAGAGTGACCATGCCGTTCAGGGAGAAAGCCAGGATCGAAGCTGGACCAGCCTCTCCCGCCGCGATTCCCGTCAGTACAAAAATCCCGGCACCGATCATGGCTCCGACGCCGATCATAGTCGCTTCGAACAGTCCCAGGTCGCGAGCGAAGGTAACTTCCTCGATCTTGTGGTCCCTGTTGTTCTTCATTGTGGTGAGCGGATCAGGAAGAAAAACCAGAAATACATTTTTGAAAAGAACGTCTCTGCCATTCGGCCAGCAGACAAAATGAGTCTAACTCGGACTCCACTACAACATTTCCCAGCTTCTCCAGAGCGACTAGGTTCTGGCCGGAGCCGCCGTGTTCCATCGATTCGAACCTCGGATGCCTGATTGCCCAGTTCCCGAAAACCTGAGCTCCCTCACTCTCTCCAATGATCCACACGGACGCAACCAGTAGCCCCATGAGAATAAGCCCGCCAAACAGGATCGCAGGGAGCTTGTTGTTCCAGGCCACGCCACAATCCTAGCAGCCCGTGGTAAAAATCACGCTCGGAGGAAGTCGGAAATGTGCGCTCGCTGCCGCTGCCGGAATCAGCTTTAGAACCTGGACGCCGAAAGCCAGACATCTGCCCGTGACCAGACTTGCTGAAACCGCCGGTGTATCTCTGAAGCCTCGTCCAACCTCCCCTGATCCCGAAGACTCTGTCTCAGTCCCCACAGCGACCAGCCATTGTCAGGATGATCCCCCAGTTCCTGCCGGTATTGCGTTTCAGCCTCCGGGTTCCGACCGCTATCGAGAAGCGCGGCTCCCAGATACTGCCTGATGGGAAGAATCCAGGCCTCGGGTTCGCTGTAGGGTAGCCCGTCTTCAACGACTAGAGCCTCCTGGAAAACCTGTACAGCCTCGTAATCTCGGCCTTCCGTTCTCAGAATCTCCCCAGCTAGGATGCTTTGGGCAATCCTCAGCAGATCCTCTGCCCGGCTCCGCCGGTACTCGACTTCGGTATCAGCCTCGACCAGGTGCATAGTCAGGCTATCGAGATCTCCACGCGCACCAGCCAGATTACCGTTTCTGAGTGTGGCCAGGGCTCTCCCGAACAACCACACCGCACGAGGAAAGGCATCTTGGGGCTCCTCCTGCTCTAGAAGTTCCTGCCAACGTCCGAAACGAACCAGCACTTGAGTCAGGTAGATTGGATCGGAATCCAGAACGAAATGATCTCTAGCTGCCTGAATGGCTATCGAACTCTGGCCGTCGAAGGCGGCTGCAAAGGCAAGCATCTGGAGATTGTGTGCGGGATAGATGGAAGCCGCCTCGCCGCGTGCAGCCCTCTGATCGGCGAGAATGGCCAGCTGATTAGCTCGCACTGCATCTCCGTATCTTCCGACTCGCATGTAGATGTGGGAAGGCATATGCTGGATATGACTTGCCCCGGGCATCACATCCCCCAGCAGGTCAGCACAGGCCTCGGCGCGAGAGGGAGATGCGGAACTCTCTACCAAGTGAATATAGAAATGGCAGGCACCGGGGTGTTTGATGTGACGCCCCAGTACGCTTTCCAAAACTTCAATGGCGGTGGCGGTCTCTGGTCTGGGCATTCCCTCAGAAGTCCACAGGTCCCGGGGTCGAAGGGTGGTCAGAGACTCTGCATAGAGCGTTCCCGCATCCAGGTCCCATGAAAAGCGCTGAACCACTTCCTTCATGGCTTCGGCGTATGCCCGGTCAAGTTCCACCCGGTTCTCCGGATCCGGTTCCTCCCGATATCGAACCGCCATGGCCTGGATGAGCGCCTTTTCAATAGTGCTCGCTTTTGGGATCAAAGACAGGGCCTTCTGAATGGCCTTGAAGGCTTCCCTGGCCTGCTCTTCGGACATGGTGCTATTCCGATACGGACCTAGGACCCAGGCTTCTCCCCAGTAGCACATCGCGCAATCCGGGTCATTCCGCTGGGCTTCTCGGAAGGACCGTGCTGCCTCTTCACGTCCAAAGGCGTAGGCCAATCTCAGCCCCTGATCAAAGAACTGTTGGGCTGTCGGGTGGGAGGTTGTTATTTTTCGACTGAAGCTTCCAAGACTGTCGTAAAGCGGAATTGCATCCTCCTCCGCCCCACCCTGTAGAATCATTGTCGCGACGACAATTACACCGAACAGTATCAGTTTCAGGCGCCTCCAAGGCCTGAGGGCGGTACGGCTTCCTTTCATTTCTTGTATTTCCTTGGTGATTCGCCAGCAGCCCGTGCTAGGCCCAGTCAGCACCATTCATTCTACCTTGCTGGCCACGCCTGGCCGTCGGCCCTTTGGGAGAAGGTCTTTCAGAGTTGCCCAAGATTGGCTCAGCCAAATGGAGCCCATGCCTCGGGACAAAGTTAGGGCCTGTCCGGAACTGTATACTAGCACTCAAGTGGCTGCTGGAAAGCATTTATCCCTTTGGACCGGAATCGCCGGTTGCCTGCTCGCATCTTGTTCCGATTTCCAAACATCTGAAAAGCAAACCACTTCGACTCCACAACATGCCGGATTCGTTAACAACACAGCTTGTGTGAAATGCCACCAGCAGCAGGCTGTCCAATGGAGTGGATCTCACCATGATATGGCGATGCAGTTCGCCACTGAAGACACCGTTCTGGGCGATTTTAATGACGCAAGCTTCGAGCTTTTTGATGTGGAGACGCGATTCTCCCGGCGTCAGGGCCGTTTCCTGGTCAACACGGAGGGACCGGACGGCATTTCGGCTGATTTCGATGTTAAGTACACCTTTGGAGTATCTCCCCTCCAGCAATACCTGATCGAGTTGCCAGGCGGGAAATTGCAATGTCTGACAATTGCCTGGGACACGAAGTCCAGACGCTGGTTTTCCCTCTACCCCGAGGAGAGGATCAAATCGGGCGATCCGCTTCACTGGACCGGTCGCTATCAAAACTGGAATCTGATGTGCGCCGAGTGCCATACCACGGACTACCAGAAAGGATACGACTCGGTAACCGATTCCTACCAGTCCAGTTGGACGGAGCTAAATGTCTCCTGCCAGGCCTGTCATGGTCCGGGAGAGGAGCACGTGAACTGGGCGAGATACTCTGAAGCCAGTGAATCCCCGGAGCGGGATTACCGTTTGAAGGTTAGTTTCAAATTGAACAAGCTCAACTCCCGATACGAAGTCGACTCCTGTGCCCCTTGTCATTCCCGACGCAGCCGGTTCAGTGAACGATATCCACACCACGGTGCTTTCGAAGACCATTTCCGGCTCCAGACTCTGGGTGAAGGGCTCTATTTTTCAGATGGACAGATCCGCGAAGAGGTCTATGTTTACGGGTCGTTTCTTCAGAGCAAGATGTTTGATCAGGGTGTGAGCTGTTCGGATTGCCACGACCCACACAGTCTCAACCTGAAAAAAACAGGTAACGAGTTGTGCACCCAGTGCCATCAACCGCAGCAGCCGGTCAGAGCTTTCACGGGCTTGAGACTTGCCGACTATGATTCTCCGTCGCATCATTTCCACTCCAGTGACGGAGGGTCAAAGCAAAAGGGAACGGGAACAGAGTGTGTCAGCTGCCACATGCCGGAGCGTACCTTCATGGTCGTCGACCCACGCCGCGATCACAGCTTCCGTGTGCCCCGGCCTGACCTTTCCGTCAGGTTGGGGGTCCCCAACGCCTGCACCCAGTGTCATACCGATCGCAGCGACCGTTGGGCCGCAGACAGGTTGGACGCCTGGTACGGGCCCCAACCAGGAAGAGAACTACACTACGGCGAGGCTTTCCAGGCGGCACTGAACGGTGAGACCCCAGCAGCGGACCAACTGGCTGCACTGATCCGGGACTTGGAACAGCCTGACATTGTCAGGGCAACGGCGCTTGACTTGATCCGGAGCTACAGTGAGTCGGCACCGGAAGCCAGGCTCCCGGCTCTGGAGGACGCAAGCCCTCTGGTACGGTTTTTTGCCGTCCGGGGACTCGAGTTCCTTGGTCCCCAAATCAAGCTGACAAATCTGGGTCCTCTGTTAGACGACCGTTTTCGAACCGTGAGGATGGAAGCGGCACGGGTCCTGGCCGCGACGCCTGCTGATGAGATGCTCCCTCAGCACAAAGACTCCTTTCGTTTAGCCCTACAGGAATTTACCGACGGGCAGGAATGGCTGGCTGACATGCCTGCATCTCATTTAAACCTGGGGTTTCTGGAAGAGACCAGGGGTGACCTCAAGCAGGCCGAAGAGTCATACCGGCGTAGCCTCGAGATGGATCCCGCTTTTCTTCCTGCCTATGTGAACCTGGCGAACCTCTACAATCGCCAGGCCCGCAACGGTGAAGCGGAGAAGGTCTTTCGCAATCTCATCGAGCAGGCGCCGGAAGAAGGAGAAGCCCACTATTCCCTGGGTCTCCTGTTGGCAGAAATAGGAAAGCTCGAGGAAGCACACAGTTCTCTGTCCACTGCCGTTCAACTGCTGCCGAATCGACCTAGAGTCCGCTACAACTATGCACTGATCCTCCAGCACCTTGGCCTTCGGGCTGAAGCGGAACGGGTGCTTCTAGCAGCCCATGAACTGGACAGTGCTGATCCGGACATCGTATATGCGCTGGCTGTTTTCTATGTACAGGTACGGCAGTGGGATCAGGCCCTCTTCCAGACCAAAAAACTGCAGGAGCTGCTCCCGGCCGGTGCGCCGGGACCCGGACAGTTGATTGCCCGGATCAAGTCTCAGATGAAAGAAGGTCAGCAGTAACCGGGGGATCTCGGGGTTACGGAAGAGCGACCCTCCGAGTGGGCTAGCAGTCCGTGTAGAAGTCCCGCGCGTCGCGTTGCGGGGCGATGCAAGGCGAACCGATGCAGGCCATGCCAAAGCATCGGCAAGGAGGAGCAACGAAGCAGATGTCCCTGCACCGGCTGTGACCCCAAGGGCTGCTATAATTCTGCCCGTCATGGCCAAGAAAGAGAGTGGTGGCAACAAGAAGTTCATCCAATTGACCGATCGGATGTCGAGATTGCCTCCGTACCTGTTTGGGGAGATCAACCGGATCAAGTATCTAAAACGCCGAAAGGGTCTGGACATTATCGACATGGCAATGGGGAATCCTACAGATGCCACGCCCAATTCCATCGTGGCAAAGCTGTGCGAAGTCGTGCAGGACTCCCGCAATCACCGTTACTCGGCAGCTTCCGGCATTTACAACCTGCGCCGCGAGATCTCAGTGCTTTACGACCAGCAGTACGGAGTAGAATTGGATCCGGAGACCGAGGTCATCGCCACGATCGGATCCAAGGAGGGCTTCGCTCACCTCTGTCTGGCGGTCATCGGTCCGGGCGACACGGCCATCGTTCCAGCTCCTTCTTATCCAATACACAGCTACGGCGTGATTCTGGCCGGGGGCAGTTGTCTGCCCTTAAGGATTGATAATGACGAGCGTTTCCTAAGCCAGGTCGATCACGTGTGCCGGACCCACGTTCCGCACCCCCGGGTACTGTTCATGAATTACCCCCACAATCCTACTGCCCACACGGTAGAAGTGGAGTTTTTCCGGGAAGTGGTCAAACTGGCGCGGCGCCACGGACTGATCGTCGTCCACGATCTCGCCTACGGCGGGATCTCTTTTGACGGCTACCGTCCACCCAGCTTTCTTCAGGCCCCTGGAGCCAAGGAGGTTGGAGTCGAGTTCACCACGATGTCCAAGAGCTTCAATATGGCAGGCTGGAGAATTGGCTATTGCAGCGGCAACCCTACCCTCATAGGAGGTCTTGCCCGGGTAAAAGGCTACTATGACTATGGCGTTTTCCAGGCTATTCAGATTGCTTCCATCATTGGCCTGCGTGACTACGAGAGACTTTCCAAAACACAGTCTCAGATCTACCAGGAACGCCGTGACGTACTGGTTGGTCGTCTTCGCCAGATTGGCTGGCCGGAGTTCGACTCGCCGAGAGCCGGGATGTTCCTGTGGGCCCCAATTCCGAGTGAGTATCGCTCCTGGGGTTCCATGGAGTTTGTCGTTCGCATGATGGAAGATGCCGAGGTGGCGATGGCCCCTGGCATCGGCTTTGGAGAGGATGGGGAGGGCTTCGTGCGCCTGGCGCTGGTCGAGAACACGCAGCGAATCCAGCAGGCCGCCCGCCAGATTGGTAGGATCATGGGAGATTGGGCCCGCACCGGATAAGCATTCTAGCGAACGGCGGTAGCCTCCATCAGATAAACTGACCTGAGGATGATGACAGGCATGAGTTCAGGCATATTCGAATCGGAAAGCCGGGATCATCGGGCGAAGCTGGACGCCCATCTGCGAGATATGCTTCAGTGGCATTTCAGCCCGGAGACCGGTTGTCCGTTCTGGCTCGAATGGGCAGAAAAAGCTGGCTGGGATCCTCGAGAAAAGGTCCGCGGGTTTGATGATCTGAAACAATTCGGGCTCTTCCAAGATGATTGGCTACGAGGAGGACCGGTCCATAGGTGGGTACCCAGGGCTCTTACAGATCATCCGGTGAGTGTCTTCGAAACTGGCGGTACTACAGGTATTCCCAAGTCCCGGGTCAACATTGACGATTTCCGCATCGACTACGAGCTGTTTTCCAAAACGCTTCCTGAGCAACACTTTCCCCTGGGATCCGACTGGATCATGCTGGGGCCTTCCGGACCCCGGCGATTGCGCCTGGCCGTCGAGCACCTGGCGCAAACCCGGGGTGGGATCTGTTTTTGCGTAGATCTGGATCCGCGCTGGGTGATCAAGCTGATCAGGAGGGGCGCCAAGGATGAGCTTCTCGAGTACCAGAGGCATGTCATCGACCAGGCGATGACGCTCCTCGAAACACACCCAGGGATCCGCTGCATGTTCACGACGCCAAAGCTTCTGGAAGCTCTGGCCGACCGTCTGGAGAAAGCGGGAAAGAGCATCAGCAAGGTTGGCATCAAGGGGATCTTCGGAGGTGGGACCGAGTTTACTCCTCAGTGGTATCGGTTCGCGGTTGAGGAATTGCTGGACGGAGCCTACCTGACACCAACCTACGGTAATACCTTGATGGGGCTGGCCCCGTCCAAGCCGTTTGACCCGGCTGACAAGTACAAGATTACCTATCATGCGCCCCAGCCCAGGGCCGCAATTCAGGTAGTGGACTTCGACGAGCCGGGGAGAATCGTTGATTACGGAGAGTCCGGTCGGATCCTGCTGACTACTCTGACCAAAGAATTCTTTATGCCTCGTTTTCTGGAGCGAGACGAGGGCGAACGAGAGCCTCCTTGTCAGCAGTTCCCCTGGGACGGTGTCAGCGGGCTACGCCCTTATCGTGCTCTGGCGCAAACCATAACGGTGGGAGTCTATTGAAAATTTTTATTCGTGGAGGCCTCCGGCTTCTGTTTTCTACAGCAACCCGTGCCTACTTCCACCACGGACTACTAGAGGAGAAAGGCTCGTGATCCATTTCCCGGTTTTGCGATGGGGCCAGCCCTACAAGAGTCTGGATGTCGACAGAGTCGTGCATTTCGAGAGCGGCGAGCCGCTGGCCGAAGTCAGTCAGGCCATTGGCGGGATGATCCAGCGTGACCTCCGGCGCGCCAGAGAGGCCCGGGCATCCCTGCAGGCAATCCCCATCCGAGAACTCATCTCCATGCTGGAAAGTGCCGCAGAGCTCTTTATGACAGCAGAGCTTCCCGCCGGAGATGGGGTCCAGACCCCGGACGAGTTCGTGACGTATCAATCTGCCACCACAGGGCTCCCCGAAAACATGTGCGTCAAAAATATGGAAAAACTGCACTACGTCCTGACCCATATGAAGGAGATCCTGCAGTCCCTGACCAGGGGTCTGGACCTGGAAATCCTGGAAAGGGGCTATGGAGAGGAAAACGGCGTAATGCGCAGCTACCAGGCCACGACGCCTGTGCTGGGAATGGTCTTGCCGTCTAACTCTCCCGGGGTCCATGGTCTCTGGCTACCCGTCCTCCCCCTGCAGATCGGCCTGGTATTCAAACCGGGTCCGCAGGAACCCTGGACTCCCTATCGAATGTCGGAGGCTTTTTTTCAGGCGGGTATACCACGAGAGGCAATTGCCCTGTATCCGGGAGGAGCTGACGCAGGAGCTGCTGTTCTACAACATGCTCCGCGTAACTTGATTTTCGGAGGGACGCCGACCGTCGAACAGTACCAGGACAATCCAACCGTTCAGGTCCACGGACCGGGTTTCAGCAAGATTCTTCTGGCTGATGACCAGGTGGACCAATGGGAAAAGCACCTGGACGTGATGCTCGACAGTGTGTTGATCAACAGCGGAAGGAGCTGCATTAGTTGCTCGGGGATCTGGGCCTCACGGCATACCGATAAGATCGCCCAAGCCCTGGCCGAACGCCTTGGCCCCATCGCTCCTATGTCACCCCGGGATCCAGAGGCGGCCCTGGCGGCCTTCACGGTTCCTGGTCAGGCCCAGGCCATCGATGCCACTATCCAGCAGGGCCTCGGGGAGACGGGTGTGGAAGACGTCACAGCTCGGTTTCGGGAAGGCGACCGACTGGACGAAAGAGAGCGCTGTGCCTATCTGCGGCCCACCGTCGTCCACTGTGACTCGCCCGAACGGATCCTAGCCAATACCGAGTTCATGTTTCCCTTCGTCAGCGTGGTCCGGTGCCCTCAGGAGAAGATGCTCCCACAGATCAGATCGACACTCGTAGCCACGATGATCACGGAAGATGAGCGGCTATGCAGGTCTTTCCTCGACGCCACCAACATCAACCGTCTGAATCTGGGCCCGATCCGTACCATCCAGCTAAACTGGCTGCAGCCCCACGAGGGGAATCTGGTTGACTTTCTGTTCCGGGCCCGGGCATTTCAGACAGCCCTCTAAGTCTTGACCATGCGGAAAATTACAGGGAGACCCTCAGTATGAGAGCCTACAGAATTGCTCTGATCGGAGGAGACGGTACGGGTCCGGAGGTTCTTCGCGAAGGCGTGAAAGTCGTCGGCGCAGCTGCCAAGCGGTGCGGCTTCAAATTGGACACCTCCCATTACGATCTGGGAGGCGATCGTTACCTGGAGACAGGGGATCTAGTCCCCGATTCAATCCTAGAAGAATTCAGAGGACAGGACGCCATTTTTCTCGGGGCCATCGGTCATCCCGACGTCAAACCAGGAATTCTGGAGAAGGGGATTCTGCTACGTACCCGATTCGAATTGGATCAATACATCAACCTACGCCCGGTGAAACTCTACCCCGGCGTCGAGACACCCATCAGAGACAAGGGGCCAACCGAAATCGACTTTGTAGTGGTGCGCGAAAACTCAGGAGGGCTATATACGGGAACTGGCGGCGTTACACGACCGGGTACTCCCCAGGAAGTGGCTGTGCAGTCCATGGTCTACACGCGGCATGCTGTGGACCGGTGCCTGAGGTACGCCTTCGAGTACACCGGAAAACGGAACAAAGGAAAGACGCTGACCTTGTGCGGGAAGACCAATGTCCTTACCTACGTGTACGATCTCTGGGAGCGAGCCTTTCACGAGATGGGCGAACGCGACTTTCCTGACGTGAAGCGGGAGTATGCTCACGTGGATGCCATCACGATGTGGATGGTAAAAAATCCAGAATGGTTCGATGTCATCGTCACCGGAAACATGTTTGGGGACATCATCACCGACCTGGGGGCCATGGTGCAGGGGGGGATGGGAATCGCAGCGGGAGGTAACCTGAATCCGGAAGGGGTTTCCATGTTCGAGCCGATTGGCGGCAGTGCTCCCAAATACACGGGAATGAATGTAATCAACCCCCTGGCTTGCATCTTCGCCGGCCAGATGATGCTCGACCACCTGGGGGAGGCCGAGGCTGCTGGCCTGGTCGAGAAAGCCTGCATTTCCTTCCTCAAGTCGGGTGCCATTCCCGGTCTGTCCGCTACGGACATCCAGGAAGCAGGCATGTCCACCTCCAGGATCGGTGATGAGATAGCCAATCGAGTCACCGTCGAATGACGGACAATCTACTCTGTCGAAGTTTTTTCCGATTGCTAGGGGCTCGATCAAACCGAGACAGGCGGAGAAATCCATGTCAGGAATGTGGTTGATAACCAGAGAGGGGAAATAGTGGCCCAGGAGGTGGAGATGGCTTCCGGCCGGGGATCCGAAGCTGCCCGGTACCGCAAAGCACTACAGCTGTTCGACGCTTCCCACCGGGAAGATCCCAGGGTGATCGTCGTCCAGGGCCGGGAAGTTCCCTGGTCGCTCCTATATCACCAGCGCCTCCATCACTGGGTGGAGCAACTGTCCAATGACGCCTCTGAGAGTCTTTTACTGGCCGCCCGTTGCCAGCATTTACGGCGCTGGGAGATCCCCCGCAGCAACTATTCAATGGACCGAAGCGGATATCATCGCTGGAGGAAAACCCTCTTGAGATTCCACTCTCAACAGGCCGGAGAGATGCTTAAGGAAAGCGGCTACTCCCAGGAGACGATTCAGCGAGTTCAGGCACTGGTTCAGAAGCTGCGTATGAAACTGGACCCGGAGGTTCAACTTTTTGAGGATGCGATCTGCCTGGTGTTCCTAGAGAACGAGTTAGCCGACTTTCTGGACGGACACGAGGAAGAAAAGGTCACGGACATCCTTCGGAAAACCTGGAAGAAAATGTCTTCACAGGGTCATCGAGTTGCCCGCGAGCTTGTCAAGACGCTTCCTTCCGACGTTCGCGCGGTGGTTTCAAGCGCCCTCTAGAGTACGCCCCTCCGAGGATGGGCTCATCCTGTCGAGGTAGGAAAGACTCGCTACACCGACTCGACGGGGGAGGATATTTTCCCGCCCCAGCGCTCCACCAGGTCCAGGTGGAGGCCGAACTGATCCAGCACCCTCATTACAATGTGATCCACCATATTCTCCAGGCTTTCGGGACGGTTGTAGAAACCGGGCAGGGGAGGATAGATAACGACGCCCAGTCGGGCAAGCTTGAGCATGTTCTCCAGGTGAATCTCGCTTAGAGGGGCTTCCCGGGCCATGAGGACCAGTTTCCGGCGTTCCTTGAGAACCACATCGGCAGCCCTGTTGATGAGATTGTCACCCTGGCCGTGGGCGATGGCCGAAAGGGTCTTCATACTGCACGGCGCAATCACCATCCCGTGGGTCGTGAAGGACCCGCTCGAGATGACAGCGCCCATATCGCCAGGAGCATATGTGGCTGTCGCCAGATCCTTCAGCTGCCTGAGATTATAGTCGGTCTCGAGGGCCAGAGTTCGAGCTCCCCACTTGCTGACGATTAGATGGGTTTCGACATCCAATGCCTTCAAGACTTCCAGCATTCGGATGCCGAAAATCGTTCCCGTGGCACCTGTAATTCCGATGATCAGCCGCTGTATGTCCAATGCAGAGGAGAGTATAGCGCAGTCTATGGATTGTATTCCGAGTACTGCTGCGAAGATGTTGACAAAGCTTCCCGCTTTGGCGAATCTGTTGAGTTGTGTGGAACCCGCTCATGGAAACCCTGCCGCCGGCCCGTCTGAGGGAAGTTCAATTGCGTAAGCTGAAACGGATTGTCGAGTGGGTCTGGCAGAATTCCTCATTTTACCGAAAAAAGTTCGAGCGCGCCGGAGTCAGCCCCGAAGATGTCCAGACGCTCGACGACGTCAGCAGACTTCCGTTGACTGGGAAATCCGAATGGCTCGAGGGCCAGGAGTCCGAACACACAGCCTTCGGGACGAATCTGTCGGTTCCTGAGGCAGAACTGATCCGTTATCACCAGACTTCCGGTACAACAGGTAGTCCGGTACGACTGGCTTTTTCTCTCCGGGACTGGCAAAGCTGGCTGGAGTGCTGGGGGTACGGTCTGTCTGCCTGCCGGCTAACGGACCAGGACCGGGTCTTAGTTTGCTTCCCTTTTAATCTTTTCGTCGGCTGGTGGGGTGGACTGGACGCGGCACGACTCCTGGGCTGCAGGGTGTACCCCGGAGGGGGGATGCGGACAACCGACCGGTGGAAGGTGATCCGCGATCATGGCATCACGGCCCTGATGGGTTCGCCTAGCTATCTGCTCCGGTTAGGTCTGATCGGGGTGGAAGAACCAGGCCCGGGGCCGCGTGATCTCGAGGTTAGAAGACTGATCTGCGGAGCCGAGCCGGGTGGATCCATCCCGGCTATGCGAAAGCGTCTGGACAAAATCTGGGACGCGGAAGTCTTTGACCATCTGGGTGCCAGCGAGGTTGGTCCCTGGGGATATGAATGCTCCGCCCACCCCGGCGGGGTCCATATCTGCGAGCCGTTCTTTTTGCTGGAATTCCTGGATCCGAAGACGCTGGAGCCTGCTCCACCCGGACAACTTTCCAGGGTCGTGATTACTTCTCTTGAGAAACATGCCCAGCCGGTGATTCGGTGGGATCTCAAGGACCTGGTCAGAGTGTCCGAATCCCCTTGTCCCTGTGGGCGCTCCTTTCGGTGGCTGGAAGGCGGGATCCTGGGCCGGGTCGACGATCTGATCAAGATACGTGGTGTCCTCCTCTCGCCTCGAGCTGTCGAGGATGTGGTCCGAACCTTCGACCGGATCCTTGATTACCGTGTGGTCATCTCCAGAACCCGAGGGATGGATGAACTGACCATTCAGGTGGAAACCGAACTGGAGGACGGCGGACTGGAGCGACTCTGCGAAGATCTCGTCGCTTCTCTGAAGCTCAGGACTCATTTGCGCTTCAACGCCGACCTGCTAGCTCATGGGACTCTCCCCAGGGAAGAGGTCAAGACCCGCAGAATAACGGATCTGAGAAGAGAAAAGGAGCAAGATGGCGGCTGATGACATGGCCAATCTGGCCCGCCTGGTGAGAGAGTTGAGAAGCCTGGCTGATCGAGCCCATGCACTGGCTGGAGAGAATCCAGCGGCAGAGAGGAATCTTTATGCCATCCTCCGGCATATTGAGATGCTGGAGGTAGAGATCTGCGTTCCTGTCGAGGTGCTTTACGGAGATACCCCTGACGGTGCCGAATAGAGAGAACCGCTACCCTGACCCCAGGACTTGAAGATGCTCTTCCAGATAGGAAAGCGAGGTCGGCGGCGTATTCTTCGGGTTTCCAAGTTGGTCTGCTAGTGCTTTCCAAACGCCGCTATGGCATCAGCGGTGAAATCGGACAGCACCAGACATCCACTCGTCTACTCCAAAACGAACTCGCGGGAGTGGATCAAGTGTTGTCCCGATATCCGGTCACGAACCCGTATACGGAGCCTGTGAGTCCCGGGCTGAAGATGGGAAGCCTTGAGTATGCTCATGATCGTAACCCTTTGGTCGAATTGGTCTGTAAAGTGATGCTCGGGTGCGCCCGGCCAGCTGTTGCCATGACTGTCCAGAATCTCGTAGCTCAACTCCAGTACAGGTTTCCCCGTGGACTGGTCTACCTTGAAATCGTACACCTCGAAGTAGAACCCCAGCTTCCTGTTCTGACGGGGAACGCTGTTCCCGACGATCGGCCAGATTCGGAAGCTGGTCAGTGCGGTCCCGCTTTCCACAAAGGCAGGTACGGTCTCGATTCTCCGGGCCAGCAGGACGGAGCTGAGGCTGAGTTTTCGTCCTTCTGACTCGGGCACAATTACGAGGCTCTGGTTGAAGCCAAGGTGGTTGCCAATCCTGTCCCGTACAAACACCTCGAGTTTGTAGCGGCCGGCCGGCAACAGGATATCTTTCTGAAAGATCAGAGGGCCCTCTTTGTCATGGCCGTAAACCGTTTCCGGTATCCTCGCCACCAGGCTGTCACCGGAAATCTTCACAGTGTGGCCCGCCACGCTCTTGACTACCGTTTGAACGTCAAGTTGAGCACGATACTCCTGGCTCACTTTCCTGAACTGGAGATCCGCTGCGTTGACGTGAAGAATGAGGACAACCCGACCTTCGTCAACCCGGCGAAAGACTTCGCTCTGGAGCTGGAAGGGAAGCCTTGTGAAGTCAACTCGAGTGGCTACCTCAGACCGAAGATCCGGGATGCTTACGACCGTCGCCTTCTCCAGATTCGTCATCAGATGCAGTTTCTCAAAGGGTTGGTCCCTGGCCCTCCCATAACCGTAGACAAGCGCATTGTGACCGGGCATGGGACTAGTTTTTCTCACGATGCGGTCGATTTTCTGTTTTACCAGGCCCAGCATTTCGGCATCGGTCAGACCTGCATTGGGAGTAAGCAGCAGAGCATCCTTTTCGTCGGTATTGGTAGTGAGCCGGTACTCACCTGTGAGAGACGGGTCGACGAACTCGAGCTCAATGCCCCGGCCAATGCCATCCAGGTAACGGTATTCCCACCGTTCAAAGGGATAGGTTGAGGTCGAACCGCCCCCCTCCCGGGAAGGGCGCAGGTAGTGGCCCCCGGTGGGATGGCGCTCGCGCCGATGTGGCTCACCGTACTTGATGTAGACCATTCCCCGGTCTGACTTCCATCCCGGGAAACCAGAGGTGAAGTTCTCGTTGGCAAAAGCGATACGACGGTAGTGCTCTTCCTTATATTCGTTGAGGGAGGTCCAGGGATCCGAGTCCCGCCGCCCCCAAAACTGCTCGATGAAAAGCTCTCTCTCCTGATCCGTGGTCAGCTTGAGAAACACATCGGACTCTTCCGGTGTGATGATGTAGAGGACATCCTCTCGGAGCCATTTCCGGTAGTGGTCTTGCTCCTCGTCCTGGGTTCCCGCATGGAACGTAGAAGGCCAAGCTGGGGCCAGCAGCCAGCCCCCGAAGACAGCTGACAGTAAGGCCGTGCGGGTTGGTCTCGAGAACCGACTCTGAGGGGACATTTGCCTGCCCGGCAGTTTACCATGTGGGAAGGTGGGCGGTTCCGACTTGCGGGTTCCAGGTTCCCGGCTTGAGATCAGAGCCGGCCGCGGGAGTGGCCGGGAGGCAAGGTTGTAGACCCTTACCGTCCTTCTCCCGTCTTCGGCCGGGGGCTCTGATTTACTTTCAGCCGTAAGCCGTCAACCTTCGATCGTTGACCCGCCAACGCAGCACAGGAGGTTATAATCATTGCTTCCAGACCCCATTGGCTTCCGGCCTGGCAGTGTCAACTGATGAGAATGCGTCCATCTCTCCGCTTGCTGTGCTCTGCGTTCGCAGTGACAATGCTGCCCCTGTGGGCGGCCCAGAGCACGGGAATCATCTCAGGAACGGCAAATGATGAGACCGGGGCTGTCTTGCCCGGTGTGACGGTGGAGGCCACGCATTCGGCCACAGGCATAACACGCTCGGCTATTACGGGAGGCGACGGCTACTTCCGTCTGGCCGGGATGGTTCTTGGGGAGTACGAGGTCCGTGCTTCTTTGGCCGGGTTTCGGACGGCTGTCTCCCCCGGAGTCACCGTAGAAATAGGCCGAGAGGACGTCATTAAGCTGGTACTGAAACTCGGAGAAATCAGTCAGGAGGTCATCGTTGAGAGCAGTGCCTTGCAGGTCCGCTTGACCAACGCAGAGGTGTCGGGACTGATTGACCCTGAGCAGATTCAGGACCTGCCCTTGAACGGACGTTCCTTTGCAGATCTAGCGGTCCTGGAGGCGGGGGTAAGCAGCTTCAGGAACGCGTTGGCGAGTGATCCTACGGCTACGGCTTTTGGGGGGACGGGCGTTCGCCTGGTGTTCAATGGAATACGCCCTGAGTTGAACAACATCGTGGTGGATGGAACTGACGCCATCGACGCCTTTGGAAATGCGCCTGGAAGTGCGTCCGGCGTCTTGCTGGGTGTGGACACGGTGCGGGAGTTCTCGACCGTTACGAGCACCTACAGTGCCCAGTTCGGGCGGGCCGCAGGTGGAATCATCAATGTGGCAACACGCTCTGGGACCAACGACTTCCACGGCTCTGTCTTTTCGTTTCACCGCAACGACAATCTGGATGCGGCGAATTTCTTTGATGCTTCTGTTAACGATGCCAGCGGAAACTTTGTCCGCAAAGACAAACCAGAATTCAAAAGGAACCAGTTCGGATTTACCGGCGGAGGACCCCTTGTCCGGGACAAGACCTTTCTTTTCGGCAGCTACGAGGGTTTTCGCGAACGGCTGGGATTGACAGCGATCACAACTGTTCTGACAAAAGCCGCCCGCCAGGGGAACCTCCCTTCCGGCCAGGTTCCGGTCAACCCCGATGTGGTTCCTATCCTGGAGCTCTATCCGCTACCCAATGGTCGCGATTTCGGGGACGGTCGGGCAGAATACCTGTTCGGGACCAACTCTAACACCAACGAAGATTTCTTCCTCGTCAAGGTGGATCATTATTTCAACGACTCTCAGAGCATGTTCGTGCGCTACTCCTTTGACACGGCGGACAAGAAGTTTCCGGCTCTGGGAGCGCGTTTTGGACCCCGGCTTCTCGAGCCTTTTGTTACCCGAGACAGCCAACAGCAGCTGCTCACCGTCGCTCACTCCACGGTCCTTTCGCTGCACGCTTTCAACGATATTCGTTTCGGCTACAACCGGACCGAGCAGGTGGAATCCCAGTTTCCCCTTCGTGTGCTGCCGGAACTCTCCTTTCTGAAGGGGGTCCAGGACGGCATAGGACTCATTAATGTGCGGGGTCTATCCACGATCGGGGGATGGACGAAGCCCCCCGGAACGACTCTCCAGAATATGTTCCAGTTCAGTGACGATCTCAGCTGGACGGCGGGAACACATTCGCTAAAAGTGGGAGGGGTCTACAAGCGCTTTCACTACGACGACAACCGTTTTTTCCAGGGAGGCTCGTTCAACTTCGACTGTGTCAGTGGCTGTGCCCCTCCGGGTCCTCCGGGACGAACCGAGCTGCTGGCCGGGTTCCCGGTGTCGGTGGTCAAGGACATGCCGGACACGGTGTATGACACCGAGCAGCGCTTCAACGTTCTGGGAGTGTACATCCAGGATGACTGGCGGGCTCATCGGGGACTGACGGTGAACCTTGGCTTGCGCTACGAAATGATGACCGATCCTTACAACCGGCGAGGGACCGTCAACAACTTTCGGGACCCTCTGCGGGATGCGGAGGCCACCATCGTCTCGGACACACCGATCGAAGTGGCCAAGAACAACATCATGCCGCGGCTGGGCCTGGCTTGGGACCCGTTTGGCGATCAGAGGACAGCAGTGCGGGCCGGCTTTGGAGTGTTTTTTCAGCAGCTGAATGAGGCGAACCTGAACTTTGTGTTTCGGCTCAGCCAACCGCCCACCAAGACGATTCTTATCGGCGGCCCCGCCACGGCCGAAGCCTTTCCAATCATTCCCTTTCCCGACCCTTTTCGGCCCGTCATTGTCTTCCCGTTGGAATGGGCCGCTAAGACACCCTACACGATGCAGTGGAATCTGACCCTGGAGAGAGAAGTGTCCAACGGAGCGGTGGCCAGTGTGGCCTATCTTGGGAACCGGGGAGTACATCTCGCCACTCCCACGGAAATCAACTTCAAACAACGGACAATTCTGGAAGATGGGACGGCTTTTTTCCCACCGGGACCACCCGTGCGGGTTAATCCCAACTTCACCGCCATCAATCTAAGGGATTTCGGGAGTGATTCTCAGTACCATGGGCTGCAGGTGCGCTTCCGACAACGCTACGGCCGGGGCTTTCGGGTTCAGGCTTCCTACACCTTTTCCAAGACAATTGATAACTCTCCGCCGATTCTGCGCGACCTCGAAAACAGCCCGACCATTCTCTTTGACTGGTTCCAGCGTCACCTGGACCGGTCTCTTTCGGGCTTCGACGTGCGCAATAACTTTGTTCTCAATTTTGGTTACGAGCTTCCCTTCGGGAAGGGTGGCAGTGAAGCGGAGGGTCGAATCCGGGAGGGCTGGCAAATCAATTCCATCATTTCGCTGGCGGATGGAAACCCCTTCACGGTCCAGAACTCGTTCGACCGGGCCGGAACCGCGGCCATTGGACCATTTCGTCACGACCGTCCCAGTCTGAGACCGGGGGCAGACAACAATCCCGGGACCGGATCTCCGGATGCCTACTTTAACGCCGACTCCTTCGAGCTTCAACCCGCCGGTTTCCTGGGGGATCTGGGGCGAAATACCGTGATCGGTCCGGGCCTGGCCAACCTGGACTTTTCGCTGCTCAAAACCACCAGACTCTCCGAGGAGGTTGATCTCCAGTTCCGAGCCGAGTTTTTTAACCTCTTCAACCAGGCTAGCTTCGCCACGCCCACCGCTCAGAATCGTTTCGTCTTCGTGGGAGCAAATCCGGACGGAACCGGAGTTCCAAGTGGATCGGCGGGTCGCCTGACCGGTACCGTGGTCACTTCCCGCCAGATCCAGTTTGCGTTGAAGTTTCTATTCTAGCAGCCGGCGGGACCTTGATCATGGACTGCTAGCCGCTTGTCTCCTGTAGCATCTTCAAAGTCCATGCCGTCAGAATTTCTGTGAGCGCGTTATGAACCAGGCTGTCGCCGCTGTTTTATCCAGGAACGCCAGTGTTGAAGCTGCTTCTCGACGGCTTGTGTCCCGGTGGCGCCGGCGTGGTTCCGTTTGCTCAAGCTCGACTTCGGATCCAGCCGGCCTAGAACCTCTTCAGTGCACTCAGGGCTCCACTCCTGGAGGTCCTCCAGGGTCAGTCCCTGGAGGGCTGTTCCCATCGAAATACAGGAGGACACGAGTTCACCGACCCTGCGGTGAGCCTCGCGGAATGGCACCCCCTGTTCCACCAGATACTCAGCTAGGTCTGTGGCTGCCAGAAATCCGTCCTTGAAGAGGCGGGTGTAGCCGTCCGGGAGAATTCTGAAATCGAGAACGACCCGGGGCAGGATTCGGAGCGTCGAGTCTATAATATCCACCGCGGCGAACAGATGGGTCTTATCCTCCTGAAGATCCCGATGATAGGAAGTCGGTAGCCCTTTCAGCAGCATGGAGACCGCCTGAGTGTGTCCCAGAACCGAGGCAGTCCTGCCCCGGGCCAGTTCCAGAACGTCTGGATTCTGCTTCTGAGGCATCATGCTGCTCCCGGTGCAGAGGGATTGTGGGAGTTTGATCCAGGCCGCACCAGAGCTGGCCATATAGATGAAATCCTCGGCCAGTCGGCTCACGTGAAGCATGAGCTGGGTGGCAATCTGCAGAAGTTCCAGGACGAAGTCTCGATCGCCGGCCACGTCGTAGCTGTTCTCAAAGCTCCGTTCAAATTCCAGGCCCCGGGCTGTTGTCATGGGGTCGATGGGTAGTGTGCTGCCGGCCAAGGCACCAGCTCCCAGAGGCGAGGTAGAGTGGAGCTCCCGATAGTGTTTGAGGCGTTCGAAGTCCCGCCCAAACATGGCACAAAAGGAAAGCAGGTAGTGAGCCCAGGAGATCGGCTGGGCAGCCTGCAGGTGGGTCCAGGCCGGGAAGAGTTCCTCCTTTAAATCCCCTGAGCGCTCCAGAAGGGAATCCTGGAGATTCAAGAGAAGTTTCTGCCAGCGGATTGCCGTCTCCCGGCAGTAGAGCTTTACGTCCACTGCTACCTGGTCGTTGCGGCTTCGTGCGGAGTGAACGCCCCCTCCCGCCGGTCCGACCAGTTCGATCAAGCGGGATTCTATGTTCATGTGGATGTCTTCCAGCTCCCGCCGGTAGGGAAACCGACCGTCTTCCAGTTCCGTCTCGATGTGGCCGAGGGCATCGAGTATCGAGTCGCAATCGGTTTCAGACAGGATGCCTCTTCCGGCCAGCATTCGGACATGGGCTCTGGTTCCCTGCAGATCTTGAGGAGCCAGTCGCCGGTCCACCTCCAGAGAGGCTGTGTAGTCGATGACAGCTGCGGCTACATCCTCCTTAAAACGACCTGCCCAAAGCTGTTTTTTCGACCAGTCACCGTTTTTCATGGGTCACCCCCGGCTTGCACGGTGGACCGTTTCCGGAGCGGGCAGCAGCCATTCTCAGTCGCAGTCCCTGCAACTGAATGAAGCCGCTGGCATCCTCCTGATGATATACGGAGTCTTCCTCGAAAGTGGCGTACTCGGCACTGTACAGGCTGTTTTCGGATCGTCGTCTCCGGATGGAGCAACTACCCTTGTAAAGACGCATTTCTACTTCACCTGAGACCCCCTGCTGGGTTTCCTCCACTGTCTTCAAAAGCAGCTGAGTCTCGGGAGCGAACCAGAGGCCGTAGTAAATCTTCTCAGCTAGCTGCGGGGCTAGAAGATCCTTAAAATGAAGAACCTCCCGGTCGAGCACGAGGGATTCGAGGGCTCGATGGGCTCGGTGAAGAACGGTGGCACCCGGTGTCTCATATACTCCTCTAGATTTCATTCCCACGAACCGGTTTTCTACGATGTCCACCCGGCCCACTCCATGCCGACCGGCCCGGGTATTCAGTTCCTCCAGCAGACGGCCAGGCGAGAGTGATTGCCCGTCCACTTTTACTGGGACTCCCTCGGAAAATTCAATTCTAACCTCTTCTGGTTTCTCTGGAGCCTGATCGGGGGAACAGGTCGTGAGGAAAATATCTTCGGGAGGTGGCTGCCAGGGGTCTTCCAGAATGCCGCCTTCATAAGAACAGTGCATCAGGTTCTGGTCGATGCTGTAGGGTTTCTCCAGAGTGGACTCGACGGGGATATCTTCAGCGTGGCAGTAGTGAATGAGCTCAGTCCGACTCTTGTATTCCCAAGTCCTCCAGGGAGCGATCGTCACCAGCTCAGGGGCCAGAGCCTGATAGGTCAGCTCAAAGCGGACCTGGTCGTTGCCCTTGCCCGTGGCCCCGTGCGCAACGGCATCAGCCTGCATGGATTCGGCAATGCGGGCCTGCTCGCGGGCGATCGGCGGCCGGGCCAGAGAGGTCCCGAGTAGGTACTCACCTTCATAGACGGCATGGGCCTGGACTGCCGGGAAAACGAACTCCCTGACAAACTCTTCCTTCAGATCCGACACCACGACCTCGTCTGCACCCGTGGCAAAGGCTTTGGCACGGATGGCTTCAAAATCTTCCTGCTGGCCGACATCGGCCAAAAAGGCGACAACCGGACATCCGTACTGCTGTTTCAACCAGTGCAGCATGGCGGACGTGTCGAGACCTCCAGAGTAGGCCAGAACGATCTTCCTTATTTTTTGAGGATGCCCCATAGTTTCTGCTCCACATCGGCGGCTTGATGGCCCTGGGCCACAACGGCCAGAATCGTATCTTCTCCGGCCACGGTCCCCTCTATTTCGGCCAGTTCCAGGGCGTCGATTTCATAAGCCAGCGCCGCCGCCAGTCCTCTTTGTGTACGGATCACGATCAAGTTCCCACTGACACTCCAGCGGGGCGTCTGCTGACTGGGTTCGTGCAGAGACCGATAGCGGTAACTACCCGTGGCATCCGTAGTTTTAACGATTCTCAGGTCCTTCAAATCCCGCGACAATGTTGCCTGGGTTACCCTGCATCCCCGCTCGGCGAGGTGGCTACGCAGCTGTTCTTGACTGCGGATCGCCTCCGCCGTTACGACCTGCAGAACCTGTCTTTGTCGCCGCTTCTTCATGATTCTCTACGAGGTAAACCACCCTCTTTACGATCAGACTTTCTCGATTTTAGGTTGAAAACACCCAGCTACTCTCCAACGTAAATGTGAATAATTATGTACATAAAAATAGAGGATTGTCAAATCGATCCTGGCTCATATTTATCTATTTTAAACATGTTGAAATCGGATTAATCCTTGAATACCGAGGGAATGCAGGAAAAACTAGTTGCATAGAGTTATGCATTTTTATTAAAATAGATAGCTTGAGGGAAGTTTGAAAATGAAACGAGTACGGCTGGACAAGATCGGGTCTGCGGCGTTCCGGGCCGGGATTGCCCGCGATGTGTACCTGACGGACGAGATCGTAGTAGAGGAAGGTTTTATCGTTGCGGGCCGGGTTTTGAACGACAAGAGCGTCTACAACGAACTGGAGAACTCCGAAGGGCGGATGGTCCCGCTCAAGAGCGGAGACTGTATTGCCGGTGTCCTGGGGCATCGGAATGCTCTGCACGGCTATGAGGGCCGCCTCCCGGAAAAGGTCGTGACGGGGGACCGGATTCATCTTCTGAATCTGGGGGGCGTGCTCGGTGAATGCACTTCCTATAATCCGGACGTGGGGAGCCCCTTCGAGGTAGAGATCCTGGGAGCCGTTCTCCACTTTCCTTATTTGGGGAAAAGGGTCGGGGTTCCTGCGCACATTAAACTGGAGGCAATTCCCGAAGACCAGGATGTGCGGAAGATGCCGCCCCTCGTAGCCGTCGTGGGTACCTGCATGAATGCAGGGAAAACGGTAGCGGCCTGCGAGGTGATCCACGGTCTGGTCAAAAGGGGAATGAAGGTCTCGGCCGGGAAGGTGACTGGCGTGGCACTCAGACAGGACGTCCTGCGCATGATCGATTATGGCGCCACCGAGGCGCTCTCCTTTGCTGATGCGGGGGTTGTGGCCACGAATCCCGACACGGCACCGGCAGTGACCCGCCGTCTGATCAGCAACTTGAGCCGGACCAAGCCAGACGTGGTCGTACTCGAGTTTGGAGACGGAATTTTCGGAGACTACGGGGTCCAGGCGGTACTGGATGACGTTGAAGTCAAGCAGTGGCTACGCAGTGTCGTCCTGTGCGCTAACGACCCGGCGGGAGCCTGGGGAGCCTGCCGTTTTCTGAAGCACCTGGGTATCGAAATCCAGGTGGTGGCCGGACCTGTCACGGACAACAAGGTGGGGCGCAAGTTTATTGAGAAGCGGCTGGGATTGAAGGCGGCCAATGCTCGTACCCATCCTGAGCCGTTAATCGAGACAGTGTACGGCGAGGTGATCCAGCATGCCTTCTGAGAAGGCTGTCGTCCTGGGAGCCGGCGGTTTCGTCGGAAGAGAGCTGCTCCGGCTGCTTGTTCTTCATCCCCGCTTCGAAGTGGCGGCAGCCCTTTCTGAAAGCCAGACCGGGAAGTCTATCGGAGAAGTTTATCCGGAATTACAGGGGCTAATCGAAACCCCCTTTCTTTCTCCCCAGGATTTTGAATGGAGTCGGCTGGGGCGAGGGCAGTGGACCCTTTTCTCGGCAATGAGCCATGGCCGCACCATGCTGGTTCTCCCCTCGATTCTTGAGGAGATTGGTGGAGATGACACCAGGGTCATTGATCTCTCGGGCGACTTCCGGCTTGACTCCCCGGAGAAGTACCAGCGCTATTACGGTGTGGAGCACTCCCGTCCCGACTGGCTGGCGAGGTTTGTTTACGGACTCCCCGAATTCCACCGCAAGGGAATCCAGGCCACTCGTTTCGTCTCCAATCCGGGCTGCTTTGCGACAGCTGCGCAACTCGCTTTGTTACCTCTGGCCAGTTTCGAAAAGGAGCTCCTCTTTGTCGCTATTGACGGGAAGACCGGTTCTTCGGGAGCGGGAATTCAGCCCCGGCCCACGACCCATCATCCTTTGCGAGCCAACAATTTCAGGGCCTATAAGCCTCTGGACCACCAACACCTGCCGGAAATTGAACAGTCATGGAACCAGCTAGGAGGAAGCTCCCTGACCGAGATCTCCTTCGTTCCCCAGATGGCCCCCCTGGTGCGCGGGATCTTTGTCACGGTTCACGCTTTCTACTCCGAACGGGTAGAAGCATGCCACCTGGCGGAGTGCTTTCAGAAAGTCTATGCCCAAGCCCCCTTCGTACGACTGCTCGCCGAGTCTCCTTCACTGACCGAAGTCTCGGGAACGAATCGATGCGACCTATCGATCCATGTCCGAGGAAGGCGGGTTCTGATCTGTGCAGCTATCGACAATCTCATCAAGGGAGCCGCCGGTCAGGCGATCCAGAATGCCAATCTGATGGCGGGCTGGGCCGAGACCTCAGGACTTCAGACACCCCCGGCGCGGCCCGTTTAGAGAAAGATCATGTGCGCTACGACTCTTTATCAAGACCTGGAGAATCAGTACCAGATTCCGACCTATTCGAAGTGGCCCATCACGCTGGTGGAAGGAAATGGATGTAAGGTCCGTGATTCTGCAGGCGTGGAATATCTCGACCTGTATGGGGGGCACTGCGTGGCTCTCATCGGTCATTGCCACCCCGGCTGGGTTGAAGCCATCACGCGCCAAGCCGGGAGGCTGGGCTTCTATTCAAACGTTGCATCCAACGATATCAGGGCTATATACCAGCAGCGTCTGATCGCTTTTGCACCCCCACATCTGAGCCGTCTGTTCTTGTGTAACTCCGGGGCCGAAGCCAACGAGACCGCTATCAAGGTAGCCCTCAAGGCCACCGGGCGGAGTGGTCTTGTCACCATGAGGGGTGGCTTTCATGGACGCACGGCCGGAGCCCTGTCGGTCACCACGATCGGAAACTATCGGGAGCAGTTCCCGTCCCTTGTCCGCGCGGTGGACGTGGCGGAGTTCGGGGATCTGGAATCGCTGCAGAAACAACTTAACTCCGACACGGCGGCAGTGATTCTTGAACCCATCCAGAGTATGAATGGAGTTCGCAGCGCCTACACCGGGTACCTTCCCGATCTGGTCGAGCTCTGTCATCAGAATGGGACCATGGTGATCTTTGATGAAGTTCAAACCGGGATGGGCCGTACGGGTGCGACTTTTGCATCGGAACGGTTCGACTGCAAACCGGACCTACTCACAACCGCCAAGGGGCTGGCCAACGGAATCCCAACCGGCGCGGTGCTCGCCACGGAAGAAGCTGCCCTGGAAATCAAGCTTGGGGAACTGGGTTCAACCTTCGGTGGAGGACCCGTAGCCTGTGCTGCAGGGCTGGCTGTACTGGATGCCATTGAAAGGGAAAAACTAATTGAGAACGCCCTCCATCTCGAGTCGATCGCTCACCGAATGCTTATCGCCGGGCCGGTTTCGTCGGTGCGGGGATACGGGCTACTGCTGGGCCTGGAAACCAACGTACCGGCCAGAACCGTCACCAGGTTCCTGTTTGAGAATCAAATTCTGGCCGGCACTTCTGCCGACCCGCACGTGGTCCGCCTGATGCCGCCCTTGACGATTGAAGAAAAGGACTTTGGGCACCTGGCCACAGTTCTGGAGCGCTTCTCCGTATAGGAACCAGTATGCACTTCACTTCCACCGATTGCTTCTCACCGGTTCAGCTCGAGCGTTTCCTTGAGTTCGCCTCAAAGATCAAAAACGGTACCGTCGCAGGTAACCTGACGGGGAAATCTCTGGGCATGCTCTTTTTCAATCCCAGTTTACGGACACAGACTTCTTTCGCCGTTGCCATGCAGCAGCTGGGAGGCCATTCGGTAACCCTCAATGTGGGAAGCGGGGTCTGGAACATCGAGACCGAGGACGGGGTGGTCATGGACGGGGACAAAGCCGAGCATGTGCGCGAGGCAGCACCCGTTCTCTCTCGGTATTTTGATGCTCTGGCGGTGCGGGCCTTTCCTTCGGGACAGTCCTGGGCGGTGGACTCCACAGATCCTGTCCTGTCGGAATTCGCCCGCCACGCCACTGTTCCTATCATTAATCTGGAGTCGTCTCTTTGGCATCCCTGTCAGTCTCTGGGAGATGCACTGACCTGGAACGAACTGGGCCTGGTCCCGGGTTCCAGACTCGTCTTAACCTGGGCTTATCATCCCCGTGCTCTTCCTCTCGCCGTGCCCAGGTCGGTGGCCCTCATTGCAGCTCAACGCGGTCTCAGTCTGACCATCCTGCGACCTCCCGAGTTCGCTCTGGATGACCAGCTCACTGAATTGACAGGCAAGATAGCCGCAGAGACGGGTGCTTCCATTGATGAAAGCGAAGACCTGGAAGCGGTGGAGGGCGCACGCGTCGTGTATGCCAAGTCCTGGAAAAGCCTGGAGACCTACCAGGACCCAGAACAGGAACAGCACATCCGGAATCAATATCGCCACTGGCAAGTCACGGAAGGACTGATGGCCGGAATGGCCGGAGCTTCCTTCATGCACTGCTTGCCGGTCAGGCGCAACGTAATCGCTTCTGATCGAGTCCTGGATTCACCCTGCAGCGTGGTGGTCGACCAGGCCGAGAACCGGCTGCATGTGCAGAAGGCTCTGCTGCTCTATATGCTCGGTCAGGAACCATTCAGTAAGGAGGGAGTGGTATGAGTACGGTGGTGGGACTGAAGCAGGCTTTGCCTTATCTTCGCCTTTACAGTGGGAAGATCTTTGTCGTCAAGATGGGGGGAGAGATTGTGGCCGAGGAGGAAACACTGGACCAGCTGGTCACCCAGATATCCTTGCTTCATCAGCTCAACATACACGTCGTGGTTGTTCACGGTGGTGGCCCTCAGGCTTCGGAACTGGCCCGCAACCTGGGGATTCGGGTGGAAGTTGTGAACGGACGCCGGGTCACCGATGCAAGGACTCTGGATGTGGCCAAAATGGTGTTCAACGGAAAGCTGAACACGGACATCCTGGCCGGGTTGAGTCGTCACCAGGTTCCGGCCGTGGGTCTTTCGGGAGTTGATTCCGGCCTCATCTCGGCGTTGCGTCGCCCTGTCCAGAACGTCGTGGACCGCGAGACAGGAAAGCTCCGAAAGGTAAATTTCGGCTTCGTGGGCGAAGTAGAAACGGTCAATCCCGAGGTCATCAACCATCTGATCTCGGGATCCTATGTCCCTGTGATCAGTGCCATGGCGGGCGGTGAAGGAGGCCAAGTGTACAACATCAACGCTGACACTGTGGCTGCTGAAATTGCGGTTGCATTGGAGGCCACGAAACTGATTTTTCTGACACCGATCGTGGGAGTTCTTCGTGATCCGACCGACCGAGAGACCCTGATTTCTCAGATCCAGCTCGACGAGCTGGATGATTGTCTGGGCCGCAGCGTCAAGGGAGGGATGAGTGTCAAGCTGGAGGCCTGCCGGCGCGCCATCGAAGGTGGAGTACCCCGGGCCCACATCATCAGCGGCCTGGAACGCGATACACTTCTTTCGGAGATCTTCACTAATGAAGGGTGCGGGACCCTGATCGAGTCCTGAAAGGGCGTTCACGCTACAATCCTGGACCAACCGGTGGCCGGCCTGTTACAAGATTTGAAGCAGCGTGGGCTGCTCGAATCAACCTTGGTTTTGCTCTGCACCGAGTTTGGTCGGATGCCGATGTTTCAAGTCGGCACGCATGGGCGAGACCATAATCCCTTCGGCTTTACCTGTTGGCTCGCCGGGGCAGGCGTCAAGGCGCCATTCAGCTACGGAGCGACCGATGAATTCGGGTTCAAAGCGGTCGAAAACATCCTAACAGCCCAGGACCTCCACGCCACAATCCTGCACTTGCTCGGCCTCGACCAGAAGCGGCTGACCTTTTACCACAATGGGATCAAACGGCGTTTGACCGACGTGCATGGCCGCGTGATTCATGAAGTGTTGACGTGAAGGCCGGGGTCAGAAGCCAGACCTCGTCGGAAGTCAATCCGCGGTTTCCGGACGCAGCGTCCCTGATTAACGCTACATTCAGAACTGCGAGGACAACGAACAGGTTTGCAGCGGGATAGGACTTCCCACACTGCCCCTCGGAGAATCGTCCCACAGACAGACTAAGTCAGTATCCAACAAGAAAGGATGAGAGGGGACCGAATCAGCCCACCCTAATCTGACAAGGATAACTGCTAAGACTTTTGAATCTGTATAAAACGTAACGACGGTAAAGTGTCTGACAGAAGGATGTCCACAGAATAGGCGGTGAGTATCCTTCTGGGTTTATTTTAAGACAAGGCTGTCGGCGAATTGAGAAGGCCAGAGAAAATCGCCCTAGAACCCTTGAAAACAAAGTGGTGCGAAAGGGGGGACTCGAACCCCCACGCCCTTACGGGCACCAGATCCTAAATCTGGCGCGTCTGCCAATTCCGCCACTTTCGCACCCGACAGTTCCCCATTGTAGATCTTTTGGTCGTGGGCTTCCGGTGGCAGTGGATGAATCGCAAACACGCAAAGAACGACAGAGTCTACAGGGGAAGTGCGCGTTTGTTGCGTTCTAGCGCGAGGAGGAAATGTTTGCGCCAGACTCCTCCCCCGTAACCTGAAATCGTGCCATCGCTGCGGATGACCCGGTGGCAAGGGATCAGGATGGTCAGCCTGTTATCTCCGTTGGCGCGGCCCACCGCTCGCTGGGCGTCGGGGCGCCCGATGGCTTGCGCCTGATCCGTATAGCTGCGTGTCTCCCCGTAGGGAATCCACTGCAGAAACTCCCAGGCATCACACTGAAAATCAGACCCGGCCATGATCAAGGGCATGGAAAAGTCTCTCAGTTCGCCCCGAAAGTAGAGCTTCAACTCTTCATCGAGGCTCTCCAGATAACTGTTATGGCCGGGCACCACTGTACAATCCCGATGCATCTTTAGACGCTGAATCTGAGTCTCCAACAGATGGAGATCAGCAAACTCGAGGAGGCAGATGCCTTGTTCCGTAGCCGCCGCAACCATCGGACCGAGAGGAGTCAGCACACACCTCATGAAGGCGGCATTCTGGACGCGACTCCGGGACGGAGTCGCGTCCAGAATGCAATTGAAGGCATCCCGAAAACCGCTGAGTGCATCGAGGTCATGGTCGTAAGCCACCATTACCTGGCCCTCGCCAACTTGATTCCGGCCCAACGCCAGCCCCAGTCGACGAGCCCGCTGGTAGGCATAAAAGGTCAGTCCATGGTGCTTCTTGAACCAGCGGCGTACCCTGTCCGGATCCAAGGATCGTTTGCGCAGATCGGAGCCGGTCCACTTCCTGAAAGGATCCTGCTCGACAACTGCCAGAAGACTTTTTATCCATTCGGGAGTGTGGTCACTGGGCTGCAGAGGTTCGCATCTCTGGCAGGATCGGTAACCGGCAAGCAGGGCTTCCCGTGGTTCGGCGAAGAAATCGACGTTTTCCCGATGAGGCTTGTGGGCGGGACAGCTAGGTCGGCAGAATACTCCTGTGGTCCGGACTCCGGTAACAAAGATGCCGTCGTAGGAAGTGTCCCGTTCGACCAGAGCCGTGTACATTTCATCGGGCGGGGGCAGGCCATTGGTGCGCATGAATGGAACTGTAAACCTGGGACCAATCCCTTTTCTACCGAAAGCTTAACGCTGAATCTCTGACCATTGGCTGATCTTCTGAATTGTCGCAGTTAGGGTATCGGTTGTACAATCTGTGGTTCCCCTGCCTCCGGGGCAGCGGAGAATATGGTGGGCGTAGCTC